>JAZKIN010000035.1:0-14252 GCA_040384885.1 Pseudomonadota bacterium | reverse complement strand
GTCCCCGCATGCGCGAGGACGATGTTTTGGTTTGGCTGCCGCCGCTGATCGTGGCAACAAAGTCCCGCACCTTGCCCCGTCAGAAAAACTGGCGCCACTCCTCCATCCAGTCCGCGATCTTCTCGGCCGGCATCGGCTTGGCGATGTGGTAACCCTGCGCGTAGGTGCAGCCGAGCCCCTGCAGGAAGTCCCAGTCCTGGCGCGTCTCGACCCCGACCGCGACCGATTTGCGCTCGAGGCTGCGCGCCAGCCCGAGGCAGGAACTGAGCACCGTGCCCAGCACGCGCCGCTTCGAGGCGCCGTCGACGAAGCTGCGGTCGATCTTGAGCTCGGTGAACGGCACGCGCGCGAGCAACTGCAGGTTCGAGGAACCGGTCCCGTAGTCGTCGATCGCGAGCCCGAAGCCGAGCATGCGCAGGCGCACCATGCGCTCGAGGAAGCCGGCGTCGTCGGTCAGCGCGGCCGATTCGGTGATCTCGAAGGTGATGTAATCGGGCAGCACGCCGTGGCGCGCGAGGCAGGCGCTGACCTCCTGCATGAAGTCGGCGTGCGCCAGCGTCTCGTGCGCGAGGTTGAGCGAGATCGCCATCGGGATGCCGGCGCCGTGCAATTCGCTGCAGCGCGCCACCGAGCGCTCGAGCATGGTCCAGTCGAGCATGTCGATGCGCTTGTTGCGCTCGAGCGCCCCCGCGAACGAGGCCGGCGTGAGCACCCCGAGCTCGGGATGGATCCAGCGCGCGAACGCCTCGAGGCCCTTGACATGGCCGGTCGCGAGCTCGATTTTCGGCTGGAAGAATGGTTCGAACTGGCCGGCGGCGAGGCCGGCCTGCACCTCGGCGAAACCGAAGGTCGGCTCCTCGTGCCGCTGCGACGGCGGCTCCGGCGCCACGTAATGCTCGAGCAGCGCGTGCAGCGCGTGCTCCGAGACCGGCTTGGCGATGGTGCCGAGCAGGTCGACGCCGTAGGCGTGGGCCGTGGTCTCGACCGCGAACAGCAGGCTTTTCTCCTGCGCCCCGATGATGATGATGCGCGTGGCGCACTCGCCCTGCGCCAGGTGGCGGATCAGCGCGAGCCCGTCGAGGCCGGGCAGCGCGAGGTCGACGATGGCGATGTCGACCGGCTGCACGCCCGGCTCCTGCAGGCGGCGCAGCACCGCGTGGCCGTCGCTGAGCTCACCGACATGGGCGGCCCCCAACTGGCAGAGCATGCCGGCCAGCGCGCGGCGCTTGGCCGCGTCGGTGTCTGCCACCAGAAAATGTAAGTGCGCGATGTCCATCGTAGCCCCCTTTGAATCCGCTATCAAGATTACATCAGATCAACTAATTCCGGCAGACTGATTTTGGCGCAGCTGCTCGAAAAAACACACCGCGGCGCAGGCGGCCACGTTGAGCGACTCGATCTGTCCGAGGTGCGGAATGACGACCTGGTGGCTGGCCAGGGCCAGCAGGTCGTCGGCCACGCCCTGCCCCTCGTGCCCGAACAGCCACGCGACCGGCTGGCGCAGGTCGACCTCGTACAGGCGCACGGTCGCGTAACCGCTGGTGGCCAGCACCGCGACGGCGGCCTCGCGCACGAGCGTGGCGAGCTCGACGTTCTCGTAGATCTCGAGCACGAAGTGCGCGCCCATCGCCGCGCGCAGCACCTTGGGCGACCAGCAGAACGCGGTGCCGCTGCTGCAGTAGACCTCGGTGATGCCGGCCGCGGCCGCGCTGCGCAGGATCGAGCCGACGTTGCCCGGGTCTTGCAGGTTGTCGAGCAAGACCGCCGAGGCGCGCAGCACGCCCGGCACGGCGCGCGCCGGGGTGTCGATCAGGAACATGATGCCGACCCCGTGCTCGACCTGGCTGAGCGCGTTGTAGAGCGCGTCGGGCAGCGCCGTGCAATGCACGCGCGCGTGCTCGACCCGCTGCACGATCGCGGCCACCTCGGGGTTGGCCAGCGCGCCCTCGGCCACGATGCATTGCAGCGGCGCGCCGCGCAGCTGCAGGTACGATTCGCACAGGTGCACGCCGTCGAGCAGGGTGCGGCCGGCCTTGCGCCGCGCCTGCGAGCTGCCGGCCAGCTGCTTGAGCTCCTTGTACAGCGGGTTCTCGCGCGAGCTCACGGTCCTCATGCGAACAACTCCCCGTTGACCGGCGTTGCCGCCTGCAGGCCCGGGATCAGGGCGCGCACCGGCGCGTACGAGCGCCGGTGCACCGGGCAGGGCCCGTGCGCGCGCAGCCGTTCGAGGTGCAGCGCGGTGCCGTAACCCTTGTGCTGGTCGAAGCCGTATTCGGGATACTGCAGGTGCAGGGCGACCAGCGCGGCGTCGCGCGCGGTCTTGGCCAGGATCGAGGCGGCCGAGATGGCGAGCACCTTGTCGTCGCCCTCGACGATGGCCAGGCTGCGCACCAGCATCACGGGGCAGCGGTTGCCGTCGATCAGGGCCAGCGTCGGCAGCGTCGACAGCGCCTCGACCGCGCGCCGCATCGCCAGCATGGTCGCCTGCAAAATATTGATGGTGTCGATCTCGTGGTGCGAGCACTCGGCCACGGCCCACGCGAGCGCATGTTCGCGGATCAGCGGCGCCAGTTCGTTGCGGCGCGCCTCGCTCAGTTTTTTCGAGTCGCGCAGGCCGTCGATCGGGCGTCGCGGGTCGAGGATCACGGCGGCCGCGAACACCGGGCCGGCCAGCGGCCCGCGCCCGGCCTCGTCGACGCCGCAGACGATGTCGGCGCTCGAAAACGGCAGCGCGCCCTTCAGGCCCGGGTAAAAATTGACTTTGGCTTTTCTCATGGGGGCTTCGGGGGAGCTTATTGGTGACTCATTGCGATCTGGACGAGGTGATGATGCGCATCACGGCGTCGGCGCTTTCCTGCGCGCTGTTGCGCAGCAGGCTGTGGTGCATGTCGGTGAAGCGCGCCTCGAGCCGCGTGCGACCGGCGCCGTCCTCGAGCTGCTGCCACACGGCGTCGGCCAGCTGTTGCGGCGTGACCGCGTGCTGCAGCAATTCGGGCACCAGAAACTCGCGCGCGAGCACGTTGGGCAGGCCGATCCAGGGCTGGTAGCCCATGTGGCGCATGATCTCCCACGACGCGCGCATGACCTTGTAGGCGATCACCATCGGTTTTTTATGCAGCGCCACCTCGAGCGTGGCCGTGCCCGAGGCCACCAGCACCGCGTCGGCGGCGGCGATCGCCGTGTGCGACTGGCCGTCGACCAGCGTGATCGGGGCGTCGGCCAGCCCGGCCGCGGCCAGCAGTTCGGTGAAGTAGGCGCGCTGGCGTTCGCCCGCCATCGGCGCGATGAAGCGCAACGCCGGGTCGCGCCGGGCCAGCAGCGCCACCGCGCCGGCGAACGGCGCGGCAAGGTATTTGAGCTCGCCCATGCGGCTGCCCGGCATGATCGTGACCACGCGCCCTGCGCCCTCGAGGCCGAGGCTGCGGCGCGCCGCGGCGGTGTCGCACTGAAGCGGGATCATCTCGGCCAGCGGGTGGCCGATATAGGTCACCGGCACCCCGGCCGCCTTGTAGATCGCCTCCTCGAAGGGGAAGATCACGAGCATGTGCGAGACCGCCCTGATGATTTTTTTGATGCGCCCGCCGCGCCAGGCCCAGATCTGCGGGCTCACGAAGTGCACCGTCGGTATCCCGGCGTTGCGCAACTGCTCCTCGAGCCCTAGGTTAAAGCCCGGATAGTCGGCGCCGATAAACACGTCCGGGCGCTCGGCCAGCAGGCGGTCGCGCAGCGTGTTCTGGATGCCCTTGATTTCGCGGTAGCGCGGGATCACCTCGAACAGGCCGCGCACGGTCAGCGTGTCCATCGGCAGGTCGGAGACGAAGCCCTGCTCCTCCATGCGCGGGCCGCCGATGCCGTGGAAGCGCGCCGCGGGCAGCTGCGGGCGCAGTCCGGCCAGCAGGCGCGCGGCGAGCATGTCGCCGGACACCTCGCCGGCGACCAGCGCGACCGAGATATCAGCGGACGATGCCACGGCTGGCGTTGTCGAGGAAGGTGAGCATGGTCTGGATGTGCGCGGCGCCCTCGCCGCCCTGCCCGGCCGCCGCCGCCAGTTCGGTCTTGGCCTCTTCGAGCGTGAGTCCGGCGCGGTAGATGGTCTTGTAGGCGGCGCGGATGGCGTCGATCTCGGGTCGCGTGAAGCCGCGCCGCTTGAGCCCTTCGATGTTGACTCCGCGCGCGGCCGACGGGTTGCCGCCGGCCAGCACGAACGGCGGCACGTCCTGCGACAGGCTGGTCGTCATGCCGATGAAGGCGTGCGCGCCGATCTTGCAGAACTGGTGCACCGCCGCGAAGCCCGACAGGATGGCCCAGTCGCCGATGTGGACGTGGCCGGCCAGCGTCGCGTTGTTCGAGAAGATCGTGTGGCTGCCGACCTGGCAGTCGTGCGCCAGGTGCACATAGGCCGAGATCCAGTTGTCGTCGCCGAGCCGGGTCACGCCCGCGTCCTGCGCGGTGCCGATGTTGAAGGTGCAGAACTCGCGCACCGTATTGCCGTCGCCGATCTCGAGCCGGGTCGGCTCGCCCGACCATTTCTTGTCCTGGGGCGCCGCGCCGATCGAGCAGAACTGGAAGAATTTGTTGTTGCGCCCGATCGTCGTGTGGCCTTCGATGACCACGTGCGGGCCGACCACGGTGCCGTCGCCGATCGTCACATCGGGGCCGACCAGCGAATAGGCGCCGACGGCGACCCCTTCGCCGAGCCGGGCCTTGGGGTCGACGATCGCAGTGGGATGGATCGTGGTCGCCATCACTGCCCCGCTGGCTGGCTCGCGTCGGTCGCGCTGCGGATCGTGCACATCAGTTCCGCCTCGACCGCGACCTTGCCGTCGACCGTGCCGACCGCCTTGTACTTCCAGATGCCGCGCGAGACGCGCAGGATCTCGACGTCCATCTTGAGCTGGTCGCCCGGCTCGACCGGACGCTTGAAGCGCGCGCCGTCGATGCCGACGAAGTACACGACCGAGTTCTCGTCAGGCTTGACGTCCATCGTCAGGAACGACAGGATCGCCGCGGTCTGGGCCATCGCCTCGATCATCAAGACGCCCGGCATGACCGGCTTGTGCGGGAAGTGGCCGTTGAAGAATTCCTCGTTGACGGTCACGTTCTTGATCGCCGTGATGGTCTTGCCCGACTCCCAGGTCAGCACGCGGTCGACCAGCAGCATCGGGTAGCGGTGCGGCAGGTACTGCTTGATCTGGTGGATGTCGAGGGTTTTGTTTTCGGTAGTGGTCATTTTGGATCAGTCAGTGTTTTAATTGTTTTTTCCAGCGCCCGGATTTTATCCCGCATGGCGTCCAGGTTGCGAACGATCGCCGCGGTTTTTTCCCACTCGGCGTTTTTGGCCAGTGGATAAAAGCCCGTGTACTGGCCGGCCTCGTGGATCGAGCGCGAGACCATGCTGCCCGACGAGATGTGCACGCGGTCGGCGATGGTCAGGTGGCCGAGCACCATCGCGGCGCCGCCGAAGGTGCAGTATTTGCCGATGATGGCGCTGCCGGCCACGCCCACGCAACCGGCCATCGCCGTGTGCGCGCCGATCCGGCAGTTGTGCCCGATCTGGATCTGGTTGTCGAGCTTGACGCCGTCCTCGATGACCGTGTCGGCCAGCGCGCCGCGGTCGATCGTGGTGTTGGCGCCGATGTCGACGTCGTCGCCGATCATCACGCGCCCGGTTTGCGGAATCTTGATGTACACCCCGCCCTCGTTGGCGAAGCCGAAGCCGTCGGTGCCGATCACGGCGCCCGAATGGATGATGCCGCGCGCGCCGATCTGGCAGCGCGCATGGAAGGTGACGTTGGCGAACAGGTGGGTCTGGGCGCCGATGACGGCGTCGGCGCCGACCACGCAGCCGGCGTCGATGACCGCGCCGGCCTTGACCACGGCGCCGGCGCCGATCGACACCAGCGGCCCGATGTGCGCGCTCGGGTCGACCACGGCGCTCGGGGCCACCACCGCCGAGGCGTCGATGCCTGGCGCGGGCGCGACTTCGCCGAGCGCGGCGAAGTACTGCGCGGCGCGCGCGAAATAGGCGTAGGGATTGTTGGTGACGATGCGCGCGCCGGCAAACCCGGCGGCGACAAAGGCGTCGTCGGCGGGCGCGACGATCAGCGCGGCGGCGCCGCTGGCGGCGGCCTGCGCGCGCAATTTGCTGTTGCTCAAAAAGCTCATGTGCGAGGCGTCCGCCTCGGCCAGCGGCGCGATGCCGCTCACTTCGAGGTTGGCGTCGCCCACCAGCTGGCCGCCCAAGCGTTCGACCAATTCACCGACCCGCGTGCCCATTTGCTCTCCGTCTCGATATGCCGCCTCGTGACGGCGTTGTTACAAACGCTGTGGTGGAAAAATTACTTGTCCATCTGCTTGAGCAGGCGGTCGGTGATGTCGATGCGCGGGCTGAACCAGACCGATTCCTGCAGCACGATGTCGAGCTTTTCCTGCTCGGCGATCTGCTGGATCAGCTTGTACACCTTTTGCGAGATGTTGGCCCGCTCCTCGTTCTTGCGCTGCATCAGGTCCTCGCGGAACTCGCGCTGCTTGCGCTGCAGGTCCTTGTCAAGGTCGATCATCTCGCGCGTGCGGCGCGTGCGCTCGGGTTCGCCAAGGGTCGGCGCGTCGGCGTCGAACTTGTCCGACAGCGTCTTGAAGTGGCCGATCTGATCCTGCATCGCCTTTTGGCGCTTGGAGAATTCGGCCTCGATCTTGGCGTCGGCGGCCTGCGCCTGCTTGGACTCGGTGAACAGCCGTTCGGTGCTGACCCAGCCGATCCGTGCGCCCTGGGGCATGTTCTGGGCGTGCGCCTGGGTCAGCGCGCCGGCGCACACGAGCACCAGGGCCAGGCGCTTGGTCAAGGAGGCAGTGACAGTGTTCAACATAGTTCTCCGCAAATCAGCAACGAACAGAATAGGCCAGGGTCATCCGGGCCGTCAGAACCCAGTGCCCATCTGGAACTGGAAGCGTTCGAGACGGTCGCCCGGTTTGTTATTCAAAGGCAGAGCATAACTCAACTTGAGCGGACCGACCGGCGAGATCCAGCTCACGCCGAGGCCGGTCGAGAAGCGCAACTCGGACACGCGCAGCTTGGCGCCCTCCTGGTAGACCTGTCCGGCGTCGAGGAAACCGAACCAGCGCAGGCTGCGGTCGGCGCCGCCACCCGGGAACGGCATCTGCAGTTCGGCGTTGCCGATCAGGCGCGCGGCGCCGCCGACGGCGTCGTTGCGGGCCGGATCGACGATGCCGAGCGAGGAGCTCAGGTAGCCGCGCACCGAGCCGATGCCGCCCGCGTAGAAGTTCTTGAACACCGGGAAGGCGCTGTTGCCCAGGCCGTGGCCGTAGTTGAGCTCGCCCTTGAGCGCGAGCGTGACGAGCCGCGACAACGGACGGAAATATTGCTGTTCGTACACCGCGCGGTAGTAGCGCGAGTCGCCCACGACGTCGATCTCGAGGTTGGCGCGCTGGTAGCGCCCGTAGGTCGGCGTGACGGCGCTGTCGCGGCTGTCGCGCGCCCACGCGGCCGTCAGCGGCAGCGCGTTGGTCTCGCCGGTGCCGATGCCGTTGGCCGGGCCGCCGAAGGTGCTCACGAAGTTGCGGTAGACGGTCGGGCTGGTCTCGTCGGTCTTGATCTGGGTTTTCTCGACGCCGATGCCGAAGAACACGGTGTCGACCTCGGAGAACGGCACGCCGTAGCTGATGTTGGCGCCGAGCTGCTTGACCGAGTAGCTGCCGATGTTGAGCATCGGCGAGCTGTTGGTGCGCAGGTAGACCTGGAACGAGCGCGACACGCCGTCGTCGGTGAAGTACGGGTTGGTGTGCGAGAACGCGATCGTGCGGTTGTAGCGGCTGGTGTTGAAGTCGATGCCGACCGTGTTGCCGCTGCCGGCGAAGTTGGCCTGCGAGATCGAGGCCGTGAAGGTGAACTTCTCGGACTGCGAAAAGGCGCCGCCGACCATGAAGTTGCCGGTCGGTTTTTCGACCACGGCGAGGTTGACGTCGACCTGGTCGGCCGTGCCCTGCGCCTCTGGCGTCTCGACCGTCACATCCTTGAAGTAGCCGAGGCGGTCGACCCGGTCGCGCGAGAGCTTGACCTTGCTGTTGTCGTACCAGGACGACTCGAACTGGCGGAATTCGCGGCGGATGACCTCGTCGCGGGTGGTCGTGTTGCCCGAGATGTTCATGCGGCGCACGTAGACGCGCTTGCCCGGATCGATCTGGAACGTGAAGGCGACGGTGCGCTTGTCGCGGTCGATCTCGGGGTTGGCGTTGACGTTGGCGAAGGCGTAGCCGAAGTTGCCGAGCCGCTCCGAGATCCGCTTGTTGCTGGCGGTCAGAACTTCGCCCGAATACACGGCGCCCGGCGCGAGCAGCACGAGCGACTTGAGCTCCTCCTCGCGGCCGAAGGTCTCGCCCTCGAGCTTGAAGCCGGAGACGGTGTACTTCTCGCCTTCGGTGATATTAATCGTCAGGAAGATGTCTTTCTTGTCCGGCGTGATCGCGACCTGGGTCGACTCGATGTTGACCTCGAGGTAGCCGCGGTTCAGGTAGAACGACTTGATCGACTCGATGTCGCCGGTCAGCTTGGTCTTGGAGTACTGGTCGGCCTTGCTGTACCAGGTGAACCAGCCGCTGGTGTCGAGCTTGAGGATCTGGCGCAGCTCCTTGTCCGAGAACGCCTTGTTGCCGACGATGCTGATCTGGCGGATGCGCGCGGTGTCGCCCTCGTCGACGTTGAACATGACGGTGACGCGGTTGCGCTCGATCGGGGTGACGGTGGTCGTGATCTTGACGCCGTACAGGCCGTGCGACAGGTACTGGCGCTTGAGCTCCTGCTCGGCGCGGTCGACCGAGGCCTTGTCGAAAATCTTGGCCTCGCCGACGCCGATTTCGCCGAGCGCCTTGACCAGCACGTCCTTTTCAAACTCCTTGGTGCCGGTGAAGTCGACCGTGGAGATCGCGGGACGCTCCTCGACCAGCACCACGAGCACGCCGTTGTCGGCCTCGAGCCGCACATCCTTGAAGAAGCCGGTCGCGTACAGCGCCTTGATCGCGGTGATCGACTTGGCGTCGTCGAACGTCTCGCCCACGCGCACCGGCAGGTAGCTGAACACGGTGCCGGCCTCGGTGCGCTGGATGCCCTCGACGCGGATGTCCTTGACGACGAACGGTTCTACGGCGTGCGCCTGGCCGGCGCACATGGCCAGCACGGCTGCGCCGATCAGGCTACGGCGAAATAAGGTCGAGGCAATACGGTCTGAGTGTAATTTCATTGGCTAAATCGATGGATCAATCATGAATAACGTACATATTCGGGCACGCCGGCGCCGCCTGTCACAGGTAGCGCACGGCGTCGTTGAAGAGGGCCAGTGCCATCAGCATCAGCAGCAGCACGAAGCCGGCACGCTGGGCAAATTCGAGTACGCGCTCGGGCAAGGGGCGTCCGGTCAAAACTTCCAGCGAATAATACAGCAAAAAACCACCGTCCAGAACGGGAATCGGTAACAGATTCATCACGCCAAGACTGACGCTGATGAAGGCGATATAGCCCAGGTACACGGCCAGGCCCAGGCTCGCGGTCTTTCCGGCGTAGTCGGCCATCGTGAACAAGCCGGAAACATTCTTGTACGAAGCCTCGCCCGTGATGATGCGCCAGATCATTCGCAGCGTCATCGTGCTCGCGCCCCAGGTCTTCTCGACGCCCTTGACCACGGCCGCGCCGAAGCCTACGCGCACCGTGACGAGCTGCGGGCGGCCGAGGTCGGCGTTAATGAGCCAGATCTTGCCAGCCTTGCCCTGGTCGTCCGCCTCGGGCGTGACCGCCAGCGTCACGGGATGGCCGGCGCGCAGCACCGCGACGGCGAGCGTGCGACCGGCGGCGGCGCGCACCAGTTTGGTCGCGGCGAAGCTGTCGGCAACCGGTCGGCCGTCGATCGTAACGAGCAAGTCGCCCGGCAGCAGCCCGGCGCGCTCGGCCGCGCCGCCCGGCTTCACCTCAAGCACCCTCGGCGCGGGCGACCAGACCCCGAGCCCGAGCGCACCGAAGAAATCGGCCTCGAGGTTGAGCGCGCCGACCACCGCGGCCGGCAGCGTGACGGTGCGCGGCCCGGCGCCGCCGTCGACGGCCAGTTCGGCCGCCCGCTTGTCGAGCGAGGCCTGCATGATCTCCCAGCGCAGTTCGGTCCAGCCGGCGACGGCCTTGCCGTTGACGGCGCCAATGGTCTCGCCGCCGCGCAGGCCCGCCGCGAACGCCGGCGTGCCCGCCTCGGTCGCGCGCACGCGCGTGGCCAGATCGGTCTCGCCGTGCATTCCGATGAAGGCGAACAGGACGATCGCGATCAGGAAGTTGGCGAGCGGCCCGGCGGCGGTGATGGCGATGCGGCGCCACACGTTCTGGCGCGTGAACTGGCGCGGCAGATCGGCCGCCGCCATCGGCGGCTGGTCCGGGTCGGCGCTGTCGCACCATTTGACATAGCCGCCGAACGGCAGCATCGAAATGGCCCATTCGGTCTGGTCGCGGCCGAAGCGGCGCGACCAGATGATGCGGCCGAAGCCGATCGAAAAGCGCGACACCTTGACGTCGAACAGGCGCGCGACCAGGTAGTGGCCCAGCTCGTGGAAGATGATCAGCGGCCCGAGCGCGAGCAGCAGCGCCAGGGTGGAATGGAACTTACCTAGCATGCGCGGGCGGCGGCGATGGCAGCCACGATGGCGACGGCGGCCGCGCGCGCGCGCGCGTCGCAGGCGAGCACGGCGTCGATGCTGCCGGCCGGGTGGTGCTCGTTCTCGTGCATCACGCGCGCGATCACGCGGTCGATGTCGCGGAACCCGATGCGTTCATCGAGGAAGGCCTGCACCGCGACCTCGTTGGCCGCGTTGAGCAGGGCCGGCGCGGTGCCGCCGGCGCCCAGCGCCTCGAACGCGAGCGCGAGGCACGGGAAGCGCGCGAAATCGGGCTTTTCGAACTGCAGCGTGCCGACCGCGGTCAGGTCGAGCTGCGCCACGCCCGAGGCGATGCGCTCGGGGTAGGCCAGCGCGTGCGCGATCGGGGTGCGCATGTCGGGGTTGCCGAGCTCGGCGATCACCGAGCCGTCGACGTACGAGACCATCGAGTGGATCACGCTTTGCGGGTGGATCACGACCTCGATCTGCGCGGCCGGCGCGCCGAACAGCCAGTGCGCCTCGATCACCTCGAGGCCCTTGTTCATCATGGTGGCAGAGTCGACCGAGATCTTGCGCCCCATGACCCAGTTCGGATGCTTGCAGGCCTCGTCGGGCGTGACCGCCTCGAGCGTCTCGACGGCGCGCTTGAGGAACGGCCCGCCCGAGGCGGTGAGCAAAATCTTGGCCACGCCGGCGCCTTCGGGCGAGCGCGCGTACGACTGCGGCAGGCACTGGAAGATCGCATTGTGCTCGCTGTCGATCGGCAGCAGGATCGCATTGTTCTCGTGCACCGCGTCCATGAACAGCTGGCCCGACATCACGAGCGCCTCTTTATTTGCGAGCAAAATCTTTTTGCCCGCGCGCGCCGCCGCCAGCGCGGGCGCGAGGCCGGCCGCGCCGACGATCGCCGCCATCACGGTGTCGGTGCCGTCGCACGAGGCGATCTCGCACAGGGCCTGCTCGCCGTGGCTCACTTCGGTCGCCAGGCCGGCCGCGCGCAGCAGCGCGTCCAGCTTCGCGGCCGCCTCGGGCGTGCCGACGACCGCGCGCGCGGGCCGGAACGCGATGCACTGGGCCGCGAGCTCGTCGACGCGGCCGTGCGCCGACAGCGCGTAGACCTGGTATTTTTCGGGGTGGCGCGCGAGCACGTCGAGGGTGGAGACGCCGATCGAACCGGTCGCGCCGAGGATGGTGATGCGCTGCATAAGGACTCCTAGGCGATCATGGCGTGGACCAGCGCCGCCAGCGGCAGCACGGGCACGAGCGCGTCGATCCGGTCGAGCACACCGCCATGGCCGGGCAGCAAGTTGCTGCTGTCCTTGACGGCGGCGCGGCGCTTGAGCGAAGACTCGAACAGGTCGCCGACCACGCTCGCGGCCACGACCAAGACGAGCAGCGCGAGGGTGGCCGGCCAGCCGAGCGCGGCCTGCACGCGCACGGCGAAGGTGTCGCTCAGCGCGGGCTGGCCGAACACGATGCTCAGCGTCGCCAGCAGCAGCACGGCGACGCCGCCGCCGATCGCGCCCTCCCACGACTTGCCCGGCGAGATAGACGGCGCCAGCTTGCGCTTGCCGAAGGCCTTGCCCGAGAAATAGGCGCCGATGTCGGCGATCCAGACCAGCGCCATCACCGACAGCAGGTACAGCGGCGAATGCTTGAACAGCGCCACCATGGCGCCGAAGCAGGCCACGATCGAGATCGCGTACACCATGCTGAGCATCATGTTGCCGCCGCCATCCATCGGCGGCAGGCCGAACTTGAGCGTGGGCGCGAAGCGGATCGCCCACAGCATCACGCCGATGGCGAACCAGAAGATTTTCGGGCTGTCGGGCGCGATCAGGAAGAACGCGGCGGCGAACGCGGCGCTCCACACCAGCGCGATGCTCATCGCGCTCTTGCTGGTCTGGCCGAACAGGCGGAAGCTCTCCCACACGGCGGCGCCGAAGAACAGCGTGGCGACCACGCCGAAGGCGGCCAGGTTGTTAAGGTATAGCACCGGCAGCAACACTGCCAGTAACACGAGCGCGGTCAGGATCCGGGTCTTGAGCATCAGCTGGTTTTTTCACCAAGTTGGTCGCCCGTGCGCCCGAAACGGCGCTCGCGGCTTTGATAGGACGCGATGGCCGCGTCGAGCGACTCGCCCGAGAAATCGGGCCAGAACGTGTCGGTGAAATACAGTTCGGAATACGCCGCCTGCCACAGCAGGAAGTTCGAGATGCGCTCCTCGCCGCCGGTGCGGATCAGGAGGTCGGGCTCGGGCGCGTAGGCCATCGCGAGGTGCTCGGCCATCTGCTCCTCGGTGAACTCGAGCAGGCCCGGGTGCGCGGCCATCATCTTGCTCGTCGCCTGCATGATGTCCCAGCGCCCGCCGTAGTTGGCGCACACGGTCACCGTCAGCGCCGTGTTGCCGGCCGTCTTGCGCTCGGCGTTGGCGATCATGTCCTGCAGCTTCGGCTCGAAGCGCGAGAGGTCGCCTACCACCTTGAGGCGGATGTTATTGGCGTGCATTTTGGATACTTCGCGCTCGAGCGCCGTCACGAACAGGCGCATCAGCAGCGACACCTCGGCCTCGGGGCGGCGCCAGTTCTCGGACGAGAACGCGAACAGGGTCAGGTATTCGATGCCGCGCTCGACGCAGGCCTCGACGCAGCCGCGCACCGCCTCGACGCCCTTGACGTGCCCCGCCACGCGCGGCAGGAAGCGGCGCGTGGCCCAGCGCCCGTTGCCGTCCATGATGATGGCGACATGGCGCGGCACCCTCGGCACCTCCGGTACTGCAGTCGTTGAGCTTTTAAAAATCATAGATCCAGACTAAATATGCTTCGGTAAGAACAGCGCGGGAACGAGGTCGCGGGCGAGCCGCACGCGAGCGCCCGCCCCACGCTACACGGTCAGGACTTCTTTTTCTTTTTCAACGACCATTTTATCGACGTCGGCGACGAACTTGTCGGTCAGCTTCTGGATTTCGTCGGACGCGCGGCGCTCGTCGTCCTCGGAGCAGGCCTTGTCCTTGACCAGCTTTTTGAGCGACTCGTTGGCGTCGCGGCGGATGTTGCGGATCGCGATTTTCGCGTCCTCGGCCTCGTTCTTGACGAGCTTGACCATCTCGCGGCGGCGCTCTTCGGTCAGCATCGGGGTCGGCACGCGGATCATGTCGCCCTGCGACGACGGGTTCAGGCCGAGGTCGGAGTCGCGGATCGCTTTTTCGACCGTGGTGAGCATTTTTTTCTCCCACGGCTGCACGCCGATGGTGCGCGCGTCGATCAGGGTCACGTTGGCGATCTGCGTGAGGGCGGTGGCGGCGCCGTAGTAGTCGACCATGATGTGGTCGAGGATGCCGGTGTGGGCGCGGCCCGTGCGGACCTTGGCCAGGTCGGCCTTGAGGGTGTCGATCGACTTGTTCATGCGCTCTTGCGCGCTCTTCTTGACGTCAGCGATGGTCATGCTGCTCTCCTGTGGTTCTGTGTGTGTTCTGTGGGTGTTCTGTGGCTGTAGCTTGGACGCGTCGGCTTAAACGTGCACCAGTGTACCTTCGTCTTCGCCCATGATCACGCGCATCAGCGCGCCCGGCTTGACGATGGAAAACACCTTGATCGGCAGCTTCTGGT
>JAZKIN010000034.1:0-55927 GCA_040384885.1 Pseudomonadota bacterium | reverse complement strand
ACGTTTGCGCTCTATGGGTCCCCGCCTCCGCGAGGACGATGTTGGTTTTTGATATCTAATATTCTTGCGACGCGGTTTCTGATGCGTCTTAAATGCCAATTGAGCGCGCTGCTACCCTTTCGCGACAGCCTCCTTCACGAGGACGATGTGGTGGTTTGCAAATTGTGCCTCAAAACGCAAACAGGGTGAACCGGCTGCCCGGTCCACCCCGCATCTGGCTTCGGCCTTGATGCTTAGTTCTTGTACTGCTCGATCAGCACTTCAAAGGCCGTCTTGTGGTTGCGGGCGAATTCGACCGCCTCGGCCTTGGTGATGGCGCGCGTGCTCCAGCCCGACTGCGCGACCTTGACGGTCTGGATCGCCGGGATGTTCAGTGTCGCGAAGGTGCTCACGCCGGCGGCGGCGTTGGTCACGGCTGCGTTGGCGGCAGGCAGGTCGGCGGCGAAGGCGGAATTGGCTGCGACAAACACGGTGGCAGCAGCGAGGAATTTTTGTACGTTCATGGTCTTACTCCTGATTATGTTGTGATCGTCGCGCTCGGCTCGATGCCTGTGCTGCGGCGGGGAAGGGACTGTGTTGCGAGTCCATGGAAGCCATTCTATCCATTGCGGTTGATGAGAAAAAGGCGAATAATGGCAATGTACTATTGCGGAATGTGAAACAATAAAGGGCTTGAAAAATGGACAGGTTGCAATCGATGCGGGTGTTCGCCAAGGTCGTCGAGCAGGGCAGCTTCGCCGGCGCGGCCAATGTGCTCGATATGTCGAACGCGGTCGTCACACGCAATGTGGCCGACCTAGAGGCCCACCTGGGCACGCGCTTGCTCAACCGAACCACGCGCAAACTGTCGCTGACCGAGATGGGGCAGCAGTACCTCGAGCGCGTGCGCCAGATCCTGCTCGACATCGACGACGCCGACGCGCTCGTGACGGCGACCTCCAAAAGCCCGAGCGGCACCTTGCGCATCTATTGCCATCCCGGCTTCGGGCAATCGCAGCTGGCGGCGCTGCTGCCGCTGTACGCCAAGGCGGTGCCGGGCGTGGTGCTCGACGTGACGCTGGCCGACCAGACCGTCGACCTGGTCGAGGAGGGCTTCGACGTCGGCATTTTCATCGGCCTGCAAAAAGTCGACGCCAGCATGATCGAGCGCCGGCTGGCCGCGTCGACCGTGGTGCTGTGCGCTTCGCCCGACTATATCGCGCGGCGCGGCGCGCCCGCGACACCGGCCGACGTGAGTGGGCACGACTGCCTCAATTTCGCGTTCGAGCAGTTGCGCCACCACTGGCCGGTGCAGTGGGAGAACAAAACGGTGAACGTGCCGATCACGAGCCGCTTGGTCTCGAACAACGGCGTGGTGCTGCGCGAGGCCGTGCTGGCCGGCATGGGCATCATGATCCGCTCCTCGTTCACGCTCGAAGACGATCTGGCGAGCGGGCGCCTGGTGCAGCTGCTCAAGGGGCACCACCTCGGGATCTTGTCGGTGATGATGGTCTATCCGAGCCGGCGCCAGATGTCGGGCAAATTGCGCAGCTTCGTCGACTTCATGAGCGCGCGCTTCCCCCGCCCCGAGAGCGACCCCTGGCTGCCGCCCGTGTGAATAAGTTGTCAAAAGAGTACACTTGTGCTTCCATCGCGATAGGACTGCCAATGTCCACCCTGACCGTCCGCAAGCTCACCATCGACCTCTCGCGCGGCTTCGGACGCCATTGGCTTGGCGGCTACCCGCGCGAGCCTTAGCCTTGCGGCCGGGCACGCGAATGGGTGGCTTGCCCTTTCGCCGTATAAGTGCGATCCGTCGTGCGCTTCCAACACCTGCGCAAATTTGATTGAATCAGGGCTGTACATATCCGGGACGCGTGCTATATTGCATACAAGCACTTAATGTTTCGCACCAGAATCTTAACGGAAGGCCACCTTCCGTTCGACCCGGGACAACAACAAAAAGGTTAGTCGAGCTGTAGCTGCTCACTTCCGGAGCCCGCGCCTTGCGCGGGCTTTTTTTCGTCTCGGAGCCCGCGCCTTGCGCGGGCTTTTTTTCGTCTCGGAGCCCGCGCCTTGCGCGGGTTTTTTTCGTCCGCCTCGGGCAAGCTTGTCATAAATAGTGCGGCCGGTGGCATAATGTGCGCAGCCCGGGCGCGGCATGTGCCGCCGGGCCTTCACAGGAGTTTGCAATGAGCAAAGCACAAGACAACAAAAAAGAGACCAAAAAAGAGCCGGCCAAGAGCATGAAAGAAAAGAAGGAAGCCAAGAAGGTCAAGAAAGAAGAGCGCGCCCGCCACTGATCGTGTGAGCCGGCACCCGCAGCGGGTCCTGGCCGCGGCGCCGCGCGCGGCTTTGCGCCGCAGCGTGGCGGCGGCCTTTTTGTGCCTGGCGCCGGCGCTCGCGTGCGCGGTGCCGTCCACCTTCGGCCCGGTCATCGGCAGCGCGGTGCTGTGCCGCAGCCATCTCGACAACGCCTATTTTTACGCCTACATGTCGAGCACCTTCGGGCCGCACTACAAGCACGAGGGCGGCGCCTACTGGTTCAAGACCGGCTCGGCCAGCCTGTGGGGCGCGAACGTGTCGGACATCATGGTCAGCGACGACACGAGCGAGCTTATTTTTGTCGGCGCCGTCAGCGACGCCGACCCCGATGCGCTCGAGGTGGCGATCCGCGCCGCGTCGGGGCTGCGCCATTTTAAGACCGACGCCTCGGCGTTCCCGGTGCGCCAGTCGCGCCCGGGCAGCAAGATCGTCTACTTCTTCGACAAATCGAAAGTCTACTGCGCCAAATACAAGCCGTTGCCGCGAGCCCGCTAGGGCAGCGTGAGGCACATCCGGGAAATCCATGTACACGCATTATTTCAGCCTCAAGCAAGCACCGTTTTCGATCGCCCCCGATCCGCGCTACCTGTTCATGAGCGAACGCCACCGCGAGGCGCTCGCGCACCTGCTCTATGGCGTAGGCAGCGGCGGCGGCTTCGTGCTGCTGACGGGCGAAATCGGCGCCGGCAAGACCACCGTGTGCCGCTGCTTCATCGAGCAGATCCCGGCCAACTGCAAGCTGGCCTACATCTTCAACCCGAAGCTGACGGTCGAGGAGCTGCTGCTGTCGATCTGCGACGAGTTCCGCATCGCGCTCGCACCGGCCGGGCCGGGTTCCGTCAGCGTCAAGGGCTATGTCGACGCGATCAACGGCTACCTGCTGGCCAGCCACGCGCAGGGCAAGAACAATGTGCTGATCATCGACGAGGCGCAGAACCTGTCGGCCGACGTGCTCGAACAACTGCGCCTGCTGACCAACCTCGAGACCAACGAGCGCAAGCTGCTGCAAATTATCCTGATCGGGCAGCCCGAGCTGCGCGCGATCCTGGCCCGTCCCGAGCTCGAACAACTGGCCCAGCGCGTGATCGCGCGCTACCACCTTGGCTCGCTCTCGCCGGCCGAAACCGGCAACTACGTCGCGCACCGGCTGGCCGTGGCCGGCGTCACCGCGCCGACCCCGTTCCCCGCGCGCCTGATGCCGCATATCCACCGCCTCACGCACGGCGTGCCGCGCCGGATCAACCTGTTGTGCGACCGCGCGCTGCTCGGTGCCTATGTCGAGAACAGCCGCGAAGTCACGCGCAAGATCCTGAGCACGGCCAGTGCCGAAGTGTTTGCCGACAGCGGCGTGCCGGCCATGGCGCCGGTGCGGCGCTGGCCACTGCTGGCCGGCGGCCTGCTCGCCGGCGCGGTGATCAGCGCGGCCGCGGCGTGGCAGTTGCTGCCGCTGGCCACCGGGCCGGCGCCGGCCGTGGCGCTGGCGCGTCCGAAGCCGATCGTCAAGGCGCCCGCCGCCGCGCTGCCGCTGGCGGCGCCGGCCGCCGTTGCCGCCGGCGTGGCGCCGCTCGGCCATCCGCTGGCCTCCGACGCGCTGCGCGAACTGGCGACCCTGTGGGGCGCTCCTTTGCCCGAAGGCGAGCCGTGCGCGGCGGCGATCAGGATCGACCTGCGCTGCCACCAGGGCAAGGGCGGCGTGTACGAGTTGCGCCTGCTCGACCGGCCGGCGATCGTCACCCTGCGCGACGGCCCGAACCAGAGCCACGCGGTGCTCACGCGGCTCGACGACAAGACCGCCACGCTGAGCGTGAACGGCACGCCGCAGGTGGTCGACCTGGCCACGCTGGCTGTGCGTTTCGACGGCAATTACACGACCTTCTGGCGCGTCTCGCGCAGCTTCCGCGACGAGGTCCGGGCGGGCGAGCAGGGCGCCGACGTCGACTGGATCGCCGCGCGCCTGGCGCAGGTGGCCGGGCAGCCGGCGCCGCAGCCGAACGCCTACTTCGGCAGCGCCAGCCAGCAGTTGCTGCGCACGTTCCAGAACGAGCAAAACCTTAAAGCGGACGGCGTGGCCGGACCGCGCACCTTCATGCGCCTGAACCAGATGAGCGGAGTCGCCGAACCGCGCCTGCTCGCGCCACCCGTGGCGGGAAAATAATATGTCCTATATCCTCGAAGCGCTTAAAAAGGCGCAGGCCGAACGCCAGCTTGGCAGCACACCGACCATCCACGCGCCGCAGGTCCACGCGACGCCGGCCGGCGCCGCCGACGCCTCGCGCAAGCCGCTCATGTTGATCGGGGCCGGGTGCGCCGTGGCCGCCATCGCGCTCGCCGCGGTGCTGTGGCCGCGGCCGGCCGCGGTGCCCGCCGCGCCGCCGGCCGAGCCGGTCGTCAACGTGGTGCGCGTGCCGGTGCAGCCAGCCGCCGTGCCGGTGCAGGCCGCGGCGGTGCCGGCGCCCGTGGCGGCCGCGCTGCCGGCACCGGTCCCTGCGCCGCTGGCGCCGCAAGTGCAGGCGCCCGTCCCGGCGCCGGTGGTGGCGCTGCGCGCGCCGGTGCAGCCCGCGCCCGCGCCCGTGCCAAAGCCGGCGCCCGCGCCCGCTCCCGCTCCCGTGAGCGAGGTCGTCGCGCAAGCCGAACCGGCGCCGCCGCCTGCGGCCGAAGAGTCGTTGCCGGGCCAGCGCGAACTGCCCGAGTCGATCCAGCGCGAGCTGCCGCAGCTCGTCTTTGGCGGCTACATCTACTCGCGCAATCCGGCCGACCGCCTGCTCCTGATCGACAAAGTCCTGCGCCGTGAAGGCGAAGAGGTCGCCCCCGGCCTGCGCCTCGAAAGGCTGCTGCCAAAGGCGGCGGTGCTCAGTTACAAGGGCTACCGTTACCGCGTGCCTTACTGAGGCCGCCGATGAAGAACGAAGCGCCCGCAGCGGCGCAGCCGGGCAAGAACGGATCGCCGAAACAGGTCCTGGGCGTGGTCGGCTGGTCCGGCAGCGGCAAGACCACGCTGCTCGAATACCTCGTGCGCGAGCTGGCCGCCGGCGGCTTGCGTATCAACGTCATCAAGCACAGCCACCACGACGTCACGCTCGAGCCGCCCCACAAGGACAGCGCGCGCATGCGCATGGCCGGTGCGGCCGAGGTGATGCTGGCCTCGCCGTTCAGGGTGTCGGTGGTGCGCGAGCTGCGCGGCGCGGCCGAACCGGCGCTGGCCGAGCAGATCGCGCACCTGTCGGCGGCCGACCTGACCCTGGTCGAGGGCTACAAATGGGAACCCCTGCCCAAGCTCGAGGTGCACCGGCCGGCGCTCGGCCAGCCGGCCCTGTACCCGGACGACGCGCACATCGTCGCGGTCGCGTCGGACGCGCCGCGCCCGGCCGGGCTGCGCGCGCAACTGGACTGGCTCGACCTGAATGCGCCGGCCGAGGTGCTGGCCTGGTTGCGCGCGCGAATTTGTACGGGCGCGGCCTAAAGTTCTCGAAAACGGCGTCGTAAATGGGAGATAGCTGTTTACTCGGAGAACGACATGAATGTCACAGGAATTGCCGGATTAGCAAGTAGCATCGCCGAGACCGGAACCAAGCAGGAAGTCGACATCGCGATCCTCAAGCGCGCACAACAAATCGAAAGCGCCACCGCGACCCAGTTGATCGACGCGCTCAAGCCGGTCTCGCCGAACCTGCCCGCCAACCTGGGCACGCGGATCAATACGACCGCCTGAACCGCACGCGATTCGCACATCGATAAAACGACCCGGACTTGCCGCAACAGCGGTTGGCCGGGTTTTTTTACGCGCGCGGCGGCCAAATTCAGTAGAATCGCGGCTGACGAACACGAACAAGCCTTGTTGTTGTGTAAGGTAGCGAATGACGCGACCGACAAAGCTTTTGCCCGCGCTCTTTTTCCAGTCCCACCCCCATTAGGAGATTGACAATGTCCAAACGCCACGCCCTGATCGCCGCCGCCCTCGCCACCGTTTGCGCCGCCGCCGCCACGACCGCGAGCGCCCATGTTGAAGAAAAAGCCATGGCCGCGACCTCCAAGACCGAAAAATGCTACGGCAATGTCAAGGTCGGCCAGAACGATTGCGGCACCGCCACCGGCACCCATTCATGCTCGGGAATGGCCAAGGTCGACAACGATCCGCATGAGTGGAAGCTCGTTGCCAAGGGCACATGCAAAAAATCCGGCGGCAAGCTCAAGGCACCGAAGGTCAAGGCGGCGAAGGCCAAGATCTAATCGTTCGACCTGTCATTTCGGTTGATGCGGCGATGAGGTCGGGCCCAGCGCAGAATCCGGGCGTGGGGGTCGGTTTGCGCGCCCCGCATTACCGCCAGTTCCTCGAACAGCGGCCGGCGGTCGACTGGCTCGAGGTGCACAGCGAAAACTTCCTCGAACGGGCCGGCTGGGATTGGCACGTGCTGCAGCAATTGCGGCGCGACTATCCCGTCAGCCTGCACGGCGTCGGACTCGGCCTCGGTTCGGCGCGCGGATTTTCCGCCTCCCACCTGGCGCGCGTGCGTGCGCTGGTCGAGCGCGTCGAACCCTTTCTTGTGTCCGAACATCTGTGCTGGGGCGCGGTACACGACCGCAATCTCAACGACCTCCTGCCGCTGACCCTGAACGAGGAAGCGCTCGCGCTCCTGTGCGACAGGGTGGCGCGCGTGCAGGACGCCCTGCGGCGCCCGATTCTGCTCGAAAACGTCTCGAGCTACGTGCGCTTCCATGCCGACGCGATGAGCGAGACGCAATTCATGGCCGCCTTGGCACGCCGCACCGGCTGTTCGCTCCTGCTCGACATAAACAATCTGTACGTCAACCAGTGCAACCATGGCGAAGACGCGCTGGCCGCGCTGTGCCAGATCGCGCCGGGCAGCGTCGGCGAGTTCCATCTGGCCGGCCATCTGCGCACGCCGCTGGCCGTGATCGACACCCACGGCGACACCGTGGCCGAGCCCGTATGGGACTTGTACCGCGCCGCGCTCGCGCGGTTTGGCAAATTGCCGACCTTGATCGAATGGGACACCGACATCCCGGCGCTCGAGGTATTGCTGGGCGAGGCCGACAAGGCGCGCGCCCTGGCCGCCACGGCGCCGGTGCACGCAGGCGCGCCCATCGGCGTGGACGGGCGCGCGCCGTCGCCCGCGCCCGCCACCGATGCACTTGCCGCCGGCCAGCAGGCGTTCGCGAGCGCGCTGTTCACGCCGGGCGCCGAGGCGGCGGCCCGGATGCAGTTCAAGGGCGCGCACGATGGCGAGCGGCTGGCGCTGTACCGGGGCAACCTCAGCGGCACATGGAACAAGAGCCTGTCGGCCGCCTTCCCCGTGGTGCGCACGCTCGTCGGAGAAGAGTTTTTCAGCGCCCTGAGCCGCGCCTACGGCATGGCCATGCCGTCCCTCGATGGCGACCTCAACCGTTTCGGCGACACGTTCGCGCAATTTCTCGACGGATTCGAACACGTGGCCGACTATCCCTACCTGCCCGACATGGCGCGCCTCGAATGGGCCTTGCACCGGGCCCATTTCGGGGCCGACGCGGAAGGCATCGCGATCGCCGCGTTCGCCGGATTGGCGCCCGAGCAGGCCGGGGCCGCGCGCCTGCGCCTGCATCCGGCCGCTTGCCTGTTCGCTTCCAGCTGGGACTGCTTCGCCTTGTGGCAAGCCCACCAGGGCGGGGGCGAGGTCGAATTTCCCGAAGACATAGAAACGCCGTGCTGGGCGGTCGTGGCGCGCCCGCGCTGGCGGCCCGAGCTCGTGGGCTTAAGCGAGGCCGCGCACGCCGCCTTGGCGCAACTGGCCGCCGGCGCAAGCTTCGACGCGGCGCTCGACGCCGCCTTCGCGCTGGACGAGCAATTCGATGTGGGCGCGAATCTGCAGCAATGGCTGGCGCTGGCGCTGGTCGTCGGCATCGACCTCGCGCCCGAATCGGCAAGTTAAGCGCTGGGGTAGGTGGGAAAAAGATGCGGCGCCGTTGCGGCGCCGCACTGCTCAGTTGAACGCGCGCAGGATGCGCGCTTCGCCGCTCGGGTCGGCATTAAGGGCATGGGCCGCGTTGGCCGCCTCGATCATGCGGTTCAACTGATCGTCCTCGAAGCGGGCCAGTTCCTCGGTGGCCGCGGTGAGGGCGAGTGCCAGTTTGGCGCGCGCATTCTGGTACAGGACGCTGGTATATTGATCTGTGTTCTTGAGCAATTCCTCCGCGTTTTCGATGACGAGACGCAAATCGCCGATGAGCCGTTCCTGCGTCTGCGGTTTTCCTTCAGAGCTATCCATGGCGGTCCCCTTGAACCGGTTGATAACAATTTGTAATATAAACAAGTAGGTACTGCTGAGTTTGTCGGTGCTCAAACGTGCGCGGCCGTAGCGCGCGAAATGGCGCATACCCCTCTATTATTGTCCAAACGCATCCGAAGAAACCTGTCCTAGCGCAATTTACGCGCCGTCAGCACCGCCCGGCACGACGCTGATGCGCACGTCCCCAAGGCTGACGATTTGCCCGGCGCGGATCTTCGCCGTCTTGCGCAATTCCTTTTTGCCGTCGACCTTCACGACGCCGCTGGCGACGAGATTCTTGCCGGCGCCGCCGCTGTCGCACAGGCCGGACAATTTGAGCAGCTGGTTCAGCTCGACGAACTCGCCCGCCAGTTCAAAACTGAGATTTTGCATATGATCCTTAAAAACTAAGATTTTAGACCACGTAGTTTACAGGATCATTACCCGGCCCGTACCGTAGGCTTGGTTTATAGGCCCGGTTACAAGCCCGGCCGCGTCATCGCCAGCGGCACGATCCACTCGCCGAACTGTTGCTCGCTGACATAGCCCGACTGCAAGGCGGCCTGTTTGAGCGTGGTGCCGTCGTGTTGGGCTGTCTTGGCGATCTGCGCCGCGCGGTCGTAGCCGATGTGGGGCGCGAGCGCGGTCACGAGCATCAGCGATTTTTCCATGAGCTCGCCGATGCGCGCGCGGTTCGGTTCGATGCCGCGCGCGCAATGGTGTTCGAATGAACGCATGCCGTCGGCCAGCAGGCGCGCGCTTTGCAAAAAATTATGCGCGATCATGGGCTTGAACACATTGAGCTCGAAATTGCCCGATGCGCCGCCAAAGGTCAGCGCGACGTCGTTGCCGAACACCTGGCAGCAGAGCATGGTCAGCGCCTCGGCCTGGGTCGGATTGACCTTGCCCGGCATGATGGAACTGCCCGGCTCGTTTTCGGGAATCGTGATTTCGCCCAAGCCCGAGCGCGGCCCGGACGCCATCCAGCGCACATCGTTGGCGATTTTCATGAGCGCCGTCGCCAGCGTCTTGAGGGCACCGTGCGCCGCGACCAGCGCGTCGTGGCCGGCCAGCGCGGCGAATTTATTGGGCGCGCTCTTGAAGCCCAGGCCGGTGCGCGCGGCCAGTTCGGCGGCGATGCGCTTGGCAAAATCGGGATGCGTGTTGAGCCCGGTGCCGACGGCCGTGCCGCCTGCCGCGAGCTGCAGCAGCGAGGGCAGGGCGGCCTTGATGTGATGCTCGGAAAAGGCGAGTTGCTCGGCGTAGCCGGAAAATTCCTGGCCCAGCGTCAGCGGCGTCGCGTCCTGCAGGTGGGTGCGCCCGATCTTGACGATGTCGGCGAACTGGCGCGCCTTGAGTTCGAACGTGCCGCGCATTTTTGCGAGCGCCGGCAGCACGGCGTGCGTGAGCGCATGCGCGGCGGCCACGTGCATGGCGGTCGGAAATATGTCGTTGGACGACTGGCCGAGGTTGACGTGGTCGTTCGGGTGCAGCAGGCGGCCCTCGCCGCGGCTGCCCCCAAGCAGCTCCGAGGCGCGGTTGGCGAGCACCTCGTTCATGTTCATATTGCTCTGGGTGCCAGAGCCGGTCTGCCACACGGCCAGCGGGAATTCGCCCGCGTGCTGCCCGGCGAGCACTTCGTCGGCGGCGCGGATGATCGCGTCGGCCTTATCGGCCGGCAGCAGCCCGAGCGACAGGTTGGCGCTGGCGGCCGCACGCTTGACCTGGGCCAGCGCGTGCAGCAACTCGGGCGCCATGCGCTCGGTGGAAATGTCGAAGTGCTCGAGCGAGCGCTGCGTTTGCGCGCCCCACAGGCGTGCCGCCGGCACCGCGATGGGGCCGAAACTGTCTTTTTCGATCCGGTTCCCGCTGTCATTTTCCATGGTGCGCCCTGTTTTTTTGCTTGGATTGCTAAAGAGTTTAGCCCAATGTTCGTTAATTGGTTTAAGGCTACAAATCCACCCTTTTCAGGCGAATACGTTTACTCTTTCCCAATGTTGCGACACCCTGTACTCCGCTGTTTCCACTTTGCCGCAATGCTGGCGCTGGCCGGACAGCTTTCCTCTGCCCAAGCCGTCGAGCTGGGCGAGGTCAACGCGCGCTCCTTCGCCGGCCAGCCGCTCGTGGCCGACATCGAGCTGACCTCGCTGGCGAACCCGAACACGCCCGTGCAAGTCGAGCTGGCGAGCCGCGACGTCTATCTGGCGGCCAATGTCGCGATGACACCGGTGCTGTCCGGCCTGGCGATGGTCGTGGAGCGGCGCGGCGCACGCCAGGTGTTGCACATCCGATCGACGAAAGTGGTCGATGCCCCCCATGTGCACCTGTTTTTCGAATTGACCGAGGGTGGCAGCCGGGTCGTGCGCACCGCCACGGTCTGGCTCGTGGCGAACCCGAACCGGACGCAGCCGGCTGTTGCGGCCCCGGCCGTGGTTAAGCCCAAACCGGCGCTTGCGCTGGTCCGCGCGCGCACGCCGCAAGCGCGCGACGACGGCGCGGCGCCGGCGGCACCGGCGGCAGCGGTCGCGCCTGCGGACAACGAAGCCGGGCTCAGGTACCAGAACGGCGTGCTGAACGCCAAGCTGACCGAGGTCGAAGAGAAGATGAAGCAGCTGCAAACGAGCCTTGGCGTGCAGCCCGATGCGGCGCCCGCGCCGACGATCGATCCTTTGCCCGCACCGGTCGCGCGCGCCGCGCCGGTGGCCAAGCCGCCGCCGGCGTCCGCTGCCAAGTCCGCGCAGGCCGTGCCGGTCAAGAAATCGCGGTGGTTCTGGATCGGCCTCAGTGGGCTGGTACTGCTCGTGCTGGCGGCCGGCGGCGCTTTGTTCTGGGTCTTGCGCCGCAACGCGCATGCGCAGGAGGAGGAGGTTGTGGAAGGCGGAGGCGGCCCTTCGGCCGGCGCCTTGACTGCATTCTGGCACCGGCTGCGCGAGCGCTTGCGGCGCAAGCACTGGGCCGAGGGAACCGACTTGCCGGGCCAGGCCAGCTCGGCTTGAAACAATTGCAAACAGAAGAAATATTGATTTAACGAATTTGATACAAACTGGACTACACAACTTCGTTTTTTCCTATATACTATTTTCTGTGGTCTTAAAGACCACAAAAAAACGGGGCTAGGATCTGGCGCAGCCACCAACGATAGTGTGGCGCGATAAGCAGATGACCGTTGAAGAAACGCCTGTCCCGGAAGCGGTCCGTTAGCCGACATGTGCGCACGGACGCCGGATGCAACCGGCAAGAGGCGACACCAGGAGATACCTGGTGATCGCTCTCCGAATTCAGTAAAAATGATTAGGAAAGCTGTAAAAAAAAGCGCCCTCGGGCGCTTTTTTCATTGATGCCGGCGCTGTTTAGTGCGCGGCGGTCATGATCCGGTCGAGCTGGCCCATCCACGGCTCGGTGATCTCGCGGATCGCGCGGTCGTTGGCCATGATTTGCTTGAGCAGGTCGATCTTGCGCAGGCGGGCGGCGCCATTCAGGGCCGGCACGCCGGTGTCGATCGCTTCGGTCTGCTGCGCGCAGCTGTGTTCGAGCTTGGCAACATCGTCCCAGTCGCCCGCTTGCGCCGCGGCCGACATCTTCCCGGTCAGGCCGGCAAGCGCTTCATACATCGAGAGGACTTCGTTGGAGGTCATGTCAGCACCTGGGCAGAAAATGGGGAAAGATTACCGCGTGTCCCTACCTAACGGCGGCGCGCGCAGGAACTTTAGGCCCGCTTCGACTTATTTTCAAAAATATTTTCTGGCAGCCACCCACGCCGTCGTTTTGTCACTTTGGCACTGTATATTGCAGTTCGTCGCAGCATGGCCACGCCTCCCCGGGAGGCGCGTACATTGCGGGCTGGGATGTTTATTGCGCCATTTGCAGTTAAAAGTAGAAAGATGTTCGACTGATGACACCACCTGTTCGCCTTGGCACCGCCCTGGCACTGGCACTAAGCGTCGCGTTCGCCCACGCCGAAGCCCCGTATTCGTTCGCCGCCACCCCGGGCAAGCTGCCCAAGGATGTCGTGCCGCTGCAATACGCGGCCCATCTGGTCCCAAACCTTGAAGCCAACACCTTCATCGGCTCCGAGACGGTCGAGATCGAAGTGCGCAGCGCCACCTCGACCATCATGCTCAATGTCGACAATATCGAGATCGACGCGGCTACCCTGAACGGCAACGGCCGCCCCGAACAAAAGCTGGCGCCGCTGATCGACAAGGCGCGGCAGACCCTGAGCTTCCGCCTGCCCGAGCCGCTCGCGCCGGGCCGCTACCAGCTCGCGCTCAAGTTCCGCGGCCTGATCAACCGCGAGGCGCGCGGCATGTTCTATATGAAGTACCAGAACGGCGGCGCCGCCAAAACCATGATCGCGACCACCATGGAGCCGAGCGATGCGCGCCGCATGTTGCCGTCCTGGGACGAGCCGTCGTTCCGTGCCAGCTACAAGCTCACGGTCGACTTGCCGGTCAGCTTCAAGGCCTACTCCAACACCCCGGTCGAAAAGCAGGAGCTGATCGACGGCGGCCTCCAGCGCACCTACTTTGGCGTCACGCCAAAGATGCCGAGCTACCTCATGGTGCTCGTCGCCGGCGAACTCGAGCGCATCAGCGCCAAGCAGGACGGCGTCGACATCGGCGTGGTCACCGTGCCCGGCAAGAAGGCGGCGGCCGTGTTCCCGCTGGCCGCGACCAAGGACCTGCTGCGCTACTACAACAAATACTTCGGCGTGCCTTACCCGCTCGCCAAGCTCGACCAGATCGCCATTCCCGGCGGCTTCAATGGCGCGATGGAAAACTGGGGCGGCATCGTCTACAACGAGTCGGCCCTGCTGTACGACCCGAAGACGAGCCCGGACAAGGTCAAGTACGGCACCTTCGCCGTCAACGCGCACGAGGTCGCCCACCAGTGGTTCGGCAACCTCGTGACGATGGCGTGGTGGGACAACCTCTGGCTCAACGAGGGCTTCGCCTCGTGGATGGGGACCAAGGCGACCAACCATTTCCACCCCGAGTCGCAACCGTATCTCGCCGCCATCGTCGAGCGCGAAGACGTGCTCAAGCTCGACGCGCGCATCAGCACGCACCCGATCCAGACCCCGATCCTGAACGAATCGCAAGCCGCCGACGCCTTCGATTCGATCACCTACGGCAAGGGCGAAGCCTTCCTGCGCATGCTCGAGGAGTATCTGGGCGAGGAGGCCTTCCGCGACGGCATCCGCGCCTATATGGCCAAGCACCAATATTCCAACACGACGACGGCGGACTTGTGGCGGGCCTTGGCGACGGCGTCCGGCAAGCCGGTCGAGAAGATCGCCTCCGACTGGACCATGCAGCCGGGCTTTCCCGTGATCCGCGTCACGCAGGCGTGCGAAAACGGCAAACGGCACGTCACGCTCGCGCAGGAACAATTCCGGCTCGACAAGGGCGACGCGGTTAAACGGCTGTGGAACGTGCCCGTGCAGCTCGGCACGCTCAACGGCAAGGCGCGCTACACCTTGCTCACCAAGGAGAGCACGACCGTCGTCGACGGCGGCTGCGCCGGCGTGCTCGTGGTCGACCCCGGCAGCGTCGGTTATTTCAGGGTGCAGTACGACAAGGCCAGCTTCGACGCGCTCGCGGCCCAGGCCGCAAAATTGCCCGACACCACGCGCCTCAAATTGCTGGCCGATACCTGGGCCATGGTCGAGGCCGACCGCCAGCAGCTCGGCACCTACCTCGCGCTCGTGTCCAAATTGGGCGCCGAGAAACGCCTTGCCGTCTGGACCGCCATCCTCGGCAACTTGCACACGCTGAGCAACCTGGCCGAGGGCGAGCCCGAGCGCGCCCTGATCCAGCGCTACCTGACCAAGCTGGTCAACCCCAAAATGCAGGCGCTCGGCTGGGACGAAAAATCGGGCGAATCGACCGAGGACCGGCAGTTGCGCTCGGTGCTCGCGGGCGCGCTCGCCGAAGCCGGCGACGCCCATGCGATCGGCCAGGCGCAGCAGCGCTTCGCGCGCTACCTCGCCGATCCGGCCAGCCTGAGCCCGGCGCTGGTCGACTTCGTGTTGGGTGTGAGCGGCCGCTACGCCGACGCCGCGACCTACGACGTCCTGCGCAGCCGGGCTTTGCAATCGCAGGACAACGAGGAGGGCAAGCGCTTCGGCAGCGCGATGGCGGGCGCGCAGGACGGCAAGCTGGCCGCCCGTACGCTCGAGCTCGCAGTGGCGCCGAGCGTGCCGCCGCAAATGGCGACGGGGATTTTGCCGCTGGTCGCCGCCAGGGGCCACATCGACCAGGCCTGGGCGTTTGCCACGGCCAACCGCGAGGCCGTCATGCGCACCCAGGACGCGGTCGGCATGAACCAGGCGTTCCCGGCGATCGTTGCCTCGTCGTCGCGCGCGGCGCATGCCGACATGCTCGAAGCGTATGTGCAGCAACATTTCGGCGCCGACGCGCTGGTCGAGGCGAAGCGCGTCGGCGACGGCATCCGCGTGCGCGCCGCCCAGAAAACGCGCCTGTTGGCGCAGGCGGCGGCGGCACTGAGGTAGACTGCGCGCAGGCCCACTCTTTCCGCAGCACTCACATGACGCACACCACCGACGAGATCACGCAACGCACGCTGGCCTATTACGACCGCAACGCGGTCCAGTTTTTTGCGGGCACCATCGACCACGATGTGCGCCAGAACATCGACGCCCTGCTCGGCGCGATCGACGGCGCCGGGCCGCACACGATCCTCGACCTCGGCTGCGGGCCCGGGCGCGACCTTAAAAGTTTCAGCGCGCTCGGGCACCGCGCGATCGGGGTCGAAGGATCGGGCCAATTCTGCGAGATGGCGCGCGGGTTCAGCGGCTGCGAGGTGTGGCAGCAGGACTTCGTCCACCTCGATTTGCCGGCCGAACTGTTCGACGGCGTGTTTGCCAACGCGGTGCTGTTCCATGTGCCCAGCGCGGCCTTGCCGAAGGTGCTCGCGGACTTGTTCGCGGCGCTCAGGCCGGGCGGCGTGCTGTTCAGCTCGAATCCACGCGGACACAACGAGGAGGGTTGGAACGGCGAGCGCTACGGCAGCTACTACGATCTGGCGACCTGGCAGGCGTTCACGACGGCGGCCGGATTCGTTGCCGTCGACCATTACTACCGCCCGCCGGGCCTGCCGCGCGAGCAGCAACCCTGGCTCGCGAGCGTCTGGCGTAAGCCACTCGGTTAATTGGCGAACAGAACATGTTGAGGAATCGCCATATTGTTGGGCTGTCTCGCGGGCACATCGCCCCTTGACCCCAACAGAGGAGATCGACATGAACAAGGACCAAATCAAAGGCAAGGCCAAAAACATCGGTGGCAAGATTCAAGAGGAAGTCGGCGATCTCATCGATAGCAACCGCCAGCAGGCCAAGGGCATCGCCAAGCAAGTCGAAGGCAAGGCCCAGGAGAAAGTTGGAGATCTGAAAGAGATCGCCAAGGACCGCGGCAACCGCTAAGTTCGCCGTACAAACAAAAACAGCCGCAGATAGCGGCTGTTTTTGTTTAGAGGCACGACCCTAAAGCTGTGTTCGTCTCCGCACGGACCAACGTGTCGATAGCGCCTATTCTGGCTTCACTGCACGGCCATCCGGATGTGCGCTTTTGAGGAACTCATCATGAACAAAGACCAAATCGACGGCAAACTGCAAGACATCGGCGGCAAAATCCAGGAAAAAGCTGGCGAAATCGTCGGCAACAAAGAGCAACAGCTCAAAGGCCTGAAGAACCAGGTCGAAGGCCAGACCCAAGAAAAACTGGGCGACCTCAAAGAAGCGGTCAAGGATGCGACGAACTAAGGTTCGCGTTCCAACGGGACGCGGCGGACTGACCGCCTGCATCCCAACGAAAAACAGCCGCGCATTTCATTGCGCGGCTGTTTTTTTTCGTGCTGCTTTTTCGTGCGCTACTTGCTGATGGGCGTCGCCGGCATCAGGTTTTTGCGGAAGAACGCATCGATCGTGCCGTACACATGGCGCTGCCCCGGGCGCGAGGAAATGCCGTGCTTGGCGCCGGGATAGGTCATCAAGTCGAAGCGGATGCCGCGGTTGACGAGGTCGTCGATGAGGCGCGTGCTGTTGCTGAACAAAACATTGTCGTCGGCCATGCCGTGCACCAGCAGCAAGGGCGACTTGAGCCCGTCTAAATGCGCGAACACGCCGCTGTCCTTGTAGGCCTTGGCGTCCGTTTTGGGCATGCCGCCGACGAAGCGCTCGGTGTAGTGGGTGTCGTAGAGCGCCCAGTCGGTCACGGGCGCGACCGACACGCCCATCGCGATCTTGTCGGACGCGGCCGCGAGCAGGCGCAGCGACATGAAACCGCCGTAGCTCCAGCCGAACACGCCGATCCGCTTGGGGTCGACAAAGGTTTGCTTGGCGAGCCAATCGACACCGGTCAACTGGTCGGCCACTTCGTTCTTGCCGAGGTCGCGGTAGATGGCGTCGGTGAAGGCGCGCTCGCGCCGGTCCGAGCCGCGGTTGTCGAGCCGGAACACGACATAGCCCTGCTGCGCCATGTACTGGTCAAAATTATTACCCCACTTGCGCTGCACATACTGGCGGCCCGGGCCGCCGTAGGTGGTCAGGAACACCGGATAGCGCTTGCCCGCGTCGAAGCCGGTCGGCTTGACGATCGAGTAATACAGGGTCTGGCCGTCGTTAGCCTTGAGCGTGCCGTATTCGGTTGGCAGGTGGTTGGGCTTGTACTTGGCGTACGGGTGGTCGGCCGACAACAGGTTCTGGTTAAGCCAGCCGACCATTTTGCCGTCGGCCGTGCGGATCGAAATTTGCGGCGGCGTCGACGGGTCCGAGAAGGTGTCGACGAACACGTCGCCGCTGCGCGAGAAGGCCGCCTCGTGCCAGCCGTCGGCCTCGGTGATGCGGACCGGCTTGTCGGCGCTGCTGCCGTCGAGCGCGAGCGCGTAGGTCTGCTTGTCGATGACCGCGTCGCGGTTCGAGGAAACATACACGCGGCCCGTTTTTTCGTTGACCGCGAGCACCTCGTCGATGCCCCAGTTGCCCGAGGTGACAGGGTGGAGCAGTTTGCCATCCATACCGTACAGGTAAAGATGCTTGCGTCCGCTGCGCTCGGAGGCCCACAGGAAGGCGTTGCGCTTCTTCATGAAATGCAGGTCGTCGTTGATCGTGACCCAGGTCTTCGAGGTTTCGGTCAGCAAGGTGCGCTGGGCCAGCGTGGCGACATCGACCGCGACGAGGTCGAGCCGCTTCTGGTCGCGCGATTGCAACTGGTACACAAGGTGCTTGCTGTCGGCGCTGAAGTCGGCGCGCACGAGGTAGATGTCGCGGTTGGTGCCGAGCGCGACCTGGCGCTGGACGCCGGTCGTCGGCGAGACGAGCATGAGGTCGACGAGCACATTGGCGTCGCCGGCGGCCGGATAGCGCTGCTTGACGACGGCGGTGCGGTCGGCAAAGATTTCGAAGCGCTCGACCAGCGGGACCGGGGCTTCGTCGTAACGCTTGTAGGCGATGGCGGATTCGTCGGGCGCCCAGTAGTAGCCGGTGCGCTGGTCCATTTCCTCCTGCGCCACGAATTCGGCCTCGCCGTTGTGGATGGTGCCGGCGCCGTCGGTCGTGAGTTTGCTTTCCTTGCCGGTGGCCAGTTCGATCACGAACAAATTCTGGTCGCGCACGAAGGACAGGTAGCGTCCCTTTGGCGAGATTTTCGGATCGGCCACATTGCCGCTCGCGACCTTGCGCGCCGCGTCCGGTTTGGCGACGTCGACGAGGTACAGGTCGCCTGCGATCGGCACCAGCAACTGCTTGCCGTCCGGCGACCAGGAGTAAGCGAGGATTCCGCTCAGGCTCGCGGAGCGCGCGCGTTCGCGGCGCGCCTTTTCTTCGAGCGACAATTCCTCGTTCGGCACCAGCTTTTTGGAGTCGACGAGGCGTTTTTCGCTCTTGTCCTTGAGGTCGAATTGCCACAAGTCGAGCTGGTACTGATTGTCCGGACGGCCGCGCAGGAAGGTCACGCGGGCGCCGTCGGGCGACACTTTCAGGTTACGCATGCCAGGACCCGCCAGCGCCGGGTCGGCGTGGATACGGTCAAGTGTCAGTTGTTCCGCGGATGCGGGAACAAGCGCCAATGCGGCTAAAAAGCCAAGGATAAAACGCATGGATTGTCTCGATATAAAGTTGATCTTGTGCAAGGGCACGACGATACCAGAGTCGCGGGGCAAAATCTGTAATTACAGGCTCGTACAAGCACGTTTGCAGAAACGTTTACCTACATCGTCCTCGCGTAGGCGGGGACCCATAGAACGTCGGCTCTGAGCAACTGTTCTATGGGTCCCCGCATGCGCGAGGACGATGTTGGTTTTTGATATATAAGTTCTCGCGCCACGACTTCTGAGACCTCGGGACCAGCCTCAGATCGCAATACTATTGCTTGATCCGACTCCGCGCCAACTTCTCCAGCGACCAAACCAACAACACTGCCGCGATCGTGAGCCCCAGCACCAGGCCGATCCAGAAACCGCTGGCCGCCATCGGCTTGTCCGGCGCCCACGGAAACCACCCCGGCGCGAGCCCGAGCACACAGCCGACCGGCAGCGCGAAGCCCCAGAACGCGAACAGCTGGATCAGCATCGGCTGGCGCGTGACCTTGTAGCCGCGGATCGCGCTCGAGGCCGACACCTGCGCCGCGTCCGACAACTGGAACAGCGCCGTCAGCAGCAACAAGTGCACGCACAGCGCCTGCACCGCAACGTCGTTGGTATAGGCGCCCGCGATGTCCCAACGGAACAGCAAGATCCCCGCGGCCGAGAACGCGCCGAACGCGACCGACAACCATACGCCCACGCGCGCGGCGAAGCGGGCGCGGCGCGGCCGGCCTTCGCCCAGCGCCTGCCCCACGCGCGTGATCGTCGCCACGCCGAAGCTGAGCGGCACCATGAACACGAGGGACGAAAAATTGAGCGCGATCTGGTGCGCCGAAACCTCGACCACGCCAAAACGCGCGATCAACATGCTGATCGCACCGAAGGCGCTGACCTCGGCAAAATAGGTGACCCCGATCGGCAGCCCCATCCGCAGCATCGAGCCGATCTCCGGCCAGTGCGGCCACTCCCAGTGTGTGAAAGGATAGGTCTGCTGGTAGGCCGGCGCAATCTTGATCCACACCAGCATCGCACCGAGCATGAGCCACATGCCGATCGCCGTGGCAATCGCGCAGCCGATCGCGCCCAGTTGCGGGAAGCCCCAGTTGCCAAACACCAGCAACCAGTTGACGCCGATATTAAACAGCAGCCCGAGGATGGCGATCACCATGATCGGCTTGGTCTGGTTTATGCTCGTCGTGTAGCCGTACAACGCGCGGTAGCAACCGAATGCGGGCATGCCGAGGCTGATGATGCTCAGGAAAGCAGCCGCGCGCGCGCTGACAATAGGGCCGATCCCTACATGCGCGAACAGGCCGGTGGCAAGGTTGCAGGCGAGGCAGGCGAGCAGGCCCACGCCCAAGCCCTTCCACAGCGCCTGGCGCACGGTATGGGGGATGCGTCCGTACTCGCCCGCGCCGACCTCGTGCGCGACGATCGTGTTGATGGCCATCATCACGCCCATCACGGTCACCAGCACGATCGACCAGACCGAGGCGCCGAGCGACGCGGCGGCCAGCTCGTCGGCGCTGACGTGGCCCGTCATCGCGACGTCGGCCACGCTCATGCCGACCGTGGCGAGTTGACCGACGAGCATCGGCCACGAAAGCTTCCACAGGGACGCGATTTCGTTGCGGATTGGGCGGGGGGATCGGACCGTGGAGGAGGACATGCGGCACCAGCTTTGACTAAACCAATGATTTTACTGGCAATTAGTCAAAGTGGTGTTAGCGGGCAATTGTATGGATGTTGTCTCGGATGCGGGGCGGCATTGCTTGCCAATCCGGTTCGCCGTCAATTCCCGCCGGGCGTGCGCGGCGGCAAGCTGGCAAGGTACAGATGCAGCGCCGCGACATCGGTGTCGTTCATTTCGCGCAATGAGTCGAAGGGCATGACCTGGCTCACCGCGCTGCCGTCGGGCCGCTTGCCGCTGCGCAGCATCGCCATGAACGCGGCCGCAGTCGGATAACGCGCCATCACGCCGCCCGGTCCGGGCGTCAGGTTGGCCGCGTCGGGCCAGCTCGGCGGGCTGCCCGCGATCCTGCCGCCGTTGAGTCTGGCGCCGTGGCAGCTGATGCAGTTGTTGGCCACATACGCGCCGTGTTCGAGCGACGCCTTCGCCGCCACCGGCATGGCCGGCGGCAAGCTGTGGTCGATCTTCTGCGACGCATCGCGGAAGGTGCCGAACGCATACATCAGCTTGAGCGCGAGCGGCAGCTCGATCACGGCCTTGCGTCCATCGACGGGCGGCAGTTGCTGCACATAAGCGAGCAGGGCGCCAAGGTCGGCGTCCGACAGGCGGTTGAAATCCTCGCTCGGCATGATCATGACCGGGTTGCCGTTCGGCTTGACCCCGTGCCGCAAGGTGCGCACCCAATCGCTCGTGTTGTAGGCCGAGGTCGCGCTGTTGGCGCCGCCAGTGATGTTGGGCGAGACCACGAGCAGGCCGTCGTCCTTCATCACCTGCATGCCGCCGCCGTTGGCGCCGTGGCAACTCGCGCAACCGCGCGTGTTGAACAGGTAGCGGCCCTGTGCGATCTCGGCACCGCCGGTGGGCACGTTGACCGGCTCGACCGAGACCAGCATCACGCGTTGCATCTTGCGCTCGCCCAGATGCTTTCCAAGCAAGACCGTTGCCGCGGCGACTGCGCCGAGCATGCCGATTGTCACGGCACTACGTTTAAGCCAAATGTTCATTGAAATGTCTCCGAAGCGTGCGCTCTTTGCGCAAGTCGCGCAGTACGATGGTAAAAACACTCCGGGAGTAGCGCTCGTGGAATACAAGGACTACTACCAGACCCTCGGGGTCGCCAAAACCGCCTCCGGCGACGAGATAAAAAAGGCTTACCGCAAGCTCGTGCGTAAGTACCACCCCGACGTCAGCAAGGTGGCCGACGCCGACCACAAAACCAAAGAAATCAACGAGGCCTACGCCGTGCTCGGCGACCCCGAAAAACGCGCCGCCTATGACGACCTGGGCAAGCGGCAACGTCCGGGCCAGCCCTTTCAGCCGCCGCCCGATTGGGGCGGTTTCGATTTCGGCGCGGGCGGGGCCGGCGGCGGTGGCAACAACGACGACTTCTTCGCCGACTTGTTCGCGCATGTGGGCCGGCGTTCGCGCACCGGCGCGAGCGCGTACCAGATGCGCGGCGAAGACATCCATGCATCGCTCGCAATCGACCTGGCCGACGCCTTTACGGGCGCCACGCGCGCCGTCAGCCTGCGCGTGCCCGAGCGCGACCCGCATGGCCGCGTGCTCAACCGCGAGCGCACCTTGCACGTCAATATTCCGAAGGGCGTGGTGCCGGGGCAGCAATTGCGGCTGGCGGGGCAGGGCCATCCCGGCCACGGCAACGGCCCGGCCGGCGACTTGTTTCTGGAGGTGCAGTTCAATCCCGATCCGCGCTACCGGGTAGAGGGTCGGCAAGTGTTTGAAACCGTGCCCGTCACACCGTGGGAGGCGGCCTTGGGCGCGCGCATCGACGTGCCGACCCCGTCCGGCCAGGTCGAGGTGCGGGTGCCTGCCGAATCGCAGACCGGCCGCAAGCTGAGGCTTAAGGGCCGTGGCATTCCGGGCGATCCGCCGGGCGACCTGATTCTGATTCTTGAGGTGGTGTTGCCGCCGGCCGCGAGCGACAAGGCGCGCGATTTGTACCAGGCCATGGCACGCGAAATGGCCTTCAATCCGCGCCAGCAGATGGGGCGCTGAGTCCACAAAAGCGCAAGCCCAAACGGTCGCATCGAGCGCTGGACGCTCTTGCGAACCGGTGCGGATTGCGCCTGGCATGTGGATCTCCAAACAAGTGGTATCCCAATCATGCTAACGGTCTGAGGGTGGCGAACCCAAGTGCTACACGTCCAAAGCTTGTGCGAACACAAGGAAAAAGCTTAAAGCAACTTTATTGTTGCGCGCGCCCGTCGGGTCAGCCTGTCCAGTCGCGCAACTGTTTTTCTCCCGAAACGGAAAACGCGACCACGCGCGAGCCCTTGTCGCGCCGCGCCCAACCGAGCTCCTCGAAACGCGCGAGCAAGGCGCTGCCGAGCACCCCGGCGAGGTGGTGGCGGCGCTCGCTCCAGTCGAGGCAGGTGCGGCACAGTTCGCGCCGCTTGTGCGCGAGCGCCGCGGTATCGATCCCCAGCGCGTGTACGCGGGCGCGGCCGGCATCGGTCAGCCCGACCCCATCGGCACCGAGCGTGAACGCGCCAACGTGGGCGAGACGGTCGTACACGTGCACGCCGAGCTCACCGGCAAGATGGTCGTAGCAAACGCGCGCCTTGCGCAGCGCCGGCTCGCGCGGACTCGAGCGCAGGCGCAAGGCGCCCGTGCGGAAGGCCACGTTCATGAGCGACTCGAGCAAGGCGGCGACGTCGGCGTCGGCAAGGCGGAAATAGCGGTGCCTGCCTTGCGCCTCGACCACCAGCAACTGCGCCTCGAGCAGCTTGGCCAGATGCCCGCTGATGGTTTGCTTGGTCACGCCGGCAATGGCGGCAAGTTCGGTGGCCGTGAGCGCCATGCCGGACATCAGCGCGGTCAATACTTCGGAACGCGCGTGATCGCCGATCAGCGCGGCGATGTTGATAATGTTGGGGCCGTCTTTCATGGTTCGATCTTAGCCGAACCATTCCGTACCGACAAGCTCGTATAGTGGTCGCACTTGGCCACCAGGAGAAACCCATGAGCATCACCTGCTTCATCCGCTACCAGATCGACCCCTCCCAGCGCGAACAATTCAAACTGTATGCAGAGAACTGGGGCCGTATCATTCCACGCTGCGGCGGCAACTTGATCGGCTATTTTTTGCCGCACGAGGGTAGCAACGACATCGCGTGGGGATTGATCGGCTTCGACAGCCTGGCCGCGTACGAGGCCTACCGTGCGCGCCTCAAAACCGATGACGAAGGGCGCGCCAATTTCAATATGGCGCAAGAAAAGCGTTTCATCCTGCGCGAGGAACGCAGCTTCGTCGAAGGCGTGGCCGGCACCTTGCACCAGGAGGCCATCCGATGATTGCCGTTATTTTCGAAGTCCTTCCGCACGCCGAGCACAAGCAGGCGTACCTTGACGCCGCGGCGCAACTGCGGCCCTTGCTCGATGAAATCGACGGCTTCATCTCGATCGAGCGCTTCGGATCGTTGTCGCAGCCCGGCAAAATCCTGTCACTGTCATTCTGGCGCGACGAGGAGGCGGTGCAAGCCTGGCGCAATGGCGCCCTGCACCGGGAGATCCAGGCCAAAGGCCGCGCCCAGATTTTTGAAGACTACCGGCTGCGCGTGGCGAGCGTCATGCGCGACTATGGTCTGAACGAACGCGCCGAAGCGCCGGCCGATTCGCGCAAAATGCACGGCTGAGCCGGGCAATGCATTTATGCATGGCTCCGTCCCGCACTATGCATAATTGCATAAGTTCCCGCACCGGCTTTGAACCCGCACACGCCGCACGAACGCCACTGGGCGGCATAGGCTTCTAAAATCAGCGGAACGGGAGGACTTATGGAACAGGACGAAAGTCATGCACTCAGGGGCAAGCGCGTGGCGGTGCTGGCGACCGACGGCGTGGAGCAGTTCGAGTACCTGGGGCCGCGCGGCTTCCTCGAGCAGCACGGCGCCGAGGTCACGCTGCTGTCACCCAAGCCCAAGGGCGAATTTATTCAAGCCTTCCAGGACCGAACACCGGCCGAACGCTTTTTGGTCGAGATGGACGTGCGCGATGCGCGGCCGGTGCAGTTTGATGGATTACTGCTGGCCTCGGGCGTGGCCAACCCGGACCGGCTCAAGCAGAGCGTTGAAGCGCTGGCTTTCATCCGCGAGTTCACGCTGCAAGACAAACCGATCGCCGCATTGGGGCAGGGGCCGCGGACCCTGATCGACGCGGGCATTGCCAAAGCCAAGCACGTGACGAGCTGGCCGGGGTTGCAGGAAGAGCTGCGCGGCGCCGGCGCGGAGTGGACCGACGACGAAGTCGTCGTCGACGGCAAACTCGTCACGAGCCGCAATCCCGACGACCTGCCGGTCTTCAACCGAACCCTGTTGCAAGAACTAAGGCTACCGATGGGCACGGACCCTGGCTTGACTTCGTAAGTCACAAATCACGTCATTCCTACGAGGCATTCTGCTGTTCGTAATAAAAATATTGACATCGCAATGCGCTGAAATTGCGCATTAAACGCTTCAGAAATCGGTTCGAGAAAACCTTAAAAATCATTAAACCAACATCGTCCTCGCGGAGGCGGGGACCCATAGAACAGCGGCTTATAGCAAACGTTCTATGGGTCCCCGCATGCGCGAGGACGATGTTGGTTGTGAATGTAAATGTTCTTGCGCCGCGATTTTTGATGCGCTTCCAAACAAAAACGGGGAACCATGCCAAGCATGCTCCCCGTCCCGCGAAACCTACCGCGTCATACCAACTGAATCAATTACTCCACCTGATACGCCCCGATATCAAACCCGGTCGCATAGCTACGCGTCTTGCCGTTGTAATCCGTAGGCAGTGCAAAAATCGATGTCCCGCGGCCAATCGCCGGCGACGAACGGCTCAACTTAAAGTTAGGCGTCCCCGTAGTCGTGTACCCCTCGAACAACGGCGCCGAAGTCACCGTACCGCTGTGGCTCAAACCGTTCTTCAAACTCCAGTTATAAGTCGAGTTCTGATACACCAGGTTGTTGCGGTAAGTGTTGTTACTGCCCGTCTTCCCCTGCTCCGAGATGCCGTAGGTGTTGTCATACACGATGTTGTTCACGACGTGTGTGTTCGTCGCGCCGCCGCTCGTGTGATAGAAATCTCCACCGCCGACGATAATCCCCGTATGCGAATCGGCCACGGTGTTGTTGGCGATCACCACATTGTTCGCATCATGCCAAAGGTGAATACCTGCTTCGGCGACACGGTACACGATGTTGTTCTTCACCAGCCCCGAGGTGCTGATGTAAATGCCCTGAATGTAGCGGCATCCCGCAGGCCCGATGTCGTTGACCATATTGGCAATGACCTCGGACTTGACACCGTGGTAGTAGCTGTCGATGCCGATCGCCGAGCCGCCGCCGCTGGTGCAGGCAGCCTTCTTGGCGATGTGATGGATATGGTTCTTGCGGATCATGACAAGCGAGCCGCCGCTGTAGATACCATGCGTCCATTTGGTGCCGCTGCCCGACGTGGTGCCGTCAATATCGAAGCCGATGATGTCGACGTAGCTGCCGCGGTTGTCCCACGCCGTGTCGTTGCTCGAACTCGAGGGCGGCACGATGCGTGCGGCGCGCAGCTTGGTGGAGACGTAATAAATGCGCTCGTCTTCGGTACCGCTCTTGGTGGTCTTAAATCCGCCTGCATACGTGCCCGGCGCGACGAATACGGTGGTACCGGGCTTGACAGCTTGCGCGGCGCGCGAGATGGTCCGGAACGGCGCGTCCTCGGTGCCGCGATTGTCGTCATCGCCCGTCGTGGCGACGTAAAGCTTGTGCGGCGTTTCAGGGATCAGGTCCTCGGCGAACATCTGAAACGTCGAGTTCGCGAGCAGACGCGTGGCGCCCGGCGTCGCCGGGACTGTCGCGGCGGGGCTTTGCGCGGCGCCGGATGGCAAGGCGCTCCCGCCGGCAGCGCCGCTTGAAGCTGGGCTATTTGGGGCGGCCTGTTTCGGCGCGACTTCGCTGCCGTAACCGCTGATGGTGAAGTCTGGCGCTGCTTGGTCGGCGCCCGCTGCTGCGGCGCTTGCCTCGGCGGGAATCAGTTCCGCAGCCGTAGGCGTTGTCGTGGCGTCGCTATGTTTGGTTTGCGCGGATGGCGCGCTGGTGGTGGTTGGGGACAGACTGCTTGTGGACTGCGCAAGCTGCGCACTGCCGGTTGGATCTACCGAACCGCCACAGGCGGCTAGCAGGATTGAAGCGCTGCAGGAGAGGAGGGCACTCATACGAATTTTGGAGGTGTGTGTGGAGAATTTAACCATCAGTTGATTCCTTACTTAAACATGAAAATGAGCAAGGTATGACGGTCGGAAACTGCTTAGGTTCAATGTTTTTTCAAAATAATTTTCGTTCGGTATTTTTTGAAAATTGAACGCGACCATATTCCGCAAGGGCGCGCTTGTTTGCAGACGGAGTGAAATTCAACTCGGCAGCGTGTTCTATGCGGCCATAAACTATGAGCAACTACACTGGTAGAATCGCGTCATGACCAAGCGCACAGAACAGGTAGTGAATATACGGGATGCGAACTCGGCAGATCTCGTATGGATCAACGAACGCTACCGTGAGATCGATTTTTTGCTATCGACTAGCAAAGACATCGGCGTGGTCGCCGAAGTGGATGGCGTAGCTGCCGGCATCGGACGCATCGTCATCGTTGCGGAGGGACAAGGCGAGCTGGGCGGAATGTACGTGTTCGATCAGTTCAAGGGAAAGGGTATCGCGAAGCAGATCGTCGCAAGGCTGCAAGCAATCTCGCCCTGCGCGAAATTGTTCTGCCTGCCGTTTGCTGAATTGAAGGAGTTGTACGCGGCGATGGGATTTGCACCGGTCTCGCTGTTGGCTGAGCACCCTCCGCACATCGTCGAAAAGTACCACTGGTGCAACAGCCACTATCCGAAGGCTGTCGTGTTGCTTGTATGGGACCGTTCGAGCACGGAATGACCTGTGGCCCTAGCAAGTCCGCCCGTCTTCTGACGGCAATTGCGCAGCCCCCCGACGCGCCCTTCGCCACTACTAATCTCGTCGCAGTCGAAAAGTTCTGAATCCACGACGAGCCTGCTAAAACGTCTCTCGGATACCTTATGCGCGCCCGGCGCAAACGATTCGGATCGCGCAGCGCAGATGCGCAGCGTCAAATTCCTCAGGCCCACCGCACTTCGATTTGCAGTAAATCTGCCTGCCAGACCGCCTCATTCTTGTTTCAGCGCAAATCAAGTCACATTGAACATGCCAATCTGCAACGTCCCCGTTCCCAATCGTGAACATTGTTATCACCGTCAGGCACTTTTTTACAGCGGCATGTCCGCTTTGGAAGCCCCGCCATGCTGGAACACATTACGGCCTTGTTTGGACATTTTTCGCAAGCCAACCGGTTATTGCGACTTACCACACCATTAGGCGGCAACACGCTCCTTGCGGAATGCGTCCGTGGTGAGGAGACCATTAGCGAAGGCTACACTTTCACGATCAGTGCGCTGTCGCATGACGCCGGCATTTCGCTACGTTCATTGCTAGGTCAGCCGGCGCTGCTCGAACTCTTAACGGCGAGCGGTGCCGGCGCACGACCATTCCACGGCTACCTGACTGCGGTTGAATTGAACGGTGCCAATGGCGGCATGGCGCGCTACACCTTGACCCTGCAACCGTGGAGTGCTTTCCTTGCGCGCGGCCGTGACAGCCGCGTGTTTCAAGACATGACAGTATTCGACATCCTCGACGCCGTGTTCGGTGCCTACCAAGGCCGTGGCAAGCTGGCGCCAGATTGGCGCTTCGAGACCGTCGAACGCTCGGTCTACCCGGTGCGCAGCCTTACCACCCAATACCAGGAAAGCGATCTCGCCTTTGTCGAGCGCCTCATGAGCGAAGAGGGACTTTTCTATTTTTTCGAGCACAAGGGGGTTGCCCGCAGCCCGTCGCTTGGCAGCCACCAGATGGTCATCGCCGACCACAATGGCGCCTTCGTCCCAAATGTACAGGCCCACGTGCGCTTCACACAGCCTGGCGCGGTGATGAAGGAGGACAGCATCGACCGATGGCGCAGCGAGCTGAAGCTGCAGACCAACGCTATTGAATTGCGCAGCTGGGATTACCGAACGCTCGACTGTCGGCCCGTATCGTCGGCCAGCCTGTACGTAGCGGAAGGTGCGGAGATGATCAGCCGCGATGTGCCGGGTGCGTACGCCTACGCTGATCGGAGTCAGGGCCAGCGCATAGCCGACCACCAGATGGAGGCGATCGAGGCCCGGCGCGAAGTGTTCATCGGCGCCGGCACCGTGCGCACCTTGGGACCCGGCACCACGTTCACGCTTTCGGGGCAAGCCGCGTTCGACCTGGTCGATGGCGCCGACGCGCGCAGGTTTGCGATCATCCGCACGGTGCACCTGATGCACAATAATTTAAGCGCCGAACTGAAGGGTGACGTGCACCGCCGCATCGGCGAATCGGAACTGACAGCGGTGATGGGGGACGAACAGGCCTCCAGTTTGCACGCGGTCGGCAGCGCACAAGGCGAGCGCCCGCTGTACCGCAACCGCATCGACGCGATCCGCGCCAAAGTACCGTTTCGCGCGAGCCGCACCGACGGCCAAGGCCGGTTACTGCATCCACGTCCCAGCATTCACGGCCAGCAAAGCGCGATTGTGGTCGGCCCGCCCGGCGCCGTGATCCACACCGACCGCGACCACCGCGTCAAGGTTCAGTTCCACTGGCAACGCGACGGCGGCGACGGCATGAGCCACAGCCGCCTGAGCCATCCGACGCCTGAAGGCCATAGCGGTGCGCCGGGCGACGACCGCGCGGGAACCTGGGTGCGCGTCGCAGCGCCGCTGGCGCCGATTGCCGGCGCCAACTGGGGCAGCCATGCGATGCCGCGGGTCGGCCAGGAAGTACTGGTCGACTTCTTGGAAGGGAACATCGACCGGCCCGTGATCATCGGCGCGCTGTATAACGGCGCCGGCCAAAGCGATGCCCAAAACAACAGGGTTAGCCGTGGGGCTGGCGTTGCGACTGGTAACGCGCCGGTGTGGTTTCCTGGCAGGGCCGGCCCGAATGCGCACCAAGCGGTGCTGTCCGGCCTCAAGAGCCAGACGATGCAGACCAGCCAAGGAGGCACAGGCGCCTACAGTCAACTCGTGTTCGACGATAGCCCAGCGCAACCGCGCCTTTCGCTGCAACGCCACGCACGAGCACACGAAGGCACGGCCGAATTAAACATGGGGCATTTGCGGCACCAGACCGACAACCAGCGTTTGACGCCCAGCGGCTTTGGCGCCGAGCTAAAGACGGAGCACAGCCTGGCAATGCGGGCGGGCCAAGGCATGCTGCTATCAACCGATAAACGTCTTGGTGCCGTTGGTAGCCAACTTGATTCGCGCGAAGCGCATACGCAGATTACGGCGAGTCAGAAATTGCTGGTCGACATGGCCACGACGGCGCAAAAACACAATGCCAGAATTAAAAAAGTGACCGGTGAGGACGAAGCCAAACCGGAAATGCTACCGGCAATCGCTCAGTTGTCACACAGCGCCGAGGTGATCCAAACGACTAATGGCGGCGATGTAAACAGCGAGGCCTCGGATGGCGGACTCGCAAAAGTCGCGGCATACAGCGAACCCTTTATACAGGTTTCGAGTCCTGCGGGAATCGTGGCAACTACACCGGGAAGTGGGTTTTTCGCAGCAGGTATCTGCACGAGCATTTGCGCCGGCCAGGACATCAACGCGGCAGCCCAGGGAAGCAGTTTTTATGCAGTGCAGTCTGGCATCAGCTTTTTCACATATGGCAAGGCCAGCGCAAAAGAAAAGCCGAATCAGGAAACTGGCATCAAGCTGCACGCCGCGAGCGGGAAGTTCAGCTGCCAAAGCCAATCCGACGCAACGAGCATCACGGCCGACGGTTTAATCACCGTAGCGAGCGTAAGTAAGTCGGTTGCGATAGCGGCGAAAAATCATGTTTTGATGACGGCACAAGGAGCATATCTGAAGCTTGAGGGTGGCAACATCATGCTCCATAGTCCCGGCAAGGTTTCGTTCAAGGCGACCATGAAAGAGCTGACCGGACCGGACAGCAGCAGCGCCGTACTGCCTGAATTTTCAACCAGCAACATGCCGCCAAACAGGCTGGCGTTTGAACGTCGCTATCACGACGACGAACCTTTGGCGGGCGCTCCCTACTCGGTCACATTCGTTGACGGCACGACACGCAAAGGGTTTCTCGATGGCGCCGGCCGCGCCGTATTAGACGACGTGCCCCCTGGCGCAGCCCAAGTTCGCTTCGGCGCAATGCCCGGGCAGTACGCGCGTAAAGGAGCGCAGCCAACCCCTGGTTATGTAGCGGCGCCAAAAAAGAACGACATAGAAGCTCTGCTCGATAAATATTCCAAGAATTCCGGAGACGTGTAAATGAGCGACTTGTTCACGCCGCCAGGAGGGCTATCCCTAAAAAGATTCAATCACCTTACCGCAGAAATCAGTCTTTGGATTTGGGGTACTGCACAGGGCGCGTTTAACGAGAAACAAACGCTTTCGCAGATCATTACTGACGCTGTCATTGGCATGATTCCCGTTGTTGGCGATATCACAGCCGCCCGAGACTTGATTGCGGTGAGTGTTGGCCTCGCGATGCATCCTGAAAAACGCGAACACAAAATGGAATGGGTGCTGCTCGTTATTTTATTTTTCGCGTTGATACCCGTCATCGGTGGCGTCATAAAAGGTGTCGGGCGAATTGCGTTGAGGGTAACGGCAGACGTTACAGAAGACTCCGTGCAAATCGCCAAGGTGGGACGCGATGTAATTGCATTCCTTAATCGAATGGGGCACAAAAACGCCGAGGCATGGCTCAGGGCCCTCGATGTTATGAAATATCAGCCTGAAATACTAAAAAAATTTCATGATTATTGCGAAACCATCATTCTCGCTATAGCCGCTTTTCTCGAGCGATATAGTTCTTTGATTCCACAATCGATGATCGATCGTCTTAAACAATTATCCGAAGGAGTCAAGAATATCAAAATCCGTGGTAACAAGATGATTCCGGAAGCGCTTAAGGATTTATACGCGAAGCTTGATCATATCAAGAAGACGATTCATGCTGGTGGTGTTCCACCGCCCACAATCCGGGCATCGTTAGTCGCACAGACGGGACAGAAAGCCCTCTCCTATGTGGAGGAGGCTCGCTTGCTTAGAAGTAACTCGAAGAAAGCCGCCGTGCGCGCGGGAAAGTATGCGCAGAATATAGCTGCCGTGGGGCGTCCTGGTGATATCGCAAAGGTTTATAAGTACGAAGCAGGCTTTCCTAATTTATTCGCCAGGACTATCGATGATCCAATTACAGGTATTAAATATTATCCTTATATAGCGGCAGCTTCTGGTCCAATTAAGAACGAAATGATTCATGGCGAAACTTTGTTTCGAGCATTTGGTGCGGAAGGCGTAACCCATGGAGTCACCGTTGGAAAATCCAATCCGATTGGCCCATTTTGGGGCCGCAGCGCGCCGCCGAAAACGTCAAAGGAATTCAGGGGCCCCAGCGCAGTCTTGGACGAGTGGAATCGCACGGGATGGCTTTCTGTAATGCATGTCCCACCACATGTCAAATTGCCTGCCTGCACCAGCACGGTTTCCGAACAATTCAGCAAAGAGATCCCCGGTCAGTTTTTGCCAGGTGGTGGACAACAGGTGCTAACTGAGAAATTTTTTGACGATCAAGTCATAAAGACAACTGAGCGACTTTACGCCCAAGGTGGAGGAAAGGCAACATTATCGAATGGTGTCGTGGTCGAAGTACGACCGAGTGGCTGGACCGATGCAAATGGGATACTTGGCTATGGCGAAACAGTGATCCCGAAAGCGGGTGTTATCGAAAGGCTTGGGTTGGCTGAGATTGAAACGAAAGGGGCTCGGCAGGTAGTTCAAGCCGGCGCAAAAGATCACCGTAACAAGGAAGCCGCGAGAAAGCAATGAGCATATTCGATATATTCAGGCCGACTTGGTCAGCAGGCACGATAGAACAGGAGCAGCGTGAAAGACTGTTTTGGTACCTCAAGAGGAAAACGAGCTTCACAGCCTGGAAACGACAGGCAGATGCGTACGATGATTTTGCCGAAGTCTATAAAAAGCAGCTGCAAAAACAACCCGTCGCAAAAGGCGAATTTAGCATTTGGGAGACCAACTGGGAAACGTTCTATCCGCGCGTGCTGGCGGCACAGGTTTGCTATGAGCGGGGGCTTGAGAGCCTCGCTCAAGGTGATCGCTCCGTTTGGCACTACAGTGGACGGGGCTATCTGCACGATGCGGCAAAGGATTCTCAGTTCTGGCATTGCGAGCTGGTGAATCAGGGACCTCGAGGAGACCACACGTATGAAGGAGTTTATCTCGAGGAGATGGTTAGCGCAATTTCCCAATTTTATTTGGTCTCAGACGACACTGGCTTTTTGCAATCGCGCATGATCAATACACCTGCTCCCCTATTTTGGGGGGATTGGTTGCAAAGTGAACTTCATTCCTTGCCAGATAATGTGCGGCTTGGCGAGGTTCCCGTTCACGCCGAGAATGTACTCGTCAGGACCAACGAAAAAGTGCCAGTGTTCGGAATTTACGAACCACAAGTAAGTGAAGGCGCGATGAATTATCTGTTGGCGGACATTCCGGCGCCGCCACTTTGGGATAAAGATGGGACGCAACGGTCTTATGAAGTAACTTGGCGGTTAATTTGGGAAGACACACGGTACTTGGACGGTATTATTCCGCCAGAAGAGCGAGTGTATTTCCCAAGCAAAGAAGTAGTCTGCCCTAACAAGCTATTCGGCGCTCAAACGGTTGTTTCCGCACTGAGTGGCGAAGCTTGTCCAAAAAAAGGCGAATGGGTCGTGATGGACGATCTCCATGCGAAACAAGCCTTTCAGTTCGGCGAACGCATTCCCCAATATCATGGTAGGGATGTAACGTGGGTATGCGTAAGCGACTGAAATTGCTTTCAAAATAGGCAAGTTTTGGATATTTTTATCAAATACGCGGCTAATTAGACACCTTGGAAAGAATGCCCCGGGTGGTTTGAGCGCTATCCAAATGGAATTAAACGATTTGTACTTTGGTTATGGTTGTTTTCTTCTTTAATCACTCAACTTGAACCGTTTCAAAATGGAATATCTTTGAAGTAAGTGGAGTGTAAGCGATGAGCATTTTTGACGCATTTAAGAAAAGATGGTCGGCTGGCGCAATGACGGCTGACGATCGAAGGCGGCTATTTTGGTACCTGAAACGAAGAACAAGTTATACCGCGTGGAAACGGGTTGCAGATGGCTTTGATCATTTTGCTGCAGAATTTAAACGCCAAGTCAGCGAAGAGCCAGTTGCTCAGCCGAAACGTGCCTTAGGTCCGACCAGATGGGAGGAATACTATCCTGAGATTGTGAAGGCCCAAGTTCTTTACCAAGAGGCCCTTGAACGCATCCTGCATGGCGACTTGACCGTTTTGCTTTATAGCGAACGCGGTGTTCTAAATGAAGCGACCATGCTTTCAAACAGTTGGTATAGCGAGCTCGTGAATAACGGAGCAAGGGGAGATCACTTTTATGACGGAATGTATGTAGGAAACTTAACAGCGGCTATTCAGAATTATTATGAGGCGGACAGGGATATTGGATATCTGCAGAGTATGTTTGCTGATGAGCCTGCATTCGAGTGTTGGTCAACGTTTTTGAGAGATACGTTCAATAAAATTTCTCTGCCACCAATACTGCCGGATGTCCCCATCGCAGCTAGCGAAGTTCTCATCTTTACAGGCCAGAAAATACCCGTATTCGGCGTGTACGAGCCTCAGATCAAAGACGGTTGCATGAACTACCTATTTGGTGGCGCGGCCGCACCAACTTTGTGGGAAAGCGATGGCACATATATGACGGGACGAAAACTCTCAGTTGTTTGGCGACTTATTTGGGAAGACCAGCGCTACAGGGACGGTTCGATTCCCGTAGAGGAACGGCTATATTTTCCGGAGTCAGTTGCACCAATTGCAGCTCAGCCCAGGGTTGAAAGCGACATAATTTCCGCGGAAACTGGAGCGGTTTGTCCACGTGATGGGGAATGGGCCGCTATGGATGACCTAGACGCAGAACTTACGCTACGTCATGGCGAGCATATGCCTCAGAATAGTGGACGCGATGTGGTCTGGGTATGGGTGGGTCGTTGAAGTTTTGCTAGCTGCGAGAATGCCGGCACAGCGATCTCATAAGCGGCAGGGTAAAGTTAACTCCCACGAAAATATATTCAACCATGAAATATTTGGACTTGATTTTTCTTGCGGTCTTTGTGACTCAGTCGGCGCTCGCACAAGTACAGCCAATGCACTACAAGATCGGCTCGACAGTTTTCGTCGAGGACACTGAACGTTTGGTCATCCAGTCCACCCCTGAGATCAACGTCGATATCTTACCCGGCGGGAAGCTTTGGCCACCTGTCGTAATCGATGAGACGGCAAGAATTTTCGTCGGCAATGTGGTCGTAGATGCAGAATCCGGCAAGTGGCTGACGTTAGTGAATGTATCGTCAACCAACAGATCGTTGATCTACCCGCATTCTGTGCAACTAGAACCAAGCGCGCATGGGTACCTGTTTCGGCGTAGGGGCGCGAAATGCTTTATGCCGCTAAGTAGATTTGGGCTGCGCAACGAGAAGACGCCCTTGGAACTATTGAAGGATGCTAATTTTCGCCTCGCAACGTCGAAGGGATCTGCGTTGGCACTGAGCACACAATTTTCAAGAGACGGTCGTGTTTCAGGCTACCAGGTCAACCGGATCGATATCCAAGCCTGCCGAATTACTTCGAAAACAAGATTGGGTAATCCAGACCTGTTGGTTGAACTTGCATCATCAGTTAAGGGCGGATGGTGGATCACTGGATCGATTGAACAGACCTTGCTTCGCTCACACGATGGGAAAGCATGGAACCGCGTCAACTTGCCAAAAAATATTTCTTCGCTGTTAAGCAGCTACGTTGTTAGTAGGCGGGAAATTTGGCTGGCCGCGATAATGAATATCGATAACGATTTGGACCCTTATTCCCTCGTGTACTCAGCGGATGGCGGCAACACGTGGGCCAGTTTACAGAGATCTGACCCACTGCTACGCAAGGTGCCTGGCGCTTGGATCGAGGGGCAGCGGCGTATTGCTTCGGCTACACCTGACGCCGTCGGTAAGGCGCGCTAGTCGTGACGACTGGTCGCGTCTCACAGCCCCGTGCATGCAAATTAATGCTGCGTAACGGTGCCGCGCCAAGCTCCAGTCTCGCTTCCGCGGCTTTCCAAGAGCTCTTTGAAGCGCTGTAGATTGCCGCGTGCCTCCATCCGAACCGCGCCGAACGCGTCCCCTACTTGTTCGAGCGCGGTCTCCGGCTCATAGTCCATCTGCAGCATGACCCTTGTCGTGGAGTCGGAGATCTTGTGGAACGTGACCACGCCTCCGTTTGGTACACCGCTGGTGCTGCGCCACGCGATTCGCTTGTCCGGTATCTGCTCGGTGATCTCGACATCCCATTCCTTCTCTTTCCCCGCCACATCGGCACGCCAGTGCAAGTTCCGGTCGTCGACCTGCTTGATTTCCTTCACACTGTCCATGAACCTTGGGAACTCTTCGAACTGTGTCCATTGATTGTAGGCAGTGCTGACAGGTACGTTGACCTCGATTGATTCTTCCACAGAGGACGACATATCCGAGCCGCGGGTCTTCTTGAGTTGTTTCGAAAGTAAAACACCGCCTACGGCAAGCGCGGCAACTGTAACGATTCGGGTAAGCATCGTGGATCTCCTTTTAGCCAGAATAATCATGTGAAGGCGCTGCCGTCGTGGCCGCAACGCTATTCATTTGACTTGATTTCGGCCTGAGCGTTCTCCGAATTCCAGGAAGTCACGGTCAATTAACCCAAATGCTTCGAGGTCAGTGCGTACGCAGTTCAATGGGACAACAGTTAGCAAGGCGGCATGCGCGAGAGCGGTTAGGTTGAGTTCGTTCTGTAGCATATCTCTGCTCAGTTTTTGTCAACAAGCTAAGGCGTTGCAGAGCTAGGCAACCTATATTTAGTCATCAATGGTAAGGGCTTTATACATGCTGGCCAAAAGATCAGCGCTAACAGTGATTCCACGAGCACGAAGCGCGGTGTTGCGAAGTGTAAGCAATTTCCGTAGGTGTTTCAATTTCTCTGCCTTTGTTCCCAAATGAAGCATCCGGTGACAGTTCGGACAAAGTGCTACGATGTTCTCTTCTACGTCAAGACTATAGTTGAAATTTGACTGCTGACTGAATGGAATAAGATGATGTAACTCCAAATACATATACCCTGTCCTGGCAGATATAAACGACTTGTGTGAATCGATATCCGAGGAAAAGGCGCAGGAAAAATTTGACATTGCAAGCCCTGCTGCAGCCACTCTTGTCGATCGGACATATTTTGGAGAGTTAGTGCGCGCACTCTGCGGTGGACATGGCTGCGGCCCGACAGTTTTTGGAGATGTGTGTTTGCTGTTGACGATGTGTTCAATAGCCTCGCCAAAATCTGCTTCTGATACCTCGATATCTAGGTCAATCAACGAGGTTGGGGCTTCTCTCGATAAATTGAGATAGGCTGCCATTAGTTCTAGTACATCGGATTGGATTTCGTCATCAGTGGGTACGGAATCGTATAGATAATTTTTGTACAGTATCGATCCTGCTTCATAGCCTCTTGCTAGGTCGCCATCGCTGTGAAGGTGCATCGGGCCTTCAGAAAACCCGATCGGTTTTGCGATAATTCGATCAGCGGCGGCGCGAGCACAGCCGCGCAATTTTTCATACGCTAACTTAGGGTATCCATATCGTAATTGGAAGGCGGTGTACCCTTGATTCAGAGATAAAGACGCCAGCGACATATCTTCAGCGAATAAAAGGACAATGTAGAATCCTTTTGTAGCAGATGTCGTAATTGATTTTTTAAATATCGCAACCCAAGGCACTCTTGCGAAACTACGATTTGGTTGCCCGACCGATGAAAAAATTCGGTATTCATCTAAATCATAGCCATTTTGGGACAAAAATTTGCGAAAAAGTTGCGGTATGTCCTCCCGCATCGCTTTCAAGGCTGAGGTTGCATTTTTCCCAGGAACTAAATCATAGGCTTGTTTTGTCGAAAAATAATCATCGAATACGTGCTTTAACGCTTGCATAAAGTATTTCCGCAAAAAATACAATTTATAGCACGTGTTCAATATCTTGTGTGCAACATTTTGTTAGAGATGAAGCCTTATGGTTAAGATGATCTTTTTTAAAATTTTTCGGAGTTAGGCGTTGAGGTTTGAAGGAGCGAGCAGCGTATCGCTGTGTGTCAGCGCGTTAGAGCAGGTTTTGGTGCAGCACCGAAAGCCGAGGACGAAAAATTTCCGATCGAGGGTGTTGAAAAAATCACACTTCCTGCGCCCCAATTTGGTGCGTGCCGCACCACGACAGTTTTTGCCACACATGGCACCCCGTCGCCCTGCATCTAATTGATGCACTAGCCGCGTCGACATGCGTCCAAGTCTCTGATTCTTTTCATTAAATTTCCCCAAACCCCTGATTTTTCCGCAAGAATACTTATACAATGGAAACAAGCCTGATTCTCAATCTTGCCACCCAGCGCGCGCAGCAACCCTACTTTGGCAAACCAGAATGCAAGGAGAAGTTCGACCTATGCCAGATTTTTTCGATGAGATGTACTCGGAGTCCACCACAGTGCGCCCGCACTACCGTGAGTTTGGCAATTGGCTCAAGCGCCAATCTGCGCATGTGATCGAACAAAAGCGCGCCGAGGCCGAACTCGTGTTCCGGCGCGTCGGTATCACCTTCGCCGTCTACGGCGACGATGAGGGCGCCGAGCGGCTGATCCCGTTCGATATCATTCCCCGCGTGATCGACGCCGCCGAGTGGGCGCATCTGCAAAAGGGCCTGGTGCAACGCGTGACCGCCCTCAACATGTTCCTGCACGATATCTATCACGAGCAGAACATCCTCAAGGCCGGCCTGATCCCGCCCGAGCAGATCCTCAACAACGCCCAGTACCGCCCGGCCATGCAGGGCATCGACCTCGCCTCCAACATCTACGCCCACATCGCCGGCGTGGACATCGTGCGTGCTGGCAAGGGCGAGTTCTACGTGCTGGAAGACAATCTGCGCGTGCCGTCCGGCGTGTCCTATATGCTCGAGAACCGCAAAATGATGATGCGGCTGTTCCCCGACCTGTTCGCGCGCAACCGCATTGCCCCGGTCGAACACTATCCCGACCTGCTGCTCGAAACACTGCGCTCGGTCGGCCCGCAAGGCGTGCCCAACCCCACCGTCGTCGTGCTCACGCCCGGCATGCACAACTCGGCCTATTTCGAGCACGCGTTCCTGGCCCAGCAGATGGGCGTGGCGCTGGTGCAGGGCCGCAACCTGTTCGTCGCCGACGACACTGTCTATATGCGCACCACCCAGGGCCCGCAGCGCGTCGACCTGATCTACCGCCGCATCGACGACGACTACCTCGATCCGCTCGCCTTCCGCGCCGACTCCACCCTCGGCGTACCCGGCCTGATGGGCGCCGTGCGCGCCGGCCGCGTCGGCCTGGCAAATGCCGTCGGCACCGGCGTCGCCGACGATAAATCGGTCTACCCCTTCGTGCCCGAGATGGTCCGCTTCTACCTGTCCGAGGAGCCCATCCTCAACAACGTGCCGACCTACCAGTGCCGCCGGAAGGAAGACCTCGCCTACACCCTGGCCAACCTGCCCGAGCTCGTCGTCAAGGAAGTCCACGGCGCCGGCGGCTACGGCATGCTGGTCGGGCCCGCCTCCAGCAAGGCCGAGATCGAATCGTTCCGCCAGCGAATCATCGCCAAGCCCGATGGCTACATCGCCCAGCCGACCCTGTCGCTGTCTGCCTGCCCGACCTATGTCGAGTCCGGCGTGGCCCCGCGCCACATCGACCTGCGTCCCTTCGTCCTGTCCGGCAAGACGGTCTCGATGGTGCCCGGCGGCCTGACCCGCGTGGCGCTCGAGCAAGGCTCGCTGGTCGTCAATTCGTCGCAGGGCGGCGGCACCAAAGACACCTGGATTCTGGAGAACTGAGCATGTTGAGCCACACCGCAGACCATTTATTCTGGATGGCACGTTACACCGAGCGCGCCGAAAGCACGGCCCGCATGCTCGACGTTTGCATCCAGAACGCGCTGATGCCGCAAACGGCCCTGGCCGCGCAACAGGGTTGGCGCGCGCTGTTGCGCATGTCCGAACTCGAAGGCGCCTTCGACGCGCAATACGATGCGCCCACGCAAGAAAACGTGATCGACTTCCTCGTGCGCGACCCTAAAAACCCATCCTCGATCGCCAGTTGCCTGACCGGTGCGCGCGAGAACGCGCGGGCCGTGCGCGGCACCCTCACGACCGAGGTGTGGGAAACCAAGAATGCCACCTGGATCGAGCTGCAGGACCTGCTCAAGGGCGACATGCTCGAGCACAATCCGAGCCAGTTCTTCGAGTGGGTCAAACACCGTTCCCATCTGTCGCGCGGGGTCACGGTCGGCACCATGCTTCAGGACGAGGCGCTCAATTTCATCCGCCTCGGCACCTTCCTCGAACGGGCCGACAACACGGCGCGCATCCTCGACGTCAAGTTCCAGGCGGCCAGTGCGATCGAGCCCGGCACCGTGCCCGAGTTCTACTATATGGCGGCGCTGTTGCGTTCGGTCTCGGCGTTCGAAATCTACCGCAAGGTCTACCGCGACGCGATCACTGCGGCCCGCGTGGCCGAGCTGTTGATGCTCGATCCCAAGCTGCCGCGTTCGCTAGTGGCCTGCATGGCGGCCGTCGTCGGCAACCTCAAGGACATCCGCAACACCCATTCGCAAGAGACCGAGCGCTTCGCCGAGCAACTGCATGCCGACCTGCAAGCGGCCGAAATCGACGATATTTTGGAGCAGGGCCTGCACGCCTACCTGACCAAATTCCTTAGCTGCGTGGACGAACTGGGCCGGCGCATCAGCCGCGATTTCCTGGTGGCGGACGACAGCATGGAAGCCGCCTGACGCTCCGCCCCCGACGCGCCCCCCGGGGCCGCGTCCCGCCCGCCCCGCGCAAGAATCATTGAAAGGCATTACCGAATGGCCATCCGCGTCGCGTTGCACCACAAAACAAGTTATCACTACGACCGCCTGGTCACGCTGTCCCCGCACGAGGTGCGCCTGCGCCCGGCGCCGCACGCGCGCACGCCGATCCTGTCGTACTCGCTTACCGTCGCGCCAGAAGAACATTTCATCAACTGGCAGCAGGACCCCTACGGCAATTACATCGGCCGCTTCGTGTTCCAGGAACTGACCAAGGTGCTCGAGTTCACGGTCGACCTCGTTGCCGACATGACGGTCATTAACCCATTCGATTTCTTCGTCGAAAAATACGCCGAGTATTTTCCATTCAGCTATCCGGCCCAGCTCAACGCCGAGCTCGGTCCCTACCTCAAGTCGGAAACCCCGGGCCCCTTGCTGGCCGAGTGGGTCGCGGCCGCGCGGCGCGACTTGCTGTCGGCGCCGATGAACACGAATAACTTCCTGGTGGCCATCAACCAACGCCTTCAGCACGACATTGCCTACCTGCTCAGGATGGAGCCCGGCGTGCAAACGCCCGAGCAAACCCTCGTCAACGGTTCGGGCTCCTGCCGCGACACCGGCTGGCTGCTGGTGCAGATCCTGCGCGAGATGGGCCTGGCCGCGCGCTTCGTGTCCGGCTACCTGATCCAGTTGCGTGCCGACCGCCAATCGCTCGACGGCCCTAGCGGCGCCGAGGCCGACTTCACCGACCTGCACGCGTGGACCGAGGTCTACATTCCCGGCGCCGGCTGGATCGGGCTCGACCCCACCTCGGGCATGCTGGCCAGCGAGGGCCACATTCCGCTCGCGTGCACGGCCTTGCCGTCGTCGGCCGCGCCCGTCAGCGGCTTCACAGACAGGGCGGAAGTCACCTTCTTCCACGAGATGACGGTCACCCGCATCCACGAAGACCCGCGCGTGACCAAGCCCTACACCGAGGCCGACTGGGAGGCGATCGATTTGCTCGGCCAGCAGGTCGACGCCGACCTCAAGCGCCAGGATGTGCGCCTGACCCAGGGCGGCGAGCCGACCTTCGTCTCGATCGACGACATGGACGGCGCGCAATGGAACACCTTGGCCCATGGCGACGAGAAGCGCGCGCTGGCTGGGCAATTGATGCACCGCCTCAAAAACCACTTCGCGGCCAACGGCATGCTGCACTACGGCCAGGGCAAGTGGTATCCGGGCGAACCGTTGCCGCGCTGGGCGCTGAACATTTTCTGGCGCGTCGACGGCCAGCCGATGTGGCGCGACGCCACCTTGTTCTCGGACGAGAGCAATAACGATGGCTACGGCGAGGCCGAAGCGGGCGCCTTTGTCGCCACCTTGGCGAAGGCGCTCGGCTTGCCCGCGGGCAGCCAGATCGCCGCCTACGAGGATGTGGTGCTGCAAGCCCACCTCGAGCAATGCTTGCCGGTCAATCTAGATCCGCTGGTGGCCGACCTGGCCGCGCCGGAACAGCGGCGCCGCCTCGCGCGCCTGCTCGAGCAGGGCCTGGGCGCGGTGGCCGGCTACGTGCTGCCGCTCAAGGCGAAGGATGCCGAGCCCGACGCCGCGGGCGGCACCGTCTGGCGCACCTCGGCCTGGCCGCTCAAGCGCGAATACCTGTACCTTACCGAAGGCGACTCGCCGATGGGCCTGCGCCTGCCTTTGAGCACGCTGCCATGGGAGTTGCCCGAAGATAAGCCGGTTGACTTCGACGTCGACCCGTTCGCACCGCGCGGCGCACTTGCCGCCGCGGGCGAGCAGGAAGACCCGGCCGAGGAGCCGGCCTCGAAAGAGGTGATCCACACCGCGCTGTGCATCGAGGTGCGCAATGGCCGGCTGCATGTTTTCATGCCGCCGCTCACGCGCGTCGAGGATTATTTGGCGTTGGTCGCGGCGGTCGAGAACACGGCCGCCAAGCTCAAATGTAAGTTGTGGATCGAAGGCTACCCGCCGCCGCGCGACCCGCGCATCAAGATGCTCAGCGTCACGCCCGACCCTGGCGTCATCGAAGTCAACATTCACCCGGCGGCGAGCTGGAACGAGTTGGTCTACAACATGACCACCTTGTACGAGGAGGCGCGCCTGACCCGCCTCGGCACCGAGAAATTCATGGTCGACGGCCGCCACACAGGCACCGGCGGCGGCAACCACGCGACCTTGGGCGGCGCCACCGCGGAAGACAGCCCGATGCTGCGCCGGCCCGACTTGCTCAAAAGCCTGATCACTTACTGGCAAAACCACCCGGCGCTGTCCTACCTGTTCTCGGGCACCTTTATCGGACCCACGAGCCAGGCGCCGCGGGTTGACGAGGCGCGCGACGACAACCTCTACGAATTGGCGATCGCCTTCCAGCAAATGGACCAGGTGCTGCCGACGCTGGAGGAGGGCGAGAAGCCGTGGATGGTCGACCGCCTGTTGCGCAACCATCTGGTGGACCTGACCGGCAACACGCACCGCTCCGAGTTTTCGATCGACAAGTTGTACTCGCCGGACGGCCCGACCGGACGTCTCGGCCTGGTCGAGTTCCGCGCGTTCGAGATGCCGCCGCACGAACGTATGAGCCTGTTGCAAATGCTGTTGCTGCGCGCACTCGTGGCACGTTTCTGGCGCGAGCCCTACGAGGCCAAGCTGGTGCACTGGGGCACGGCCCTGCACGACCGCTGGATGCTGCCGCACTTTGTCGCGCAGGACATCCGCGACGTCGTAAAGGACTTGCGCGCGGCCGGCTATGCGTTCGAGGAGCGTTGGTTCGACCCGTTCATCGAATTCCGCTTTCCGCGTTTTGGCACGGTAGTCTACGAGGGCGTGGAGATGGAGTTGCGCCAGGCGATCGAGCCGTGGAACGTGCTTGGCGAGGAAATGGCCGCCGGCGGGACCGCGCGCTACGTCGACTCGTCGGTCGAGCGGATGCAGTTGCTGGTGCGCGGATTGACCGACGGGCGCCATGTGGTAGCCTGCAACGGGCGCATGCTGCCCTTGGCGCCGACCGGCATTCCGGGCGAATATGTTGCCGGGGTGCGCTTCCGGGCGTGGAGTCCGTGGTCGGCGCTGCACCCCACTATCAAGGTGCAGGCGCCGCTCACGTTCGACCTGGTCGATACGTGGAGCGAGCGGGCGATTGGCGGTTGCACGTATCATGTGACCCATCCGGGCGGGCGCAGCGAGGAACATTCGCCGGTCAACGCCAACGCCGCCGAAGCGCGCCGGTTCGCGCGCTTCTGGGCGCACGGGCACACGCCGGGGCCGATGAAGGTGGCCAAAGAAGACTTGAATCCGAGTTTTCCGACGACCTTGGATTTGCGCTGGCAACCGAATTGATTTGAAGTGGCGTCGCGAGATTACTAAAAATCGCGAACGCCGAATCCCCCAAAAAACTAAACCAACATCGTCCTCGCGAAGGCGGGGACCCATGGAACGGTTGCTTCGAGCTAAAGTTCTAAGTACCCCCACCGCCGCGATGAGTCGCTTCTGTCAATGGCAGGAACTGCGGTGGTTATGATATTGATGTTCTATGGGTCCCCGCCTTCGCGAGGACGATGTTGGTTATGATTTTAATGGTTTGACGGCGCGGTTTCTGTCGCCACCTAATTACCAAGTTTGCGCCGCAAATCATTCTGACCGCAGCCCAAACACCCCGCACCAAACAGCAAGGAACAAGCAAGGCATGGTACAAAAACTCCTCGACCCGTATCAGGTCGCGCCCGACAGCTACGACGAAATCCTCGACGCCTCCGGCCAGCCGCGTGCCCACTGGCGCGCCATGCTCGAGCGCCTCGCGGCCGAATCGCCCGACGCCATGCGCGAGCGCGTCGAAACAGTGCAGCGCCAGGTGCGCGAAAACGGCGTCACCTACAACGTCTACACCGACGCCAAAGGCGTGCAACGCCCGTGGGACCTCAACGCGCTGCCCTTGATCTTGCCGCCCGACGAGTGGCGCGGCATCGAGGCCGCCGTGATCCAGCGCGCCACCCTGATGAACCGCATCCTCGGCGACGTCTACGGCGAGCAACAAATGCTGGCCGAAGGCCTGTTGCCCCCCGCACTGATCCACGCCCACGCGGGCTTCTTGCGCCAATGCCACGGCATGCGCCACCGCGACGGCGTCGCCTTGCATTTCTACGCGGTCGACCTTGCCCGCGCGCCGGACGGGCGCTGGTGGGCCATCACCGACCGCACCCAGGCGCCGTCGGGCGCCGGTTACGCGCTCGAAAACCGCTCGATCATCGCGCGCACCTTCCCCGACCTGATGCGCGACCTCAAGGTCCAGCCGCTGACCGGTTTCTTCAGCGCCATGCGCGACAGCCTGGTCCATTGGGGGCGCCAATGCGCCGGCCGCGGCGGCTCCGGCACGCCGTTGCGCGACAGCGAGCCGCCGCTGATCGTGCTGCTCACCCCGGGCCCGTACCACGAGACCTACTACGAGCAAGCCTACCTCGCACGCCACCTCGGCATGCCGCTGGTCGAAGGCGGCGACCTGACCGTGCGCAACGGCATGGTCTGGCACAAGACCCTGTCCGGCCTCAAGCGCGTGCACGTGATCGTGCGCCGCGTCGACGACGACTTTTGCGATCCGCTCGAACTGCGCGCCGGTTCCGCGCTCGGCGTGGCCGGCCTGACCGAGGCGGCCCGCGGCGGCAACGTGCTCATCGCCAACAGCCTCGGATCGGGCCTGCTCGAATCGGGCGCGCTGCTCGGCTTCCTGCCGGCACTGTCGCGCCGCCTGCTCGGCGAGCCGCTCAAGATGCCGTCGGTGGCAACCTGGTGGTGCGGCCAGGAAAGCGCGCTCGAGCAGGTCATCGCCAAGCTCGACCGGCTGGTCATCAAGCCGACCTTTCCGCAATTACGCCAAAGCACCGTGTTCGGCCAGGATCTGACGGGCGACGCGCGCGCCGCCTTCATCGACGCGCTGCGCGCCAATCCCAACAACCATGTGGCGCAGGAGCTGGTGCGCCTGTCGCAGGCGCCCGTTTGGCAGCCCGGTCCGCTCGGCGGCTTGCACGGCCGCTCGATCGGCCTGCGCGTGTACGCCTGCGCTACGCCGAACGGCTATGTGGTGATGCCCGGCGGACTGACGCGCGTTGCGACCGGCATGGATTCGCGCGTGATCACGATGCAGCGCGGCGGCGGCAGCAAGGACACCTGGGTGCAGGCGAGCGCGCGCACGGCCGCCCAGCGCACGGTGCAACACATCACGACCAGCGCCGACCTGATCCGCGACGACACGCACCTGTCGAGCCGCATGGCCGAAAACCTGTTCTGGTTCGGCCGCCACAGCGAGCGCTGCGACGACATCGCGCGCCTGCTGCGCGTCACGCTCGGCATGCTGTTCGATGTCGACGCCGAAGACCGCGGCAGCGAATGGCCGGCCGTCATGGCGCTGTGCAACTGGTACAACCTGATCGACACCAAGGACCCAGGCGGGGAGGGCCCGCCGCCCGGCGCCGCCGCCCCCGTGCTCGGCGACGCCGGGATCGAGGCGGCCCTGATGCTCGCCGTGGTCTCGAGCGATGTGCCGGGGCTTGCGCGCCAGCAAAAGGCCTTGTACCAGAGCGCGAGCCACCTGCGCGAGCGCTTGTCGGTCGACAACTGGCGTGCGCTCAACCAGATGGAGCAGCGCGTGGCCGACGCCAGCAATCCGTCGCAGACCGAGGTCATCGCGATCCTCGACGAAACGGCGGCCTCGCTGATGACGCTGTCCGGTTTCGCGCTCGACGGCATGAACCGCGACCTCGGCTGGCGTTTCCTGTCGGTCGGCCGGCGCGTGGAGCGGCTGCAATTCCAGTGCGTGGTGCTGCAGCGCGCGCTCGCTATGGACATGGGTGGCAACCTCGATTGGCTGCTTGAATTGTCCGACAGTATCGTCACCTACCGCTCGCGCTACCGCGCCCGGCCCGAATGGCTGCCCGTGCTCGACCTGCTGCTGCTCGACGGCACCAATCCGCGCGGCGTGCTGTTTCAACTCGACGGCATTCTGGGTGGACTGGGCAAGATTTCCCAGGCCTACGGCGAATGCGGCGCGCACTGGATGGCGCCGCTCATGGACGAGCTGCTGGCGCTCTCGCCCGCGACGGACCTGTATTGCGGCAACGCGCACCTGATCGGCCTGCTGTCGCGCATCAACGCGGCGAGCGCCGCGATGGCCGAGCAGATCGGCCTGCGTTTCTTCAGCTATACTGGCAGGCCCTCGGATAGGATGCCAACATGACAGGATTGCCGACGCCAGCAGTCGCCAGCGCCCGCTACCGGGTGGACCACGAAACCCACTACACGTACGCGAGCGCGGTGACGCTGTCGCAGCAATTTTTGCACATGACGCCGCGCGACTTCGCGCACCAGAGCACCACAGCGCACCAGATCGTGGTCGAGCCGACCGAGGAGGACGGCGTGGCCGGCACCGATTTTTTCGGCAATTGCACCCGGCACATCGCGATCACGACGCCGCACAGGGAGTTGCTGGTGCAGGCGCAATCGACGGTTGAACTACGCGCGCGGCCCGGCGTCGAACAGATCAAGGGCTCCGCGCCGTGGGAGCAATTGCGCGACGCGATGCACGTCCATCTGGGCGCCGGCACGCTCGAGGCCTGCCGCTATTTGTATGCGTCGCCGCATGTCAACTGGAACCACGAGCTCGAGGCCTACGCGCGCGTCAGTTACACCGAAGGCCGCCCGCAGCTCGACGCCGCGATGGAACTGACGCGCCGCATCTTCGACGACTTCGAGTTCGACGGCACGGCGACCGAAATCTCGACCCCGCTCGAAGACGTGCTTAAGGGAAGGCGCGGGGTCTGCCAGGATTTCGCGCAACTGATGATCGGCTGCCTGCGCAGCATCGGCTTGCCGGCGCGCTACATGAGCGGCTACATCCTGACCCACCCGCCGGCGGGGCAGCCGCGCATGATCGGCGCCGACGCCTCGCATGCCTGGGTGTCGGTGTACAGCCACGAACTTGGCTGGGTCGATTTCGATCCGACCAACTGCTGCCTGGTGCAGAACGAACACATCACGCTGGGCTGGGGCCGCGACTTCAGCGACGTCACGCCGCTGCGCGGCATCGTGCTCGGCGGCGGCAAACACAAGCTCGCGGTCAGGGTCACGGTCACGCCGCTGTGCCTGACGCCCGAGGCCGTCGTTTAAGCGGGCGAGCCGGACACCACCGAGCACAATTATTCGAAAAGGAACATTTCCATGTGGCTTCGTACCAGTTGTAACCTGGACTTTACGGTGCAAGTGCCGACGCCGTTCATCCTCATGCTGCGTCCGCGCAGCGGCGCGCACCAATGGGTCGCGCGCGAAAGCTATACGCTCAAGCCGAGCGTGCCGGTGGTCGAATACACCGACCTGTACGGCAACCTATGCCAGCGCCTGATCGCGCCGCCAGGCCAGTTCTCGATCCGCACCGCGGCCGACGTGATGACCTCCGACACGATCGACGTGTCGCCGGGCGCGCCCTACAACGAAGTGCAAAACCTGCCCGACGAGGTGCTCACGTATTTGTTGCCGAGCCGTTACTGCGAGTCCGAGCAATTCTTCACGATGGCCAACCAGATCGTCGCCAACGCGGCGCCGGGCTACGACCAGGTGGTGTGCATCAGCGACTGGATCCGGCGCTCGGTGCGTTTCAACCCGGCCTCGGTCAACCACTATATGTCGGCGGTGCAGGTGAACCAGCAGGGCGAGGGCGTGTGCCGCGACCTGGCGCATATGGGCATCGCCCTTTGCCGCGCGCTGTGCATTCCTGCGCGCATGGTGGTCGGATATCTGCACGGCCTCGTGCCGATGGATTTGCATGCATGGTTCGAGGCCTATGTGGGAGGGCGCTGGTACACCTTCGACCCGACGCAAGATGCGCCGCGCGGCGGCCGCGTTGCGGTCGCCTTCGGGCACGACGCCGCCAACGTGGCGATATCGAGCCAGTTCGGCCCGGCACTGCAACCGACCTCGATGCTGGTGGCGGTGGAGTTGCTGGAGTCGGCACCCGATTAAGCAGGCAAGGGCGCGTCACGTTTCGAACTCGAGTAAGCCGTTATCCAAAATTGCACAGCAGCCCCGTCTGCTATACGATTCTGCATAGCTGTTCTGGACCAGCGGCATATAGGATGGAAGTTTCCTCCCCTAGAAATCGTAAAGTCCGATACCAACAACCCTAAACCCACATCGTCCTCGCGAAGGCGGGAACCCATAGAACGCTTGCTCTGAGCCGATGTTCTTTAGGCCCGCAGCCGCAACGACAATGTGGGCTAGTGTTGAAATTCGAGGCCTCATAACCGGCAAAGGCGAGTTCGATATCTAACATGTGAACGTCCCTCGCTCTTTCCCGCGTCAATTCCTGGAGGCCTCACCCATGCGCCACGTAGTATCCGCAATGCTCATCATCGTCGGTATCATCCATCTGCTGCCGCTGTCCGGCATCCTCGGCAGCGACCGTCTCGCCGCCTTGTACGGCCTGTCGTTCACCGACCCCAATCTCGCGATACTCATGCGCCACCGCGCGGTTCTATTCGGCCTCCTTGGCGTATTCCTGATCTTCGCCGCCTTCCGCCCCGCACTACAAACACTCGCCTTTATCGCCGGCTTTATCAGCGTCGCATCGTTCCTGTGGTTGGCCTGGTCGGTGGGTGGCTATAACGCGCAGATCGCGCGCGTCTTCATGGCAGACATCGTGGCCTTGGTTTGCCTGACGATTGGTGTTGCTGCGCACGCCTATTTAAAAACACGTAGTTAACTGACGCCAAAGCTTTATCGTTGAAGCATCGATTTAGCCCCATAATCGACGTTGGATTGTTCAACATCCAACGGAGTCGAGATGAAAGCAAGCTGGCTGTACAGGGCGCTCGACCTGCTGGTTCACAGGGGAGTAAGTCAGCGTTCGTATTTTTTTGCGCCAGCTAATCGAGACACAAAATAATGAAAATACTACTTGCTGCCCTCGTTCACGCATTCGCGGCCGTCTCCCCATTTGCAGAGGCCCAACCAACCGAATTCGTCACCCAAATTCTCGAACCAACCGGCGGCAATATTCCCCGCCCAAAGGATTGGTTCTATACGGAAGGACACGGTGGACCGGTTTATATGTGGACGCTCTCCCGGGAGAACGCGGCTGGAAACAGCCCTTATACGACCGGTGTCCGCATCCAGTTGTTCGCCAAAATCAAGCAGGGCACGGGCAAAACGCCAAAGCAATTCGTGCTCGATTTTTTGGCATCCAAAAAGAACGACGGAGCAAAGGTGATCAGCACCTGCAAGGAACAACATCAGGCAATGTTCACCCGGGTTTGCCTGGAAACCGAGGAGGGACCGTACCGCATCATGTATTCGCTCTTCTGGGGTAACAACAATCTCGACATGGCGATCGTTTCCGTCGCCGGCACCAATAAGGAACTGTGGGCGACGTATGCGCCCACCTTCGATAAAATGAGTGTCTTCGAAATCATCGACATGAAGCGCTTTGCGAAGTAGCTTCAGCGGTTTTGCCCGCTCGCCGTAGCCGTAAGGCCCTGCGAAGTTACCAATAACATGGCCAACTATTGAGAGCCTACCGTGATTGTTGAAGCACAGATAAATGTCTTGGCATCCAAAGCGGCTCTATGGGCAGTCATCACCGACATCGAGAACGCCTCGAAAATCGTCAGCGGAATCGCCATGCAATAGGCCCAACAAACACCAGTTTCCAAAGCGTAGGGCTAAAGGAACCAGTAAATCGAATGAAAATAAAACCGACTTTTCATGGCCTGCAAGCTTTCACGATTCCAGGCTTTCTCAGTCCTGATGAGTGCTTGCGTTTGATTGAACTATCCGAAAAATGCGGATTCGTTGCGGCTGATGTGCGGACGAGCGATGGTCAAAAGGCTATGCCAACCGTGCGCAACAATGAACGAGTTTTGGTGGAAAGCCAGGAGTGGGTCAGACTGCTGTGGGAAAGGTTGGACCAGTTTGCTATCCCAGATATCGATGGCCAGTCCCCTTTTGGTCTGCCGAGGGAGTTACGGTTCTACAAATACAGGCAAGGCCAACGTTTTAAGATGCACAAGGACGGGCCATGGCTTGAGAACGGGATGACCAGCAAGCTTACATTCCTAGTCTATCTCAACGAGGAATTCGCTGGCGGGGAAACAGATTTCAAAATTTTTACAGTTAAACCTGTTACCGGAATGGCCCTTCTGTTCATTCACGCCACTTGGCATGAAGGTGCTGCTATTTCCGAGGGGCTTAAATATGTTCTTCGATCCGATGTGCTCTATGGAAATCAAGCGAACGGAGATCTTAGGATTTAAGATCTTTTGACGATTGATATCTGCGATTAGCTAGGCACTGACTGTCATTTAACTTCCGTGACAAGGAAATTGGTGAGGATGGAGGCACACGCCAGCCAACCACACCGGACAGCCCTCAAAGTGAAAAACCCGCTCGGAGGCGGGTTTTTTGTCTTACTGATGCTGCTTAAAACGAATAAGTGGTGGAGGCGGCGGGAATCGAACCCGCGTCCGCAAGCACTCTACAGACAGTTCTACATACTTAGCACTGCCATTTAATTTAACCGGTACAACGCGGACGTGCACGCTGTGTACAAGCGAGTTACCTATTATTTAGTCCGGAACTAAGTAACCCAGTTCAAGACGAGTCCCTGTAAATGACTCTAGAGCTTTTGACGGCCCACCCCAGGGACGAGGTGTTCTAGAGCTAGCAGCAATTAAGCTGCGAGTGCGTACGAGTTATCGTTTGCAGTTAAGTTTTTCAGGTTGTATTTACGAGGTAGCCCGCCCTCGGTATGCCCTGCGCTGCTTTGCAACCCACGTCGAAACCAGGTCACCCCCACAGAACCATCATTGTAACGCAATCCATTACCCCGCGCCGATTCGATTCGGCGCGGCTTGCCCTTAGCGTCGCTCTTGCTGCGCAGCGTTTTCCTTGCTGCGGTTCTGGATCTCGTTGCCGATCATGCCGCCGCCAATGATGCCTGCCACCGTGGCCAGCTTTTTGCCATTGCCTCCGCCGACCTGGTTGCCCAGCAGGCCGCCGATGACCGCGCCCGCGCCGATGCCCAAGTAGTTAGGCTTGGCGGCCACTGGTTGCGGCGCCGCCTGGCGGTAGCTTGGCTCCTGATAGTTCGATTGCGCGTAATTGCGCTCTCGGTAGTCCGAACGGCGGTCGTTGCGCGCGACGCGGGTGCGCTGGGTTTGCTGTTTGGCCCTTGGCGCCTTTGCTTGCACGGCTTTTTTAACTACCGGCGCGGGTTCCACAATCGCTGGAGCTTCCTGCTCGACCAACTTGAGCGGCGGCAGCGTGTTGACGGGCGCGGCAAGCACGGCCACTGGGGTCGTCGCGGAGATTACGTTGGCACTCGCGGCCCGTGTGCTAGGCAGCAGGCCAGTCAGGGCGGCGGTGCCGGCGATGCTGACGATGACGACCGACGTTGCTGCGGCTGCCATCAGGGGGTGAAGCCGTGGTGCGGTGCGTGTGGTTTCCATTTGTGTCTCCATGCAGTGGTTTTGCTTGGGACCAGATTAAGGGAGCAAGGCGCGCAGGGATAGACGGAGGGCTGTATCAGACGTAAGGATGTGTAAGTGAAGATGGGAAAGGCGATTGTGCAAGGCAGGGTGCGAATCTGCCTTGGATTTTGTGTGTTGCAGGGCCGATGTCCTATTGCTCCCGGAGTCCGCGCACTAGACCCAAACGCACATCGCCCTCGCGGAGGCGGGGGCCCATAGAACGGTTGCTATGCACAAACGGTTCTATGGGTCCCCGCCTCCGCGAGGACGATGTTGGTTTAGGTTATTGCAGTACTGGTGCTACGATTTCTGACCGGACCAGACCGGATCGAACCGTGTCGTAGCGCGCCGAGCGGCGCCCCCAACAATGGGGTTTTAGCCCATCGCCCCGTCATACGCCATCACAACGCGCAAGGTGTCTAGCAGGTCGGTCGGGTCGTCGAGCAGGTAGTCGGCGCCCCAGCTTGCCGGTTCCACCGCGCCACAATATCCCCAGGCGCAGGCCACCGTGATCATGCCGGCCGCGCGGCCCGCTTCGATGTCGCGCAGGTCGTCGCCGACATACCAGCATTGCTCCGGCTCCAGCCCGAGCCGGCGCGCCGCCTCGAACAGCGGGGCAGGGTGCGGCTTGGCATGCGCTGTGGTGTCGCCGGAAACGATGCAGCCCGCGTGCTGCAAGCCGATCTGTGGAATCAAGGGATCCGTGAAGCGCGCCGGTTTGTTGGTGACGATGCCCCAGGCCATGCCTGCGTCGGCGATTCCGTCGAGTAGTTCGGGCACGCCATCGAACAGCGTGCTGTGCACCGCCATCGCGGCCTGGTAATGGTTGAACCATTGCACACGCAACTCTTCGTAGCCCGCGTCCTGCGGCGTCAGGCCGAAGGCCGCGCCGATCATCCCGCGCGCGCCGGCCGAGGCCGTCGGGCGCAGCACGTCGTACGGGGTCGGATCCATGCCGCGCTCGGTGCGCAGCAGGTTGACGGCCGCGGCCAGGTCGGGCGCGGTGTCGGCCAGCGTGCCATCGAGGTCGAACAGGATGGCGCGCGGCACTTGCGGGTGGAGGGGGCGGTTGATCATGGCGTCAAGCATTGCGGGCAGTTCACAAAGGGCGGCTGCATGCAACCATGTAATTGACGGAGGTGTCCTGGTTGAGCGCGTAAATCTGCGTCAGCGGGTTGTAGCTCAGTCCCTTTAAGCCGTCCACCTGCAAGCCGGCGTTGCGCACGAATTGCGACAGCTCGGCCGGTGTGAGGAATTTGTCGTAGTCGTGCGTGCCCTTGGGCAGCATGCGCAGCAGGTACTCGGCACCCACGACCGCATACAGATATGCCTTCGGATTGCGGTTGAGCGTCGAGAAGAACACCTGTCCGCCCGGCTTGACGAGGCTCGCGGCGGCCTTGACGATCGAGGCCGGGTCCGGCACGTGCTCGAGCATTTCCATGCATGTCACGACGTCGTACTGGCCGGCTTCGCGCTCGGCCATCGCTTCGGCTGCGATCAGCTCGTAGCGCACCGTCACGCCCGACTCGAGGCTGTGCAGGTCGGCGACCTTGAGCGCCTTTTCGGACAGGTCGATGCCGGTCACGTTGGCGCCTTTTTTTGCCATCGACTCGCTCAAGATGCCGCCGCCGCATCCGATGTCGATGACCTTCTTGCCGGCCAGGGCAATGCGGGCGTTGATCCATTCGAGGCGCAGCGGGTTGATTTCGTGCAGCGGGCGGAACTCGGACGTGGGGTCCCACCAGCGGTGGGCGAGTTCGCTAAATTTCTGGATTTCGTGTGGATCAGCATTCATAGGCGAAATAATAGCGGGAATTGGTGGAACGCGACGGACGTGAGAATAAAAAAACCCCGCCGTGGCGGGGTTCTCGTTTCAGGCACCAGAAGGCGCCGGATATTAGTTTTTGCGCGTACCAACGACTTCGATCTCGACGCGGCGGTTCTTGGCGCGGCCGGCGGCGGTCTTGTTGTCGGCCACAGGCTGCTTCTCGCCCTTGCCTTCGGTGTAGACGCGTGCCGCATCGACGCCCTTGGCGACCAGGTAGGCCTTGACGGACTCGGAGCGGCGCATCGCCAGCTTCTCGTTGTACGCGTCGGAGCCGACCGAGTCGGTGTGGCCGGTGGCGATGATGACTTCGAGGTCCATGCCCTGCAGCTTCATGCTCAGGTCGTCGAGCTGCGCTTTGCCTTCAGGCTTGAGCGTCGATTTGTCGAAGTCGAAGAACGCATCGGCCGAGTAACTCACTTTTTCGGACACGATCACGGGCGCGACGACCGGCGGCGGCACCACGACAGGCGGCGTCGGCGGCACGACCACGACCGGCGGCGGTGGCGGCGGCGTGCATTTGCCGTCTACCAGCGTTTCTGGCTCGACGCACAGGGGGATGTCGCAGCCTGGCACCGCGTCTTCCTTGGTCCAGTAGCCGGTGCGCCAGCACAGGCCGTACGGGTCGCGCGCGATCACGCCGCGGGCATCTTGCACATAGGCGCTGTGGGGTTTCTTGGCTTGGATGTCCGTCGTCAACGGTGCGTTTTGGGCGACCGCGGTGCCCGCGATCGCGGCCGAGGCGGCGAACATGAGCGTAACTATTTTGTACATTTTTATGTCCTTTCGGGGGGATATCCGCAGCGAAAACTGCGCAACTTTTATGCTCGGGCAAGGGGCCAACGGTCTTGTCCTTAGTGCTAGCGTCCGCTTGTGAAACTGGCAATTGAATCCCGATTCATTCTGCCACATGGCTCGGAATAGCACGACCGTGATTAAATCAAGCGCAACAATAATTGCTTTCACGTTGTATTCGTGCAACACGGTGTCGCGCCCACGCGCCGGCGATTGACAAGATTGCCACCTCCACCATTTTCGGCCCTGCCGACCCGCAACAGGATTTGCGCAGTGCGCCTGGCGCGCATGGTAAAATCACGCGCTTGTCTGCCGGGAAGTTCCGCCATCGCACGCGATCAGCCTGCCACGGCGTCCCGGCGGTATCGCTAGCAGCGTTTGCGACCAGTTTGCGCACATTAATATAACCACAGCAACTTCAGCCTGAGAGCAGTCGACCCGCCAATGGATCAATTCGCAAAAGAAACAATCCCCATTTCCCTCGAAGAAGAGATGCGCAAGAGCTATCTCGATTACGCCATGAGCGTGATCGTGGGCCGCGCCTTGCCGGACGTGCGAGACGGCCTCAAGCCGGTGCACCGCCGCGTGCTGTTCGCCATGCACGAGATGAACAACGTGTACAACCGGCCTTACGTCAAGTGCGCGCGCGTGGTCGGCGAAACGATGGGTAAATACCACCCGCACGGCGACGCCTCGATCTACGACACGCTGGTGCGCATGGCGCAGGACTTCTCGCTGCGCTACACGCTGGTCGACGGCCAGGGCAACTTCGGTTCGGTCGACGGCGACAGCGCCGCCGCGATGCGTTACACCGAGTGCCGCCTCGACAAGATCGCCAGCGAGATCCTGGCCGACATCGACAAGGACACGGTCGACTTCCAGCCCAACTACGACGGCAAGGAAAAAGAGCCGACGGTGCTGCCCACGCGCATCCCTAACCTCTTGATCAACGGCTCGTCCGGCATCGCGGTCGGCATGGCGACCAACATCCCGCCGCACAACATCACCGAAGTCATCAACGGCGCGCTGCACGTGCTGCGCAACCCCGATTGCTCGATCGACGACCTGATCGAGATCATCCCCGCGCCCGACTTCCCGACCGCCGGCATCATCTACGGCGTCTCGGGCGTGCGCGACGGCTACCGCACCGGGCGCGGGCGCGTCGTCATGCGCGCCAAGACCCACTTCGAGGAATACGGCAAGGACGGCGGGCGCATCGCGATCATCGTCGACGAGCTGCCCTACCAGGTCAACAAGAAGTCGCTGCTCGAGCGCATCGCCGAGAACGTGCGCGACAAGAAGCTCGAGGGCATCTCCGACATCCGCGACGAGTCCGACAAGTCGGGCATGCGCGTGGTCATCGAACTCA
>JAZKIN010000033.1:0-45271 GCA_040384885.1 Pseudomonadota bacterium | reverse complement strand
GGTTTTTGATATTTAATATTTTTGCGACGCGGTTTCTGATGCGTCTTAAACGCCATTTGAGCGCGCTGCGGCCCTTTCGCGACAGCCTCATCCCCGAGGACGATGTGGGTTTAAGTCTTTACTGGGTATTCGCTATTTATCAGGCGGCCGCCTCGGCGCCGCAGCACTTCTTGAACTTTTTGCCGCTGCCGCAAGGGCAGTCGTCGTTGCGGCCCACTTTTGGCTCGTCGCGCTTGATAGTCTGCACCGCCGGTTTGCGCAGCGGCACCCAGAAGCGGTAGATCGCCGGCAGGTTCGCCTCGATCTCGACGGCCAGCTTGTGCCCTTTGACCGGGTTGTCGACCAGCGTCATCTCGGCTTCCTGGATCTCGTCGGCGCCCAGCAGGTAGATCGGGCGCATCAGCGGCGCGAGCTCCGAGTCCCAGATCGGCTGCCACGAGCCCGGGCGCAACTCCATGCCTTCCCAGAAACCCCAGCACCACGCTTCGGCGTCGATCAGGGTCTCGCCGTCCTGCTCGTGTTCGCAGAACAGGGGCTCGAATTCCTTTGGCGCCACTTCGAACGTGACCAGCACCTCGTTCATGAAACGCATGATCAGGTTGATGATCTGCTCTTCCTCTTTGGTGTTCTTCCATTTGGGCGCGCAGCCGGCCTCGTCGCCCCAGACCTTCTGCAGCCATTCGGCCGGCATGATGGTTTCAGGGCCGATCGCGATCGCAGTCAGGTAGCCGTGCAGGGTGTCCATCGTCATCGCATCGTCGGGGCTGCGGTCCGACAGGAGGAATTGGTCGAGGTCGTTAAATTCTTTGTCTGACAGGGGCTGATCGAGTTGCATGGCGTGCTTTATATAGAGGGAAGGCGCTAGTTTAACCCGCGCGGCGTCAAGGCGCGCGAAACTTGTGCGCCCCGATTACAATGGCAACATGAATATCGCCCCTCCCGAGCAAGAAGCATCACAAGCGGTGCCGCCGCCCCATCCGTTCGCCGGGCTCGGCCCCGACTGCGTGCTCGACGCGCTCGACAGCGTCGGCCTGCGCGGCGACGGCCGCCTGCTCGCGCTCAATAGTTACGAGAACCGCGTCTACCAGGTCGGCATGGAGGAGGGGCCGCCGGTCGTGGTCAAGTTTTACCGGCCCGAGCGCTGGAGCGAGGCCGCGATCCTCGAGGAGCATGCCTTCGTGCAGGAGCTGACCGAGCGCGAGGTGCCCGTGGTGCCCGCGCTCACGCTCGGCGGCGCCACCTTGCACGGCTTCGGCGGCTTCAAGTTCGCCGTGTTCCCGCGCCGCGGCGGGCGCGCGCCCGAGCTCGAAGATCCGAAGACGCTCGAATGGGTCGGGCGTTTCATCGGCCGCATCCACGCGGTCGGCGCGCTTGCGGGCTACGCCGAGCGCCCCGCGCTGACGCCGGAGTCGTTCGGCGACGCGTCGCGCGACTACCTGCTGGCCAACGATTTCATTCCGCGCGAATTGCTGCCGGCGTACACCAGTGTGGTCGAACAGGCCCTGGCCGGGGTCGCGCATTGCTATGCGCGGGCCGGCGAGACGGCGCAACTGCGACTGCACGGCGATTGCCACGCGGGCAATGTGCTGTGGACCCCGGACGGACCCCATTTCGTCGATTTCGACGACAGCCGCACCGGGCCCGCGGTGCAGGACCTGTGGATGCTGCTGTCGGGCGAGCGGCCCGACATGGTGCGCCAGATGGGCGACATCCTGGCCGGCTACGAGGATTTTGCCGATTTCGACCCGCGCCAGTTGTATCTGGTCGAGGCCCTGCGCACGCTGCGCCTGATCCATTATTCGGCCTGGCTGGCGCGGCGCTGGGACGATCCGGCGTTTCCCGCGGCATTTCCGTGGTTTAACACCCAACGTTACTGGCAGGACCGCGTCCTCGAGCTGCGCGAACAGGTCGCGCTCATGGACGAGCCGCCGTTGTGGCCGGCTTGAGGAACTGAGGCCAAGCGGCGCGGCCGGCGCGGGCAAAGGGCCGATATGACCGGTTTTTCCGCATCTGCTTGAGGCGCCGGGATGGGCCCGCCTGTTCGATAATCGTCTGCATGCCATGACGTGCGCATTCCGCGTGCGTCCAGGCATCGCCCGAGACGAACATGCCCGACACGCATTATCCACACGACGACGCCACACTGATCATCGAACTGCCCACGGCAACGGTGCGCGCACCGGCGTTCGTGGCTGCGGCGCCGGCGTTGCCGGTGGCCTCGCTGATGCAGGTGGCCATCGCACGGGTCGAGGCCGAGGCCAGGGCGCTCAGCGCCTCCGAGTTGCGCGTGGCCGCCGAGCAGCGCGCGCAGTTGGCGGCCGAACAGCGCGCCGCGCTCGAGGCCGCGCTCGCGGCCGCCGCCGAGCAAGCCGCGCAGGACGCGCAGGCATTCATCGACGCCAACCGCGAGCGCCTGTCCGGCATGCACGAGGCGGCCCGCGCCAACGCCGAACGGCTCGCCGCGCTGCGCCGCGAAACGTCCGCGCTGCGCGCGCAGGCCGAGGCCGACGACGTGGCCGCGCTCGCAGTCGATGCGCGCGCCCAGGCCGAGCAGGCCGCGCGCGACAACGAGGCGCGCAGCCGCGACGAGGCCGCCCAACTGGCGGGCGCGCTGAGCGGGGCGAACGAAGAACTCATGGCCGAAACCGAGCGCGCGCGCTTGCAGGCGCTCGAGCGGATTGCCGCCGTGCACGCGGCGCGCGAGGAAGTGCAACGCAGCGCCGCCTGCGACGCGCGGCTGGCGATGCTGGCGCGAGAACGCGAACGCGAAGCGCGTGCCGCGCGTGAGGCGGCCCAATTGCTGGCCGAAACCGAAAGCGAGGCGCTTGCGCTGACCTTGCAGCGCGAACAGGCCGACCAACGCGCCGCCGACGCCGCCTTTGCGCGCGCGCTGGCCGAGGCGCGTGCAGTAGAAGAGGCGCGCGCGCTGGCGCATATCGAACACGAGCACGCGGCGATGGCCGCCGCGCAGGCCGAGGCGGAACGCACGCGTGCCTGCGCGCTCGAACTGCGCTTGCAATGGGAAGCCGAAGCGCGCACGACGGCCGTCCAGCGCGCGCGCGCAGAACAAATCGCCGCCGCCGGTGCGCAGGCGCGACGCGACGCCGAGGCCCGCATGCTGGAGGCGACCGAGCAACGGATCGCGCTCGAACGCCAACTGCACGAGGCCGCGCTCGCGCGCGCCGGCGCCGAGGAGGGCGCGAGTCAACATTTGCAATCAGGCATTGAAGCCCCGCGGCGCAAGGCGGCCGCGGCTGTGCGAGCCAGTCCACGGGCGGCGGCGGAGGTGGGCGCCGGGGCCGCGTCGCGCAGCGCCAGGGGGCGCGACAAGGCGCAAAGCTATGCCGAAATACAACAGGGGAGCGCCGCTGCGGCGCTGCCTGACGGTAATGGTCCGACGCCGCGCGAGGCCGGCGGCGGGGCCGCGCCGATCGTACCGCACGAAGGAAACACCGTAGCGGCGGGTGTGCCCGGCTCCGACACGTCGGCGCAGGTCGCGCGCGACGTTATCGGTCGGATGACCCAAGCGTTGGTCGCGCCCTGTCCGCCGTAAAAAAGGCCGGGACGGCAGTTTTTTTGGGCAAGCTTGCTGGTGTATGATGCAAGCTGCTATCCATAAAAGTGACTGCGATGCTTCCGATCCGTTGGCCGATCTCGTGTGTTCTGCTTGCCTGTGCGCTCAACGCACAAGCGCATACGGCCGCGCTCGTGGTGTTGGTCGACACCGCGACCGAGATGCCGATGGCGCGCTTCAAGCAATTCCGCTTGGTCGACGGCATCCATAAGGACATCGGCGAGGCGCTCGCCGCGCGCATGGGCCGCAGCGCGCGTTTCACATCGCTGCCGCGCAAACGCCTGAGCAAGGCGCTCGAGACGGGCGAAGTCGACCTCGTGTGCAGCTACGTGCCCGAATGGCTGCCGGGTAAGTTCGGCTGGAGCATTCCGTTCATTCCCATCACGCAGGTATTGATCACGCGTAGCGACGCGCCGCGTCCGCGCTCGCTGGCCGACCTTAGCGGCGAACGCGTCGGCACCGTGCTCGGGTATTCACATCCGGAACTCGAACAGGCGCTCGGCAAGGGTTTTCTGCGCGAGGACGCGCCCAACAGCGAGGCCAACCTGCGCAAGTTGTCGGCCGGACGGCTTCAGCACGCCGTCACGGGCAAGAGTTTTATTGAATACCGCCTCAAATTGGGCGATCCCCCGCTCGGGCTGCATCCGCCGCTCGACGTGACGAAATACATGGGGCAGTGTGCGGTGTCGCCCAAGGGCAGCGTCACATTGGCCGAGGTCGACACGGCGCTGACCCAGATGGTGCGCGACGGCACCGTCAACACCATCGTCGCCCACTACCGCTAGGTAATAGCGGCGTTGCCGCGCCTGCTGTGGGATCTGTCCCTTCAGCGGGACCTGCCACTACTGCGCGACCTGCACCTTCTCGATGAAATACTCGCTCTCGCCGAAGCAGTCGGACGGCACGCCTTTGTGCTGGGCATACGTGAGCAGGACCCGCTTGCCGGTGGCGGCCTCGAGTTGCTTGACGATTTGCTCGTCGCGCACGGAGAAGGTGAAGCGCTCGGGGATCGCGCCCGGCATGCTGCTCAGAAGGATCTCACCTTCCCACGTTTTACAAATCCAACCCTTTTTCGACAGTTTTTGCAGGTAGCCCGCGCGCGTGCCTTCGGAATACGAGTAGCTCAGCGTAATCCAGGTGTAGAGGGCGAACATGACGACGACCGCGCCGATCAGGGACAGCAGCAGTACGGCGGCGCGTTTTGGAATGGGCATGGTGGCGGTTTTCTTCTGTTGGAATGTCGGTGGTGGAAGCCCCAGAGGCGCCCCGGAGGTGGCACGGACGCGCCCGCTAGTGGCGGAGCGTGCTCATTTTGACATGTCCGCGAGAATATTCAAGCCATTTGCTTGGCTGCAAGCCACGCACGGGCGCCCGCCGGTCGATTCCGGCGGGATATTCAAAAATGTATGGCGCAGGCGTTTGCTATACGATTTTGTATACCGAGCCCGGTGCGCGGGCGGGCAGGGCCGGCCGGCGCAGCGGGGTTGTGCTGCTCAGGCCGCGACCCCGTAGGAGCGTGCGAGCGGGCCGAGGCCGCCTTTGAAGCCCTGGCCGACGGCGCGGAATTTCCACTCGGCGCCGGCGCGATAGAGTTCGCCGAAGATCATGGCCGTTTCGGTCGAGCCGTCTTCGGACAGGTCGTAGCGCGCGATCTCGGCTTCGCCCTCGGCGTTCAGGCAGCGCATAAAGGCTTTTCCGACCATGCCGAAATTCTGGCCGCGCTGTTCGGCCTCGTGGATCGTGACGCCGACCGCGATGCGCTCGATTTCGGGCGGCACGACGGCCAGCTCGACCGTGATGCGCTCGTCGTCGCCTTCGCCCTGGCCCGTCAGGTTGTCGCCCGAATGGGTCACGGCGCCGTCGGTCGACTTGAGGTTGTTATAGAAAATAAAATCGGTGTCGGCGCGCACCTTGCCGTCGGCCTTGAGCAGGAAGGCGCTGCCGTCGAGGTCGAACACGGCGCCGTCGGTCGCGCGCGGGTCCCAGCCGAGGCCGATGATGACCTTCTTGAGGCCCGGCGCCTCTTTGTTCAGGTTGACGTTGCCGCCCTTTTGCAGACTGATTGCCATGGCAAACTCCTCGCTTGGAAAGTGGATGAGTGGAGCAATGAATGAATCGATGAGCTAATGAAACGATGCGTTACTGAACGTTGAGCTACTGAGCCGCTGGACTACTCGACGCCGGCGCGCGCGCATGCGTGCTTGTAGCGGACCGAGGACCACAGCGAACCGGCGATGAGGGCGACGCCGGCCAGCCCCGTGAACCACTCGGGGATGTGATACGTGATGCTGGCGAACATGATCAGTGCGAGCACGCCGATCGCATAGTGGGCGCCGTGCTCGAGGTAGACGTATTGCTCGAGCGTTTCGTTGTGGACCAGGTAGACGGTCATGGAGCGCACGAACATGGCGCCGATCGCAAGGCCGAGCATGATGACGACGACATCGCTCGTGATCGCGAAGGCGCCGATCACGCCGTCGAAGCTGAACGAGGCGTCGAGCACCTCGAGGTACACGAAGGCGCCGATGCTGCCGCGGGAGACGAGTTCGCCGATCATGGGGGTGCCTTTGTCGTCCTCGAGCAAGCCGCTGAGCCACCGCACGCCCACATACACGGACACGCCGATGACGCCGGAGGCGAGCACGCTCAGTTTGCGTACCTCGGGCATGAGCGCCATCGTGCCAAGCACGGCGATCAGGCTGATGAGCACGGCAAGGCCTTCGGTGCCGTGTTCGCCCAGCTTTTGTTCGATCCAGCCGAGCCAGTGAAGTTCCTTCTTGGCGTCGAAGACGAAGTTGAGGAAGACCAGCAGCAGGAAGGCGCCGCCGAAGGTCGACACCTCGGCGTGCCTGGCGCCAAGGTGGCGCGAATATTCGTCGGGCGCCGAGATCGCCATGTGCCAGACCTCGGGCAGGCCGAGGCCGGTGGCGATGGCGACGATCAGCAGCGGGAAGAACAGGCGCATGCCGAACACGGCAAGCAAGATGCCGACGGTCAGGAACAGCTTGCGCCAGAACGCGTTCCAGTGGCGCAGCACGGAGGCGTTGACGACCGCGTTGTCGAACGAGAGCGAAACCTCGAGCACGCCGAGCACCGCGGTGATCCACAGCGCGTGCAGCATGGCGCCGCTGCCGCCGCGGCTGTATCCCCACCAGCCGGCCACTGCCATGAGGGCGAGCGTGATGAAGATCGAAAAGGCGAAGTGACGCATGCTGCTCCCGGTGTTGGCCGTGAAATGGCGCTTCAGGCGTTTTAGAAATCGTGTCAAGGAGAACCTGGAAAAACATAAACCGACATCGTCCTCGCGGAGGCGGGGACCCATAGAACAGCGGCTCATAGCAACTGTTCTATAGGTCCCCGCCTCCGCGAGGACGATGTTGGTTTGGGTTTTCGGTAAAGAACTCAGCCTTCGCGATTTCTGCCGCTGTTTACTAGTATGAGACGATTTCTACAGGGTTTCAGACCTTGCAATGCACGTCCGGCATGTCCAAAATACCACCTTGCATTCAGTTTAGCGTGGTCTCCAAGCAACTGGCGCAACGCCGGGTCCACCGGGACGGGGCGATCTGCGATAATTCCGCACAGCATTTCACCTCATGGACAATCAATGGACCTTATTTATCTCGTCACTCCGGTGCTGACCTGGCTTGCGGTCGGCCCGATCAAGTTCCTGATCAACAGCGCGCGCCAGCGCCGCTGGGCCTTCGATCTGGTCGGCAACGGCGGTTTCCCGAGCAACCACAGCGCCGTCGTGACGAGCATGGCCACCGTGATCGCGATCTTGGAGGGCATGCGCGAGCCGGCCTTCGGCGTGGCCGTCACGCTCGCCTTCATCGTCATGATCGACGCCAACAGCCTGCGCCAGCATGTCGGCCGCCACGCCGCCGCCCTCAACCGCATCGCGGCGCAGGACCCGGCGCACGTCCACCTGCGCGAGCGCATGGGACACACGCTGGTCGAGATCTGCGGCGGCATCGCCACCGGCATCGGCATGGGTTTCGCCATCACGTCCGTGTTCGCGTTGCTGTAAAGACGGGCGCCGGAATGAAAGTTTCTGCATTTCAAGTGGCTGAAAATGCATTTCATCCCGTCATTTGCCCGTTTCAGGTATCTAAAAGCGCAGCAGGGCGGAGGCCGATTGACGACCCCCGCGCGCTCAAGGATACTGCGCAGTCGATCGTGCGCGCCCACCCGCGCCCGCAGTAAAATTTCGTAAATACATTGTCAATAAGCTGTAACGACCACCCCAAATTCCGGAGAACCGACCATGCTGCGCAAAACCATCCTTGTACTCGCCATCGCTACGGCGCTCGCCGCCTGCAGTAAGGGAGGCAAGGAACCCGCCAAGGGCGCCGACGGCAAGGCGGCCAAGGAAAAGCCGGCCGAGTTGATCGTCGCGACCGAGGATTTGATCACGGTCGCGCCCAACGCGCTGGCGTCGGGTCCGGTTATCACCGGTTCGGTCCAGCCCGAACGCAAGGCCGACCTGCGCGCCGAAGTCTCTGCCGTGGTGCTGCAGGTGCTCAAGGAAAATGGTGAAGTCGTCAGGCGCGGCGACGTGCTCGTCAAGCTCGACGAGACGGCGATCCGCGACAGCCTCGCCTCGGCCGAGCAGTCGGCCCGTTCGGCCGGCCAGGCGCTCGACCAGTCGTCGCGCACGCTCGAGCGGCTCAAGACGCTGCGCGCCTCCGGCATGGTGTCGCTGCAGGCGCTCGACGACGCCGAAGTGCGCCGCAACACGGCCCAGAGCGAAGTGTCGGCCAGCCGCACCCGCGCCGTGCTGGCGCGCCAGCAACTGGCGCGCACCTCGGTGCGCGCGCCGTTCGACGGCGTCGTCAGCGAGCGCAAGGTGTCGGCCGGCGACACCGCCGCCGTCGGCAAGGAGTTGCTCAAGGTGATAGACGCGACCAGCATGCGCTTCGAGGGCCGCGTCGCGGCCGACCAGATCGCCGCGGTCAAGGTCGGCCAGGCGGTCAGCTTCCGCGTCAACGGCTACCAGAACCAGGAGTTCCGCGGCGCCGTCAAGCGCATCGATCCGGCCGCCAACGCGGTCACGCGCCAGGTCGAGGTCACGGTCGGCTTCGCCGATGCGACGCGCCCGAGCGTGTCGGGCCTGTTCGCCGAGGGCCGCATCGAGGCCGCCAGCGTGGCCACCCTGATGCTGCCCGAGGGCGCGCTGGTCAAGGTCGGCGACAAGACCTACGCCTGGCGCATGAAGGGCGACAAGCTGCAAAAGGTCGAACTCGGCATGGGCGTGCGCGACACCCGCACCGGCAACTTCGAGATCCGCAGCGGCCTCGCCGCCGGCGACCTGATCATGCGCAGCGCGAGTTCGAAATTTAGCGACGGCCAGAAGGCGACCATGGCGCCGAGCAAGATCGTGAACGCCGCCGCCGTCGCCGCGGCACCCGCTGTCGTCAAGGGAAAATAATATGTTCTTATCCGATTTCAGTGTAAAAAGGCCGACCGTCACGATCGTGCTGATCATGTTCATGATGGCGCTCGGCCTGCTGGCGCTGTCCAAGCTGCGCGTGAACCAGAATCCCGACGTCGACTTCCCGGCGCTGTACGTGAGCGTGTCCTACCCGGGCGCCTCGCCCGACACGGTCGAGCGCGAGATCGTCAACCGGCTCGAAAAGCCGCTGATGTCGATCCCCGGGCTCGACGAGATCGAGTCGAGCGCGAACGAGGGCAACGCCGGCTTCTTCATGAAGTTCAACTTCGGCAAGAACCTGATCGAGGCCTCCGACGACGTGCGCAACGTCATCGCCGGGGTGCGCTACAAGCTGCCCAACGAGATGCGCGAGCCGATCGTGCAGCGCATCGACATCGGCGCCGACCCGATCATGAGCCTGGTGTTGTCGTCGAGCTCGCAGTCGCACGCGGCGATCTCGCGCATGGCCGAGGACCAGTTGGTCGACCGCCTGCGCGGCATCGACGGCGTGGCCACGGTCAACGTCAACGGCGCCCTCAAGCGCGAACTGTCCGTGTTGCTGCGCGCCGAAAAACTGCGTGAATACAATGTCTCGGTCGGCGAGGTCGTGGCCGCGCTGCGCGCGCAGAACGCCAACGCGCCCGTCGGCAAGGTGCGCGGCGAGCTCGACGAGCAAAGCATCCGCCTGGTCGGGCGCCTCGAGTCGCCCGCCGAATTCGAAACCATCGTGGTCAAGCGCCGCGGCGACGAGATCGTGCGCCTGGCCCAGGTCGCCACGATCGCCGACGGCTTCGCCGAATCGAATAGCATGAGCATCCGCAGCGGCAAGCCGAACGTGGGCCTGCAGGTGATCCGCTCGCGCGAGGCGAGCACCGTGTCGGTCGCCAAGGAGGTGCGCAAGCTCGTCGCCGAGGTCGGCAAGGAGCTGCCGGAGGGCACCAAGTTCGAAATCGTGCGCGACGGCGGCAAGGAGGCGCAGAACAGCCTCAACAACGTGATCGAGTCGCTCGTGTTCGGCGCCATCCTGACCATTTTCGTGGTCTACGCCTTCCTCAATTCGTGGCGCTCGACGCTGATCACGGCGCTGTCGCTGCCGACCTCGGTCATCGCCGCCTTCATCGCGGTCTGGCTGTGCGGCTTCACGCTCAACTTCATGACCCTGCTCGGCCTGTCGCTGGCGATCGGGGTGCTGATCGACGACGCGATCGTGGTGCGCGAGAACATCGTGCGCCACATGCAGCGCGGCTCCGACCGCCGCACCGCCGCGCTCGAAGGCACGGCCGAGATCGGCCTGGCCGTGGCCGCGACGACGTTCTCGATCATCGCCGTGTTCATCCCGGTCGCGTTCATGCCCGGCGTCTCGGGCGAGTGGTTCCGCCCGTTCGCGCTGACCGTGACCTGCTCGGTGATCGTCTCGCTCGGCATTTCGTTCACGCTCGACCCGATGCTGTCGGCCTACTGGGGCGACCCGGCCGACCACCACACGGCGCCCAAGAAAGGCCTGAGCCGGGTGTTGCAGCGCTTTAACGACTGGTTCGACCACCAGGCCGACCGCTACGGCAACGTGATCGCCTGGGCGCTGCACCACCGGATCGCGATGGCGATCATCGCCGGCGTGACCTTCGTCGGCGCCATCGTGCTCCAAGCCACCGTCGGCGGCAACAGCTTCCTGCCGGCCTCGGACGTCGGATTCGTCATGATCGAGGTGCGCACGCCGCCTTCGTCGAGCCTGGAGTATTCGCGCCTCAAGCTCGAGGCTGCGGCCGCGGCGGCGCGCACCATCCCCGAGACCAAGGACACCAACAGCAGCATCAACCCGAACGGCGGCCGGATCTATGTCGACATCGGCAAGCGCAAGGAGCGCAAGCGCGGCGCCAAGGAGATCGGCAAGGAGCTGCGCGACAAGGTGCGGCGCCTGGTCGGGGCCGAATACGTGGTGCTCGACGACGTCGCCAACGGTTCGCGCAAGCCGGTCCAGATCGAATTCACGGGACCCGATTCGCGCAAACTGATGGAGATCACCAACGACTACATGGAGAAACTGCGCCAGGTGCCGGGCGCGGTCGACGTCGGCCTGTCGCAGCAGGATCCGAAGAACGAGCTCAAGATCGAACTCAACCGCGGCCTGGCCAACTCGATGGGCATCTCGGCCGGCGACGCGGCGCAGTCGCTGCGGGTCGCGTTCGCGGGGGTCGAAGTGGGCGATTGGGTCGATCCGACCGGCGAGACGCGCGACGTGGCCGTGCGCCTGCACCCGGAGGACCGGGTCAGCCTGGCCAACATCGAGCGCCTGCCGATCGCGGTGGCCGGCACCAACCAGATGGTGCCGCTCGAGCAGATCGCCAAGATCACGATGGGCAAGGGGCCGTCGGGCATCAACCACACCGACGGCAAGCGCACCATCACGGTCTCGGCCAATGCGCAGGGCCGCTCGAACGGCGAAGTCACGACGGACGCGATGAAGCTGGCCAATTCGATCAACTATCCACCCGGCTACGGCCTGTCGCTGAGCGGCTCGGGCAAGGAGCAGGCCGAGCTGATGGGCGCGATGGTCGTCGCGCTGGCCTCGGGCATCGGATTGATGTACCTGATCCTCGTGATCCAGTTCGGCTCGTTCACGGCGCCGCTCGCGGTCATGCTGTCGCTGCCGCTGTCGCTGATCGGCGTGGTGCTGGCGCTGCTGGTGACGCGCAACACGCTCAATCTGATGAGCATGATCGGCATCATCATGCTGATGGGATTGGTGGCCAAGAACGCGATCCTGCTGCTCGACGCCACCAGGGCGCGCGAGGCCGAGGGCATGGAGCGCGAGGCGGCGCTGATGGAGGCCGGCCGCATGCGTCTGCGTCCGATCCTGATGACCACCTTCGCGCTGATCGCGGGCATGTTCCCGATCGCGCTGGGCTTGGGCGAGGGCGGCGAGTTCTACCAGCCGCTCGCGATCGCGATCATCGGCGGCACCATCACGTCGACCTTCCTGACCCTGCTCGTGGTGCCGACCTTCTACGACAGCATCGAAATCTCGCGCGACCGCATGGTTGCCAAGTTCGGGCGCCGCGCCAAGCGCATCCCCGCGCTGGTGGCGGGCTTGCAGACCTTCGGCGAGTCGCTGCTGACACTGACGCTGGTGCGCTTTGTGTACCGCAGGCTCATGTGGGTGTTCGGCAAGGCCAGCGGCCGCGGCAAGGTGGCCCCGCTCGACGCCGAGGCTAAGCGGCGCGTGGTGATCTGATGAAGCCGTAAGCAGGACGGGGCAGCCGGCAAGTTAGGCGTCCCAACACGAAAAGCCCGCCACGTTGATTCGTGGCGGGCTTTTTTACGTCCGGCCGGCTGGTCGGCCGTCAGGGACGCGCGGTGCCGCTGTTAGTGGTGCCGCTGTTAGTGGTGCGGCTTTTAGTGGTGCCGCTGCTGGTGATGCCGCTGCTGTTGGTGCCGCTGTTAGCGGCGCCCGCTGTCGCGATCAGTCGTGGTGCTGTCGGTGGTGCCGGAGGTGCCGGTGCCCGAGGTGCCGGAGGTGCCCGACGTACCCGACGTGCCGGACGTGCCGCCGGACGTGCCGCTGTCCATGCCCGTGCCGCCCGACGTGCCGGACGAGCCCGAGGTGCCGCTGCCGGTCCCCGTGCCGGTGGCGCCGGTGCCAGTGCCGGTGCCGGTGGCGCCGCCGCTGGTGCCGGTATCGCCCGTGCCGGTGCCCGTACCGGTGCCGGACGTGCCGCCGGTGTCACCGGTGCCCGTACCCGTACCGGTGCCCGTGTCGCCACCCGTGGTGCCGGTGGTGCCACTGGTGCCGCTGGTGCCGGAAGTTGCGCCCGGCGTGGTGGTGGTGGCGTCGCCCGTGCCACGGGCGGCGTCGTCCCTCTTGCATCCGCCCAACATGCTTGCCAGTACTGCCGCGGTCAGAAGGACCTTGCTTGCGTTTGAAAGTGCTTTCATTGTTTACTCCTCGTTCACGTCAATTTTTGCTGCCGCCGGCCTTGCACGCGCTTGCGCTTACGCCCGGCTGGCGGCAACGCCAGTACAGCCCCGCACCTGAGCCTGATTCAACCCACAGACGGGACCATCAGGGAACCGACGCAGCGAGACACGCGGCCCCGTTCAGTGCACGAATACGACTGTAAAAATTAGACGTGGAACGTCGGCGCCAGTTCGTCGTTTTGCTCCGCCCAAGGCCAAATCAGACCGGATGCATTCCAGGCTTTGAGCGGTATCAAACGAGGGGGAAGAATGTGAACAGAAGACGGCGCCGCCGGCCGGCGTGCGCCGGGTCGCGATGTTACGGGAGCGGCGCGGCCGGCGCGGCGGCCATCAGGCCCGGCACCTCGTCGGCGATTTCGCGCGCGAGGTAGCCGAGCACGCCGAAACGGGTGGCGAGTTTTTCGCCGGCGCGCGCGTGCAGCGCGACGCCCCAGCAGGTGGCCTGGGCCAGGCCGGCGCCGCGCGCGGCGAGGCCGGCGATGATGCCGGCCAGCGTGTCGCCCGAGCCCGAGATGGCGAGCCCGATGTTGCCGCCCTCGTGGCGAAAGAGTTCGCCTTCGGGCGTGCCGATCAGGGTGCGCGCGCCTTTGAGCGCGAGCACCGCGTTCCAGCGCTGCGCCGCCTGCGCCGCGTGCTGTTCGGGCGTGATTAATATGTCGTGCTTGGAGATGCCGGTCAGGTGCGCCATTTCGCCCGCGTGCGGGGTCATGATGACGGGCTCGGCGAAGCGGAACGCCTCGGCGCCGGGCGCGTCGGGCGCGCGCACGACGCCCATGGCGCAGGCGTCGAGTACCACCGCGCAGCCAGCAAGGCGCGGCAGCAGCGCGCGCACCAGCGCGGCTGTGGCGGGCTCGTCTTTCATGCCGGGGCCGACCAGCAGCGCGTCGATGGCGTCGGCGAGCGGGTCGATCAGGGCCGCCGCCTCGGCCGTGAAGCCGCCGTTGGGGTTTTCGGGCAGGGCGATCACGCGCGCCTCGGGAATGGCGAGCGCGACCAGGTGGGCGACGCTCGCGCCGGTGGCGATGGTCAGCTTGCCGGCGCCGGCGCGCAGGGCGGCGCCGGCCGCGAGGATCACGGCGCCCGGCATTTCGTGGGAGCCGCCGAGCACCAGCACGTGGCCGCGCTGCTCTTTGTCGCCGTCGGCGGCGGGCAGCGGCAGCGGCCACGCGCGCAGCGCGGCGTCGTCGAGGTCGATGGCGCTCGGAAAAGGCATGCTCGATTCCTCCATGGGGCCGGCGCGCCTACGCTTTCGGTGCAGCGGGCACATCTTTTTGCACCGTGACGGTGGCGCCGGCAGCTTCGAGTGGGGCGACGAAATTAGTCAACTGCAATACCAGCTTGCCGTTCTTGCCGAGGTGGCGGTCGAAGCTGTAGGAGGTGACGGCGCAATTGGGGACGTCGGCGATGCGGTCGAATTCGAGGATTTTCGATTCGTCGAGCCGTTCGAACAGGTAGCGGAAGCAATTGACGATGACTTGGTGGGCGACGATCAGCACGCGTTCGCCGCAGTACTCGCGCGTGATGGTGTCGAGCACGCTGCGCAGGCGCAAGATGACGTCGCACCAGCTCTCGCCGCCGGGCGGGCGGAAATAGAACTTGCCCACGTGCTGGCGCTGCTCGAACAGTTCGGGATATTTGTGGGCGATGCCGTGCGTGGTCAGGCGGTCGAGGATGCCGAATTCTTTCTCGCGCAGGCGCTCGTCGGCCGAGATCGTGTGGGCCGGCGGCAAGCCGAGGTGGTTGATGATGATGCGCGCCGTGTCGGCCGCGCGCACATACGGCGAGTGCAACACCACGTTGGGGCGCCCGGCCGCGGGCAGGGCCGCGAACCAGCCCGCGAGCGCGTGCGACTGCGCCAGGCCGAGCCCGGACAGGGGGACGTCGACGTCGCGCGTGGCGATCTCGATGTGCAGGCCGGCGCGCGCCTCGGCGGCGTCGCGCGCGACATTGCCGGCGCTTTGGCCGTGCCTGACCAGCCAGATTTCTTGCGGCCATTTTTGTTGCATAATCCGCCCGCCGTCACTGTTGACACGTGGTCATCATAGACGGATTCGGCAGCCGGTCAGCGCACGATACGTGGCGCGCGCGCACCTCAGGCGGAGGCGCCCTCGGTGTCGAGGTTGGGCTCGGCGTCGCTGTCGAACACGGCCATGTCGGTCTGCCCGAGCAGGCGGCTGGTGACGGTGCCGGCCGTGATCGAGCCGCTCACGTTGAGCGCGGTGCGGCCCATGTCGATCAGCGGTTCGATCGAGATCAAGAGGCCGGCCAGCGCCACCGGCAGGTCCATCGCCGAGAGCACGATCAGGGCGGCGAAGGTGGCGCCGCCGCCGACGCCGGCCACGCCGACCGAGCCGATCGTGATGATCGCCACCAGCGGCAGCAAAAAGCCGATGGTCATCGGATCGATGCCGACGGTCGGCGCGATCATGACGGCCAGCATGGCCGGATAGATGCCGGCGCAGCCGTTCTGGCCGATCGTCGAGCCGAACGAGGCGGCAAAATTGGCGATGCCGGCCGAGGTGCCCAGGCGCGTGGTCTGGGTCTGCACGCTCATCGGGATGGCGCCGGCGCTGGTGCGCGAGGTGAACGCGAAGGCGAGCACCGGAAACACTTTCTTGAGGTAGCGCGGCACGTTCAGGCCGACCGCCGCGATCAGCGCGAGGTGCACGCAGAACATGATCAGGATCGCGCTGTACGAGGCGGCCACGAAGCTGGCCAGGTTCAGGATGTCGGCCAGGCTCGAGCTGGCCACGACCTGCGCCATCAGGGCGAACACGCCGAACGGGGTCAGGCGCAGCACCAGCGTGACCATGCGCATCACGATCGCGTGCGCGACCTCGACGAAATGGTTGAAGGAGGCGAAGATGGCGGGCTTTTTGGCCGCGATGCCGGTCGCCGCGATGCCGATGAAGATCGAGAACAGCACGACCGCGATGGTCGAGGTCTTGCGCGCGCCCGTCATGTCGAGGAAGGGGTTGGCCGGGATCAGGCTCAGCACCATGCCCGGGAACGAGATCGCCTTGGCCGCCGGCAGCGTGCTTTGCAGGTATTCGCCGCGCGCGACCTCGGCCGCGGTCGCGGTCAGGCCGACCGCGCTCAGGCCGTAGGCGCTGGCCATCGCGATGCCGACCGCGGCCGCGACCATCGTGGTCAGGATCAGGGTGCCGATCGTGAGCACGCTGATTTTGCCGAGCGAGGCCGCGTCCTTGAGCTTGAGGATGGCCGAGATGATCGAGACCATGATCAGCGGGATGATGATCATCTGCAGCAGCTTCACGTAACCGGTGCCGACGATGTCGAGGTACTCGCCGGTCTGCTTGACGACGTCGGAGCCGGCCCCGTACAGCGACTGGAACATGACACCGAGCAGCACGCCCATGCCCATGCCGGCGAACACGCGCTTGGTGAACGACACGTGCAGCGTCTGCATGCGTGCCAGCAGGAAGCACACTGCGAGTGCGGCGAGCAGGTTCAGGATCAGGGCGGTCGGCATAAATTCCTCGGGGTGGTCTGGACTTGGGACGGGGGCGCTCAGGGCGCCGGCGGCGCGCTCGGGATCGAGTGCAGGAGCACCGTCGTGACACTGCCGTCCTTGGCGATCGCCAATTGATACAGGCGGTCGAATTCGTCGTCGGCGATGTCGGCGCCGGGCTGGCCGCCGAGCAGGCGCACCAGTTCGGTCAACGTGTTCGAGTGGCCGACCACGAGCGTGTTGCCGGACAGGGTCTTGAGTTGCGCCGCGAACTCGGCCTGCCTGGACGGGTTGTAGGTCTGGACCGGCAGCGCGAGCAGGTTCGCGAGCGGCTTGGCCGTGAGCTGGGTGCGGATCAGCGCGGTGCTGTAGATCTGGGCGACGCCGGCCTTCCGGAGCGTGGCGGCGATGTTGCGCGCGCGCAGCTGGCCGGCCTCGGTGAGCGCCGGATCCTTGCCGACGGACTCTTTCTCGCCGTGGCGCACGAGGTAGACCGTGCCCTGGGCCGAGGCCGCGAGCGGGACCAGCATGCTGAGCGCCAGGGAAATGCCGCACAGTAAACGCATTGCTTTTTTCATAGTCGAACTCGCCTTTGTCGGGATGGGCCGGATAGTCGCGCTTGCTTGAGCCATATCAGACTTTAATGCTGGCATGACTGACAGTGCGTGGGCGCCGGATTAAGATCGCCCAACAGTATATATTGATTTCAACCAAGGATATCCATGGTCGAACGCCGCGCGCAAAACAGGTCTCTGGGCATCCGCCCGAGTCTCTTTTCGGAGCACGATTTGGGCAATGCCAATCCGAGCCGGATCCTCAACGATCTCGAGCGGCGCGGGCGCGGGAATGCCAAGCATGCGCGGCGGGCCTGGTTGCGGCGCAGCTTGTGGAGCCTGGCCGCGGTGTTGCCGCTGATTACACTCGGCATCGGTTGGTGGTGGGCCACCACCACGTTCGAGGACCCGGCGCCGATGGCGATCGTGTTCGACGTGCCCGCGCTGCCGGCGCCGGTTGTGGCGGAGGGGCTGCGCGAGCCTGCAACCGAAGCGCCCGCCTTCATGGCCGAGAATTATGCCGGGGGAATCGTCGAGGAGCCGGTGCCGGAGGCGGCGCCCGAGGGGCCTGCACCGCAGGCCGCGGCGCAGGCCGCGCCGATGCGCAAAGTTTCAGCCATATCGGGAAAGAGTGCGCGGCGCGCGTCGAAGCCGGCGCCGAACGCGCTCAGCGACGCACTCGAAGGGCGGGTGATCCGGACCAGGGCAGCCGCGTCCGCGAAGCTGAAGGCGGGCAAGCCGGGCAAGGCAGCGTCGAAGGCCGAGCTTGCAGCGCTTGCGGCGCCGGCAAAAAAGGCGGGCGGCGGCACGACCGTTGCGCACGAGAAGGAAAAGGATGTGGTGCTGTTGTCGGCCATGGTGGCGCATAGGAAACCGGGCGTGGCCGTGAGCATCGTCCCCAAGACCTCGTACAAAGCCTGCCTTAGCCTCAGCGGCAAGGCTGGCGAGCAATGCAGGGTGCGTGAATGCCGCAAAATCGGCAAGGATGAAGTCACTTGCAGCTTGGAGAGCAAGGACACGCCGCCAGCGAAAATCCTCAAGCCGGTTTAAGCCGCGCTGGGGTGATGAGAGCAAGTTCCAGAAATCGCGATGCAAAGGTTTAAGAAAATCCAAACCTACATCGTCCTCGCGGATGAGGGTGTCGCAAAACTCGAGATGAGCCGCTTGATTTTGTAGAAATCTCGAAATCGCTAGCTTCTAATAACTCAAACCAACATCGTCCTCGCGAATGCGGGGACCCATAGAGCGCTTGCTATGCGCGAACGTTCTATGGGTCCCCGCATCCGCGAGGACGATGTTGGTTTATGAATTTTAAGTTTTCCTCGATACGATCTTTGAAACGTCGTAGCGCAAATTTATGTCGACAGCCGCGGGTCCGGGGAGAAAAACTCTATCTCAGCCGGATTGTTGCAACCGATTGCGCAGCAATTCCAACACGGCCACCTCTTCGGCCCGCAAACCCTCCATTTCATCGGTGAGCTCCTGCTCGACGCCCTCGCGCAGCAGTTTGAGCGTGGTTCCCTCCAGATACGCCTCGATCACGCCAGGGTGCACATAGCATTTGCGGCAGATCGAGGGCGTGTTCCCGAGCCGCTCGGCCACCGATTCGATCGCGCGCACGATGTTTTTCTTGGCCTGGGCCTGGGTGTCGACTTTCTCGCATTCCTGCAAGGCGAGGGCGGCGAGCACCGTGCCGAACCAGGTCCGGAAATCCTTGGCTGTATAGTCCTCGCCCGTGATGCTGCGCAGGTAGTCGTTGACGTCGGCCGAGCCCACCGAATGGAGCGTGCCGTCGTCGTCGACATACTGGAACAGCTCCTGCCCGGGCAGGTCGCGTGTGCGCCGGATGATGCGCGCGAGTCGCTTGTCGTGCACCTTGACCGCATGGAAAACCCCGCTCTTGCCGCGGAAATTGAATTCGATGTCGCTGCCGTCAATGCGCACGTGTCGGTTGCGCAAGGTCGTCAGGCCGAAGGACTTGTTGGTGCGCGCGTATTCCTCGTTGCCGATCCGCATCATCGTCGTCTGCAGCAGGTAGACGATGGTCGCGAGCACCTTTTCGCGGGGCAGGCCGGGCAGCTCGAGCGCGGCATCGACCTCGCGCCGGATCGCCGGCAGCGCATTGCCGAAGTTGAGCATGCGCCCGTATTTGGCGTCGTCACGCACATTGCGCCAACGCGGGTGGTAGCGGTATTGCTTGCGTCCCTTGGCGTCGCGGCCGGTCGCCTGCAGGTGCCCGTTCTCGCGCGCGCAGATCCAGACATCGGTCCAGGCCGGCGGGATCGCGAGCGAGGCGATGCGCGCGAGCACCTCCTTGTCGCGCAAAGGCTTGCCGTCGGGCGCGACGTAGCGGAAGCGCTTGCCGAAGGGCTTGCGCACGATGCCTGGCGTGCCGTCGCTCACATAACGCAGGCCCGCCAGCTTGGCGACCGCGGGGGCGTCGATGTGGGGCAGGATGATCGATGGCGCGGATGGGTCGGTTTTCATTATCGGAGGTGAGCATCAGACAAAGTTCACGCATTATGAGACGCACGCGCCAAGTTCGCCCACGCGTTACAAAATCCGCCGTCACAAACGCCGGCCCGGCATGGTCCAAGCTTGTGGACGCTTACGGAGGGGATCGCATGGACATTTTGCAGTCGGAGAAATCACTGGTGGTCTCGCCCCATCTCGACGATGGCGTGTTCTCGTGCGGCGAACTGATCGCGCATTTGCCGGGCACCATCGTGGCGACAGTGTTGGCAGGCATTCCCGCGGCGTCGCCGCGCGTGACCGGCTGGGACGCCGCGGCCGGCTTCGACAGTGCGGCGCGCGCCGTGGCCAGCCGGCGCGGCGAGGACCGCGCGGCGCTCGCGCTGTTGCGGGCGCGGCCGCGGTGGCTCGATTTTTTCGACGGCCAGTACGCGCGTTCGCCGACCTGGGACGCGCTGGTGGACGGACTCGACGCGCTGCTCGGCGCCGAGCAGCCGCACACGGTGTTGTTTCCGGCGGGCCTGTGCCATCCCGACCATGTGTTCGTGCACCGCGCGCTGCTCGCCGTGCGCGGGCGGCGCCCGCAGGGCAACTGGCTCATGTACGAGGACGCCTTGTACCGTTGCCTGCCGGGACTCATGCAGCGCCGCCTGCTGGCGCTGGCGCGCCAGGGCCTCGTGGCCACGCCCGTGCCGGCGGCGCCGGCGGGCAAGTTGGAAATCAAGCGTGCGGCGGTCGCGTGTTATCCGAGCCAGTTGCGCGCCTTGGTATCGCACGCGCGCGGCTACGCCGACGCGTTCGCGCCCGAGCGCTATTGGCGCATCGAATCGGCGGCCGCAAGCGCGGGCGCAAACGGCACGCCTTAGGCCGGCGGATTCAGGCCTTGCGCGGGCTCGCCAGCAGGCCGCGCACGGCGTCGGCCACGCGCGCCGGCGCGATTTTTGTGAGGCAGTCGTTGTGTCCTTGCGGGCACACGCTCTTGTAGCAGAAGCGGCAGGGCAGGTCGTGGAACAACAACTGGTGCTCGACCTGCCAGGGCGCGTGTTGCGGGTTGGTCAGCGCGTACAGGGTCACGATCGGCGTGCCGAGCGCGGCCGCGATGTGGGCCGGCCCGGTGTTGTTGGCCACCACCAGCCGGGCGAGCGCGATCGCGGCGCCGAGCTGGCCGAGGTTGAGTTGGCCGGCCAGCGAGCACACCCGCACGCCGCAGGCCGCGCGGATCTGGTCGACCAGGTCGCGCTCGTCGGGGCCGCCCGTGAGCACGAGCGGCAGGCCCGGTTTGGCGGCGAGCGCGGCGGCCAGCTCGGCCCACTGCGCGGGCGGGTAGCGCCGCGACGGCGCGCTCGCGCCCGGGTGCAGCAACAGCCACGGCTGGCCGGCGCCGATGCCGGCCATGGCCAACCGGCAGCGCACGTGGTCGAGGTCGTGCGCGCGCACCGTGAACGAGAGCCTCGCGCTGTCGGGTCGGCAGCCGATGCTCGCCACCAGGTCGAGCTGGCGCCGCACCTCGTGCCGCACGCCGGCGGCGGGTTCGCGCTCGGCGACCCAGTCGGACAGCAGGTGGTAGGGGTTCTCGCGGCAATGCGCGAGCCGGTTGGGGATGCCCGCCAGGTGGCACAGCAGCGCGGCCGGCAGCGCGCTCTGGCTGAACGAGGTGAAGATCACGGCTGCGTCGAAGCCGCCCGCCTGCAGCGTGCGCACGAAGGCGAGGTCGGCCCCCGCGGCTTGGGCCGCGCCGCTTTTCATCCATGGCGCGCGGTAGGTGATTGCCCCGTCGAGCTCGCCGATGAAGGGCGCTGCGGCGGCGCCGGCGGCCGACCCGAGCAGGGTCACCGAGCGGCCCGCGCGCGCCTGCTTGATGGCGCGGATCGCGGGGGTGCACATGAGCACGTCGCCGAGCCCGTCGAGGCGCACGCACAGCACCTTGCGGGCCTGGTCCCAGCGCACCGGGTTCATCGGGGCGGCCCGTCCTCGCCGGCGATCTGGACCGCGGCGCTGTAAAGGTCGCTCGCGATGCGGGTCGGCACCCGGCGCGGGCCGAGCTTCCATTCGGTTTCGTTGCCGTTGTCGATGAGCACGGTCCGACATCCGGCGCGGTTGCCGGCCTCGACGTCGTGCAGGATGTCGCCGATCATCCAGGACGAGGCCAGGTCGATGTCGTGTTCGCGCGCGGCCGTGAGCAGCATGCCAGGCATCGGCTTGCGGCACAGGCAGGCCAGCGCGTACTGGGCGCGCGTGCCGTCGGGGTGGTGCGGGCAATAGTAGAAGCCGGCGAGATCGACCTGTTCGCGGAACAGCAGGTCCGACAGGCGGTGGCCCACGTGCTCGAGGTCGGTCTCGTTGAAATGCCCCAGTGCCACGCCGGACTGGTTGCTCACCACGAAGAAGCGGTAGTCGAGCCGCGCGAGCAGGCGCAGGCCGGCGCCGGCGCCGTTGCGCAAGGTGATGCGGCGCGGTTCGACGTTGAACGGGATGTCGTCGACGAGGGTGCCGTCCTTGTCGAGAAAAATCGCCTTCATGGTCACGGCCATGATGACTCTTGCAGCGGCAGCACGGTGATCTCGGCCACCACGCTTTCGGGCAGCAGCAGCACCGCCTTGATCGCCTCGGCCACGTTGGCCGGGTCTTGCAGCGTGGCCGGGTCGAGCTCGGGGAAGCGGTCGAGCAGGAACGGGGTGCGCATGCCGCCGGCGACCACGGCCGTGACCTTGATGCCGTATTGGCGCAACTCGGCGTGCAGCGCGTGCGACAGGCCGAGCAGGCCCCATTTGCTCGCGTGGTAGGCCGAGGCGTTGGGCCAGGCGCGCTTGGCCGCGGTCGAGCAGACGTTGATGATGTGACCACCGCCGTGGCCACCCCCGTGGCCACCCCCGTTGTCGCCGCCGTCGCGCCGCATGTGGGCGGCGGCGAACTTGGACATCAGGAACGGGCCGTTGAGGTTGGTGTTGATGACGCGCAGCCAGTCGTCGGCGGAGAGTTCGTCGATGGGCAGGGTGACGTCGGTGCCCGCATTGTTGACCAGCACGTCGAGGCGGCCGAAGGCCTCGAGCGTCTCGCGCACGGCACGCTCGGCGCTGCGCGGGTCGCCCACGTCGAGGCCGATCGCGTGCGCGCGCGCGCCGCCCTCGCGCAGCGCGCCGGCCACGGCCTCGGCATGGTAGTGGCGGATGTCGGCGACGGCGATGTCGGCGCCGGCCGCGGCCAGCAAGCGCGCCAGCGCCGATCCGAGGCCGCTGGCCGCGCCCGTGATCAGGACCGATTTGCCGGCCAGGCCGCGGTGCTGGTCCGCCTTGCGTTGGTCTGCCTTGCGTTGATCTGCCTTGCGCTGGTCCCCGCTGTGCTGCGCCCCGCTGTGCTGCGCCCCGCTGTGCTGCCCGCCCCTTTGCTGGTCCAGTTGGTGCAGGTCCGGCTGGTGCTGTCCCAACTGGTGCTGTCCCAGCTGGTGCTCGTCCACCGCGTGCTGCGCCATCTCGGCTTGCGCGAAATCGGTCGGGGCCATATTGGATTGCGGCAAAGTCGGTTGCGGCAAAGTCGGTTGCGCCAAATCGTGCGGCGGCGTGTTGTGCATGGGCTGCTCCTAGAGTGCTGACATGTGGGGAAGGGCGCGTGCCCTGGCGTCGTCGACGACGGCGGTGTAGATCTGGGCCGCCTGCTGGGCCACGCTGCGCCAGGTGTAGTGCTGGTAGGCGCGGCGCAGGCCTTCCTCGCCCATGCTGCGCGCCAATGCCGGGTCGCGCGCGAGCGTGGCGAGGCAGGCGGCCGCGGCCAGCGGGTCGCGCGGCGGCACCAGCAGTCCGCTGTGGCCGTCGGCCACGGTGCTCTTGATGCCGCCCACGGCCGCGCCCACCACCGGGCGCGCGCAGGCCATGGCCTCGACCGGGGTGATGCCGAACGGCTCGTACCAGGGCGTGGTGATGAAGACGTTGGCGGCGCCGTAGTAATAGCGCAGCTGCGCGCGCGGGCGCTGGCCCGTGAAGTGGACCCTGGCGCCGACGCCGCGTGCGGCCGCGAGCGCGCGCAGGCGCGTCAGTTCGCCCGCCTCGGCGGTGGCGGGAGCGCCCGCAGCGGCGCCGCCGAGGTCGCCGCCGACCACGAGCAGCTCGGCGTCGACGCCGAAGCTGTCGCGCAGGATCGCGATCGCCTCGATGACGTTGTCGACCCCCTTGCGCGGCACCATGCGGCCCAGTTGCAACACGATGAATTTGTCTTGCGGCAGGCCCAGGTGGGCGCGCGCGGCCGCGCACGGCATGGGCCACAACTCTTGCGGATCGAAGCCGCAGGGGGCGATGCGGATGCGGCCGGGCGCGGCGTCGTACAGGGTCATCATGTCGTCGCGGTCTTGCTCGCACTCGGCGATGATGCGGTCGGCGTCGCGCATCAGGCTGTCTTCGATGTCGAGCCGCGCCGGCGGGAAGGTGTCGGCCGCGCCCTGCGCGATGCGCCGCACGTGCCCGAGCGCATGGAAGGTGATGACGAAGGGAATGCCGAGCACGGCCTTGAGGTGCTGGGCGACCATGCCCGACATGAAGAAATTGGCGTGCGTGAGGTCGTACAGCGAGCCCTGCCGGCGCGCGAAGCGGGCCACGAAGCGCGCGAACGCGTCCATGTGGGGCAGCATGTGTTCTTTCGGCACGTAGTGGGCCGGCCCCGCGGGCACGTGGATGACGCGCACGTTCTCGCGCCACTGCACCAGCTGCTTGTGCCGCAGCGAATCGCGCCGCGTGAAGATGTCGACGAGGTAACCGGCCAGTGCGAGCTCGCGCGCGAGGTGGGCCACGTAGACGTTCTGGCCGCCGCTGTCGATGCTGCCGGGCGCGGCGAGCGGCGATGCGTGTTCGCTGACGATCGCGATTTTTTTTACGGATGGGCTACGCACGCGCCCGATCACATGGTTCTCATGTAGTTTCATGCCGGCTCCTATGCTGTCAACGCCGGGCGCCGGCATCCGGCGTGGTGTTTCCGCTTGTTTCGATCGGACCGTTCCGGCCGGCGCCCGTGCTTGCCGCGTTGAACGGGCTGTGGCCGGTCTTGATTCCCGTGACTAGTTGCAGGGCATCATTCCAGTTGGCACTGAAGCGCGCGATGCTGAAGCGCTCGCGCGCGCGGCGGCGCCCGGCCGCGCCGAGCCGGGCCGCGAGCGCGCGGTCGCGCAGCAGGTCTTGCATGCGCGCCACGAGGGTCGCGACATCGGTGCCGATGAACCCGGACTCGCCGTCGTCGATCACGGTCGCCATTTCGGTGGTCGCCAGCGCGACCACGGGCACGCCGACCATCATGGCCTCGATCACGGCCAGCCCGAGGCTGGTGTAGCGGATCGGGTTGAACATGAAACGGTAGCGCGCGGCGAAGGCGGGCAATTGCGCGTGTTGGATCTCGCCGAGGCCGCCGACCTGCTCGGCCTCCATGCCGACGAGGTCGAGCGGCACGGCCGCGCGCGCCTGCGCGAAGATGTCGCCGCCGAGCCTGCGCCCGCGCCGGCCCAGGTGGTTGATGACGACGAGGCCGCGTTCGAGCTCGCCGCGCCAGGCCACGCCCTCGGGCACGCGGACGCCGTGTTCGATCACGCGCACGGGGCTGCGCCCGTTGTTCCACATGAGGGCGTTGAAATGGGTGACGTGGACCAGCAGCACCTCGGGGCTGTCGATCGGATGCCACTCGTCGGTCGGGTGCGCGCGCGGCGGATCGTGTTCGATGTAGATGCGCGGCAAGGCCCGCTGCGCCGGGCTCAGGAATTCGTATTGGTCTTTTTCGAACTGGGCGTCGTCCTGGAAGATGATGCAGTCGAACTGCTTGTGGCGCGCCTCGGCGACGGGCAGGTCGTGCACGTTGTCGCCCCACGGCATGTGGCCGCAGCGCCCGCCGTAGCCGGCCGGCCGGCCCGGTTTGGACAGCACGTGGAACTGGTGCGGCAGCTGTGTGAGGTAGTACAGGTAGCTGCCGTGGGTATGCCAGGTCAGGATGTTGAGCGGGCGCATGGCATGCCTCAGGCCAGGCGCACGCGGAAGCGGATCGCGCCGGCCGCGCGCCAGAACACGGCGAGCGGGGGCATGAGCGCGGCCGTGACGACGGCTTCGGCCAGCAGCGCGCCCGAGCCCGCGCGCCCGCGCAGGCGGCGCCGACTCAGCAAGACGAGCGCGCCGGCCCATGCGGCGGCGCCGGCCAGCGCGAGCGCGCGGTTGCCGGCGGCCAGCCCGAGCAGGGCGAGCAGCAGCGCGGCGCAGGTCGCGTAGTAGTCCCAGCGCGGCGCGCCGCGGATTTTTTGGCGGTACATCAAAGGGTGCTTTTTGTAGAGCAGCGCGTCGAACGCGATTTTGTTGGTTTGCATGAGGCGCGCGCCCCAGGACGCAGGCCGCGGCGGCTGCGTCACGCTCACGTGGGGCGCCTCGGCCAGCCGGGCGTTGATGCCGGCGAGGCGGAACTGGAGGTCGGTGTCGGCGCGCCATGCGAGGCGGAAGCGCTCGTCGAAGCCGCCGACCGCCGCGAGCACGCTTTTGCGGCAGAAACAATTGGCGGTGGCGAATTCGAACGCCCCGGCGCGCGCCGCGCCGCTGGCGACGTTGCCGCTGCGCTCGATCCGCCCGGCCAGCGCGTCGGTATGGTCGTCGAAGGCGTCGAGCGCGTTGAGCAGCCAGTTGGGCGAGGGCACGGTGTCGTCGTCGGTGAAGCCGATGATGGTGCCGCGCGCGCGGCGCCAGCCGAGGTTGTGGGCGGCGGGCCGGCCCTGCGCGCCCGCGCCCGGAAGGTAGGCGATCGAGGGGCCGCTCGCATGGGTGCGCGCGCGCCAGGCGGCCACCACGTGCCGCGTGTGCCCGTTGGGCAGGGCGTCGATGATGATGATCTCGTACAGGCTGCGCGCGAGGCTCTGGTGCACGAGGGCGGCGATGTTACGCTCGAGCATGCGCGCGCGGCCCGAGGCCGACACCACGACCGAAATGAGCGGCAGCAGCAGTGGGTCGGCCGCCGCGTCTGCGGGCGTCGCGGAGCTTATGGCATCTGGCGTGGCTGTCGACATGGTGGTCTCCGCTAGTGCAACGATTTACTTCATGGCAACGATTTACTTCATGGCAACGATTTACTGGCAACGACTTACAACACGGCGACGACTCGCTACAAGGTCTGGCGTTGCAGCATGGTTTGCTCGTCCATGCGCTGTTGCAGCAGCCACAGGCGGGCATACAGGCCCTTACGCAGCAGCAGTTCAGCATGGCTGCCGCGTTCGACAATGCGTCCCTGGTCCATCACGAGGATTTCGTCGGCCCCGACGATCGTCGAGAGCCGGTGCGCGATGATGAGAGTGGTTCGATTCTCGGACAGACGGTCGAGTTCCTGCTGAATCGCGTGCTCTGAATCTGAATCAAGGGCAGAGGTTGCTTCATCGAAAATTAGGATCGCCGGATCCTTGAGCACGGCGCGCGCGATCGCGATGCGTTGTTTTTCGCCGCCGGAGATCTTGACCCCGCGCTCGCCGACCTGGGTGTCGTATTGCTCGGGCAGGGCCATGATCAGCTCGTGCACATGGGCCGCGCGGCAGGCCCTGGCGACGTCCTCGAAGCTGCAGCCGATGCGGCCGTAGGCGACGTTGTAGCCGATGGTGTCGTTGAACAGGGCGGTGTCCTGCGGCACCACGCCGATCGCGGCGCGCACGCTCGACGGCGCCAGCGTGGCGAGGTCCTGGCCGTCGACCAGGATGCGGCCCTGCGACGGCGGGTAGAAGCGCAGCAACAGGCGCGCGAGCGTCGACTTGCCCGAACCGCTGCGCCCGACCACGGCCACGGTGTGGCCGGGCGGAATCCGGAAGCTCACGCCGCGCAGGATGGGGCGCGCCGCCTCGTAGCTGAAGCTCACATGCTCGAACACGACCTCGGCGCGCTCGATCCGCAGTTGCGGCAGGCCGGCCTGCTCGGGCACTTCGGGGCGTTCGCGCAGCAGCGCGAACAGGCGTTCGGCGTTGACCCAGGCGTCGCGCGCCTCGCGGTAGACGAAGCCGAGCGCGTTGAGCGGCAGGCAGACCTGGAGCGCGTAGGCGTTGATCAGCACGAGGTCGCCCACGCTCATCTGGCCGCGGAAGACCGCGTCGCCGGCCAGCAGCATGATCGCGGCGACGCCGACCGCGATCGTGCCGCTTTGTCCCACGTGCAAGGTGAACAAGGCGCGCTGGTTGCCCGTGCCGGCGTCGCGCCAGTGCCGCATGGTGTCGCGGAAGCGTGCCGCCTCGACCGCCTCGTTGGTGAAGTATTTGATCGTGTCGTAGTTGATCAGGCTGTCGGCGAGCTGGCTCTTGGCGCCCGAGTCGAGCTTGTTGACGCGGCGCTGGTAGAGCACGCGGCGCGAGGTGAACACGAGCGTGAAGCCGGCGTACAGCAAAAAGGTGGCGCCGATGGCCACCGAGAACCAGCCGCTGTAGCGCGACAACATGATGGCCAGCACGAGGCCGATCTCGATCAGGGTCGGCACGATCGTGAACAGGCCCACGCCGAGCAGGAAGGCGATGCCGTTGGTGCCGCGGTCGATGTCGGGCAGCAGGCCGCCGATCTGGCGCTTGGCATGGAAGCGCGGGCCTAGCGCGTGCAGGTGGGCAAAGGTTTTTTGCGCGTAGGCCGAGACCGTGCTTTGGGTCACGCGCGCGAAGAGCAGGTCGCGCAGTTCGTTGAACAGGGTGCTCAGGAAACGCAGCAGGGCGTAGCCGGCCAGCAGGTAGAGCGGCACGCGCGCGAGTTGCTCCGGTTGCGAAAAGGCGTCGATGATGCGTTTAAGAACGAGCGGCACCGCCACGGTCGCGATTTTTGCGACCACGAGGAACACGAAGGCGGCCACGATGCGCGCGCGGTATTGCGACAGCACGCCCCACAGGTCGGCCGCCAGCTCACGCGCGAGCCCAGCCGGCGGTTCACCTCGCTTAGAACCCGGCGGCTCACCCGGCGCTTCACCCGGCGCGTCACCCTTTACTTGCTGTCGTTCGTGCCCTTTTTGCTTGCCCGCATCCATGGTCGCGCCGCTTTGGAAGTTCCAAAGCTGTTTGACACTGGACAGCGGCGCTTAGCTCCCGCCAGCTGCGCCTTGTGCCGCGGGAAGCGGACGCGCCTGCCCCGCCTTGCGCCCGCCGTCGCTGGCGACGAAGCCGGCCACGGTGTCGAGCGTGGGCGCGAGCAGCCGCAGCGGCCCGGCGAACGAGGCGACCAGCGTGATGTGGTTGACCTTGTCGAGATAGACCTCCTCGACCGCGACGCCGTTGGCGCGCAGCTTCGCGGCCATGCCGCCGGTGTTGCGTTTTGGATTGACCAGATCGTCCTTGTTGGCGGCGATCAAGAGCGCCGGCGGCGACTTGGCCGAGACATGGTTGATCGGTTGCGATTCGGTCGGCGTGTTTGGAAAGTGAAACACGGGTCGCGTGGTTTTGTTTTCGATCGGGATGAAATCGTAGGGGCCGGCCAGCCCGATCCAGCCGCGCAGGTCCGATGGCGCCATGCCCTGGCGCTTGAGCCAGCGCGGGTCGAGCGCGAGCATGGCCGCGTTGTAGGCGCCGGCGCTGTGTCCCATCACAAAGAGTTGCTTCGGGTCGCCGCCGAAGCGCGCGATCTCGCGCGCGGTCCAGGCCAGCGCCTCGGCCGAGTCGTCGAGGAAGTCGGGATAGCTGACCTCGGGGTAGAGCCGGTAATCGGGTACCACCACGACCATGCCGCGCGCGGCCAGGGCGCGCGCGACGAAGGCGTAGTTGGCGCGATCGCCGCTGGTCCAGTTGCCACCGAAAAAGAACACCACGACGGGCATCGGGCCCGCCGCCTTGAGCGGCTGGTACACGTCGAGCCGGCGCCGCTCGCCCTCGCCGTAGGCGATGCCGCTGCTCGCCTGCGAGGCGCCGCCCGGGGTCAGCGCGTTAAGCGCCTGCAACGGCGAACAGGCGGCCAGCGTGCCGAGCACGGCGACGACGGCGGCAACGCCGAGTAAAGTGAGGCTGAGCTTGCCCATACGGTTTCCGATTTGTGAAATGATATAAATCATTATATCGACGAGCAAGAAATTGCCCTGCACGCCAGAGGGGGAGCGAAGATCTGCTAACGTTGGCCGAAGACTAATGCATTTGGTACACTATTAGCTTGCCGTTTTTTTAAGGCGCGACAGCGGCCGCCCCCTTCAACCCACCAGGACGAATGCGAATGAAACAACTCTATGTCAACGGCAGCTGGATCACAGGTTCGGGCAGCACCACCACGCACAGTCCGTCGGACCGCAGCGACGTCGTCGGGCATTACGCCAGCGCGGGCGCGGCCGAGGCCGAGCTGGCGATCGCCGCGGCGCACGGGGCGGCCGGGCGTTGGGCCTTGTCGGGGGTGCAACAGCGCGCCGACGCGCTCGACGCGATCGGCAGCGAAATCATCGCCCGCAAGGCCGAGCTGGGCACCTTGCTGGCGCGCGAGGAGGGCAAGACCTTGCCCGAGGCGATAGGCGAGGCCGCGCGCGCCGGCGCGATCTTCAAGTTTTTCGCGCAGGAGGCCTTGCGCATCCCGGGCCAGCACCTGGCCTCGGTGCGCCCGGACATCGATGTCGACATCACGCGCGAGCCGGTCGGCGTGGTCGGTATCATCGCGCCGTGGAACTTTCCGATCGCGATCCCGGCCTGGAAGATCGCCCCTGCGCTGGCCTACGGCAATTGCGTCGTGTTCAAGCCGGCCGACCTGGTGCCCGGTTGCGGCTGGGCATTGGCCGAGATCATCAGCCGCGCGGGCTTGCCGGCCGGCGTGTTCAACCTCGCGATGGGGCCGGGGCGGGTGGTCGGCGAGGCCATGATCAACGACGCGCGCGTCAACGCGATCAGCTTCACCGGCTCGAGCGGCACGGGCGAACGCGTGCTGGCGGCCTGCGCGCGCCGGCGCGCCAAGGTCCAGCTCGAAATGGGCGGCAAGAATCCGCTCGTGGTGCTGGCCGACGCCAACATGGACGTGGCCGTCAACGCCGCGATCCAGGGCTCGTACTTCTCGACCGGCCAGCGCTGCACCGCGTCGTCGCGCCTGATCGTCGACGAGCAGGTGTATCCGGCCTTTGTCGAGGCGATGGCGCGCCGGCTCGGCGAACTCAAGGTCGGCCACGCGCTCGAGGCCGGGATCGACATCGGGCCTGTGGTCGACAGTTCACAGCTCGAGCAGGACCTGCGCTACATCGAGATGGGCAAGGCAGAGGGCGCGCGCCTGGTGTGCGGCGGCGAGCGGGTCGGGCGCGCCACCGAGGGCTACTTCCTGACGCCGGCGCTGTTCGCCGATTGCGACCCGGCGATGCGCCACACGCGCGAGGAAATCTTCGGCCCGGTCGCCTCGGTGATTCCGGCCAAGGGCTACGAGCATGCGCTCGCGCTCGCCAACGACACCGAGTTCGGCCTGACGGCCGGCATTTGCACGAGCTCGCTCAAGCATGCGACGCACTTCAAGCGCCACGCCAAGGCCGGCATGGTCATGGTCAACCTGCCGACCGCCGGCGTCGACTACCACGTGCCGTTCGGCGGCACCAAGGGCTCGAGCTACGGCGCGCGCGAGCAGGGCAGCAATGCGGTCGAGTTTTTCACGACGGTGAAGACGAGCTACACGGGCAGTTGAGGCAGGTAGCCGAGGCTGGTCAATGGTGAAGCCAGCCGGGGCATCGACTGAGGCAGCCGGCTGGCGCTCCCCCACGGCGTGCGCTGCGGGGGCGGGCCTGCGTTCCTAGTCGGGCGTGCCGTCGTCGCGCCGGCCGACGTTGCTTTGCTGGCCCTGGCGGCTGCCTTCGTCGACCTCCACCGATTGCCGGTTGGCCGTGTTCGACAAGCCGGTGTCGTCGTCCATCAGGTCGTCGGCCGAGAGGTGTTGTGTGCCGGGACTGCGCGGCAGGCCGCCGGCGAGGTCGTTCGACTCATGCAGTTGTGGATTGGCGTTTTGTTCGCTGCCCGACCCCGTGCTGTCGCCCTGCTCATTGCTTTGGTTCGCCTTCGACTTGCTGTCCTGCCTGGCCCGGTTCGCCTTGTCGAGCTGTTCGGTTTCCTCGTTGATTTTTTTCTTGCTCATGATTTTCCCCTCCGCGTTGAAATGGTTCCAAATTCCGCTGTGCCGGACCGGACTATGATGCGCCGCGATTCGATCCCGCAATATCAGAACACGCAGTGCATCGTTGTAGGACTGGCCCCACAGTGAACTCACCACCGGTGGCAGTGCTCGTAGTACAAAATTTCCAGTGCTCCCCCGTCCTACAGCCACTCCGCAAGCTGTCCTATAGCACCGGGCTGCAGCCCTGCCTAAGATGGTTTTCACCGTTCACTCATCGACGCCAGGTCGCAGGGGGCACGGGGGGGGATCTCCCGCATGGGCGGGCGGGCAACATTGACAGGAGAAAGACCATGGCAACCAGTGATCAGGGCAGCAAGCAAGGCGGCAAGCAGGCCGACAAGAAGGAAGATAAACACGACGAGAAACACGACGAGAAGCAGGCCGGCAAGCAGGCGGGCAGCGAAAGCGGCGGCGGCACCCGCAACCGCGGTTTCGCATCGATGGATCCGCAGCGGCAGCGCGAGATCGCCAGCGAAGGTGGCAAGGCGGCCCACCAAAAGGGGACCGCGCACGAGTTCACCTCGGAAGAGGCACGCCGCGCCGGCAGCATGAGCCACGGCAACCGGCAATCGGAATCGGCGAGCTCGGCATCGAGCGCCAAGCAGGGCGGCAATGAGCAGAGCGGGAAGGGCGGCAGCCGCAGCGGACGCGACAGCGGCAGCAGCCCGGGGAATAAATCGGGCTCAAGTGGCGGCTCGGGAAAATCGCGCTGAGCGATCCGGTCCGCTAAAGGAGGGGGAGCGGCACGCTCCCCCCTTGCCGCCTACCATCGTCCCAGGTGGCTTGATGGGCATTTCCAGATTCTTTCCAAGTTTCCCCGGATTCCCCCGCATCTTTCCAAATTTTTTCCCAATACGCCACATTGCCCCAATTCCACCCAACGGCCGGGTTGAATGCGGTAAAATTGCCGCGCCTTATTTATTAACCGGGGAATCACGTGGTCCAAAAAGCGGTAATTCGTCAAGTAAAAAGCTTGAGCATGTCGTGCGACAAAGTTGGCAACATCTTGCTCGTGAAGTTCTCCTGTGTAGGCGCCAAGGATGCGTGCGTGTACATGCCCGCCATGATCGTTTTCTGGTTGCTCGAAAATATGCCGGTCAACCAAAACCCCGATTTGCGCGCACCCGAGGTGCAGCCGCAGATCACCCAGGACGACTGGGACAACCCGCACACCGCGCGCATGCTCAGCACCCAATGCATGCAGTTCCCCGACGCTTTGCGCATGAAGTGCGAACTGGACACGAAGCCGGACCTGACGCTGTTGCTCAACAGCTCATGCATCGAACTGATGCGCCGCTACATGCAGGTCTACAGCGCCGACCTGATCAACCTCGATAATTGATGCGACGGGCGCGCGGGCAAGCTTGCCCGCAGCCCCGCCAAGCGCTTTGTTCCTCCCGAGTTCCTGCCCGGGCCTTGCGCAAATACCAGCTTGCGCGTGCCCGGCAGCGTACTAATTCCGGGTATGATTCTCTTCTTTGTGAAAACACCAACGAGGGGACCAGCATGCCTATCAAAATCAGCCAGCTTTTCGACTCCGGCGCCATCGAGGTGGTGCGGGCCGACAGCCCGGGCCAGATCGACCTGAACCTGCGCTCGGACTCGCATGCCGACATCCATCAATGGTTCCATTTCCGCCTCCAGGGCGGGGCCGGCCACGCCTGCACGATCCGTTTCCTGAACGCGGGCCAGGCCACCTACGCCAAGGGCTTCGAGGGCTACCAGGTTGCCGCCAGCTACGACACCGAGCAGTGGTTTCGCGTGCCCACCAGTTTCGACGGGCAGGTTATGACGGTCGAGCACACGCCCGAGACCGACAGCGTCTATTACGCGTATTTCGAGCCTTACTCGTGGGAACGCCACCTGCGCCTGCTCGGCGAAGTCGCCGACAGCCCGCTCGCGCGCGTGCACGACCTCGGCACCACGGTCGACGGCCGCGACATGAACATGGTCGTCATCGGCGATCCGTCGGCCGAAAAGAAAATCTGGGTCATCGCGCGCCAGCATCCGGGCGAGACGATGGCCGAATGGTTCGTCGAAGGCCTGATGGACGCCCTGCTCGACGAAGCCAACCCGGTCGCCCGCAAGCTCTTGCAACGCGCCGTGTTCTACATCGTGCCGAACATGAACCCGGACGGCTCCGTGCGCGGCAACTTGCGCACCAATGCCGCCGGCGCCAACCTGAACCGCGAGTGGATGACGCCTTCGGCCGAGCGCAGCCCCGAAGTGTTGTGCGTCAAAAACAAGATCCACGAGACCGGATGCGATATGTTCTTCGACATCCACGGTGACGAGGCGCTGCCGTACAACTTTGTCGCCGGCAACGAGATGCTGGCCGACTTCACGCCCGAGCGCGCGGCCCGCCAGAACGCTTTCATCGACCAGTACATGGCCGCCAGCCCCGACTTCCAGAAGGTCTACGGCTACGCCGCCAGCAAGTACAACGAGGAGCTGCTTACGCTCGCCTCGAAGTACATGGGGCACACCTTCAAATGCCTGTCGCTGACGCTCGAAATGCCGTTCAAGGACAACGCCGACCTGCCCGACGCCTACGTGGGCTGGAACGGCGCGCGCAGCAGCGCGCTCGGCGCGGCCATTCTGCAGCCGATACTCGGCTCGCTCGATTGAGACGGCTCTGATGGGCGTCGAGATCGAACGCAAGTTCCTGCTCGCCGGCGAAGGCTGGCGCGCGCAGGGCGAGCCGGTGCTGCTGCGACAGGGCTATTTATCGTCCGATAAGGCGCGCGTGGTGCGCGTGCGCATCGAAGGCGCGCGCGCCATGCTCACCATCAAGGGCCCGAGCGTGGGCGCGACGCGCGGCGAATGGGAGTATCCGATTCCCCTGCACGAGGCCAACGAATTGCTCGACACCTTGTGCGAGCAGCCGATCATCGAAAAATACCGCCGCCGCATCACGTTCGCGGGCAATGTGTGGGAGGTCGACGAATTTTTGGGTGCCAACGCCGGCCTCGTCGTTGCCGAGATTGAGCTGTCCAGCGAAGCGCAGGCCTTCGACAAGCCCGACTGGATCGGTGAAGAGGTCACGGCCGATGCGCGGTATTTCAACTCGAGCCTGATCGGCTTACCGTTTTCGCGCTGGTAGCCCTGCGGCACGCCGTCCATCTATAAGGATTTGCGAATGTCCGTCATCATGAAGCGCATGCATTACCTGAGGAATATGGAGGCGCTCGCGGCCATCGCCTTGCCCGTGGTCTTCGTCTGGGACTGGGGCAAGCCGAGCTCGGCGCCGCCGGCGTGGGAACTGCGGATCCCGGCGCTGTTCATGCTCAGTTACCTCCTGCTGCAGGGGGCGTGGTACTGGCACCTGAAGATCGTCTCGGTCGAGGGTCGCAAGCCGCTGCCCGCCTATTTTTATCCGTTGTACCGCCGGTTCAAATGGTCCAATGCGCTGTTGCTGGCGGCCGTGTTCGGGATGCTGTGCGTGGCCGCGAACCGCGGCGCGGCGCTCGCCGACCTGGGCTGGGCCGGCGGCATGCTCGCCGGCGCGCTGCTCGAACAGATCAACTATTACCATTACCAGCTGATGTACGACACGCGCGCCGCGCTCGCGCATCTGCGCCGCAACGGCCGGCTGCGCAAGGCCGCGCTCGCGATCGACCTTGGGCGCGCGGGTACGCTTGGGCCTGCCGCGACCTGAAAAAGCGCGCGGGAATAAAAAACGGCCACTTCCAAGTGGCCGTTTTTTTTCGCCGCAAAACCTGCGCTCAGTGGAAGTGCTCGCCGCCGGTGGGCGTGTCCTCGGGCATTTCGGCGTGCACCAGCTCGCTGACCGGGTCGGCGAACAGGGGCGCGCCGCAATCGTCGCAATACTCGGCCACGAAACGCTCGCTGTGGCGCTTGATGTGCGTGATGCCGGCCTCGTTGAGGTGGGCGACGATCTCGTCGAGCGGGGTCTTTTGCTCGGCCAGCGCGTCGATGCCGACGCTGACCAGGCCCTCGACCGGGGTGCCGTCTTCGTCTTCCTGGCCGTACAGGGGCCAGACGATGCCGTAAATCACGTCGGGCGTCTGGCGCAGCGTGAAGCCGACCCGGTACTCGTCGATCTCGCCATCGGCCGACTCTTCGCCGAAGCCGGCGATGACGGCGCGCAGGTCGGATGCTTCGACCGCGAGCGTGTTGGTCAGGTAATGCACGGCGGCGCGGATCGAGACCGGGCGGATCAGCTTGTCGGCCTCGCGGCAGGCCACGTAATACGCCTCGGGCAGCAGCAGCTCGATGCCGCAGCCGGGCAGCAGGCGCGCGATGTTCGGCGTCGCCTGGGTCTGCCATTGCTCGAGCGCGTTGGCGCGTTCGGCCATGAAGTTGATTTGATGTTGCGGCTCCTGCCAGCGGAACAGCGGCGCGCCGAGCGGCGCCACCACGGCGAGCATCAGGTAGCGCGTGTCGGCCAGGAACGGCGCGGTCTCGGGCGGCTTGGCGGCCGCCTTGAGCGCGCTGCCCTTGTGCGCGGCCTGGGCCAGCTTGTGCGTCATCGAGTAGGTTTCGGCATGCGTGCGCGGCAACTGGTCGATCGCGAACAGGGTCGGGGCCATGGCCACCTGGGTGCCCTCGGCCAGCAGGTGCGCGGCGAAGTGGGCCGTGAGCGTCGAAACCAGCTCGGCCGGGATGGCGCCCGAGGCGATCGAGAAGCGGGTCCAGGCCAGCACCGGCGCGGCCACGAGCAAGGCCTGGTAGCTGACTTCGGCGCCGTCTTTTTGCTCGACCATGATGGACGATTCGCTGACCGCCTCGACCCCCTCCATGAGGATGTCGTAGGCGTTCAGGTCTTCTTTGAACAGCACGTTGAGGGTGCTGTCGACCGTGTCCTGGTGGCCCGACTTGAGCAGCTTTTGCAGGTGGGCGTCGAGCTGGCGCTCCCAGGTGCGTTCTTCGATGCGGCTGGCGGCCTGCACGATGGCCTGCGAGATGCTGACCAGGCGCTGGCTTTCGGCCGACAATTTATGGGATGGATCTTTGGATGGTCGACGCATGGCGCTATAAGAGTCTTTAAAAAAATGGAATGGACGGATCGATAATCTGACGACAATGATAAACCCTTATCGGAGCTATTGTAGTTGATTCGGGCATGGACCACGAAGACGGCGCAAATGCCGCCCGGAATCGGGTTCGGGAATCGTGCGCCGTGAACAGCAAAAAAAAGCGCCGGACGAATCCGGCGCTGTGGTCTTGCGGCCGCGCACCTTGCGGTGCGAGGCTGTGGGCTTGGGAGCCTTGCTTAGGCGAGCAACTGGCGCAGCACGAATGGCAGGATGCCGCCGTGCTTGTAGTAATCGACTTCGATCGGGGTGTCGATGCGCAGCAGGACTGTGACGTTCTGGCTGCTGCCGTCGGCGCGGTGGATCACGAGCGTGGCCAGCTGTTGCGGCTTGATCTCGCCCTCGAGGCCCTTGAGGTCGTAGGTCTCGCTGCCCGTGATGCCGAGCGACTGCACGCTGTCGTCGCCGATGAATTGCAGCGGCAACACGCCCATGCCGACCAGGTTCGAGCGGTGGATGCGCTCGAACGAGCGCGTGATCACGGCCTTGACGCCGAGCAGTTGGGTGCCCTTGGCGGCCCAGTCGCGCGACGAGCCGGTGCCGTACTCTTCGCCGCCGAACACCATCGTCGGCACGCCGTCGGCCACGTACTTCATGGCCGCGTCGTAGATCGACATGGTCTCGCCCGACGGCTGGTGCACCGTGATGCCGCCCTCGACCGCGGAACCGTCGGCCTTGGCCGGGATCATGCGGTTCTTGATGCGCACGTTGGCGAAGGTGCCGCGCATCATGATTTCGTGGTTGCCGCGGCGCGAGCCGTAGGAGTTGAAATCGGCCTTGAGCACGCCGTTGGCGAGCAGCCATTTACCGGCCGGGCCGCTTTCCTGGATCGAGCCGGCCGGCGAGATGTGGTCGGTCGTGATCGAGTCGCCGAACACGCCGAGCGCGCGCGCGCCCGTGATGCCGGTCGCGGCCGCCTTCGGCGTCATCGTGAAGTCGTCGAAGAACGGCGGCTCGGCGATGTAGGTCGATTTCGGCCAGTTGTAGACCTGGCCCTTGACGGTCGTGACGTTCTCCCAGAGCTTGCCCGGGGCGCCCTTGACGTCGGCGTAGTTGGCCTTGAACACGCTCGCGTTCATCGCGTGCTTCATCATGGCCGCGATCTCTTTCGAGGTCGGCCAGATGTCGCCCAGGTACACGTCGCGTCCGCCCGTGCCCTTGCCGACCGGCTCGGTCATGAGGTCGCGCGTCATGTTGCCGGCGATCGCGTAGGCGACCACGAGCGGCGGCGAGGCGAGGAAGTTGGAGCGGATGTTCGGGTGGATCCGCGCCTCGAAGTTGCGGTTGCCCGACAACACGGCCGAGGCCACGATGTCGTGCTCGGCGATCGCCGCGTTCATCTCGGGCGTCAGGTCGCCGGCGTTGCCGATGCAGGTCGTGCAGCCGTAGGCGGTCACGCCAAAGCCGAGTTGCTCCATATACGGCAGCAGGCCGGCGGCCGTCAGGTACTCGGTGACGACGCGCGAGCCGGGCGCGAGGCTGGTCTTGATGTGCGGCGCGACCGTCAGGCCCGCCTCGACGGCCTTCTTGGCCAGCAGGCCGGCGGCCAGCATCACGCTCGGGTTCGAGGTGTTGGTGCACGAGGTGATCGCGGCGATCAGCACGTCGCCGTTCTTGACGTTGACGTTGTTGCTCGTCGTGTAGGTGTTGGTCAGGTCCTCGGCCTTTTTATTGAAGCCGTTTTCGGTCGTCGGCTTCGAGAACAGCTCGGCGAAGTTGTTCTTGACGTTGCCCAGTTCGATGCGGTCTTGCGGGCGCTTCGGGCCGGCCAGCGATGGCGACACCGACGGCAGGTCGAGCGTGACGACGCGGGTGTAGTCGATCTCGCCGGCTTTTGGTACGCCGTACATGCCCTGCGCCTTGTAGTAGTTGCGGAAGGCGGTGATTTCGTCGAGCGTGCGGCCGGTGCCTTCGAAGTATTCGACGGTGGCGTCGTCGATCGGGAAAAAGCCCATCGTCGCACCGTACTCGGGCGCCATGTTGGCGATCGTGGCGCGGTCGGTCAGCGACAGCGACTCGGTGCCTTCGCCGAAGAACTCGACGAACTTGCCGACGACCTTCTCTTTGCGCAGCAGCTCGGTGATGGTCAGCACCAGGTCGGTCGCGGTGCAGCCTTCGCGCAGCACGCCGGTCAGGTTGACGCCGATCACGTCGGGGGTCAGGAAGTAGACCGGCTGGCCCAGCATGCCGGCCTCGGCCTCGATGCCGCCCACGCCCCAGCCGACCACGCCGATGCCGTTGATCATGGTGGTGTGCGAGTCGGTGCCGACCAGGGTGTCGGGGTAGTAGGTGTCGCCAAGCTTGTGCACGCCGCGCGCGAGGTACTCGAGGTTAACCTGGTGCACGATGCCGAAGCCCGGCGGCACCACGCCGAAGGTGTCGAACGCCTGCATGCCCCACTTCATGAACTGGTAGCGTTCGTTGTTGCGCGAGAACTCGAGCTTCATGTTGAGGTCGAGCGCGCCTTTTTCGCGGTAGTGGTCGATCGTGACCGAGTGGTCGACGACGAGGTCGACCGGCACCAGCGGCTCGATGTTCTTCGGGTCGAGCCCCATCTTGCTGGCCACGTTGCGCATCGCGGCCAGGTCGGCCAGCAGCGGCACGCCCGTGAAGTCCTGCAGCACCACGCGCGAGACCACGAACGGGATCTCGTCGGTACGGTCGCCGGTCGGGCTCCAGTTGGCCAGTTGCCTGACGTGTTCTTCGGTGACCTTCTTGCCATCGCAATTGCGCAGCACGGATTCGAGAACGATGCGGATCGACACCGGCAGGCGCGAGACGTTCACGCCAAGGCTTTTCTCGAGTGCGGGCAGCGAGTAGAACTTGCCTTTCTGGCCGGCCGACAGTTTGAAATCCTTGAGCGTGTTCAGAGTATTGCGGGACATGACCTCTCCTTAGTGGGGTATTGTTTGCTGCTGTTATCTATGCTGCTATTGTTTATTCTTGCTTTTGCTTCGGACTTAAATCTCGAACCTTATTTCTTGACTTCGGGTGCCGCGGGCGCCGGTTCGGCGGGCGGCGCGACCGGCACCGCGGGCGCCGTCACGGGGCCCGGCAGGATCACCGGCGCGGCGGCGACCGCGGCCGGGTCGATCGGTCCGGGCGCGACCGCGGGCGCGACGATGACGGCCGGCGCGCTCGGCGGCGGGTTGCGCTGGATTTCGCTCTGGCATTCGTTGGCGAGCTGGCGGTTCAGTTTGGAGTCGAGCAGCATGCCCTTGGACGGGATGCCGATCCAAATCAGGCCGAACGACAGGTTCTCGAAGCGGTGCGCGCCGGTGCTCGTGGCCACGCGGTTGAGGCGGTGCACGCGGTTCTGCCAGCGCAGCGCGATGTGGGCGTTGTCGAGCTCGCTGTGGTAGGTCGTGACCTTGTTGCCGAGTTCGCAGGCGAAGTCGGTCGCGGTGGTGCCGGCCAGGTCGGGCTCGGGCTCGGTCGGGCGCGACAGCACGTCGGGCTCGGGCGCCGGCTTCTTGACCTTGGCCGCTTTTTTAGGTTTGGCCTTGGTGACTGCGGCGGCCGGCTTGGCCGGGGCGGCGGCGGCGGGGCCGGCGCACAGCGCGCTGGAGGCGAGCGCGATTACGCAGGCGGCGAGGGTGCGCGGGAATTGGGTAGGCATCAGGTGGTCTCCGGTTGGTCGTTGCTGACGAGTGCGGCGGCGGCATCGGGCAAGGCCAGTCCTGCCAGCTTTGCCCTTTGCAGGACGGTCCAATAGTAACGATAGCTGGCGCGGTCGTGCAAGCGCCCGTTCTGGGCAATCGGGCCCCACTGCGCGGCGGCCGCGTCGGTGAGGATGTTGGTCGCTTCGTTCACTTCCGATAAGCGCGGCGTGAAGGCCTTGATGATCGGTTTGATCTGGGCGGGATGGATGCTCCACATGCGGGTGAAACCGAATTCGCCGGCGGCGCGCTGGGCGTCGTTGGCCACCACGGCGGTGTCTTTTATTTCCGTCGTGACATTATGCGATGGCACCTTGCCATGCGCATGACATGCCGCAACGATCTCGAGCTTGGCGCGCACCACCAGCGGATGGCTGAACTGGCCCGGGGTGCGCATCGCGCTGCCGGGCACGGCGCCGTAATGGGCCGAGACGAAATCCATGATGCCGAACGAGAGGCAGGCGACCTGGGGCAGGGCGGCGATCACGTAGGCGTCGCGCAGCGCGCCGTGGGTCTCGATCAGCACGTGCACCGGCAGCGCCGCGCGCCCGGCCGGCAGCGCGTGCTTGTTGATCAGCTCGATCGCCTGGATCACCTCGTAGGCGCTGTCGGCCTTGGGCAGCACGACGTAGGCGAGGCGCTTGGCGGCGCCGCCGACGATGGTGGCGACGTCGTGTGCGAAGTGCGGGCTCGTGAACTCGTGCAGGCGGGCGCCGATGCGGTCGAAAAAATTGGCCTGGTCGTTGAGCAGGGACGCGACCAGCTGCGCGTGCTCGGCCTCGGCGCCGGCGGTGGCCCCGTCCTCGCAATCGAAGGTGATGTCGAACAGGGGGCCAAGCTCTTGCTGCAGGGCCATCGACTTGCGCATGAGCTTCTCGGAGCCGGCGTAGTGGTCGCAGGACGGAAGCAGCAAGGGCTGGCGTTTGCCCTGGAATAAAACCTCGGAAGGGTGCATAGTCGGTATCAAATCTTTAGAAAAACAAATGCGCCGTGCGGCACGTGGCGGCACGGCGCGTGCGCGCCAACGCGGGGACTTGCGGCCCCGGCTGTGTGCGCACGATGCTTAAGGCAGCAGGTGGGCAACGCCTTCGCGCTCTTCGGTCAGTTCTTTGAGCGTGAGGTTGATGCGCTCTTGCGAGAACTCGTCGATCGCCAGGCCTTGCACGATCGTGTATTCGCCGTTGGCGACGGTGACCGGGAAGCCGAACATGGTGCCTTCGGGGATGCCGTAGGAGCCGTCGGACGGGATGCCCATCGTGGTCCACTTGCCGCCGGTGCCGAGGAACCAGTCGTGCATGTGGTCGATCGCGGCGTTGGCGGCCGAGGCGGCCGAGGACAGGCCGCGCGCTTCGATGATCGCGCCGCCGCGCTTGCCGACGGTCGGCAGGAAGGTGTCGCGGTTCCAGGCTTCGTCACCGATCATGTCCTTGACCGAGGCGCCGTCGATTTCCGCGAAGCGGTAGTCGGCGTACATGGTCGGCGAGTGGTTGCCCCAGACGCACAGTTTTTCGATCGCGGCGACCGGCTTGCCGGTTTTGGCGGCGATTTGCGACAGCGCGCGGTTGTGGTCGAGGCGCAGCATCGCGGTGAAGTTCTTGGACGGCAGCGACGGCGCCGATTTCATCGCGATGTAGGCGTTGGTGTTGGCCGGGTTGCCGACCACCAGCACGCGCACATTGCGCGAGGCGACGGCGTCGAGCGCCTTGCCCTGCACCGTGAAGATCTGGGCGTTCGCTTCGAGCAGGTCCTTGCGCTCCATGCCGGGGCCGCGCGGACGGGCGCCGACGAGCAGGGCGGCGTCGATGTCTTTGAACGCGGTCATCGGGTCCGAATGCGCGGTCATGCCGGCCAGCAGCGGGAAGGCGCAGTCGTCGATTTCCATCATGACGCCCTTGAGCGCTTTTTGCGCCTTCTCGTCGGGGATTTCCAGCAGTTGCAGGATGACCGGTTGGTCCTTGCCGAGCATGTCGCCGTTGGCGATGCGGAACAGCAGGGAATAGCCGATCTGGCCGGCCGCGCCGGTGACGGCAACGCGCAATGGGGTTTTTGCCATGATGAATCTCCAAAGTGGGAATGAAAACGGTCGAAGCTGAGGATACGCTTGTTCGGGAAAACTGCAATGATACCAAAACAGCAGTGCGGACGCCCCCTTCAGGCGGCGCCGGCCGTGCCTTGCGCGCCCGCCTCTCATGCGGGCGCGACCTTGCAGGATCGTCCGCGAGTGTAGGGCTTGCGGGCTCAACTGTCAATTCATATCATATGTCTTATATAAGACATATAAACTTGACGCATTATTGCTGGACGGGCAGGCGCTTTTGTGGTGAAATCCACCCCTATGAATCCAGCCCCGACCAACCCGACCGGCCCCGCTGCCGGCGCCCCCGCGGCAGCGCAGGCCGGCACTTCGCCCACCTTCAGCCCGCTCTACCAGCAGATCAAGGCGCTCATCACGCAGGGATTGCAGTCGGGCGAATGGAAGCCGGGCGAGCTCATTCCGAGCGAGGTCGAGCTGGCCGGGCGCTTCAAGGTCAGCCAGGGCACGGTGCGCAAGGCGATCGACGAGCTCGCCGCCGAGAACCTCGTCATGCGGCGCCAGGGCAAGGGCACATTTGTCTCGACCCACCACGAGGCGCGCGCGCATTTCCGCTTTTTGCGCCTGATGCCGGACGAGGGCGTGCCGCACCAGCCAGACAACCTGATCATCGAGGTCAAACGCATGCGCGCGCCGGCCGAGGTGGCGCGCCTGCTCGAGCTCAAGTCGGGCGACGCGGTCGTGTACATACGGCGTTTGATGTCGTTCGACGGCACGCCGACGATCCTTGAGGAATTGTGGCTGCCGGGGCAGTTGTTCAAGGGGCTCACGGCGGAACGTCTGGTCGAGTACAAGGGTCCCATGTATGGGCTGTTCGAGTCCGAGTTTGGCACGCGCATGATCCGCGCGAGCGAGAAGATCCGCGCGGTAGGGGCGGACGCGGGGGCGGCGCAGTTGCTCGGGGTGGTCGAGGGGACGCCGCTGCTGTGCGCGGAGCGGGTTTCGTTCACGTATGGGGATAAGGCGGTTGAGTTGCGGCGGGGGTTGTATTTGACGGCGAATCATCATTATCAGAATGATTTGTCGTAGTCCGGGCGGGAATCGATTGCGTCTCTGATCGGCCGTTCTATGGGGGCGAGGCATGCCTCGCCGCCTTCGCGAGGACGACGGTTTATGGGGTGGTGGGTTTCGGTGGGGCGCGATTTGTTCCGGCTGGGGCTTTTTGGGGCGTTCTGTTGGGTTTGTCTTGAAATTGTCCTGAGCTGGGCGGTTTGTGGGGCGGCGGCAGCAGGAAATGGTTGTTGCGAATAGAATACGTTGTTTTTGGGAAAGCACCATTCCCAGCCGTATTTCGGGTTTGTGGCCAATTAGACATTGGTCCGGCACCCGAAATCGGCGAAAATTGCAGGTTCAAAATATGCAGTGTCCAGTTACAGCAGATTCAGTTTAAGGGAGGTTTAGTTATGTCCGAAGCCGTGAAAGTGGCTACAAAAAAAGCGCGGCCGCAATTCCGTAACATTCACGTTACGCAATTGGCAAATTACCGCCTGCCGCTGGCCGGCGTGGTCTCGATCCTGCACCGCATCAGCGGCTTCGCGATGTTCGCGCTGCTGCCCGTCGTGCTCTACATGTTCCACCTGAGCGTGAGCTCCGAGCTGTCGTTCGCCTACTTCGCGGGCATCGTCGCCAATCCGCTCGTCAAGCTCGTGATCCTCGGCCTGGTCTGGGCCTACATGCAGCATTTCTGCGCCGGCGTGCGCCATTTGTTCATGGACCTGCACCTTGGACTCGATAAAGATTCGGCCCGTAAATCGGCGCTCGTCGTGCTCGTGGCCAGCCTGTTGCTGACCGCGCTCGTCGGCCTCAAACTGTTTGGAGTTTTCTGATGGCCAACAATAACATCGGCCCGAAACGGCTCGTCGTCGGCGCCCACTACGGCCTCAAGGACTGGCTGGCCCAGCGCATCACCGCGATCATCATGGCGGTCTACACCTTCGTGTTGCTGTACGCCTTCTTGAGCGGCCAGAACTTCACCTACGAGGGTTGGGCCGGCGTGTTCGCCCAGCAGTGGTTCAAGCTGTTCAGCCTGGTCACCTTCCTGGCCCTGTTCTACCACGCCTGGGTCGGCATGCGCGACATCTGGATGGACTACGTGAAGTCGGTCGGCCTGCGCCTGACGCTGCAGATCCTCACGATCGTCTGGCTGGTCGCCTGCGCCCTTTACACAGCACAAATTCTCTGGAGCGTCTAATCGTGGCGGCTATCAAATCTGCACTTCCTACCCGCCGTTTCGACGCGGTCATCATCGGCGCCGGCGGCTCCGGCATGCGCGCCTCGCTGCAACTGGCTGAGGCCGGCCTGAACGTGGCCGTGCTGTCCAAGGTGTTCCCGACCCGCTCGCACACCGTCGCGGCCCAGGGCGGCATCGGCGCCTCGCTCGGCAATATGAGCGAGGACGACTGGTACTGGCATATGTTCGACACCGTCAAGGGCGGCGACTACCTCGGCGACCAGGACGCGATCGAATTCATGTGCCGCGAGGCGCCCAAGGTCGTCTACGAGCTCGAGCACTTCGGCATGCCGTTCGACCGCAACCCCGACGGCACCATCTACCAGCGCCCGTTCGGCGGCCACACCGCCAACTTCGGCGAGAAGCCGGTCCAGCGCGCCTGCGCGGCGGCCGACCGCACCGGCCACGCGCTGCTGCACACGCTGTACCAGCGCAATGTGCGCGCGCGCACCCATTTTTATGTCGAATGGATGGCGCTCGACCTGATCCGCGACGCTGACGGCGACGTCATCGGCGTGGTCGCGCTCGAGATGGAAACGGGCGAATGCATGATTCTGGAAGCCAAGACCACGATCATGGCGACCGGCGGTGCGGGCCGCATTTTTGCGGCCTCGACCAACGCGTTCATTAACACCGGCGACGGCATGGGCATGGCCGCGCGCGCCGGCCTGCCGCTGCAGGACA
>JAZKIN010000032.1:0-28419 GCA_040384885.1 Pseudomonadota bacterium | reverse complement strand
CCGTCACCGAGATCCACGATTACCTGCGCCTGCTGTACGCGCGCGTGGGCACGCCGTACTGCCCGGACCACCCGGAGGCGCCGCTGGCCGCGCAGACCGTCTCGCAGATGGTCGACGCCGTGCTGGCGATGCCGCCCGAGACCAAGCTCATGATCCTCGCGCCCGTGGTCGCCAACCGCAAGGGCGAGCACGCCGACCTGTTCGCGTCGATGCAGGCGCAGGGCTTCGTGCGCTTCCGCGTCCAGAGCGGCACGGGCGAGGGCAAGATCTACGAGATTGACGACCTGCCCAAACTGAAGAAGACCGAAAAGCACACGATCGACGTGGTCATCGACCGCGTCAAGGTGAACCCCGAGATCAAGCAGCGCGTGGCCGAAAGCTTCGAGACGGCGCTGCGGCTGGCCGACGGCCGCGCCGTGGTGCTCGAGATGGACGGGGCCAGCGAGCATGTTTACTCGAGCAAATTCGCCTGCAACGCCTGCGGCTATTCGCTGCAGGAGCTCGAGCCGCGCCTGTTCTCGTTCAATAACCCGATGGGCGCCTGCCCCGAGTGCGATGGCCTCGGCCATATCGAGTTCTTCGACCCGAAGCGCATCGTCGCCTTCCCCAATTTGTCGCTCGCCTCGGGCGCGGTAAAGGGTTGGGACCGGCGCAACCAGTTCTATTTCCAGATGCTGTCGAACCTGGCCGCGTTTTACGAATTCGACATCGACATGCCGTTCGAGCAGCTCGCGCTGGCGGCGCAGCAGGCGGTGTTGTACGGCTCGGGCAAGACCCAGATCCCGTTCACCTATGTCAATGAGCGCGGCCGCACGGTGATCCGCGAGCACACCTTCGAAGGCGTGGTCACGAATCTGTCGCGGCGCTACCGCGAGACCGATTCGATGGCGGTCAAGGAGGAGCTGGCCAAGTTCATCAACGAGAAGGAGTGCCCCTCGTGCGCCGGCGCGCGCCTGCGCGTGGAAGCGCGCTACGTCAAGGTCGGCACCGGCAAGCAGCAGCGCGCCATTTATGAAGTCGCGCGCAAGCCGCTGCGCGAGTGCCTCGAGTTTTTCGAGAAGCTCACGCTCAAGGGATCGAAGAAGGAGATCGCCGACCGCGTGGTCAAAGAGATCATCTCGCGCCTCAAGTTCCTCAACAATGTCGGCCTCGACTACCTCTCGCTCGACCGCAGCGCGGACACCTTGTCGGGCGGCGAAGCGCAGCGCATCCGGCTGGCGTCGCAGATCGGCTCGGGCCTGACCGGCGTCATGTACGTGCTCGACGAACCGTCGATCGGCCTGCACCAGCGCGACAACGACCGCCTGATCGAGACGCTCAAGCACCTGCGCGACATCGGCAACAGCGTGCTCGTGGTCGAACATGACGAAGACGCGATCCGCACCGCCGACTACGTGGTCGACATGGGGCTGGGCGCGGGCGTGCACGGCGGCGAGATCATCGCCCAGGGCACGCTGGCCGATATTTTGAAGAGCAAAAAATCGCTGACCGCGAAATACCTCAACGGCACGCTCAAGATCGCGGTGCCGAAGAAGCGCCACGTCGCCAATCCGGACCGCCAGCTCGTGATCACGGGTGCGACCGGCAACAACCTCAAAAAGGTGTCGCTGAACCTGCCGGTCGGCTTGCTGACCTGCGTGACGGGGGTCTCGGGCTCGGGCAAATCGTCGCTCGTCAACGACACGCTGTATCCGGCGCTGTCGCGCCATTTGTACGGCTCGCAGACCGAGCCGGCGCCGCACGATTCGATCAGCGGGCTTGAGCATTTCGACAAGGTGATCTCGGTCGACCAGGCGCCGATCGGGCGCACTCCGCGCTCGAACCCCGCGACCTACACGGGCCTGTTCACGCCGATCCGCGATATGTTCTCGACGGTGCCGGCGGCCAAGGAGCGCGGCTACAGCGCGGGCCGCTTCTCGTTCAACGTCAAGGGCGGGCGCTGCGAGGCGTGCCAGGGCGACGGCGTGATCAAGGTCGAGATGCACTTTTTGCCGGACGTGTACGTGCCGTGCGATGTCTGCCACGGCAAGCGCTACAACCGCGAGACGCTCGAGGTGCAATACAAGGGCAAGAACATCACCGAAGTGCTGGCGATGACGGTCGAGGAGGCGCACGTGTTCTTCAAGCCGGTGCCGGTGATCGCGCGCAAATTGCAGACGCTGCTCGACGTCGGGCTTGGCTACATCCGGCTGGGGCAGAGCGCGACGACCTTGTCGGGCGGCGAGGCGCAGCGGGTCAAACTGTCGCTCGAGTTGTCCAAGCGCGACACGGGGCGCACGCTGTACATCCTCGACGAGCCGACCACGGGCCTGCACTTCCACGACATCGATTTGCTGCTGAAGGTGATCCACCGCCTGCGCGACCAGGGCAACACCCTGGTCATCATCGAGCACAACCTCGACGTGATCAAGACGGCCGACTGGATCGTCGACCTCGGTCCTGAAGGTGGCGCCGGCGGCGGGCGGATCATCGCGAGTGGCACGCCGGAAGAAGTGGCAAATAATCCCGAAAGCGTTACGGGAAAATACCTCGGCCCCTTGCTGACTTAAAACGACGGGGTCAGACCCGGGTCTGACCCCGGTCTGTCCCCGGTCTGTCCCCGTCAGTAAAATATTTTGTTTCGGGCATTAAAAAAGGCGGGGCCTCCTTGTAGGAAGACCCCGCCTTTCAGATAAAGCCCGCATTTAACGGGCGCTCATCCCATTACATTGCCAGGCGCTTTTCGAGAGCCGCCTTGGTCTCCACCAGTTGCTGCGGCAGGTGGTAAGCGAGCTTTTCGAACAGCTCGCTATGCAGCTTGAGTTCTTCAAGCCACGCGTCTTTGTCGATCGACGTGATCGTGTCGAATTGCTCTTGCGTGAAATCGATGCCGTCCCAGTTCAGGTCGCCGAAGGTCGGCGTCGTGCCGAACACGTTCTCGACGCCGCTCGCATTGCCTTCGATGCGCTCGAGCATCCATTTGAGGACGCGCATATTGTCGCCAAAACCGGGCCAGACGAACTTGCCTTCGGCGTCGGTGCGGAACCAGTTGACGCAGTAGATCTTTGGCAGCGATGCCGGATTGATCGCGCCGATCTTCTCGCCCATCTCGAGCCAGTGCTGGAAGTAGTCGCTCATATTGTAGCCGATGAACGGCAGCATCGCGAACGGGTCGCGCCGCACGATGCCCATCTGGCCCGCAGCGGCGGCCGTGGTCTCGGAGCCCATGGTCGCGGCCATGTACACGCCTTCGACCCAGTTGCGCGCTTCGGTCACCAGCGGCACCGTCGTCGAACGGCGGCCGCCGAAGATAAAGGCCGAGATCGGCACGCCGGCCGGGTCGTCCCAGGCCGAATCGATGACCGGGTTCTGGGTCGCGGCAACCGTGAAGCGCGCGTTCGGATGCGCCGCCTTGGCGCCGTTGCCGGGGGTCCAGTCTTTGCCCTGCCAGTCGATCAGGTGCGCCGGCGCTTCTTTGGTCAGGCCTTCCCACCAGACGTCGCCGTCGTCGGTCAGCGCGACGTTCGTGAAGATGGTGTTTTCGTTCATCGAGGCCATGCAGTTCGAGTTGGTGCGCGTGTTGGTGCCGGGCGCGACGCCGAAATAGCCTGCCTCGGGGTTGATCGCGTACAGGCGGCCGTCGGCGCCCGGCTTGATCCAGGCGATGTCGTCGCCGATGGTCGTCACTTTCCAGCCGTTGAAGCTCGCAGGCGGGATCAGCATCGCGAAGTTGGTCTTGCCGCAGGCCGATGGGAAGGCCGCCGCGACGTAGTGCTTTTTGCCTTCGGGCGATTCGACGCCGAGGATCAGCATGTGCTCGGCGAGCCAGCCGGTGCCGCCCGCCTGCGCCTCTTGGTGGCCCATGTTCGAGGCGATGCGCAGCGCGAAGCATTTTTTGCCGAGCAGCGCGTTGCCGCCGTAGCCCGATCCGAAGGACCAGATCTCGCGCGTCTCGGGGTAGTGCACGATGTATTTGGTGGCGTTGCATGGCCACGCGACATCCTTTTGGCCGGCGGCCAGCGGCGCGCCCACGCTGTGCACGCACGGGACGAAGTCGCCGTCGGTGCCGAGCACGTCGTAGACCGCTTTGCCCATGCGTGTCATGATGCGCATGTTGACCGCGACATAAGGCGAGTCCGACAATTCGACGCCGATGTGGGCGATCGGCGAGCCCAGCGGGCCCATCGAGAACGGCACCACGTACAGCGTGCGGCCGGCCATGCAGCCGTCGAACAGGCCGTGCAGCGTGGTGCGCATTTCGGCCGGGGCCATCCAGTTGTTGGTCGGGCCGGCTTGTTCTTTGGTGGCCGAGCAGATGTAGGTGCGGTCTTCGACGCGCGCCACGTCGGTCGGGTCGGAGCAGGCGAGGAAGGAGTTCGGTCGCTTTTCCGGGTTGAGCTTGGTCATGGTGCCGGCGGCAACCATTTGGGCGCACAGGCGGTCGTACTCTTCTTGCGAACCGTCGCACCAGTAGATGCTCGCCGGTTTCGTCAGGGCCGCGATTTCCGACACCCAATTGATGAGTTTTTGATGTTTGATGTAACTTGGGACGTTCAATGCTGCAACGCCTCCCATGACGGGCTGATTCATAAGTACCTCCAATGCCAATTAAGAATTCTGGTCTTGTCCCGGCACGGCAGGATCGTCGTCAGCTTTGGGCTTGCGCTCAAGAACTCTGTCCAGGGGACGGTTCGGCGGTACGGCGGTCATGTCGACAAGTACGCGTTTTGGCGCGCCTTGTGGAACGGTGCTGCGGGGATCCGACAGGGTCAAATCCCAAAATTAGGGGGCGATTGTACACCCGCCAACTGCCGTTTTTATCACCACCGACTCAAAAATGTAGGAATAATAGTTGACTAATGTAGTGTGCTATTCCAATTCCAAATAATTCTGTCATTTACTTACGAATATTTGCCTAACTTCTGCGATCTACGATGAAAATAGCGATTCTGGACGACTTCCAAGATTCTGTGAGGCAGCTCGACTGTTTCAAAATTTTGGCGCCACATGATGTCAAAATATTCAGCAATTCGAGCCGCGGACTGGGCCAACTCGCGATAAGGCTGGCCCCGTTCGAGGCCCTCGTGCTGATCCGCGAGCGCACCGCTTTGCCGCGCGCCCTGCTCGCACGCTTGCCCAATCTTAAGCTCGTTTCCCAAACGGGCGCGGCCGGTTCGCACATCGATATCGATGCCGCCACCGAGCTCGGCATCGCGATCGCCGAGGGCGGCGGTTCGCCCGTCGCGCCGGCCGAGCTGACCTGGGCGCTGCTGATGGCCGCGCAGCGCAAGATCGTCCCGTACGCCAACAATCTGAAGGACGGCCTGTGGCAGACCGCGTCGATCAATCCCGTCTTGAACGGGCTCGGCGTCGCGCTCAAGGGCAGCACGCTGGCGATCTGGGGCTATGGCAGGATCGGCCGCCTCGTGGCCGGCTACGGCAGGGCCTTCGGCATGCGCGTGCTCGTGTGGGGAAGCGAGGCCAGCCGCTCGGCGGCCGTGGCCGACGGTTGCGAGGCGGCTACTTCGCGCGAGCAATTATTCGAAGAGGCCGATGTGCTCAGCCTGCACCTGCGCCTGGCCGACGCCACGCGCGGCGTCGTCACGGCGCACGACCTCGCGCGCATGCAGGCCAGCGCACTGCTGGTCAACACCAGCCGCGCCGAACTGATCGCCGAGGGAGCGCTCGAGGCCGCATTGCTGCGGGGCCGGCCGGGCCGCGCCGCGCTCGACGTCTTCACGAGCGAACCGCTGGCCGCCGACGCGCCCCTGCTGCGCATGCCGACGGTGCTCGCCACGCCGCATCTGGGCTACGTCGAAAAAGACAGCTATGAAATGTATTTCGCGGCCGCGTTCGAGAACATCGTCAAGTTTGCCGCCGGCACGCCGGTCAACATCCGCAACCCGGCCGCGCTCGAGCGGTCTTAGCCGAGCTCGGGTTCGCCGCTGATCCGGATCGGTGGCGCCGGCAGCACGTGGGTGCGCGTCCACAGGCCGGCCCAGCCCGGCGGCCAGCCCAGCGCGGGGCCGGCATACGGCGCCAGCCCGGCGCGCACGGCGACCACCGGCACCGGCGGCATCTCGCGCCAGCCGTCGCGGCCGGGGCGCTCCATGTCGAGGCTGTACATGTAGCCGGGCAGCAGCGCGGCGCAGACCTGCTCGAACCACGCCGCGTGGTCCTCGTCGCGCCCGAGCGCCTGCGCCAGCCCCTGCGGATCGAACTTGGCGAGCGCGTGGACCAGCTCTTCGGCGGTGGCGCCGGGCGCGTCGCCCCAGCCCATGACCGGGTTGTTGTTGTACTCGGCGCCGGAGCCGTACCAGCCCTCGCGCCACGGCCGCTGCATCCAGTCGCGCTTGCCCGTGAACAAATGCCAGCGCCAGTGCAGGCCCGACGGTTTGGGCCAGGAGTACAGGTACAGTTTCTGGTAGCCGGCGCGGTGCAGCGCGCGCACCATTTCCATCAGGCGCGCGTGCGGCATGCGGTCGGGCGGGGTGCGGCGGAACAGGATCGCCTCGCCGTCGGCATGTTGCACGGCGTCGGTCGAGAGGTTCAGGTCGAGCGTGCGCGCCTCGCTGCCGAAGCGGGCGCTGATCCATCCGGTGAGCAAGTTGACGTGCGTGATGACGCCATAACCACGATGGCGGTGAAAAATGACGGTTCCGGGTGCGAGCGCTTGCATGGTTTATTCTGGCTAATTGGGTGACGGCCGACTGCGGCAGCATCGGATTCTAGCGCAGTCGCCAAGGGGCATACGCGCGCTTGGCATTTCGACAGCGGCCGTGGATCACGCTATCATTAGGCACCTTTTTTCTTAGAAACTCCAGATCATTATGAGCTTGCGCATCATTGCCACGGGCGGTACCTTCGACAAACACTACGACGAGCTCACGGGCACGTTGGGCTTCGCGGACAGCCATATGCCGGCCGTGCTGGCGCGCACGCGCATGACCATCAAGGTCGAGCTCGAGCTGCTGCCATTGCTCGACTCGCTCGACATGCTGGACGCCGACCGCGCACGCGTGCTGGCCAGTTGTCGCGCCGCGAGCGAGAAGGCGATCGTGATCGTGCATGGCACCGACACCATGAAGGAGACGGCGGCCGTGCTCGGCGAAGTCGCGCTGGGCAAGACGATCGTGCTCACGGGTGCGATGATCCCTTACGAGATCGCCAATTCGGATGCTTTGTTTAATCTGGGTTTTGCCAGCGCGGCCGCGCAGATCTTGCCGGCGGGCGTGTATGTGGCGATGAACGGACAGGTTTTTGCGTGGGATAATGTGACGAAGAATCGGGCTGCGGGGGTGTTTCAGCCGCTGTGATCGTGCGTGAAAAACGCTGAATTTAAACAACATCGTCCTCGCGCAGGCGGGGACCTATAGAACCTTAGCGCTGAGCAACTGTTCTATGGGTCCCCGCCTTCGCGAGGACGATGTTGGTTTGGTGGTGCTGAATTATTAGCGGTGCGATTCCTGAAGCTTACGCCTTCGCTTCGCCACCGAGCGCTTCGACCAGATCCGTCATCATCTTCGACAATTCGCCCGTCATGAGCATCATGTCGTTGTCGAAACGCTCTTCGTCGTTCTTGGTGCTGGTGTCGTTTTCCTTGATCACGTCGAGCGGCTTGATGCCCTTGACCGCGAGCGACTCGGTGAGCACGAAAGAAATCTTGTCATCCCACGTCATCGCCAGGCGCGTGCATTGCTTGCCGGCGGCGATGTGGCGGCGGATGTCATCGACTTCGAGCGCGTGCTTGACGTAGCGCACGGCCGCCTTGCTCTCGCCCGTGGCGCGCAATTCGGTGTCCTGGTCGACCGTGAAGCCCACCGGCGCCTCGTCGGTCTCGAGCCAGGCCGTCATCACGCCGACCGGCGACTGTTGCACGCGCAGGCTTTCGAGCGGCAATTTATCGACCGCCTTGAGCAGCAGCTTGATGACTTCGTCGGCCTTGGCCGGGCTCGCCGCATCGACCACCAGCCAGCCGTTGACCGGATCGATCCAGGTCCACACATTGCTCCGGATGCTGAATGCGCGCGGCAACAGCTCGTCGGCCACGCGTTCCTTGAGTTCTTTCATCGCCTTCTTGCCCGGCGCGAAACCCTGGGCTTCTTCGAGCTCGGCGGCCTTGGCCTTGGCGACCTGGTTGATCACCGAAGTCGGCAGCAGTTTCTTTTCGGTTCCCAGCAGGATCAACATCTGTTTGTTGACCACGTGGACCAGGATGCCGTTGCCGCGCGGCGAATCCCAGCCCTGGCGCAGCAATTCGTTGCTGCTGGCGGGCACAAAACTCTGGGGCGCGAGCGCCGCCTCGAGTTGCTCAGGTGTATATGCCCACGGCGCGGGCAAACGGTAAATCTGAAGATTCTTGAACCACATATTTGCTTTCCGATTGTTTCAGTAATGCCAGAGGAACGCCATTTTACACGCTCGCAAGAGCGCTTCATGGCCGTGTTGGGAAGAATGTTTTTCGCGTCAGTGTGCGCTCACTGCGCACTCCTCGTCGAACAGGGTCAGCTGCGCCAGCGCGGCCGATTCGCCGAGCCGCACCCCCACCCCGAGCAGGCGCACGGGCCTGTTGCCGCGCGCAAAGCCGGTTTCCATGAGCTTTTCGAACTGGCCGCGGTGGGGCACCGTGCCCACGCACTCGACCGTCGTGGTGGTGAAATCGCTGAAGCGGATTTTGACGAACAGCTTCTGGACATGCTTCTCGGCGCCGCAGCGTTTTATGCGACCGAGCAGGTTTTCCATCAGCTCGGGCAACAGGGCGAGGCAGGCCGGCAGGTCGGGCACGTCGGGGGTATAGGTCTCTTCGACGCTGACCGACTTGCGCTCGTGCGCATTGGACACGGCGCGCACGTCGATGCCGCGGCACAGCTCGAACAACCTGGTGCCGAAGCGGCCGAAATGGTGTTCGAGGTCCAGCAAGGTCCAGCCGCGCAGGTCGCCGCAGGTCTCGGCGCCCAGCTTGTTGAGCTTGGCCGCGGTGACCTTGCCGACGCCGAACAGTTTCTTGACGGGCAGGGCGGCGACGAAGGCGTCGACCTCGTTCGGACGCACCAGGAACAGGCCGTCGGGCTTGTGCCAGTCGCTCGCGATCTTGGCCACGAACTTGTTCGGCGCCACGCCGGCCGAGGCGGTGATGCCGACGGTCTCGAAGATGCGCGCCCGGATCTCCTGTGCGATCAGGGTCGCGCTGCCCTTGCAATGGGGCGAATCGGTGACATCGAGATAGGCCTCGTCGAGCGAAAGCGGCTCGACCAGCTCGGTGTAATCGTTGTAGATGGCCAGGATCTGGCGCGAGGCGATCCGGTATTTTTCCATCGCGGGCGGCAGCACCACGAGCCCGGGGCAGCGCTGCAGCGCCTGCGCGGTCGCCATGGCGGAGTGGATGCCGTAGCGGCGCGCCTCGTAATTGCAGGTCGCGACCACGCCGCGCTGGTCGGCGCGCCCGCCGACCGCCACCGGCAACAGGCGCAGGGCCGGGTTGTCGCGCATCTCGACGGCGGCGTAAAAGCAGTCGCAGTCGCAATGGATGATTTTTCGGGCGGGTGGGTTCACTCTGGCGACGCGCACGCCCGTTAAAGGCGCGCAAACACTGTAAATGCATACAGTATTAACCGATTCGGCAATAGTTGCAAGTCAAGTCGGGCAGCGGTATTGCCCGATCGGAAGCTCCGTGCCACCATTGGGTGCAATCCAACACGCGATCCAGAGGAGGATTCCATGCGCAAAATGACGGTTCTTGCCGCCCTGCTGCTCGGCCTGGGCTTGGGCGCGCACGCGCACCCGGCCTGTGTCGACAGCTACCGCACGTGGCCGACCGACTTCAATGTTTTCCTCGCAATGATGCAATGCGCGTCGGCCGAAGTCGGCCGGTCCGGCGACCGCACGGCCGCCTTGCAGAAACTTTCGCGCCGCCTGCGCGGAGCCGAGGTCAGGTGGACGGGCACGATCCGGGTGCTCAGGAAAAACCGGGTGTTTTTCGACGAAAGCGAAGCGCCCGTGGCGGCCGGCAAGATGACCGCGCGTGTGATGTATTTTGTGCCGACCCCGCAGGTACGCAGGTTCCGCGCCGCGGGCTTGGGCAAGCGCGTGCATTACACCGGCAAAATCGGCGCGATCAAGACCGACGCCATCGGCGCCGCGGCCCCGCTGTTCTACGTCGAACTGCTCGAGGTCGGCATCGACCCCGGATAAGGCGCACACGGCCCGTTTTTTCCTATTTTTCGAAAAACCCTTGCGCGTTTTAGAAAATATGCGATATGATTCGGCCTCTTCAGACGTGGTGACAAACGTCGGATGTGTCTCTAGTACTAGTATTTGGGGGCTTAGCTCAGTTGGTAGAGCGGCGCCCTTACAAGGCGTAGGTCGGCAGTTCGAGCCTGTCAGCCCCTACCAGTAACAGAGGCAGCATCATGATCAGCAGTACCGATCAGAGTAATACGGAGTGGTAGTTCAGTTGGTTAGAATGCCGGCCTGTCACGTCGGAGGTCGCGGGTTCGAGTCCCGTCCGCTCCGCCAGCATTAAGAAGGGCCCGATTCGTCGGGCCCTTTTCTTTGGTCCACGCGTTTTCCGTGCCCACGGTTTTCCATTCGCTGTCTGGCCCAGTTCCCACCGAGTCCACTTTGGCCCATCCCTACGTCTCATTCCGCCTGCGCCTCGCGCGCCACGGACTCGCCCAATTCGTCGAGAGCCTCAAAAGCTCGGCCTACATCATCGTGCTCGGATTCGGCCAGCTCCTGATCGGCCTGGTGGCCTTTGTCGCGCTGCCGCCGATGTACGCCGCCTCGCTCCCCGTTGTGCACGCCCTGCCCCTGCTCGCCGCGCACGCGCTCGTGATGTGCATTCCCCTGTGGCTGCTGCGCGAGCGCTTGCTGCCGCAGGCGGTGGCGCGCTGGATGCACCCGCTGCCGGTACCGCCGGCGCAGCGCCTGCGCGCCGACCTCCTGATCGCCGGCCTGCTGGCCGGCCCGCTCGCGCTCGCGTACGCAGCCTCCGGCGCAATCTGGCTGCACGCGGCGCCCGACTGGATGCAGCCCGCGCGCGCCGTCGCGGCCGTCGTGCTTTCGCTGCTGCTCACCTGGTGCGGCTCGGCGGCGATCCTGGCCCTGCGCGCGCGCCTGCCACGCCCGGCCGCGCCGCACGCGCAGCCTTGGGCGGCCGCGCAGCAGGCCTACGTACAGCGGCCGGCACGCGTGCGCTGGCTGTTCTTCTGGCGCCGCCTGTTTTGGCTGCCGTTCTGGCGCGACAGCGGCGTCGGGCGCTTCCAAAGCGTCCTGCTGCTTGCCGCGGCCGGCAGCACGGTCGCGTGGATGGCGGCCCCCGCCGGCGTGGCGCGCGCCTTGTGCGACGTCTGCGCGACCACGCTGCTGATCGTGCTCACCGACCGCGGCGACAAAGCCGTGCGCGAGCATCTGGCCGCGCTGCGGCCCGTGACGGCCGCGTGGCCGACGCCGACGCAAGGCCTGGCGCGCTGCGCGCTGCGCGCGGGCGCTCGCGGCGCTGCCGGCGCTGGCGGTGCTCGCGCTGTTGTTCGCCCAAGGGCTCGCGCACGGCCTGTGGGAGCGCACCGCCGGCCGCGTGTACCTGGGCCTCGGCATCTGTGCCACGCTGGTGCTGGTGGCGATGCCCGATTGGCCGGCGCGGGTGCGGGTCGCGATCGTGGCGTTTTCAATTATTGCGCTCAGCGCAGTGGGAAGTGAGATATGGAAATGAGTCCTGGGCTGCGGATCGAGGCGCTCGGTTTCCGCTTCGACGCGCGGCCCGTGTTTGAGCGCTTTTCGCTCACGCGCGGCGCCGGCATCACCTGGCTGCGCGGCGCCAATGGCAGCGGCAAGACGACCCTGCTCAAACTGATCGGCGGCGCGCTGGTGCCGGGCGCCGGCAGCATCGCGTTCGGCGCGTTCGACAGCGTGCGCGAGCCGCTCGCCTACCGCCGCAACAGCTTTTTCAGCGGCGGCGACACGCCCGAGCTGCCGTGGCTGACGGTGCAGGAACTGCTCGACCTGCATCTGGCCCTGTATCCGGGAGCCGATCCGCAGCTACTCAACACGCAACTGAACGCGTTCAGGATGCTGGCGACGCTGCCGCAAAGCGTGGCCACGCTCTCGCTCGGGCAGCACAAAAAGCTGCAGCTGGCGCTGACGCTGCCGGTGGGACTGCTGCTGCTCGACGAACCCTTAAACGGCCTCGACGCGGCGGCGGCGGCCTATCTGCGCGGCGCGCTCGGCGCACTGGCCGAGGCGGGCAAGGTCTGCGTCGTGCTCACCAGCCACCTCGATCCGCTGTTGCCGGTGCTGTCCACCTACGACCTCGAGGGGTCCGCGGGCGCCTGACGGGGCCGCTCCAATAGATGCGCTCCGGAAAATGCTTTTACCGGCTTCCGGCGTATGATCGATCCCATGGCACGACCGACGAAATGATGCGGCGACACCACGGCAGCCAGGCGCAACAAGCGGCTGCCTGACAATTCCGGCATCAGACAGTGCATAATTGACAGCAAACGACACGAGGACGGCGTTTGCCGCCCGAGTCAGCCCCACCAGTGTCTGCCTCACCGCGCCAAGACCATAAAAATGCAGGAGTCATCTTGATCTTAGGTTTTCTGAAATCGCCCAAGCTGTCGCCGCGGCTGCACCGGCTCAAGAATTCGCCCCTGTTCAACTCCCTCACAGCGCTCGAACTGCAGATCGTCGACGGCCTGCTGCACGAGCGCCGCTACCTGACCGACGAGATCATTTTCGACGAGGGCGAAGAGGGCCAGGCGCTCTACCTGGTCCTGTCGGGCAAGGTCCAGATCCGCCGCACCCACGATTGCGGGTTTGAGGTGGTGGCCGAACTGACGCCGGGCGGATTTTTCGGCGACCTCGCGCTGCTCGACAACGCACCGCGCAACGCGCAAGCACGCGCCGGCGCCAATTGCGAGCTGGCGGTGTTCTTCCGCGCCGACTTCATGGCCCTGATGGAGACCGACGCCGTGGTCGGCTATAAAATCTCGCTCGCGCTGGCGCGCCACATCGGCCAGCGCCTGCGCGACTGGATGTCCGGCCAACCCCCGATCCAGGCCCTATGAATCCGCAAGACCAACGCGCCGGGCCTGTCGTCTGGAGCGGCATCATCGCCGCCACCTGCCTGCTGCTGGTGCTGCTCGAGCACACCATGTGGCTCGCGATACCGTTCCTGCTCGGGACCATCCTGTACTACATTTTGCTGGCGCCGATGCGCCGCCTGATCCGCGCCGGCGTCGGCCGCGACACGGCCGCGCTGGTCGTCGGCGGCGTGTTTTTCACCGTGCTGACGCTGGTCGTGATGATGGCGTTCGCGTGGATGGCGTCGCCGGGCGACCCGAAACAGGACGTGATCGGCAAATACCTGACGGGCGGCGTGTCCTTCGTCCAGAACACGGTCCTAATCCTCGAAGGTAAATTCCGGGTGCTCCAGAAAATCCACCTGAGCCAGATCGTCAATGCCCGCTTCGAGGCCTTCACGCACGACTTCGTGCAGACCCACCTGGCCAACATCCTGGTCTCGGCCGCGACCTGGCTGCCATCGCTGCTGCTGGCGCCGTTCCTGACCTTCTTCTTCCTGCGCGACGGGCCGCGCTTCAAGCGCTTCCTCGCGCGCGCCGTGCCAAACGCCTTTTTCGAAAAGACGCTGTACCTGCTGCACGAGGTCGACCAGACCGCGCGCAGGTATTTCGAGGGCCTCATCAAACTGACCGTGATCGACACCGTGGTGCTGGCGCTGGGCCTGTGGGCGATCGGCGTGTCGTCGCCGCTGCTGCTCGGCTTCATCGCGGCGCTGCTGGCGTGGGTGCCGTTTGTCGGCTCGGTGGTCGGCTGCATCATGGTGGTGGTGGTTGCCTCGACCGACGCGCCGACCGCGCCGATGATCGCCTACAGCGCGATCGGCGTGTTCATCGCGGTGCGCCTGCTCGACGACTTCGTGTTCATGCCGCTCACGCTGGGCCGCAGCCTGCAGATCCATCCGCTGATGACGGTGCTGATGATCTTTGTCGGCGGCACGCTGGCCGGGGTGGCCGGTTTGATGCTGGTGCTGCCGCTGCTGGGGGTGGTGATGGTGGTCGGCGAAACGCTCGGCGTGCTGGTGACCAATTCGCGCCTGCGCGCGCGCCACCGGAATGCGACCGCGCTGCATGTGCGCGAGGCTAGCGCCGATCTGATGCTGAAATGATTTCTGGACAGTGTACTCAGGCGACATCGGTGTTTAACGTCGCAGAAATCGTAAAGCATATTCCTTAGAAGACCTAAAACCACGTCGTCCTCGCGCATGCGGGGACCCATAGAACGGTTGCTATGAGTCACCGTTCTATGGGTCCCCGCATTCGCGAGGACGATGTTGGTTTTTGATATTTTAGTTTTTTCGACACGATTTCTGATGCGCTTTGGCGCCGATTCGGGACCGGCAACCTAGCGCATGCGCGAGTGCCGAAATTAGAGGACTTTGTGGATACCGGCCGTCAGCTCGAACGAATGCAGGCGCGCCGCATGGTCGAATATCTGCGAGGTGATCATCAGCTCGTCGGCGCCGGTGCGTTCGATGAAGGCGGCCATGTCGCGCGCCACCGTCGCCGCCGAACCTATCGCCGAACAAGCCAGCACCTTGTCGAGCATCGCTTTTTCCTGCGGCCCGATCTGGTTCAGGAACCCGGGTACCGGCGGCGGCAAACGCGCCGGCCGCCCGCTGCGCAGGTTGATGAAGGCCTGCTGCATCGAACTGGCCAACAAGCTCGCTTCGGCGTCGGTGTCGGCCGCGAACACGTTATAGCCGAGCATGACGTACGGTTTGTCCAGTTGCTTCGAGGGCCGGAAGGTCGCGCGGTATAGATCGATCGCCTGCATCATCTGCGCGGGCGCGAAGTGCGAGGCGAAGGCGTACGGCAGGCCGAGCGCCGCGGCCAGCTGCGCGCCGAACGTGCTCGAGCCGAGGATCCAGACCGGCACCTTGAGTCCCATGCCCGGCACCGCGCGCACGGCGCCGCGCGGCGCGTCCGAAAAGTAATCCATCAGTTCGACCACGTCCTGCGGGAATGCGTCGGCGTCCGAATCGAGGTTGCGGCGCAAGGCGCGCGCGGTGGCCTGGTCCGCACCGGGCGCGCGACCAAGCCCTAGGTCGATCCGTCCCGGGAACAGCGCCTCAAGCGTGCCGAATTGTTCGGCGATCACGAGCGGGGAATGGTTGGGCAGCATGATGCCGCCCGCGCCCACGCGGATGCGCGAGGTGCCCGCCGCCACGTGGCCGATCAGCACCGCGGTCGCGGCGCTGGCGATGCCCGGCATGCCGTGGTGCTCGGCCAGCCAGTAGCGCTTAAAGCCCCAGCGCTCGGCATGTTGGGCCAGGTCGAGCATATTGCGGAACGACTCGGCCGGACCGCTGCCTTCTGCGATCGGGGCCAGGTCGAGCACCGAAAACGGGATCATCGCAGCCGCCTTATTTGCGCCCGCGCGGCGCCGACTTGGCCGCGGCCGCAGGCTTGGCCTTGGTCTTGATGGTCGACAGGATCGACGGCCGCACCTTGGACTCGGGGGCGATGAATGGCGCCGGCGCCTCGATGCGGTTGCGCTTGCCCGGCGCGGCGAATTTGTCGAGCGTGCCCGCGCCGTGCGTCTGGCGCTTGCGCTCGCCCGCGGCCAGGCCGCCGTCTTCCGACGCCTGCCAGCTCGGCACGAGGTGCTTGTCGCCGTTGCCGATCAAGTCGCCGCGGCCCATGTTGACCAGCGTCTCGCGCAGGATCGGCCAGTTGGCCGGGTCCTGGTAGCGCAAAAACGCCTTGTGCGCGCGCCGCACCTTGCCGCTGCGCGCGGTCTCGACGACCTCGGAATCGGCCGTCACCTTGTGCAGCGGGTTCTTGCGCGTGTGGTACATGGTCGTGGCCATCGCCATCGGCGTCGGCATGAAGGTCTGCACCTGGTCGAGCTTGAAGTTGTTCTTCTTGAGCCACAGCGCCAGATTGAGCATGTCTTCGTCGGTGGTGCCCGGATGGGCCGCGATGAAGTACGGGATCAGGTACTGCTTCTTGCCGGCCTCAAAGGAGAAGCGGTCGAACATCTCCTTGAACTCGTCGTAGGCGCCGATACCGGGCTTCATCATCTTCGACAAGGTGCCTTCTTCGGTGTGCTCGGGCGCGATCTTGAGCAGGCCGCCGACGTGGTGCGTGACGAGCTCTTTGACGTATTCGGGCGAGCGCACGGCGAGGTCGTAGCGCAGGCCGGAGCTGATCAACACCTTCTTGATGCCGGGGATCGCGCGCGCCTTGCGGTACAGCGAAATCAGTTTGCTGTGGTCGGTGCCGAGGTTGACGCAGATGCTCGGATAGACGCACGACAGGCGGCGGCACGACTCTTCGATTTTTTTGTCTTTGCAGGCGAGCCGGTACATGTTCGCGGTCGGGCCGCCCATGTCGGAGATGGTGCCCGTGAAGCCCTTGGTCTTGTCGCGGATGTGCTCGATCTCGCGCAGGATCGACGGCTCCGAGCGGCTCTGGATGATGCGCCCCTCGTGCTCGGTGATCGAGCAGAAGGTGCAACCGCCGAAGCAGCCGCGCATGATGTTGACCGAGAAGCGGATCATGTCCCAGGCCGGGATCTTGGCCTTGCCGTAGGCCGGGTGCGGGGCGCGCGCGTAGTTCATGTCGTACACGCCGTCCATCTCGTCCATCGCCAGCGGCAGCGGCGGCGGGTTGAGCCAGACGTCGCGCTCGCCGTGCGCCTGCACCATCGCGCGCGCGTTGCCGGGGTTGGATTCGAGGTGGAACACGCGCGAGGCGTGCGCGTACATGACCGGGTCGTCCTTTACGACGTCGTAGGCGGGCAGGCGCACCACGGTCTTGTCGTGTTTTTCTTTGGCCAGCGCCTGGCGCTCCTCGCGCGACATGATGCGGATCGGCTTGATGACGTCGGGCGCCTTGGCGGCGTTATCGGTCGCGCAGGCGGTCTTGTCTTCTTGCGCCATCGCGTACGGATTGTGGTGCTCGTCGATTTTGCCGGGCACGTCGACCCGGGTCGAATTGGCGACCGACCAGTCGTCGGCCGGCAGCCAGCCCGGCGCCGCCATGAAGGCCGTGCCGCGCAGGTCGCGGATGTCTTTGATGTTCTCGCCGGCGGCGAGGCGGTGGGTCAGGTCGACCAGCGCGCGCTCGGCGTTGCCGAACAAGAGCAGGTCGGCCTTCGAATCGGGCAGCACCGAGCGGCGCACCTTGTCGGACCAGTAGTCGTAATGGGCGATGCGGCGCAGCGAGGCTTCGATGCTGCCGATGACGACCGGGACGTCGGGATAGGCTTCGCGCGCGCGCTGGGCGTACACGGTGACGGTGCGGTCGGGCCGCTTATTGGGCTCGGCGTCGGGCGTGTAGGCGTCGTCGGAGCGGATTTTGCGGTCGGCCGTGTAGCGGTTGACCATCGAGTCCATATTGCCGGCGGTGACGCCGAAATACAGGCGCGGCTTGCCGAGCGCGCGGAACGGCTCGGCCGAGAGCCAGTCGGGCTGGCTGATGATGCCGACGCGGTAGCCTTGCGCCTCGAGCAGGCGGCCCACGAGCGCCATGCCGAAGCTCGGATGGTCGATGTAGGCGTCGCCGGTGACGATGATGACGTCGCACTGGTCCCAGCCCAGCACGTCCATCTCGGCGCGCGACATGGGCAGGAAAGGCGCAACGGCAGCGCGGCTAGACCGCTTGGGGACGGTCGCAAAAAGATTTGTTGGGGAGCTCATTGGACGGTATTGTACCGGAAAACATGTCTGAAGATCTTTTCCGGCGGCTTTTGCCGCGCCGAATGGGATCGAAAAACATCTTATTTTTCAAACACTTGTGACGTTTTGGCGACGCCATGCCGGCGTTTTGCCCGCCAAACCGCACTGCCCCGGGGTACACTTGTTTTGAGTCTAATAACATTTCGCCGCCCCGACCGCCAACCCGAAGGACCCCCGCCATGCCATTTGACCGTATCAGCCTGACCCTCACCAGCACCGCTTTGGCCGCCAGCCTGCTGTTTGGCGGCGCCGCCGCAGCCGCCGCGGCCATCGCGCCGGCCGCCGCCGCGCCGGCCACGATGCAGGGCAGCCCGGTGGCCGCCAGGCAGCTCGACAAACTGGCCACCGCGTTCTATGTGGCGCGCGCCAAATTCGATCCGCTGCTGATCACGGCCAACGGCGACAGCCGCTACAACAACCAGATCGGCCTGAACATCGCGCCCAAGGTGCGCGCCGCCCACTTTGCCCACTACCGCCAACTGCAGCGGCAGCTGCGCCAGGTCGCGCGCGCGCGCCTCAACGAGCGCGACCAGCTGAGCTACGACATGCTCGCGTTCGAACTCGAAAGCGCGCTCGCGCTCGCGCCGTTTCCCGAGCACCTGCTGCCGCTGAACCATTTCGACCACGTGCCCGGCACGCTCGCCAATTACGCCAGCGGCACCGGCTCGCAACCGCTGGCGACGGTCGCCCAATACCGCGACTACCTGGGCCGGATCAGCCAACTGCCGGCCTGGATCGACCAGGCCATCGCCAATATGCGCGAAGGGGTCAAGCGCGGCATCGTGCATGCGAAACCGGTCACGCTGGCCATGCTGCCGCAGTTCCAGCAGCTGCGCAGCGCGACACCCGAGGCCAGCATCTTCTACACACCGATCAAGAACCTGCCGGCGGCATTTTCGCCCGACGACAAGCGCGCGCTGACGCAGGCCTACGGCGAGGCCGTGGAGCGGCTCGCGCCGGCGCTCGAGCGCCTCGCCACGTATGTCGAAAAAGACTACCTGCCCGCGAGCCGCAGCAGCACCGGCTGGGACGCGCTGCCCAACGGCGCGGCCTGGTACAGCGCGCATATCCGCGACCGCACCACGCTGCCCCTCACGCCCGACGAAATCCATACGACCGGCCTCAAGGAGGTCGCGCGCATCCAGCAGCAATGGATCACGCTCGGGCCGAAGCTCGGCTACACGGGGCCGGCCAACGATTTGCCCAAGTGGGTCAACGGCCAGGCCAAGTTCAAGCAGTTCACGTCCGAAGCCCAGGTGCTCGACGCCTACCGCGCGATCGACGCCGTGGTCGCGGCCAAGCTGCCGGCTTTTTTCACTCTGGTGCCGAAGTCGAAGCTCGAGATCCAGCTCGAACCCGAACTGACGCGCGCGACCGCCTCGGACCATTACCTGCCGGCGGCGGCCGACGGCTCGCATCCGGGCGTGTTCTACGTGGTGGTCAACGACCCGAAGGACTACAGCCGCACGCGCATGACGACGCTGTTCCTGCACGAGGGCCAGCCCGGCCACCACATGCACGCGGGCCTGCTCAAGGAGCTCGATCTGCCGGACTTCCGCAAGTTCAATACCGAGAACGCGAACAGCGCCGCCTTCACCGAGGGCTGGGCGCTGTATTCGGAGGCGCTGGGCAGCGAATTGGGCTTGTACGACAATCCCGAGGCGTATTTCGGGCATCTCAACGACGAGTTGATGCGCGCCGTGCGGCTCGTCGTCGACACCGGCATGCACGCCAAGGGCTGGAGCCGCGAAAAGGCGATCGCCTACATGTCGGAGACGATCGGCTACAGCGAGGCGCGCGCCACCAACCAGATCCAGCGCTACATGGTCTGGCCGGCGCAGGCGCTGGCCTACAAAACCGGGTCGCTCAAGATCCTGGCCCTGCGCGAGCAGGCGCGCAAGGAACTCGGCGACAAATTCAGCCTGCCGAAATTCCACGAGATCGTCATCGGGACGGGCACCCTGCCCTTGCCCGTGCTCGAGGCGCGCGTGAAGCGCTGGATCGCCGCGGGCAAGTGATACGACCGAAACAGAAACAGGAACTACATGCAAACGTTACAACAACTCCGGTCAGGTGAACTGGCTGGAGCCACCTCGCTCGCCTTGTCTTGCGCGCTCACGCAATTTCCGGATGCGATCTTCGATCTGGCGGAAACGCTTGAGCATCTTGACCTGTCCGGCAATGAACTGTCTTCCTTGCCCGCCGATTTCGGCCGCCTTGGCAAACTCAAGCGGTTATTCCTGTCGCAGAACCGCTTCACCGAGGTGCCCGAGGTCATCGCCGACTGTCCGCAACTGGAGATGGTCGGCTTCAAGGCGAACCGGATCGCGACCATGTCCGAGCGGGCCGTGCCGCCGAATACGCGATGGCTGATCCTGACCGACAATTGCCTCGAGCGGCTGCCCGATGCGATCGGCCAGTGCGGGCGGTTGGAGAAACTGATGTTGGCCGGGAACCGCCTGACGGCGCTGCCCGAATCCCTGGCGGGGTGCGCCAACCTGGCATTGCTGCGCATCTCGGCCAATCGGTTCGAGCAATTGCCGGCCTGGCTGTTGTCGATGCCGCGCCTGTCGTGGCTCGCGTTCGCCGGCAACCCGTGCACCGCCGCGCCCGCCATGCCGGCCGATTTACCCGTCATCGAATGGGATGCGCTCCGGCTGCAGGCGCAATTGGGCGAGGGCGCCTCGGGCGTGATTTCCGAAGCGCTGTGGCTGACCGAAAACAGGCAGGTCGCCGTGAAATTGTTCAAGGGCGAGCTCACCAGCGATGGCTTGCCGGCGAGCGAGATGGCGGCCAGTGTGGCGGCCGGACGGCATCCGAATTTGGTCGCCGTGCTGGGCAAGATCAGCGGGCATCCGGCGCACCGCGAGGGGCTTGTGCTCGAGCTGATCGATCCGGGCTACAACAACCTCGGATTGCCGCCGACGTTTGCCAGTTGCACGCGCGATGTGTACGCGCCGGGCAGAACGTTTTCGACCGAACAGATTGCCGACATCAGCTTGGGGATCGCCTCGGCCTGCGCAGCGCTGCACGCGAACGGCCTCATGCACGGGGACTTGTACGCGCATAACATCATGGTCGATGCGTCGGGTCCGGCCTTGCTGGGCGATTTTGGCGCGGCCGCGTCGTACGATCGCACGGGGCCGGCGGCGCGCCTGCTCGAACGGATCGAGGTCAGGGCGTTTGGCTGTTTGTTGGAGGACTTGCTGGCGCACGGCGGCGAGCAGGCAAATAATCGGGACACTACGCAAACCCCCGTCGTCCTCGGGCTCGGGGGGGTGTTTTGGGGCCAGCTCAGGGATGCTTGCCTGGATGAGGTGGTCGAACGCAGGCCCGATTTTTCGACCATCGTCGCGGCGTTGACGGCGGCGCCCGCGGGCGCAGCCTGAATCAGATGCCCATGCTCGACAAAATATTGCCCAGCTCGCGCAGGGCCGGCTCGAGGCGCGGGTGTTGCGCGGCGAATTTGGCCGACAGCTCCTGGCTGCGTTCGGCCAGGCCGTAGGTCGTGCTTTCGGCGTCGTCTTCGACGGCGCGCTTTTCGAGCAACTGCTTGATGTCGTCGTCAAGCTGGCGCAGCAGGTCCTGCAATTCCGCGTCGACTTCTTCCGTCTCGGCCATGTTCGCGTGAAGGGTCTTCAGATGCGCCTTCAGATTGTTTGCTTTTTCATTGAACATGTCGGTCCTCTTAATTGGTGAACTGGGTGCTCAAATATAACTCTTCGACCCGGGTGCGGGCCCAGGGCGTCTTGCGCAAAAACTTCAGGCTCGACTTGATGCTCGGGTCGCTCGTGAAGCAGTTGATATCGATCCGTTTGGCCAGTCCTTCCCAGCCGTAATGGCCGACGAGCCGCGTCAGCAGCGCTTCGAGGGTGATGCCGTGTAATTCTTGAACGCTCATTGAAACGCTACTTCCTTGTCACAGTTACGGATAGCCATACCGCACTATACCCCGAAGCGGCATCGCGGCACCACGGCACGGGCGCGCCAGCCCCGCATCGCCACCACGCAATTGATTCCACATCGGGGTCAGACCCGGGTCTGACCCCGGTCTGTCCCCGGTCTGTCCCCGGGCTTAACTAGTTGCATTTGACGAAAAAATTCCGCTATCGGGGTCTGACCCCGATAGCGGAACTAGTTGCTGCGGATTATTACGCGGCGCGGTCCTTACTCGGTGTCGAGGCCGCGCCGCTCGAGCAGCGGGGCGACCGTCGCGTCGCGCCCGCGGAAGGCGCGGAACATTTCCATCGCGTCGATCGTGCCGCCGCGCGAGAGCAGCATCTTGCGGAAGTAGTCGCCGTTCTTGCGCGTCAGCCCGCCATTTTCGTTGAACCAGCCGACCGTGTCGGCGTCGAGCTTTTCGCTCCACAGGTAGCCGTAGTAGCCGGCCGGGTAGCCGCCCGAGAACACGTGCGAGAAGTAGGTCGTGCGGTAGCGCGGCGGCACCAGCGCGAAGTCGACGCCGGCATCCTTGAGCGCGGCCGCCTCAAAGGCGAGCACGTCGGTCGGCATCTGCGCCGCGCCCAGCTGGTGCCAGCGCTGGTCGATGATCGACGCGGCCAGGTACTCGGTGGTGCGGAAGCCTTCGTTGAACTTTTTGGCGGCGAACACTTTGTCGAGCAACTCCTTCGGCATCGGCGCGCCGGTCTTGTGGTGCTTGGCGTAGTTGCCCAGCACTTCGGGCCAGACCGCCCACATCTCGTTGACCTGCGACGGGAATTCGACGAAGTCGCGCGGCACCCGGGTGCCGGCCAGGCGCGGGTACTTGACGTCCGAGAACATGCCGTGCAGCGCGTGGCCGAACTCGTGGAACAGCGTGGTCAGCTCGTCGAAGGTGAGCAGGGTCGGCTCGCCCGCGGGCGGCTTGGGAATGTTGAGGTGGTTGGCCACCACCGGGCGCGTGCCCATCAGTTTGGACTGCGACACGTAGGCGTTCATCCAGGCGCCGCCGCGCTTGTTGCTGCGCGCGTAGAAGTCGGCGATGAAGATCGCCAACGGCTTGCCGTCGGCGTCGAACACGTCGAACACGCGCACGTCCTCCTGGTACACGGGCAGGTCGCGGCGCTCCTTGAACGACAGGCCGTACAGCTTGCCCGCGGCGAAGAACACGCCCTTGGTCAGCACGTTGTTGAGCTCGAAATAGGGGCGCAACTGGCCCTCGTCGAAGCTGAAGCGCTGGGCGCGCACCTTGTCGGTGTAGTAGGCCCAGTCCGCGGCATCGGCCTCGAAGCCGCCTTTTTCGGCGTCGATCATCTTCTGGATCTCGGCCGCCTCGCGGCGCGCGTTCTTGACCGCCGGCTTGGCGAACTCTGCCAGCAGCTGGTTGACCGCAGCCGGCTTGCGCGCGGTCTGTTCTTCGAGCACGTAGGTCGCGTGGTTCGGGTAGCCGAGCAGGGCGGCGCGTTCGGCGCGCAGCGTGGCGATCTTGAGCACGACGGCGCGGTTGTCGAATTCGCCGCCGCGGCTGCCGCGGCCCATCGAGGCCTCGAGCAGGCGCTGGCGCACCGTGCGCTTGGTCAGCACGGCCAAGGGCGCCTGGCCCGTGGTGTTGGTCACCGGGACCACGAATTTGCCGTCGAGCCCGCGCGCCTTGCCGGCCGCGGCGGCCGCGTCGATCGCCGCCTCGCTCATGCCTGCCAGCTCGGCACGGCTGTCGACCACCAGCGCGGCCGCGTTGGCCTCCTTGAGCACGTTCTGCTTGAAGGTGGTCGAGAGCATCGCGAGCTCGGCGTTGTAAGCCATCAGTTTTTGCTTGTCGTCGTCCGACAGGCGGGCGCCCGCGCGCACGAAATCGACGTGGTAGCGCTCGAGCAGCATCATCGATTCGGGGTCGAGCTTGAGTTTGGCGCGGTTCTGGTACAGCGTATCGATGCGATGGAACAGTTTTTTGTTGAGGCGGATCGCGTCGTAGTGCGCCGACAGCTTGGGCGACAGCGTGCGCTCGATCTCCTGCATGGCCGGATTGCCATTCGTGCCAGACAGGTTGCCGAACACATTGCTGACCCGGTCGAGCAGCTTGCCCGAACGTTCCATCTCGACGATCGTGTTGTCGAAGGTGGCGAAGCCGTGCCGTCCCAGCAAGAAGCGGATCTCTTCGGCGTGCTGGCGCATGCCCTCCTCGTACGCCGGCGCGTAGTCGCTGTCCTTGATTTTGTCGAAGGCCGGGTAGCCGAACGGCAAGGTGCTGGCCTCGGCGAACGGGTTCGATTCAGTGAACGCCTTGCTCGCGGCCACGGGCGCGGCGAGCGCAAGTTGTGGACTCGCAAATTGGGCTGCGGCGAGGCTGGCGGCGATGAGAAGCATGCGGGGATGGGTCATGGTGTCCTTCTTGGTCTTGGAGGGAATTGCTCCCGTGGCAGGGTCGGCCACGGGATGGTGCGGATGGCGCCGGATCGCGGCGCCGGGATTACTTGCCGTTCAAGCCGCGGCGGTCGAGCAAGGCCTCGATCTTGGCGTCGCGTCCGCGGAAGTTGCGGAACAGCTGCAAGGCGTCGGCGGTGCCGCCGCGCGAGAGCAGGGTCTTGCGGAAGTGGTCGCCGTTCTTGCGGTCGAGGCCGCCGTTCTCGTGGAACCACTGGACCGTGTCGGCGTCGAGCTTCTCGCTCCACAGGTAGGAGTAGTAGCCGGCCGAGTAGCCGCCCGCGAACGCGTGCGAGAAGTAGGCCGTGCGGTAGCGCGGCGGCACCGGCGCGAAATCGACCCCGGCGTCCTTGAGCGCGGCAGCTTCGAACGCGAGCACGTCGGTCGGCACCTGGTCGGCGCCCATCTGGTGCCAGCGCTGGTCGAGCAGCGAGGCGGCCAGGTATTCGGTCGTCACGAAGCCCTGGTTGAACTTCTTGGCGGCCAGCACCTTGTCGAGCAGTTCGCGCGGCATCGGCGCGCCGGTCTTGTGGTGTTTGGCGTAGTTGCTCAGCACTTCAGGCCAGATCATCCACATCTCGTTGACCTGCGACGGATACTCGACGAAGTCGCGCGGCACGTTGGCGCCCGCAAAACGCGGGTAGCGCACGTCCGAGAACATGCCGTGCAGCGCATGGCCGAATTCGTGGAACATGGTTTTGACCTCGTCGACCGTCAGCAGGGTCGGCTCGCCGGCCGGCGGCTTGGGCACGTTGAGGTTGTTGGTGACGACCGACTGCGTGCCCATCAGTGTGGACTGCGAGACGAATTCGTTCATCCAGGCGCCGCCCTGCTTGTTGCTGCGCGCATAGAAGTCGGCGAGGAAGATCGCGAGCTGCTTGCCGTTGGTGTCGAACACGTCGAACACGCGCACGTCCGGGTTGTACACCGGCAGGTCCTTGCGTTCCTTGAAGGTGATGCCGTAGAGCTTGGTCGCGGCGATGAACACGCCGTTCTCGAGCACGCTGTTCATTTCGAAATACGGCTTGAGCTGGGCCTCGTCGAAGTTGAAGCGCTCGGCGCGCACCTTGTCGCTGTACATCGCCCAATCGTGGGCGGCGACCTTGAAGCCGCCGTTTTCCTTGTCGATGACCTTCTGGATGTCGGCCGCTTCGCGGCGCGCGTTGGCCACGGCCGGCACCGCCAGTTCGGACAGCAGGCCGTTGACGGCGGTCGTGGTCTTGGCGGTCTGGTCTTCGAGCGAGTAGGACGCGAAGTTCTTGTAGCCGAGCAGGGCCACGCGCTCGGCGCGCAGCTTGGCCAGCTTGAGCACGACGTCGCGGTTGTCGAACTCGCCGCCGCGGGTGCCGCGCGCGAGCGAGGCGGCCAGCAGGCGTTCGCGCACCGGGCGCGATTTGAGCACCGACAGCGGCGGCTGGCCCGAAGTGTTGACCAGCGCGACGACGAATTTGCCGTCCATCTTGCGCGTCTTGGCCTCGGCGGCGGCGGCGTCGATGGCCGCCTCGGACATGCCGGCCAGTTCGGCGCGGGTGTCGACCACGAGCGCGGAGGCGTTGGTTTCCTTGAGCACGTTCTGGGAGAACTTGGTCTGCAGCGTGGCGATCTGGCCGTTGAGGACCTTGAGCTTTTCTTTGTCGGCGGCCGTCAGTTGGGCGCCCGCGCGCACGAAATCCTTGTGGTAGCGCTCGAGCAGGTAGGCCGACTCGGGGTCGAGGCCGAGCGTGGCGCGCTGGTCGTACAGCGCCTTGACGCGCTTGAACATTTTTTGGTTGAGGAACTTGGCGTCGTTGTGGGCGGCAAGGCGCGGCGCCATCTGGCTGTCGATCTTGTCGAACTGGTCGTTGGTGTTTGCGCTCAGCAGGCTGTAGAAGACGGCGCTCACGCGGCCGAGCAGCTGGCCGCCGCGTTCCATCGCGACGATCGTGTTGTCGAAGGTCGGGGCCTTGCGGTTGTTGGCGATGGCGTTGAATTCGCGCAGCTCTGCGCGCATGCCGGCGTTGAACGCGGGCACGAAATGTTCGTTCTTGATTTTGTCGAACGCGGGGTAGCGGAACGGCAAGGTGCTCACCGTCGCGAAAGGATTGCTCGCGGTCATGGTCATGGCGGCGGCCGGGGTCGCCGGCGCGGCGTGGGCCATATTAATGAACGCCAGGCTGGCGGCGAGGATAAGCATCTGAGGACGGATCATGGCATCTTTCACGAGCGGCTGGAGGAAGGCTGCCATTGGGTAAACGGTCAGCGCAGGAGCCCATGATGATAGCAGGATGGACCGTAAAACGTCATCCGGGAAAACATATGCATGTGTGGGGAAAAAGTCAGTGTTTACGGGGCGCGAGGGGGCTGGCACTGCGTGTTGGAAGATGTGCAGATTTGGAAATCGTGTCGAAAAAACGCAAATATCAGCTAACTAACATCGTTTGAGGAAGCGCATTGCTGTTTGGGATGATTCTGTTGACGCTGCAGGCGCTCACAGATCCTTCGATATTTCAGAAATCGCGAAGTGGTTAGCTTCTAAAGACTCAAACCAACATCGCCCTCGCGCAGGCGAGGGCGATGTGGTGGTTTTTCAGCTTTATCGCAGGGATTTGCGCCGCTCGCATTTGCAACATTGATGCTGTGACAAGCGCGACAAATCCGCAACGGATTTAGTAGTGCGGCGGCCGGTCGTTGACGGGGTTCGGTCCCGACTGCGCGTTGTTGCGGATATGCTCGGCCAACTGGCTCACCAGCGCCTCGAGCTTGTCGATGCGCTTGGCTTGCTCGTACACCACTTGATTGAGTGAATCGACCATGTCCTCCTGGTGCGCGAGCTTGATCTCGATATCGACAAAACGGTCTTCGTTACTCACGGGCGTATCCTCGGCGGCAAAGCTGGCATTATGCCAGCCGGCCGCCGCGCGGCCCGCATTACCCGTAAGGTAGGAATTCGATGCCATTGACGATGATCCCGATGAGCTGCGCCTGATTCTCGGCGCTTTCGCTGAACGCGGCCAGCACCGCGGCGCGGTCAACGCCGGGCTTGGCAAGCTCGCCCATCCAGTAGTCGTAACCGCCGGCGTCGGGCTCGCGGCCGAGCACGTTTTGGTAGAGCCCGCCGATGAATTGCTCGTTGCTGGGGTTGGCGCCATACAGCGCCGCGAATTCGGGGCTCGCGATGAAGCCGGCCGCGACCTCGTGCAGCGTGGCGCCGTGGTCCATCTGGTCGATCCAGTAACCGACCCCGGCGGGCTCCGGCGCGCGGTCGAACGCGGCCTGGTAGAGCCGGAAGGCCTGGCCGCCGCTTCCGTCGAGGTCGATCGCGACCGAGACGTCGGGGAAGTGGATGCGTTCGATATTGTGCAGGGTGTCGATGCCCTCGCCGCCGTCGAGGTCGGTGAGCGTGAAGCCGGTCCCGGTGCGCTCGAGCAGGTAGCCCGCGCGCGCGCCGCCGGGCATTGCGGTGTCGATGCCGCCGAGGCCGTCGAGCGCGTTGTTCGCGGGGTTGCCGGTGAGCATATCGTTGCCGGGGCCGCCAATGCGGTTCAGACCGCTGGCCAGCTTGAAGGCCAGCGGCGCGGACGAATAGCTGCTGTTGTCGGCCGCGTCGGTCGAGCGCACCGACACACTGTAGACGCCGTCGGCGAGGGCGGCGGGCGCGAGCGTCCAGCCGCCGTCGGCGCCCGTGATGGTGAAGCCGATGCGCGCGCCCGCGTTGAGCAGGTCGATCCGCGTGCCGGCGTCGGCGAAGCCGCCGAACACGGGCTGGTTCAGGCTCACGTTGCCCCTGCCGTCGGTCGCCAGATTGCCGAACGGGACTGCGGGCGCATGGACGTCGATGCCGAAGCTCAGGTTCGCGCTCGGGGCCGAGGTGGCGCCGGCGGCGTCGGTCGCGACGACGTAGACGGTGTAGGGCGTGCCGTCGCCGAGTCCGATCGAGGTCAGGTTCCAGAAGCCGGCCGGGTCGACCGTGGTGCTGCCGAGCGCGTTGCCGCCGCTGTAGACACTGATCGAGGAACCGGCCTGGCCGATGCCGAAAAAGAAGGGCGTGTTGCCGCTGATGAAGCCCGCCGCGTTTTTGGACACGTTCATCGTGGGTGTCAGCGGTGCGGCGTCAAGCAGGGCGCTGTCGATTTCGTTGAGCATATCGCCTCCTCAGTTGAGTACGCGTCGTTCCCTTTGCGGAGGGAACTTATACTGGGCGCGCCGTGATGGGCCGTTTATTTGCGCCGGGGGCCGGATGCGACGCCGCCTACGAGCAAGCTCAGTATGGGTCCCCGCATTCGAGGCTGTCGCAAAACGCAAATTGAGCCGATTGATATGGCAGAAATCGCGACATG
>JAZKIN010000031.1:0-64739 GCA_040384885.1 Pseudomonadota bacterium | reverse complement strand
CGGCTCAGAGCAACTGTTCTATGGGTCCCCGCATGCGCGAGGACGATGTTGGTTTAGGTCCTATTTAAGGTCTCCGCGGCGCGATTTCTGCCGCGTTAAATACCGTATGCGAGTTTTACGACAGCCGCCTTCGCGAGGACGATGTGGTGGGGGTGCGTGATTCGCATATCTATGCAATCTTCCTCCAATTCGGGGACCCATGGACAGCTTGCGTTAGCCGCTGATTGTGCGTATTTCGCCCAACTCGGCGCCTTGCCGCCATTCAGGGTATGCAGAAAACTCATGGGCTGGCGAGTATTGTTCATTTTACAGGCGCAACTATTAGGCTCAGTATGAATCACGACCTTCCAGTCGGGCCTACCGCCGAGCACCCATGTCAACGCCCATTGTTATCGTACCCGCCTGTACCGCGCAAGAAGCCAAGCACCCGTACCACTTCGCACAGATGAAGTATGTCGACGCAGTCGTGCGTGGCGCCGGCTGCCTGCCCTTGCTGCTGCCGGCGATCGGTGCGGAGCTCGACCTCGACACCTTGCTCGACACCGCACACGGCATCCTGCTGACAGGCTCGCCCTCGAACGTGCACGCGAGCCATTACGGCGAACAGGTGCGCGACGCGAGCCAGCCGCAAGACCTGCCGCGCGACGCCACCACGCTGCCGCTGATCCGCGCCGCCCACCGGCGCGGGATCCCGATGCTGGGCATCTGCCTCGGCTTCCAGGAGATCAACGTGGCACTCGGCGGCACCTTGCACCAGGCCGTGCACGAAGTCGACGGCATGACCGACCACCGCGAGATCAAGGGCCTGCCGGCCGAAGAGCAGTACGCGCCGGTGCACAAGGTTACGCTCGCGGCAAACGGCTGCATGGCGGCCATCCTCGGTAGCACCGACCCGATCAACGTCAATTCGCTGCACACCCAGGGCGTGGCCTGCCTCGCCCCCGGGCTGGCGGTGGAGGCGCACGCCGACGACGGCCTGGTCGAAGCCTACTCGGCCCCCGGCGCGCCCGGCTTCCTGCTCGCACTGCAGTGGCATCCCGAGTGGCGCCTGGCCGCCAACCCCGTGTCGATGAAGCTGTTCGATGCGTTCGGGAGCGCCTGCCGCGACTACCAGGCACGGTCGCGCGCCGATTCACCGGTTCAAAAATTAGAAAGATAAAAATGGCAATCCGCGAAAATTTCTCCTACACCGACATGGACCTGTGGCTTAACGATAAGCGGGTCACCGAAATCGAATGCCTGGTCCCCGACTTGACCGGGGTCGCGCGCGGCAAAATCCTGCCACGCGCGAAATTCACGCAGGAGCGCGGCATGCGCATTCCCGAGGCCGTGCTGGGCATGACCGTGACGGGCAACTACCCGACTGAAGACATCGCCTACGACCGCGCGATTTCGACCACCGACCGCGACATGATCCTCAAGGCCGACCCGACCACCATCACGATGGTGCCGTGGGCTGTCGACCCGACCGCGCAGGTGATCCACGACTGCTATTTCTCGGACGGCAAACTGGTCGACTTCGCGCCGCGCACCGTGCTGCGCCGCGTGCTCAAGCTTTACGCCGACAAGGGGTGGAAGCCGGTCGTCGCGCCCGAACTCGAGTTCTACCTGACGGCCAAGAACATCGACCCCGACCTGCCGCTCAAGCCGCCGATCGGCCGCAGCGGCCGCGCCGAGACCAGCCGCCAGGTTTACAGCATCGACGCCGTCAACGAGTTCGATCCGCTGTTCGAGGACATCTACGACTACTGCGAGATGATGAACCTCGACGTCGACACCCTGATCCACGAGATCGGCGCCGGCCAGATGGAGATCAACTTCCTGCACGGCGACCCGCTCGGCCTGGCCGACAAGGTGTTCTTCTTCAAGCGCACGCTGCGCGAGGCCGCGCTCAAGCACGATATGTACGCGACCTTCATGGCCAAGCCGATGGCGGGCGAGCCCGGTTCGGCCATGCACGTGCACCAGAGCGTGGTCGACGTCAAAACCGGCATGAACATCTTCAGCAACGAGGACGGTTCGGCCGCGCCGATCTTCAAGCACTACATCGGCGGCCTGCAACGCTACATGCCGGCCGCGATGGCGATCGTCGCGCCGTACGTCAATTCGTACCGCCGCATCGTGCGCCACACGGCCGCGCCGATCAACATCCAGTGGGGCATCGACAACCGCACGGTCGGCTTCCGCGTGCCCGAGTCGGGCGTGCAGGACCGGCGCGTCGAGAACCGCATCATCGGCGCCGACGCCAACCCCTACCTCGCGCTGGCCGTCACGCTGGCCTGCGGCTACCTCGGCATGACCGAGGCGCTCGAGCCGACCCCGATGATGACCGGCAGCGCCTACGACCTGCCGTTCGAGCTGCCGCAAGGCCTGCCCGAGGCGCTGCAACGGCTACGCGCCGAAGACAAGCTGCGCGCCGTATTAGGCGAGCGCTTCATCGACGTCTATTCGGCCATCAAAGACCTCGAGCACCAGGAGTTCATGACCGTCATCAGTCCGTGGGAGCGCGAGCACCTGCTGCTGCACGTTTGAGCGCCAACCAGAAACAAGGAATCACCATGCACGCCACCACCATCGTTCCCAGCGCCGCCGTACGTGCCGCCGCCGCCCAAGCCAAAACACAGCCGGCCGCGGTCGACACGCGCGCCGTTCAGCAGCGCGACTCGGCGCACTTTCTGCACCCGTTCACAGACCACAAAAACCTGAACGAGCGAGGCGCGCGCGTGATCGTGCGTGGCGACGGCGTCTACATCTGGGATTCGGAAGGCAACCGCATCATCGACGCGATGTCCGGCCTGTGGTGCGTGAATGTGGGCTACGGACGCACCAGCATATCGGAGGCGGTCTACCAGCAAATGGAGACCCTGCCTTTCTATAACAGCTTCTTTAACACCACCAACCTGCCGGCGGTCGACCTGGCCACCAAGCTGGTCTCGCTTGCGCCGGCGGGCTTCAACCACGTGTTCTTCACCGGCTCCGGCTCCGAGGCCAACGACACCAACCTGCGCATGGTGCGGCGCTACTGGGAGCTGATGGGATGCCCCGAGCGCCAGACGGTCATCAGCCGCCACAACGCCTACCACGGCAGCACGGTCGCCGGCTCGGCGCTGAGCGGCATGGGCGGCATGCACGCGCAGGGCGGCTTGCCGATCCCGGGCATCGTGCACATTGGCCAGCCCAATTACGTCGAGTCCGGCCGCGGCATGAGCGAGGACGCGTTCGGTCTCGAGGCGGCCAGCTGGCTCGAGAAGAAGATCCTCGAAGTGGGCCCCGACAAGGTAGCAGCCTTCATCGGCGAACCGGTGCAGGGCGCGGGCGGCGTGATCATCCCGCCGGCCACCTACTGGCCCGAAATCCAGCGCATCTGCAATATGTACGGCGTTTTGCTGATCGCCGACGAAGTCATTTGCGGCTTCGGCCGCCTTGGAAAATGGTTCGCGTCCGACCGCTTCGGCATCCAGCCGGACCTGATCACCTTTGCCAAGGGCGTCACCTCGGGCTACGTGCCGCTCGGAGGCGTGATGGTGGGCGACCGCGTCGCCAATGTGCTCATCGAGAAGGGCGGCGACTTTAATCACGGCTTCACCTATTCGGGCCATCCGGTCGCCTGCGCCGCCGCGCTGGAAAACATCCGCATCATCGAACAGGAACAATTGGTCGAGAAAGTCGCCGGATCCTCGGGCGCATTTTTGGCCGAGCGCTTTGCCAGCCTGCGCGACCATCCGCTGGTCGGACACGCCGACAGCTGCGGTTTTGTCGCCGGCCTGAACCTCGTCCATAAGAAGGCGGAAGTGGTGCACGACTGCGAATTGTTCGACCCCGAACTCGGCGTCGGCATGGTCTGCCGCGGTTTCATGTTTGCCAACGGCGTCATCATGCGCGCGGTCGGCGACCGCATGATTATCGCGCCGCCGTTGGTGATGAGCCACACGGAAATAAATGACATGATTTCGCTGATCCGGCGCAGCCTTGACGATACACTGCAAGAGTTGCAGCGGCGCGGCTGGAGGTAGTAAGCCCGCACCAGCAAACCGCCCGCGACGGCGTTTTTTACCACTCATCCAGATACCCGAAGGGGGCATTAATGCGACAGTTACCCACGACTTTCAGAATGCATCATTTAACCCGCGCCTGCCTTAAGGCGGCCGCGGCACTTGCCGTCGTCGCGGCCGCCGCCGCGCCGGCATTCGCGCAAGAAGAGAAGGTCCTCAACATCTACAACTGGTCCGATTACATCGGCGAGGACACGGTCAAGAATTTCGAGAAAGAGACGGGCATCAAGGTCCGTTACGACAACTTTGACAGCAATGAAATCCTGCATTCGAAACTCGTGGCGGGCAAGTCCGGCTACGACATCGTGGTGCCGTCGGCAAGCTGGGCGCGCATGCAGATCGACACCAGCCTGCTGCGCCAGCTCGACAAGAGCAAGCTGAGCAATCTTGGCAACCTCGATCCCGCGCTGCAGGCGCAGGTCGCCAAGATCGACCCGGGCAACAAGCATCTGGTGACCTGGCTGTGGGGTTTCAATACGGTCGGCATCAACGTCGACAAGGTCAAGGCCGCGCTCGGCCCCCTGCCTATGCCGGAAAATTCGTGGGAGCTCGTGTTCAATCCGAAGTACATCTCCAAGCTGAAGTCGTGCGGCGTCTCGTTCATCGATTCGCCGTCCGAAGTGCTGCCGCTGGCGCTACTGTTCGCGGGCAAGCCGGCCTATTCGAAGGTCGTCGCCGATTACCAGAATGCGAGCGACGTGTTGCAGAGCATCCGTCCCTACGTGACCCTGTTCAGTTCGTCGGGCTACATCAACGACCTGGCCAACGGCACCGTCTGCGTCGCGCTGGGTTATTCGGGTGACATCAACATCGCGCGCCGCCGCGCGGTGGAGAATAAAACCGGCCAGAACATCGTCGCGCTGGTACCGAAGGGCAACGGCACGCTGTTCTTCGACACCATGGCGATCCCGGCCGATGCCCCCCATCCGAACAATGCGCACTTGTTCATCAATTACATTTTGCGTCCCGAAGTGCATGCCGGCCTGACCAACAAGGTGTTCTACGCCAACCCCAACACGGCCTCGCTCAAGCATGTCAAGAAGGACATCGCCAGCAACAAGTCGATCTTCCTGAGCAGTGAGGGCAAGGCAAAGATGAGCGCACCGGAGCCGCTCGGCGCCGACATCCGCCGCGCCGCCACGCGCGTCTACACCAAGTTCAAAACCGGGCTCTGATGCCAGAGTGATGCTCCCCGGCGCGCCGGGGAGCCTTGTCGCAGCACTCCGGGCTGGTCCCGGAATAATCCCAGATGCCAAGATGACCACAATATGCCCTATGCCGGTAGCAGACCTTGTCGGCCAAAATTTCCTGTCGATCCGCAACCTGGTCAAGGAGTTCGACGGTGTGCGCGCCGTCGACGACATCTCGGTGTCGATCAGGAAGGGCGAAATTTTCGCGCTGCTGGGTAGTTCCGGCTGCGGAAAATCGACCCTGCTGCGCATGCTGGCCGGCTTCGAAACGCCGACAGCGGGCCAGATCATCCTGGCCGGCCGCGACATCGTGCCCGTCCCGCCGTACCAGCGCCCGATCAATATGATGTTCCAGTCGTATGCCTTGTTCCCCCATTTGAGCGTATGGGACAACGTCGCCTTCGGCCTGCGCCGCGACGGTTTGCCGAAGGACGAGGTGGCCGAGCGCGTCGGTAAAATGCTCGAACTGGTTCAACTGACCACCTTCGCAAAGCGCAAGCCGCACCAGATCTCGGGCGGACAGCAGCAGCGCGTGGCGCTGGCGCGCAGCCTGGCCAAGCGGCCGCAGTTGCTGCTGCTCGACGAGCCGCTCGGCGCACTCGATAAGAAACTGCGTGAACGCACCCAGATCGAACTGGTCAACATCATCGAACAAGTCGGCGTGACCTGCGTGATGGTCACCCACGACCAGGACGAAGCGATGAGCATGGCCAGCCGCATCGCCGTCATGAGCGAGGGCCGCATATTGCAGGTGGGCGCGCCCGGCGAAATTTACGAGACCCCCAACTGCCGCTTCGTCGCAGACTTCATCGGCAGCGTCAATATGTTCGCCGGCCACGTCGTGGTCGACGAGGCCGACCACGTGGTGGTCGAAACGCGCGAGTGCCTGCACTACGTCAGCCACGGCATCAGCGGCACCCGTGGCATGCCGGTGCATGTGGCGGTGCGTCCCGAAAAAGTGAGCCTGCAGGCCGAGGCGCCCACGCCCGCGCAGCGCGCCTCGGCGGCCGAGCAGGGCCACAACTGCGTCGAGGGCGTGATCCGCGCGGTCTCGTACTTTGGCAACGAGACGCACTACCAAGTAAGGCTCGACGGCGGCGCCGACCTCAAGGTCGCGCGCACCAACGCCGCGCGCCACCAGGACGCCCAACTGCAGCGCGAACAGCGCGTGTTCGCGTGGTGGGACGGCGCCGACATCATCGTGCTGAGCCAGTGATGGCGGACCTCGCCAAGCGACTGCGTGCGCCGCGCCGCCTAGGGTTCACGCTGGGCGGGCGCCACTTTGTGATCGGCCTGCCGGCGCTCTGGCTGGCGATCACCTTCCTGGTGCCGTTCTTTATCGTGCTGCGCCTGAGCGTGAGCGAGATGGAAGACACGGGCGGCTTTGGCAGCCTGCTCAGCTTCGCCGATGGCTTGCTGCAGTTGCGCCTGAAGCTGTCGAATTACGTCTTTATCCTGCAGGACGACCTGTACCTGCTCACTTACCTCAGTTCGATCAAGTACGCGGCCATCACGACCGCCCTGTGCCTGTTTATCGGCTACCCGTTCGCCTACTTCATGGCGCGGGCCAAGCCGGGCATGCGTCCGACTTTGCTGATGCTCGTGATGCTGCCGTTCTGGACCTCCTTCCTGCTGCGCATCTACGCGTGGAAGGGGATCTTGGCCAACAACGGCATCCTCAACGACATGCTGCTCGCCATTGGCGTCATCGACGCGCCGCTGCAGATGATGAACACCCCGTTCTCGCTGGCCGTTGGCATGGTGTACGCCTACCTGCCGTTTATGATCCTGCCGTTGTACGCCAACCTGGTGAAGATGGACCTGCGCTATCTGGAGGCGGCGGCCGACCTTGGCGCCACGCCGCTGCAGGCGTTCTGGCGCATCACGGTGCCGCTGTCGAAGTCGGGCATCATCGCCGGCTCGATGCTGGTGTTCATTCCGGCCGTGGGTGAGTTCGTGATCCCCGAACTGCTCGGCGGCCCGAGCACGCTGATGATCGGCCGCGTGCTGTGGGACGAATTTTTTACCAATAACGACTGGCCGCTCGCGTCGGCCGTCACCGTGGTGATGGTGCTGTTGATCCTGGTGCCGATGGCGATTTTTAACAAATACAAGGCCGAACAGGAAGAGGTGCGCGCATGAACGGTAGGACGCTGCTGCAACGCTGGTTCGGCCGCTCGTGGCTGGCGGCCGGTTACGCTTTTCTATACCTGCCGATCGTGGTGCTGGTGGTATTCTCGTTCAACGCCTCGCGCCACGACATGGTGTGGAGTGGCTTTTCCACCAAGTGGTACGGCGAATTGTTCAACGACGTGGAGATCACGGGCGGCTTCGTACTCTCGCTCAAAATCGCGGTGGCGAGCGCCTTCTCGTCCGTCATCCTCGGCACCTGCGCCGCGTTCGCGCTGCACCGCTACCGGCGCTTCAAGGGCCGCATGCTGTTCTCGGGGATGGTCAGCGCGCCGCTGGTGATGCCCGAGGTGATCATCGGCCTGTCGCTGCTGCTGATGCTGGTCTCGGTGCAGAAGACCTTCGGCTTTCCCGAGCGCGGCTTGCTGACGATCTGGATCGGGCATACCTTGCTGGGCATGGCCTACGCGACGGTGGTGGTGCAATCGCGCCTGCAGGAGGTCAGCAAGTCGCTCGAGGAGGCGGCCATGGACCTGGGCTGCCGCGTGTACCAGGTCTTTTTCCTTGTGACGCTGCCCAACATCACGCAGGCGCTGGCCTCGGCCTGGCTGCTCACGTTCACGCTCTCGCTCGACGACGTGGTGCTGTCGGCGTTTTTGAGCGGCCCGGGATCGTCGACCATGCCGATCGTGATTTTCTCGCGCGCCCGGCTCGGCATCGACCCGCGTGTCAACGCCGTGGCGGCGCTCACGATCCTGGTGGTATCGATCGGCGTGATCGTCTCGAGCGTGATGATCGCGCGCGCCGAACGGCGGCGCCAGCGCCAGGTATCGGCCGCGGCCAAGGGCGATTCAAACTAACCGAAATGAGGAATCTATGACGAGCACCTTATGGCATGCACGTGCTGCGTCGATCAATATCGACGGCCGCGCCCTGATCGGCGGTAAGCGGGTATGGGCCGCATCCGGCCAGCAGTTCGACGACATCTCGCCCATCGATGGCCGGGTGCTGGGACAGGTCGCGCGCTGCGACGTGGCCGATGTCGACGCCGCGGTCGCGGCAGCGCGCGCCGCGTTCGACGACCGGCGCTGGGCCGGGCAGGCGCCCGCTGCGCGCAAGCGGGTGCTGATCCGCTTTGCCGACTTGGTGCTTGCGCACACGGCCGAACTGGCCTTGCTGGAGACGCTAGACATGGGCAAGCCGATCCAATACAGCCAGAGCGTGGACGTGGCGGCGGCCGCCAACTGCATCCGCTGGTATGGCGAGGCGATCGACAAGATCTACGACGAGATCGCGCCGACGGCCGACAACAGCCTGGCCCTGATCACGCGCGAACCGGTGGGCGTGGTCGCCGCGATCGTACCGTGGAACTATCCCCTCATCATGACCGCCTGGAAGATCGCGCCGGCGCTCGCCGCGGGCAACAGCGTGGTGCTCAAACCGTCCGAAAAATCGCCACTGAGCGCCTTACGCCTGGCCGAGATCGCGCTCGAGGCGGGCATCCCGCCGGGGGTGTTCAACGTGGTGCCGGGCTTTGGCCACGAGGCCGGCGCCGCGCTCGCGCTGCACATGGACGTCGACTGCATCGGCTTCACCGGGTCGACCCGTACCGGCAAGCAGATTTTGCAGATGGCCGGCCAGTCGAACCTCAAGCGCGCCTGGACCGAGCTCGGTGGCAAGTCGGCCAATATCGTCTGCGCCGACTGCCCCGACCTAGACGCGGCGGTCAGCGCCGCAGTCGGATCGATCTACTTCAACCAGGGAGAGAGCTGCAACGCGCCTTCGCGCCTGTTCGTGGAGGAGTCGATCAAAGACGCATTCCTCGAAAAAGCGCTCGCGCTGATGCCGCGCTACCAGCCTGGCGACCCGCTTGACGAGGCGACCGTGATGGGCGCCATCGTAGACGCCACGCAGATGAACAACGTGATGCGATTTATCGCCTCGGGCAAGGCGGAAGGCGCGCGCCTGCTTGCCGGCGGGGGCGCCACGCGCGAGGACACGGGCGGCTATTACATCGCGCCGACCTTGTTCGACCAGGTCGACGGCAGCATGGAAATCGCGCGCGAAGAGATATTTGGCCCGGTGCTGTCGGTATTCAGTTTTTCGAACATCGAGCAGGCCGTGCGCGAGGCCAATGCCAGCCCGTTCGGCCTGCAGGCGGGATTGTGGACCTCCAATCTGAGCAAGGCGATACAAGCCTCTCGCGCGCTGAGGGCGGGCACCGTCCACGTCAACCAGTACGACGGCGACGACATGACGGTGCCGTTTGGCGGCGTCAAACAATCGGGCAACGGGCGCGATAAATCGCTGCACGCCCTTGATAAATACACCGAGTTGAAGACGACCTGGATCGGTCTCGACAAACTCGCATAAACAAGAGAAAACCACCATGCTCAATCTGAAGGATCCATCGCTGCTGCGCCAGCAATGCTATATCGACGGCCAATGGATCGATGCCGACGGCGGCGCGGTAACCGCCGTCACCAATCCGGCCACCGGCGAACAAATCGGCACGGTGCCGCGCATGGGAGCTGCCGAGACGCGGCGCGCGATCGACGCGGCCAACGCGGCCTGGCCGGCGTGGCGCAAGAAGAGCGCCAAAGAACGCAGCGCGATTTTACGCGCATGGAACGACCTGATGCTCGCCAACGCCGACGACCTGGCCCTGATCATGACGGCGGAGCAGGGCAAGCCCCTGGCCGAGGCGAAGGGCGAGGTGGTGTACGCCGCCTCGTTCATCGAATGGTTTGCCGAAGAGGCCAAACGGATCGAAGGCGACACCTTAGCATCGCCCTGGCCGGACCGGCGCATCGTGGTCACGCGCGAGCCGATCGGCGTGTGCGCGGCGGTCACCCCATGGAACTTCCCGTCCGCGATGATCACCCGCAAAGCCGGGCCGGCGCTGGCGGCAGGCTGCCCGATGGTGCTCAAGCCGGCCGAGCTGACCCCGTTTTCGGCGCTCGCGCTGGCCGTGCTGGCCGAGCGTGCCGATGTGCCGGCCGGTGTGTTGAGCGTGGTGACGGGCGACTCGCGCGCGATCGGCGGCGAGATGTGCGCCAACCCGATCGTGCGTAAACTCAGCTTCACCGGATCGACCCAGGTCGGCCGCCTGCTGATGCAGCAATGCGCGCCGACGATCAAAAAGCTCTCGCTCGAACTGGGCGGCAATGCACCGTTCATCGTGTTCGACGACGCCGACCTCGATGCTGCGGTCGAAGGGGCGATCGCCTCGAAGTACCGCAACGCCGGCCAGACCTGCGTGTGCGCGAACCGGCTGTACGTGCAGGCGGGCGTGTACGACGCCTTTGCCGAAAAGCTGGTCGCGGCAGTCGCCAAGCTCAAGGTCGGGAACGGGCAGGAGCCGGGCGTCACGCAAGGACCGCTAATCGAAGACAAGGCCGTGCTCAAGGTCGAGGAGCACATCGCCGACGCGCTCGCCAAGGGCGGCCGGCTGCTGGCGGGCGGCAAACGGCATGCGCTGGGCCAGCACTTCTTCGAGCCGACGATCATCGCCGACGCGAGCGCCGAAATGCTGGTGGCGCGCGAAGAGACCTTCGGCCCTTTGGCGCCGCTGTTCCGCTTCACGACCGAAGACGAAGTCGTCGCGCTGGCCAACGACACCGAATTCGGCCTGGCGGCCTACTTCTTCTCGCGCGACATCGGCCGCGCCTGGCGCGTGGCGGAGGCGCTCGAATGCGGCATGGTCGGCGTCAACAGCGGCCTGATCTCGAACGAAGTGGCGCCGTTCGGCGGCGTCAAGCAATCAGGCCTCGGCCGCGAAGGCTCGCGCTACGGCATGGACGACTACCTCGTCATCAAATACATCTGCATGGGCGGCATTTAAATCCCACGCCAAATCCGAAATTCCCAGCCAACTTTCGTCGTGCCGCCCGCCAATAATTTCTAAACCGGGGTCAGACCCCAGTTACAAGAATGATCGCCAGTGCAAGCTTTTGCAAAAGGGGCGTCGGCGCGCTGGCATTGGGAGAGTTGTCTGGCGACGCCGATTTTACTAACCATTTGGCGATTATGTTTCGAAACTGGGGTCTGACCCCAGTTTAGGAATTCTTTCTGATATTCATCGTGCCGCTCGCCAATATTTTTGCGTAAGCGGGGTCAGACCCGGGTCTGACCCCGGTCTGTCCCCGGTGTGTCCCCGGTCGGTCCCCGGTTGCGAGTACGATTGTTTTTTTGCCGCGAAATGCGGTAGTAACTTTTGAGCGTGCAATGCCGATTTTTTTCATGGCCAGCGCGGGGATGGGCGGCGGTAGACTTGTTTACGCACCACCGGCGAGGACGCCACGATGCAAAAGCCTTTGCTGAAATTGCTCGCCGTTTGCCTGGGCGCGGCCTGCCTTCCCGCCGACGCCGATGTGGTTCAAGTCAACTCGTCGACCGGGTTCAAGCGCAGCACCGCCTACTCGTCGATGCTCGCCGCACACGGCGACGGGGTCAGTGGACATTCAGACACGGACTGTGCTGTAGAATAATTGGCCGCACGCTACTGCACGGCACGTGTCCGAATGTCCGCACCGACCCCAATGGCGCAATGGCGACCATTAAACCAATACTCAGGCCATCTATGAGTGAACAAGTATATATTTTCGACGGCGCCGACCCAGCACGGGAGCAAGCAACTGAGGACGCCCGTAAGACATTCAAGTATTTCTGGAGAGAGCTTTCGTGGGAGCAGCGACGCATCGTGAAGGGGCTGGAATTGGCGGTGGTCAAATTTGCCTTCAGCGATGGCCCGCGAACTGATGGTCAGCCCGAGTATGAGCACATGTGGGTCGGCGAGCTCGAATTTGATGGCGAAACGCTGTCTGGCCAACTCATCAACGCTCCAAATTGGCTGAGTTCGGTCCAGGAAGGCGATCTTGTCCAACTGCCGTTCTCCCACCTTAGCGATTGGATGATGGCCAGTGGCGGGCGGGCCTACGGCGGATTTACGGTCAACCTGATCAGATCCAAGATGGGACGCGCAGAGCGAAAACAACACGATGATGCCTGGTCGCTCGATTTTGGCGATCCTGCTGTCGTCAGAGTGGAACTGTTCAGCCCGGAAAAGCCAAGGAGCGGCTTTCTTGCGCGCCTGTTCGGCAACCGGTCAAAACGCATGGATCAACATGATGGGTTTGAAGACCATCCGATGTGCGTCAATTCGCTTGCAATGATTGAGGCGCAGCTTAAAGCCGACCCGGCGGTACTGCATGCAGTTGACCAAGCAGGATTGACATTGCTACACACAGAAGCTCTCGCAGGTAACTTTGGCGTTGTGAAGCTATTGGTCGCCCATGGCGCCAATGTCGCGACGCGGACTACCTCCGGTCGCACCGCTGGCGAACTGGCACGCGGTGTGGGCTGGTTGGAAATTGCGGAGTATCTTGGAGAACCTAACTGATGTTTTCAAAAAAAGCGTCGTTTTTTTCCGCGCCGCGGGTCAGAGCCGACAACATTCGTACACGTGCTCATCCTTACCTTGACGGCCTTGGCTGCTATCGGACCACCCTTTTGTTGAGCCCATGTACAAATGTTTCGTTGGTAGCCCCGTCGACCATTACAACGGACGCCTAGCGGCGCCTGTGAACAGCCACGTTAACCCCAGAAAATGACTCCAGTGATAACCTTGCTTACTAACCCGAGCTTCTTGCATCGGCTTGAGTGCGGTGAATGTGGATGGCACATTTCCGTTCTCTCGGAGACCGACGCCGAACTAAATCAATGTCCTTGGTGCGGATGGGAGGATCTGGAGATTTCAAAGTTGGAGAAGTACGGTGCGGGACAGCGAATATGCTGTTCTGTACATGGAGAGATCACTGTCGAAGTGCTTACTCCGTCGGTTTCCACGGACGATTTTGGTAGTGATTTGTTTTGTCCATTTTGTGCCGGTGCCTAGCATTCCAAGTGCGACTATTCAACCGTATGTGGCAACGATCGTCAGATACCGTGGAAGGAGAATTTAATGACCTTGAAGGAAAAATTGATCGATTTCTCCAGTTCCCTTGTTGGTGCGACGAACTATCCGCCTAACGATTACCCAGAATGGGGATTCTGGACATATGAGACACATATGGCTGACCTTAAAGAGCTTTGGGCAACAATACGTACATTGTTGAAAAAGGATGCAGACAAAATTTCGCTTATCGATCAGCGGCTTCATGAAGCGATTTCGGCTTTCGACGCTGGAGACAAAGAAGCTGGGGTGAAAGCGATACTTGACATCTACAATCTTGAAGTACGGGATTTCCGTTAGCTCTTGTGATACCCACGGCACGGAGTCACCCATTAGCCAGTCAGAGTCAAGGTAAAACACTCATCCGTCGTCGTGATATTTTTCGCGGCGATTGCTCTTCATTTCCTAGTCCATCCAGAAGCTCGCGGAACCGGAATGGCGTCAGTGCTAATCATCTAGCGATTTTGTTTCGAAACTAGACGTTCAGCCCGATTGCGAAATTTTGTGCCGATCCTCATCGTGTTGCTCACTGATTTTCTCGCGTAACCGGCGTCAGGGCCCGAGTCAAACCCGGAAAAGGAGGTCATAACTTTTGAGCTTGCAATGCCAAATTTTTTTCATGCCCAGAGCGGGAAAGGGTGGCGGTAGACTTGTTCTCACACCAACACTGAGGACGCCACGATGCCAAAGCCTATGCTGAAATTGATCGCCGTTTGCCTGGGCGCGGCCTGCCTGCCCGCCGCCGCCGATGTCGTCCAGGTCAACTCGTCGACCTGGTTCAAGCGCAGCACCGCCGACTCGTCGACACTCGCTGCGGCCGACAAATGCTGGGCCGCCTCCGGCAGCATGCTCGGCGCCGGAGCGGCCAGCGCCATCATCGCGAACCACTATGCGGCCACGCTCGACAATGCCATCGCCGGTTGCGGTTTCAGTGCGGGCTACCTGTACGCGCCCCACGTCGCTTGGGTGGCCGACCCAGTGACCGCGCCCAGCCCCAACCCGGCCCATGCCTGGCAGTTCGGCAACCTCAGCGGTGCGCAAAAGGTCGCCGACAACCTACTCAGCCCGCTTAGCATCGAGTTCGGCGGCCACAAGGCCTGGAAGAGCAACAATCCGGAGATTTTCAACGGACCCGGCTGGCTGATGCAAAACAGCCGGACCGACCCGGTGCGCGGCGGCCAGGCCAATCCGCTCACGGGCTGCACCAACGCCTATTTTTTCCACATCAATCAAACCGGCGGGACCGCCTACCTGCACCTGCTCGCGTCGAATCCCCAAAGCGGCGCCATCACCTTGTCGGCCAAAGGGTCGGCCTACACCAACCTGACCAAACCGCTCACGGGCAAGGCCACGGGGCAAAGCTATTTTGTCGCCAAAGACTGGCGTGATGCGACCTTCCTGACGAATTTTTCGAGCCGCTCGGTCGGCTCCGCGCAGGTCACCGAAATCGCCAAGCTGAGCATGGCAAACAGTAATATGGGCGACGGCCGCTTCGAGGTGTGCGCCAGCGCCGGCATCTACCTCTACACGGTCGTGACCACCACCGGCACGCTCGCCGATGCTGTCAACCGCACGCAGGGCGCGCCCGCCGCCGGCGAGATCCATTCGACCGGGCCTGGTACCTTCGGGCGCGAGGGCGGCGTCTATGCGAGCTCGCTCGTGGCCGGCCTGACCGAGGTCGTACTGCCGGCGTCGAACGGCCAGCACATCGGCTTTTCGTTCAATACGACGGCCAAATACAATACCCACCTCCAGGAGCAGACGGTCCCGTTCAACACACGCCTCGGCGATTCGGCCGACCGCACCTACGGAAATTACGGGCACAAGTTCGATACCAACCTGCGCCTGTTTAATACAACGGCTTCGCCGCGCAATGTGCGCGTGTCGTTCGCGTCCAGCTACACCGCAGCGACCAACACGCCATCGTTCACGTTCAGCACGCCGGCCAGCTTCAATGGCGTCAAGTTCGACCTGTGGACCACGCCGACCCAGCCGCGGCAGGTGATCGGGACTTACGCGGTCGGCGCGAATGCCTACTTCGACGCGCGCCTTACCTTGTTCGTCGCCGGCCTTGGCGTCACCAACCAGCAGTTGATCGTCGAGACGATCAACTAGGCGCACGATGAACGATATGCGGCGCAGGGTCGCCGGCCTGGCGATACTGTTATTGGTGGCCTTCGGCGGCGGCTGCGCGACGCCCGTCGTTTGGCAAAAAGCCGATGACATCAATGCCGGCTTGCCGGAGGGGATAGAGGTCTTCCGCAGCACTGGCAATGGCCTGCGGGCGGTCTACGCCCGTTTCGATGGCCGCAAAAATGCGGCGCTCGCATGGCGGGTCGCGCTCGCGGGCGAACACGCGTTGACCCCGCTGGCGTTCTCGCAAGGCATGGCGCGGCGACCCTATATCGTCGTCAACGGCGGCTACTTCGACAAGACCAGCAGTATGAGCCTGGTCGTCAGCGAGGGAGTGGTTCGCGCGCGCGGCATCAGCCGGATCAGCCGCAAGGGCCAGCAGTTCTATCCGGCGCGCGCCGCGTTCGGGCAGTTTGCATCCGGCTCGGCCGAGGCCCGCTGGGTCAACGCGGCCGGGCAACAGCCCTATTTGTATGCGTTTGACGAGGCTCCCGGCGAGGCGGGGGCGGCACCCACGGCGGCGCCGTCCGGCGGCGTGCGCTGGAACCCCGAGACGGCCATTGGCGGCGGTCCGATGCTGGTGTCGCGCGGCGTCAAACAGGTGACGGCCAAGCAGGAGATGTTCGATGCGGAGAGCGGCGTCGGAGTGGCGCAGGCCGCGCCGCGCACGGCGGTCGCAAAATTAAAAGGTGGCGCGATGCTGTTCATCGTCGTCGATGGACGCAGCAGCCATAGTCGTGGCGTCACCCTCGACGAATTGGCGGACATGCTCGTGTCGCTCGGCGCCTTGGAGGCTGTCAATCTCGACGGCGGCGGCTCGAGCGCGATGGTGGTCAACGGGGTCGTGGTCAACCGCCCGAGCGACGCGGCCGGCATGCGCAAGGTGCGCTCGGTGCTGATGGTCACCGACAAATAGGATTTACTTGCGTGGCGCCGGCGGTACCGAAATCGCGTAGCCGCTGTTAAAGCGTCCACCGGCGGGCAGCAGCACTATGCCGGGTTTGGCCGTCAGCTCGCCGCTGACCGCACAGTCGTCGTCGTAGCCGAACCACGGTTCGATGCATACGTAGCCGGCGCCGGGCCGCGCCCAAATGCCAAGATCGGGCGCGCTGCCCAAGGCCATGCTCAGGCGCACGCGCCCGGATCGGTGCACCAGCCGCACGTGGCGCGAGCGCACTTTTTTATAGATGATCGCGTCGCCGTCGAACAACGATGGCGTCAGCGCGATGCGCCGATCCCGTCCCATCGGGAAGGCGCTCGGCAGCCGGGCCAGCAAACCTTGGTCCAAACGGTAGCAGAAGGAGCGCTCCTGTTCGGAGAACACCAGCGACCAGTCGTCGAGGCCGCGCGGAGACGGCGGAATCCGAAAGCCGGGGTGCGAGCCGAGCGAAAACGGCAGTACCCCGGTGCCCGGATTGGCCACCTCGTAGCTGACCTGCAGGCTGTAGGCGTCGAGCGTGAAATGCACGCGCAGGGAAAAATCAAACGGATACTGCGCCAGGGTCGCCGCGCTCTCGCGCAACTGGAGCGTGACCCCATGCGCATCCCTTTGCAGGACTTCGAAGTCGAGCTCGCGCGCAAAACCGTGGATCTGCATCGCGTAGCGCTGCCCGCGGTGGACGTAGGCGCCGTCCTTGAGGCGCCCGATTACGGGAAACAGGATCGGCGCGCTGTCGGACCAAACGTCCGGGTCGCGCTGCCAGATGAATTCGTCTCCGGTACGTCCATCGCTCAGGCTGAGCAATTGCGCGCCGCGCAGCGCGACCGTGCAGCGCAGTGCGCCATTGGAGAAGGTGAGTGTGTCGGCACTCATCACGCAGTCGTCGCCGCGCTGGCTTTGCGCGCCGAAATCGTCAGGCCGGCGGCGTCGAACAAATACGCCATGCCTGGCACGGGATTGAGTCCGATGACGTCGCCGGTGCGCGGTGGCTGCGCCGCGCGCGTCTCGACGCACAATTTCTGGCCCTGGTGGTCGGCGTGGATAAAGCTGCTCGCGCCGAGCCGTTCCACCGCCGTCACCGTCGCTTTGATGGCGCCGCTGGCGCCGAGCTGCCAATGCTCGGGCCGCACGCCGAGGCGGCAAACTCCGCCCGCCAGTGCAGCGTCGAGCGCACAGTCGATGTCGGCGCCGCCGGCCAGTTGCACCCGTGCGTTCAGTCCCGATCCGGTAAAGCTGGCGTCGATCAGGTTCATCGGCGGCGCGCCGATGAACTTGGCGACAAACTCGTTGCACGGGTTGGCGTACAAATCGAGCGGGTGCCCAATCTGCTCGACCCGGCCGTCGCGCAGCACGACCATTTTGTCGGCCAGCGTCATCGCCTCGACCTGGTCGTGGGTCACATAGATCATCGTCTTGCCTAGTTCGCGGTGCAAGGCGCTGATTTCGATGCGCATGCGCAGGCGCAGCTCGGCATCGAGGTTTGACAATGGCTCGTCGAACAGGAAGATCGACGGCTCCTGCACCAGTGCGCGGCCGATCGCCACGCGTTGGCATTGGCCGCCCGAGAGCTCGGCCGGTTTGCGATCGAGGTAGTCCTGCAACTGCAAAATGCCGACCGCGCGATCGAGCTTGGCGGCGATCACCGCCTTGTCGACCTTACGCATGCGCATGCCGAAGCTCAGGTTCTGGCGCACGGTCATGTGCGGGTACAGCGCGTAGGACTGGAACACCATCGCCACGTCGCGCGCGCTCGGCGCGGCATCGGTCACATCGCGCCCGCCGATCTCGATGCGGCCCTCGGACGATTCTTCGAGGCCGGCGATGATGCGCAGCAGGGTCGATTTTCCGCAACCGGAAGGGCCGACGAAAACCACGAATTCGCCCGGCTCCACGGTCAGGTCGACGCCATGGATGGTCTGGTGCGCGCCGAAGCGCTTCGTGATGCCGTGCAGGGTAAGGGAAGCCATGGTCGATTCGCTTAATGGGAATTGTGGGGGAGGCGGGCCAGCAGCGCGGCATCCCAGGACAGGGGGATGCCGGCCGCTTTCAAACGTGTCTGGAAGCGCCGCACAAGCAGCGGGTCGGCGTGGATGTCGGCCAGCGCGCGGCCCGAGTCCATCGCGAACACGGCCAGCAAGCCGGCCACCTCGCCGATCAGCCATTCGGCCGGATGCACGCGCGTGCACGCATTGACCAGGTGGGTGATGCTGATGTTCTTGCAGGCCGGGATCAGGTTGTCGCAGTCGCGCGGGATAAAGCTGCCGAGCGGCAGACAGAACGGCCGCACGCGCGCATTCACGCCGTGGCCCGAGACGCAGGTCGGGTGGATGTCGAGGTTGTACCAGGCCACGCCCACGCTGTTGGCGAGCGTGGTCGGCACCGGGCCGGCGGCGCCGAGCGCGATATCGGTCTGCGACAGGCATTCGAGGCCGACGACGCGGCGCGATTCGCGCACGTAGACCTGTTGCGCGAGGCCGTCGGGGTTGCCCAGCACGTCCGGCGCGAGCGCGAGATCGGGGTAGCCCAGGGCGCCGTCTTCGCGCGGCGCCTCGGTGCGCAGCCAGTGCAGCAGGCATAGCGAGAGCTCGCGCGCTGCCCGCACCACCTCGGCTTCGCCCACTGGGCCGTCGAGCAGGGGCTGCAGTCCGTAGTCGTTTTGCGCCCAGTTCACGAGCGATACCTCGGGCCGCGGCGGCTGCCAGTTGTGCGCGCACACCACGCGCCGATAGCGCCACATGTCGAGCGTGTCGCCGCTGCCGAACAGCGGCAGCTTCACCGCTTGGCCACGGCCGCTGCCGGGGATGTATTCGCTAAACTGCAAATAGTCGTAGTGGGGCAGCGCGTGGCTCACCCAGAATCCATAATTGGGTGGGGCCGCGCCAATGCCGCTGCCTTCGCCCGTGCGCCGCAAGGCCATCACCATCGTGACAGGTTGCTGGTCGAGCCGGTCGGCCTCCAGCGGCGCGTCGGCTTCGCCAAATTCAGCGTGGGCCTCTTTGCCGAGGCGGTAGGGCAGGTCGGCCGCTTTGATCAACGCGCCGGTGTCGGTCGCGTCGAGGAACCACGCGGCCCGCAGGTCGATCAATTTCTCGGCGCTGTCCTGCAACCGGACTTCTGCGATGCGCCGGCCTTCGCGTCTGGCGCCGGCTAGCAGCACGCCGCGCAAGATGCGCAGGTTGCCGCTGTCGACCAGTGGTGAGAGCAGCTGTTCGATGTAGTCGGCGGCGAGGCGCGGTTCGATGCAAAGCCGGCTGACCCAGCCATCGCCCGGGTTGCAGCCCTCGGTCATCACGCTGTTGTCGCTGAACTGCGGGTGGTCGAGATAACTCTGGCGCAGCGCCGCGCGCATGGCAAGGTAGCTATCGGACGCGCCGCCCGATTCAATCAGGGGATGCTCGTCGGGTGGCACGCCCTGGCTGGTCAGTTGTCCGCCCAACCAGTCGAATTCGGCCGCGAGCACAACTTTGCGGCCTTCGCTGGCGGCCTGCCATGCGGCCATCACGCCACCGAGGCTGGCGCCGATCACGGCGATATCGCAATCGATACGCGTCATTGGGCCCACCCTGCGGCGCGCAGTTGGATGTTGATCTCGAAAGTGCGGTTCCATGGAAGCGACACGTCGTACACTTCCCAGCCGAGGCCTTGGGCCCGGGCCCAGGCGTTGGCATGGCCGATGAAGACCTGCGCGACCACGTCGCGCAGCGCCTCCGGGCCGCAATCGGACTCGCGCACGCTGTTGCGCACCGTTTGCCGCAGCACCGCCTGGTAGAGAAAATCCTCGAGCAGGCGCAGCGCCAGCACTTTCTGGTTGCCGCCGGCGTGCAGGTCGGCGCGCGCGAGCACGCACTGCGCGACCAGGCTGCCGATGCTGTTGCTGGCCGTGTTCCATCCGGCGTAGGCGGCCAGCTTGTTCAGCGGAAGGCGCGCCGCAAGTTCGCCGACCAGCACCGGGTCACCGCCATTCGCATACGCCAGGTCGAGCAGCGCGACCGGCTTGCCGGCTCCGTGCCAGCCGGCCAGTTGCTCGAGCCACGTATGCGAAACGGGCTGCGGATCCGGCAGCGGCTTGGTCATGGCCCAGTCGCCCTGGCCCGTGCCACGCGTGTGCACGGCCAGTATCAGGTCCGCCTCGTCGGGCGACGCAACCAGCCGCGCGCCGGCAGCCGCGACCTGGCGCGCGACGGCTTCGAGCACTGGGCGGTCTTCGTAGAGCGCATGCAGTTGCTCGACGCGCGTGGGATCGCCGCACGAGAGGTAGAACGCGAGCGGTGGCGTGTGCGACAGGGCGCCGGCCATGTGCGCGCACAGCGTGTGCATCACCTCGTCGGCGCCCGGGTAGACCAACACCTTGTCGGCCACGCCCAGTTCGGCGATGCGCTGCTCGAGCATGCGCCGCTCGGCGATGTTGAAGCCGAATTCGGCGGTGTCGTCTTGCGGCAGCACCAGGCGGTCGATCACGCCTGCGGCCACGAGGTCGAGCGCGTGCAGGGTTAGGCTACGGTTGCGCGTGCGTGTCGCAAGGTAGTCGTCGCGCACATGCTCGGGAATGGCGCGCATCGCCTCGTCCGCATGGGCGGCGTCCTCGGCCCGGCCTTGCAGCGCGTGCTTGTCGCTAAAGTAGGACCAGCGCCAAATCAGTTCGCCAAACTCGGACCAGTACGTTTTTTCTTCTTCGTTGACGTTGTTGTTCGATATGCGCATGGTGGCGGCGAACGCGTACACCGGTTTGTCGGGATGCTCGGCCTTCAGCGCGGGCAGCAGTGCCAGGAATTGTTCGAGGCGTTCGAGCGGGTCGTCGATGAAACGCGACGGCACCAAGCCGCCGTAGGCGAGCATATCGAGCGAGATCACAAAGCCTGTGGCGCTTGGGGACTCCTGCATGAGCCATCCGGCCAAGGCATTGCGGTCGGCTGGCACGCGCATATTGCCCAGCGCGGAAACGGGCGGCATCGCCAGTTCCCAGCCCGCGTTCGCGACCAGCATCTGGACCTGCTCGCGCACGACCGGACGGCCATCTACGGGCAGCGCGACGATGCGGCGCGCCGTCATGCCGGCCTCCGGAAGGTCGCGATCGCATGCGGGTTGATAACCCCATTGTCGTCGTCAAGCACGCGCACCCAGCCGGCGTCGCCGAGCGAAACCGCGAGCGCGCTTGCGGTCGGATTCCATATGCGCAGTTCCTGTGCGTCGCCACGCATGCGCAGCGCGCTGAATTGGAGTGCCGCGGCGCCGGCTTCGATCGGCGCGCGCCATTGCGTGCTGTGCCCGCGCAGCAGTACGGGCGGGCGCCGCATCGCCTGTGCGCGCGCGAGCACCTGTTGCGGCGCCACGCGTCCAAAGCGGAACTCGAAGCGCTCGTGGCCGAGGCACTGGGCGCCCGGCGTCGCGATATCCGGGCCGGCGCCGACGCCGCGCGTGACCAGGTCGCGCCGCGACAGCCAGCCCACGCTGCGCACCATGGTCACGCCGAGGTATTGGCGGCCTGCGTGCAGGATCACTTCGTATTCCTGCATCGCCCGGTGGCAGAACGCGAGCGTGCCCGCCATGATCGCGCTGTACGTCGGGTTGACCGCAACCGGCATTTCGGTGCGCGAGGGCAGGGCGGGATACTGCGCAGTCACCACCGGGCGCTGCTCCCAGCTAAAGGCGCTGTCGCTGCCCGTGCTATCGACCTGGCCCGACAACGGCAGCAGCAGGCGGGTACGCTGGTCGCGCGCCTGGTTGTGCCAGTCGAGCCGGCAGTCGGCCATGTCGCTGTCCTGCCATAGGCGCAGGCGCAGCGTTCCAGTGTTGAGTACCGTGGCCGTGTCGGCGCCGCCGCGCTGCGCATCGAGTCCGGCGGGCACGCGCATTTCGATCGTCAGGTTCAGTTCCTGTACCGGGCCGTGGTTGACGGCGCTGACGAAGGCAAAGCGCGTTTGCATGGTGATTCGCTGGGTCGGCGGGGGCGAAAAATTGTAGCTGTCGCCGGCATCGAGTTCGCTATAGATCGCGAGCGTCGCCTCGATCGTTTCACCACTTTCCTTGTCGGCCCATGTCAGCTCGCCGTCGTTGAAGGCGATGCGCATGATTGAGTTTTCGATCGCGGTGGACAGGGGCGCGTGAACCGGCGCCGGGCCCACCGGTTTTGCCGTGCAGGCCAGCGCCGCCATGCCTTGCAGGCGGCAGCGCAGCGCAAGCTGGTACAAGTGGCCTTCGATACGGTCCGGGAAATCGTCGAGCGGCGAGCGCAGGATGCTGTGCGGTGCCACCGACAGCACGGCATGCTCGATCGCCTCGCCGCCAGGCCCCGTGACCGTCAATGCCGCCGCAGCGTCGCCTTTGAGGAACAGCGCGTGCTCATGCCAGCCATCGACCGTCTTGGGCAGCGGATTGAAGATCGTAAAACAGCCGTCGTCACCGAACGGGCCCTGTGCGTGGCCATCGTGCACCGAGAGGCCGATCAGGCCGGCGCCGGCCGATGCGCGTTCGATCAGTGCGTCCATGCGCTGGTCGAGCAAGGCGTAGCGGGTCAGCATTTCGTCGTGCACCGCGTCGATGCTGCATCCGCAGATCGAGTCGTGCGCCTGCTGCTGCAACAGCAAACGCCAGGTCTGTTCGAGGTAGGCGGCCGGATAGTCGCCGGCAAGCGCAAGCTGCGCGAGCAACGGTTCGACCACGCCGGTCAGCTTGTCCTCGGCCGCCTGGTTGAGGCGCTTGAGGTAGCGCCGCGTCGAGAGCACGTCGGGCAGCACGAATGCCTGCGCGTTCTGGCGCAATTCGCCATGCACCGCGCGGCGCCGGCCGGCGCTGGCGGCCAGCGCGCCGCCGACATAGTCTTCCATCGTGGCTTGTGCGAGATGGTATTGCTGCTGCGCGTCGTTGTACGCGGCGATCCGGGTCGCGAGCGCGTCGCCCGGCACTAGATGGTCGCCGCCCTGGGTCAGCAGCAGCGGCCCGCCGAGGCTGCGCGGTCGCACCTGGTCCAGATAGCCGGTCAGCGATTCGCGCCACGCTTCGATGTTAAACGGGTGCTGGTAGTAGCCCTGGGTCAGGAACACGGTGCCGGCGACGCTGCCGTCGGGCGCGTGCCAGTCGAATTCGGAGTCGGCGCTGTCGACCCCGCGCCACATGACGGCCGAGCCGATCCCGAAGTGGCGTAGTATCTGCGGCATCTGGCTGATATGGCCGAAGGTGTCGGGCAGGTAGCCGACGCGCTGGCAGTTGCCGGCCGATTCTGCGTCGGCGATGCCGATTTCGAGGTTGCGCATCAGCGCCTCGCCCGAGCTCAGGAATTGGTCGGCCATCACGTACCAGGGCCCGAGCACGATGCGTTTGTCGGCGGCCAAACGGCGCACGCGCGCGGCCAGCTTTGGCTCGCAGTTGGCGAGCAGGTCCTCGAGCGCGGCGGTCTGGCCGTCGAACATAAAGCTGTGCAGTTGTCCCGATTCGAGCTGCGCGCACACCTTCTCCATCACGTGCAGCAGGCGCGCGATGAAGGCTTGGTGCGTAAGGTACCACTCGCGGTCCCAGTGGGTCTGCACCACCACGCTGACTGGGATGCTGTTGTCCGTGCTGCTCATCCTTTTACCGCTCCTTTTAGTGCGCCTTCAATGAAGTACTTTTGTGTGAATCCGAAAAACAGCAGGATCGGCAGCACCGAGAACACGGCGCCGGCGGCGACCAGGCGCCAGTCGAGCGAGAAGGTGCTCGAGAGCCGGTTCACGCCCAGCGGCAGCGTGAACAGCGCGGGCTGGTCGATGATAATCAGCGGCCATAAAAAGTCGCCCCAGACCGCGATAAAGCTGAACACGGCCAGCGTCGCAAGCGATGGTTTGACCAGCGGCAGCACCACGTACCACCAGATCCTGAGGCGCGAGACGCCCTCCATCAGCGCCGACTCCTCGAGCGCGACCGGCACCGAGACGAATGCCTGGCGCATGAAGAAGATGCCGAACGCGCTACAGGCATGCGGCAGCACCAGGCCGAGGTAGCTGTTCTGCAGGCCCAGGCCGACGGCGAGCTTGTAGACCGGGATCATCAGCAGCTGGAACGGGATCATCATCGACGCGAGCAGCAGGCCGAAGATCAGCGCGCGGCCGCGAAACTGCATGCGCGCCAGCGGGTAGGCCGCGAGCGACGAGAACAACAGGTTGCAGCTGACCGACAGCAGGGCCACGATCAGGCTGTTTTTGAGGTACACCAGGAACGGCTGGCCGGCGAAAATGCGCGCGTAGTTGTCCAGCGTGGGCGCGTGCGGCAGCAGTTGCGGCGGATAGCTGAAAATGTCTTCGGCGGCCGGCTTGAGTGAGGTCGACAGCAGCCACAAAAAAGGGCCGATCGTCAGCAGCGTGACCGTAGTCAGGGCGAGGTAGCGCAGCGCGGTCGAGAGCAGGCGTGCGCGCTTGCGCGATGGGTTCGGGGTGCGCATCTTATTGTTTCTTTCCAAGCAGGCGAAGATTAATCAACGAGAAAACCAGCGTGATCCCGAACAGCACCACGCCGACGGCGGACGCGTAGCCCATTTCGAATTCTTCAAACGCCGACTGGTAGATATAGAACACCAGCGTCTTGCTCGAGTCGAGCGGTCCGCCCTGGGTCATCACATAGACCTCCTCGAACACCTTCATGGCCGATATCGACGACATCACCGTGACCACCGCCACGGACGGGCGCAGCAACGGTATCGTGATGTGCAAGGTCTGCTGCCATTTGCTCACGCCCTCGACCTCGGCCACCTCGTACAGGTGGCGCGGGATCGATTGCAGGCCGGCGAGGTAGATCACCATGTAGTATCCGAGCCCGCTCCAGACGGTCACCGCCATCACGCTGAACAGGGCGTTGGACGGGTCGGTCAGGAAGGCAGCCGGCGTGTCCGTGATGCCGCTGGCGATCAGGAAGTAGTTGAGGATGCCCTTTTCCTCGTACACCCATTTCCACATTAAGCCGCTGATCACGAGCGAAGTGATGGCCGGCAGGTACAGCGCGGCGCGAAACAGCGTGATCGCCGGGATCGCGCGGTTGACCAGCATGGCCAAAAAGATCGGCAGCAGCACCAGCAAGGGCACCACAATCACCAGATAGAGCAGCGTGTTGCGCAGGGCCGACCAGAAGAACGGGTCGCGCCACAAGCCGCGGTAATTGGCCAGGCCGACGTACGACGGCGTGGTGATCATATTGAAGTCGGTGAAGCTCAGGAAGATCGCCTGCAGCGCGGGGTAGATCACGAACATGCCGACGATGCTGCAGGCCGGGATCAGGAACAAATAGGGGAGCATCGGATGCTCGAGATTTTTCATGCGGCGCTTCCATTCCATACCAGTTTGGCCGCGCCGACAAGGCCGGCCCGGTTGCCCAAGGTCGCGGGCGCGATCGTGACGGGCACGTTCATCGCCGCGATGCGCCGCTCAAGCGCGTCCCACCACAGGGCGCGTGAATCGACCACCCCGCCGCCGAGCAGGACCACGTCGGGGTCGAGGCTCCAGTGCAGATTGTGCAGTTGTACCGCCAGGTGTCCGATCCAGGCCTCGAGCGCGCCCATTGCGATGGCATCGCCTTTGTGCGCGAGCGCCATCACGGTGGCGCCGTCGTAGGCGTCTTCGCCGTGCCGGCGCCGGTACAGGTACAACAAGCCGCTGCCCGAGACCATCGTCTCGACCGGCACCAGGCCCGCTTCGGGCGTCCACACAATCGTGCGTCCAAAGTGCCCGGCAAGGTGGTGGCGGCCTTGCAGCAGTTCGCCCTTGTGCGCGATAGCGCCACCGAGTCCGGTGCCGAGGGTTAGCATCGCCACGGTACCGGTGGCGTCGGCGAGCGCGGGATTGCGCCACAACTCGCCGAGCAGTGCGCAGGTGACGTCGTTGCCGGCCCAGACCGGCAAAGCGTGGAGGGCGCCGAAATACGCCCTGAAATCCTGTCCTTTCCAGTCGCGGATGGCGTCGGTGGCGTCGACCACGATGGCGCGCGCCGGGTCGATCACGCCGGCCGCCGAAATGCCGATGCCGACCAGTTCGTGTTTGGATGCGGGCACCGCCAGTTCGTCGAGGCAGGCCGCCATTTGCGCGAGGACGGCGGCGCCTCCTTCGGCCGCGGGGGTCGGATGGCGTGTGGACGCGAGCACGGTGCCGGCTTCGTCGATCAGCGCTGCGGCGATTTTTGTGCCCCCGATGTCGAGGGCGAAGCAGGCGCGCTTCATGCGCCGCACCCTAGCACGCCGGTCCACTCGCGGTCGACGTCGCGTATCGCTTCGGGCACGCTTTTTTTACCCAGCATGACCGATTGCAGGTTGCGCGCGTAACTGACGCGCAGCTTGCTGTATTTGCGCATTGGCGGCACCAGCACCGCGCCTTGCAGGACCTGCTTGACCGACAGCGCGCGCGCCGCATCGGCCAGCGCGTCGTCGAGCGGCACCGTGAAAAACGGATCGCGGTAGCTGGCCCCGGTCGATGGCAACACCGGCACCCGGCGCGCCAGTTCGAGCTGGTTGTGGGCGTTGGTCAAAAACTGGGCAAAGGCGAAGGCGGCCGGTTTGACCTTCGAGTTTTGCAGCACCGCGACGTTCATCGCGGCGATGCTGGCTGGTCCCGCGCCGGCGCCGATCTGCGGCGCGACCCCGATGCGCCCGTAGATGGCCGGGTTGTTGGTCTTTATATAACCGAGAAACTGCATGCCGGTGCTGACCATCGCGACCTGGCCCGAGAGGAACATCTCGACCGCCTTGCGGTGGCCTTCGGTGACGACATTCTTGGGTACCAGGCCGTCCTGGTACAGGGCGCGGTAAATCTCGAACACGCGCGCGCCGCCGGGATTGGCGAAGCCGGCGCCGCAAGCGGTTTTGTTCAGCAGCGCGTTGCCCGCGCCAACCATCAGCTCGAGCGGGCTGCTTCCATCGAGCGCGGGAAAATACGCGTAGCTGCCGGTGGCTTGTTTGATCATGCGCGCCGACCCGACCAATTGTTCGAGCGTGGCCGGCACCTCGGCGCGTGCACGCGCGAGGATGTCGCGGTTGTACAGGGTGATGTTGGTGTTTAAGTACCAGGGCAGCGCAAAGGTCTTCCCTTCGTACCTGTTGGCGCGCCAGGCGGCTGGCAAAAAGGCGGCCACCTGGTCCGCACTCAGGTAGCGTTCGGGATCGGCCAGGGCGCCGAATTCTGCCAGCTTGGAGGCGAACTGCGGATTGAGGTTGGCGACGTCGGGTGCGGTGCCGGAGGCCAGCGAGGCGAGCGTCTTGCGCTCCATTTCGGCCCACGGCACATCGGTCCATTCGATCCTGATGCCGGGGTTGGCCTTTTCAAATGCGCCGATCACGCCGTTGACGTAAGCGTCGTTTTGCGGCGACAGCTGCATGGTCCAGAACCGCACCTGCTCGGCGGCGGACGCCGTGGGGCACAGCGCGAACAGGCATGCCGCGAGGGCGGGGCGGATCATTTGTTTCAGCATGGCGGGTTTGGCATGGTGGGGGATGTGCATCCAAATGGTGTTGCTCGCAAATAATATACCAATGGTACAGTAAATTTTCACGAAATGACGCGTTATGGCGCTATTTCGTAAAAATTTCTCTCAAACTTGGTCGGAAAACGGTGAAATTGGTCTAGTTTTGTATGTAAATCAATGATAGAATGGACCAATCGAAGGCCATTGTTTGGAGAGCGCATTGGAAAAAGCTGAAAAACCGGACCGCGCGCAAAAGCGCGACACCCTCAAGCAGAACCTGCTCAACCTGATCCAGCAAAATGGTGAGGGTGTGCGTCTGCCGTCCGAGCGTGAGCTCAGCGAGCGCCTCGGCGTGGCGCGCGAGACCTTGCGGCGCAGCCTGCGCGAGCTCGAAAAAGACGGCCTGCTGCAGCGCAAACAGGGCGCCGGCACCTTCGTCTCGGGCCAGGCCCTGGTCAAGCAGTTCCAGTTGATCTCGTTTTCGGAAGACATGCGCGAACGTGGACTGACACCATCGAGCGAAGTGCTCTCGACGCGCGTGATCCGGGCCGGCGCCAAGCTGGCGCAAAAGCTCAAAATGGTCCCGGGCGCGAACGCGATCGAGATCCGCCGCCTGCGCTTCGCCAACGACGAGCCGATGGCGCTCGAGACGGTCTACCTGGTGCAAGAGGCGCTGCCGGACTTCGACGCGAGCCTGCTGGCCACCCATTCGCTGTACGAACTGATTGAACGAAATTACAACCTGCATATCAAATCGGCGACCCAGCAGATCCACGCGACGGTGCTCAACGAGGACGAGTCCGACCTGCTCGACGTGGCGCCTTTCAGCCCGGCCCTGCTGGTCGAACGGCAGGTGACCACGAGTAATGGCAAAATTTTCGAGTATGGCAAAAGCCTGTACCGGGCCGACCGCTACCGGTTCGAGGTCAGCGTGCTGCGTCCGGGCCCTGTGCCCGGCTCGCCGGAAGAGGGTGCGGCATGAGCGTCGACAAACTGGCCGCGCTCGACGCCCGCATGGCCGGCCGGCTGATCGTGTCGTGCCAACCGATCGACGACGGGCCGCTCGATAGCGCCGACATCGTGCGCCGCTTCGCCATGGCGGCGGTGCTCGGCGGCGCCGGCGCGGTGCGCATCGAAGGCGCCGCGCGCGTGGCCGCAGTGCGCGGCTCGATCACGGTGCCGATTATCGGCATCGTCAAGCGCGACCTGGCCGATTCGCCGGTGCGCATCACGCCGTTCCTGCGCGATGTCGACGACCTGCTCGCGGGCGGCGCCGATATCATCGCGGTTGATGCCACCGGCCGTACCCGGCCCGAAACGCTGGCCAACCTGCTCGGCGCAATCCACGCAGGCGGTGCCCTGGCCATGGCCGATTGCTCGTCCGAAGAAGACGCCGCCGCCGCGCACGCGCTCGGCTTCGACATCATCGGGACCACGCTGTCCGGCTATACCGGCGGCGAGGTGCCGCAGGAACCCGACTATTCCTTGATCACCCGCGTGGCCGCGTTCGCGCCGCGCGTGATGGCCGAGGGGCGGATCCACACGCCGCAGCAGGTCCGTCAGGCGCGCGAGGCCGGCGCCTGGGCGGTCACGGTCGGTACTGCGATCACGCGCACCGAATTGGTCACCCAGTGGTTTGCGGAGGCGATGGTCTAGAACCATCGCCGGGGCGCGCCGTCAGTCAGGCTGAAGGCTCCGAGCTCCAGACTTTGATTCGCCAGTTGGCGCAGCAGCGTCGCCCGCCGGTCGATCGCGCGTATCGGGTCTTGCAGCAGGTCGATCAGGGCTTCGCCAAAACTGGGCTGGACTTCATTGCTTGCCCTCCGCGCGCCGCAGCATGTCGATTACTTCAAAGCACGCGCCCATGGTGTGGTAGTCGGTTTTGCCGGCAGGGCTTTTCTCGGCGCTGTATTTATTGTTGCGCGCATCGAGGATGCGGTACCAGGCGCCGTGGGTATGGTCGACCATGTGGCGCCAGCTGTATTGCCAGAGGCGCTCGTAGGCGTCGCGGTAGGCGGGCGCGCCGCAGTACTCGATCAGCAGGGCGGCGGCGGCCAGGCTTTCGGCCTGGACCCAGAAATATTTATCGCTGTCGCAGATCGTGCCATTGGGCGCAAAGCCGTAAAAGAGACCGCCGCTTTCGTGGTCCCAGGCTTTGTCCATCGCCTGGTCGAACAGTCGGCGTGCGCGTTCGGCCAGCGCCGGGTCGGGCGCGTGGCGGTGCAACGTGAGCAGTAGTTTGGTCCACTCGGTCTGGTGCCCCGGCTGGAAGCCCCATGGCCGGAACAGGTGTTTGGGGTCGTCGAGGTTGTAGTTTAAGTCGACCTGCCAGGCCTGGTCGTAGTGCTCCCATACCAGACCGCCGGATTGAGACGCGAGGCGCCCGGTCACGCTCTCGGCGATCGTGAGCGCGTGTTCGAGGTAGTGCGCCTGGCCGCTGGCCTCGAAGGCGCAGATCAGCGCTTCGCAGCCGTGCATATTGGCGTTTTGTCCGCGGTAGGGCGAGAGCCGGCCGAAGTCGGCGTCGTATTCGTCGACCAGCAAGCCGTCGGCCTCTCGCCAAAAGCGCGAGCGCAGCAGCGCATAGGCGCGCTCGAGTCCCTCGGCGGCGCCTGGCACGCCGGCTTTGAGCGCCTCGGCATAGGCAAGGATGACGAAGCTCACGCCGTAGCAATGGTTGGTCGCGTCGACCACCTCGCCATCGCGCACGAGCCAGGTGTAGCCGCCGGTGGCGGGCTGGAAGTGTACCTGCTCTATATAGTCGAGGCCATGGCGGGCGAGGGCGGCGTAATCGGGGCGCCCGAACTGGCGCGCGGCCTTGGCGTAGTTGATCACGAAGCGCGTGCTGCTGACGAGGTGGCGCGTGTGCCGGTCGTAGACGCTGCCGTCGTCCATGAAGAAGTGGAAGAAGCCGCCGTCCGGGTCGACGCAGCGGCCGTCGTAAAACGCCATGGTGTCGCGGATGTGCGCTTCTAAGAAGTCGATCGACAGGAAGTCGATCGAGAGGAATTGTGGGGAGTCGCTCATGGGGGGGGATGCCGGGCCAGTAAATAAATGATCAATCCGTGGAACATGCAATTGTGATCCAATGGTACTATTATTTTCTCAAATAGGTCTAGTTTAATCATCGGGAACCCCATGAATTTAATTCCACTCGCGCGCCACGGGCTCGCCATCGCCTCCCTCGCCATGTGTTTTACCGCCGCCGCCGCCGAGCGCGAAGTGCGCGGCACCTGGCTGACCACAACCGGCAACAGCGCACTGGGCACGCCCGCCGACACGGCCGCGTCGATGCGCCGCCTGAAGGAGATCGGCATGAACACGGTCTATGTCGAGACCTGGAAGAACGGCTACACCCAGTTCCCGTCCGATGTACTCGAGCGGACCATCGGCTTGCGCCAGCGTCCGGTCCCGCAGCCGCAGGATCCGAGCGACTCTCCCGCCCAGCGCCAGGCGCCGGCGCGCGACCTGCTGCAGGAATCGCTGATCGAGGCGCACCGCAACGGCATGGTGTATGTGGCGTGGTTCGAGTACGGCTTTATGGCCGCCTACAAGGACACGATGAACGACCTGCGCAAGCAGAAGCCGGCCTGGCTTAGCCGCGACAAGCAAGGCGGCGAGGTCGCGCCAAACGGTTTCGTGTGGCTTAATCCGCTGCATCCCGAGGCGCGCCAGTTTTTGCTCGACATGGTGCTCGAGTCGGTCGACAAGTACGACGTCGACGGCATCCAGCTCGACGACCGCATCGTCTGGCCGCACATCACGATGGGTTACGACGACTATACCCAGCAGGTTTACGCGGCCGAGCATGGCGGCCGGCGTCCGCCGCAGGACCACCTCGACCCCGAATGGATGCGCTGGCGCGCCGACAAGGTCAATGAGTTCTCGAAGATGTTCGTGCAGGAGATCCGCGCGCGCCGTCCGGGGCTGCTCATTTCGCTCAGCCCCGCGGTGCACCCTTGGGCCTGGGAGCATTACCTGCTCGAGTGGCCCGTGTGGAGCGCATGGGGCGCGCGCGACCGCCTGCAGTCGGCGCCTTCGTCGGCCTCGTTCAAGCACGCGGCCAGCGCCACCACCACGCCGCGCTGGGACGAATTCATCCCTCAGGCCTACCGCTTCAGCTATGCCGATTTCGAAAAGACCTGGACCGGCCAAGTGGAGGCGATGCGCACGCTTGGCGGCAACCGCCAGCGCGACCTGATCGCCGGCATCCGCATCGTCGGCGACGGCACCGACTCGAGCTGGGAGCAGTTGCGCGGCTCGATCGAGCTGACCCGCAAACTCGGCAACGGCGGCCATGTGCTCTGGTACAGCCGGGGCGTGCTCGACCTGTATGCGCAGCAGCTGACCGCGTTCTACAAGGCCAGCGGCCCGGCGGCGTCGCCGCGTTTCGGCCCGGGCTGGCGCATGCCCTCGCTGCCCTTGGCGCGCGCAAGCGGTACGCGCGGCCAGAACCAGTGGCGGGTGCCGAAGCTCGGCGCCGGGCTGTATCGGGCGATCGGCCACGATGGCGCGCGCTGGGAATACCTTGACGTCGTGTTGCGTAGCGGCAGGCAATTGGTGTTGCCGCAGCGATATGTGAAGGTCGAGCTGCTGCGCGATCGGCGGCCCGACATGGGTGTTGTGCCAAAACAAGACAATTAAATACCAATGTGGTCTAGATTTTGTTTGACGAAATAGACCAATTGCCGTAATTTGGACGACTTCAGCACATTACACCCTGGAGACAACCGAAATGAATTTGAAAATGACCCCGATCGCGGCAGCTGTGGCGCTGTCCATCCTGACGCTCAGCCTGCCGGCCTCGGCGCAATCGGCCGCCGCGCCCGAGGTAGTCCAAGTCGTCGAAGTGACGGGCATCCGCGCATCGCTGCAAAAGTCGATCAACGTCAAAAAGAACGCCGACACCAATATCGAGGTCGTGACCGCCGAAGACATCGGTAAGATGCCGGACAAGAACATCGCCGATTCGCTGGCCCGCCTGGCCGGCGTCAACATCACCTACAACTCGGCGCTCGCCTTCGACGAAGCCGAACGCATCGCGATCCGCGGCACGCCGCCATTCCTGAACCAGACCACGCTCAACGGCCACTCGCTCAGTTCGGGCGACTGGTACATCGGCGACCAGAATACGAACACGCGCGGCATCAGCTTCGGCATGCTGCCGTCGCAGTTGATCGGCCAGGCCATCGTGTATAAAAACGGCCGCGCCGACATCGTCGAGGGCGGCATCGCCGGCAGCGTCGACATCATGACGCGCCGTCCACTCGACCAGAAGAAGCACCTCGTCGGCGAAGTCTCCGTGGGCGCCGCGCACTCGACGCTGGCCGGCACCACCGACCCGCAGCTCAACGCGCTGATGAACTGGAAAAACAGCGCCGGCACCGTCGGCGTGCTGGCCCAGGTGTTCAAGGAAACGCGCCACCTGCGCCGCGACGGCCAGGAGAACTTTGGCCAGGGCCTTTACCTGAAGACCCAGGCCGCGGCCGACCCGACCAAGGGCGGCGACGCCGCACTGGTCGGCAAGCGCCTGCCTAACCAGCTCAACTCCGCCTTCTTCGAGGGTGTGCGCGAACGCCAGGGCGGCTACCTCGGCCTCCAGTTCAAACCAAGCCACGCGCTCGACGTCAATGTGAACGTGTTCAGCTCCTCGCTCTCGGCCGACAACTACAACACCTCGGCGTTTGCCGAGCCGGCCACGGTGGTCAACAACGGCGGCTTGATCAAGAACTTCACGATCGTCGGCGATGTGATCACGAGCGCCACGATCATCCCGAATCCGACTCGCAAAGACGGTCCGACGCTGCAGTTCGGGCACCAGGCGCGCACCGGCGCGAAGTCGACCGCGGCCTACCACGACGTCGACCTCAAATGGAAGCCGACCGCGTCGCTGACCCTGACTGCAAAGGTCGGCGCGACCAAGGGCACCGGCGAGACCGCCGGCCAGCCGGGCGCCTTGTACGAAATTTTCGACAAGGGCATCACCTATAAATTTAACGATAACGGCCGCGCGCCCGCCGACTGGAACATCACCGGCACCGACCTGACCGACATGAAGAGCTACCGCCTGCTGCCCAACGTCGGCGGCGCGATCTACACGCTCGACAAAGAAAGCTACGCCCACGCCGACGGCGCCCTCAAGATCGACACGGGCGGGCTGACCACCTTCAAATTCGGTGTGCGTGGCAGTTCGCACGTCAACGACAAGGTCACCGTCAATGGCCAGTACAAGCTGCCGGGCCTGGCCGCGGGCGGCTCGTCGCAGGCGAACATGGATGCGAACTACCCGTATTCGAGCTGGGCGGTGCCGACCAAGAGCTTCCCGTCCAACTATGCCGAAGGCTTGAGCGGCAATTTCCCGCGCAATCTGCCGCGCTACGACACCAACACCCTGATCGCCTGGGGTAACGCCAACCTCACCTACGACCCGGTCCTGAACAAAAACTGGGGCTCGAGCGCGACCGTCACCGAAGACAACCGCGCCGCCTACTTCGCGCAGGATTTCGAGGTCGACAAATTGAGCGGCAACCTCGGCGTGCGCTGGGTACAGACCAAGGTGCGCTCCGACTTCTACCGTGCGCTCAACAACGGCGCGCTGGCCTGCCCGGCATTGGCAACGAGCTGCACGCCGGGCAGCGGCACCCTGATCTCGCAGGGCGCGATCACCAGTTCGCGCCTGTCGGGCTACCTGCCGGTCTCGGTGTCGAACACCTATAACAATCTGCTGCCGAGCTTTAACCTGCGCTGGGATATCGACCGCGGCCTGATCGGCCGGATGTCGCTCTCGCGCACTTTGGGCCGGGCCAATTTCAGCCAGCTGGCAGGGTCGCTCTCGGGCGTCAACGACACGACCTTCACCGCGTCGGCCGGCAACCCCCACCTCGCGCCGATCACGTCCAATAACGCCGATGCCTCGCTGGGCTGGTATTTCGCGCCGCGCGCCTATATCGCCGGCAGCGTGTTCAGCCAGCGCATCCACGACTATGTAAAGCCGGGCACCTCGATCCAGAGCCTGTTCAACATCACCAAATTCGCCGCCACCAAGGATCCGGAAACCTCGTATTCGGATTACACGGTGTCGTCGTCGAGCGGAAAAAAGGCGCGCCTTCACGGCATCGAGATCTCGGGTGAGCACCCGATCGGCGCCGGCTTCGGCGTGCTGGCCAACCTGACCTACGTCCACAGCAAGGACCAGGATGGGATCCCGCTGGTGTACACCTCGGACGTCACGTACAACCTGCGCGCGATCTACGAGGACGCCAAGTTCAGCGCGAGCCTGGCCTGGAACTACCGGACCGATTATGCGATCGGCTTCTCGGGCAATGGCGTCGACGTCGTCAACCCGACCTCGCTGGTGCGGACCGGGGCCAACTACGCGGCCGCGCAGGGCACGTTGTCGGCGTCGGCCAGCTACAAATTGTCGCCGACCTTCTCGCTGACGCTCGACGCGAGCAACCTGCTCAACCCGGTGCGCCGCTACTACGCGATCACCGAGGAAATGCCGCTCGGTTTCTACAAGAACGGCCGCCAGATCTATCTGAACCTGAAAGCCAAGTTCTGATGAGGGAGCGTGGCGGCGCACTCGCGGCGCCACGCTTGCCGTCGAAGCGAAATGAGCACCAATGAAAATTGAACGAATCGCGACCCTCGACGCCCTGCGCGGGATCGCGATCGCAGGCATGCTGTTTTCGGGATTGATTCCCTTCCGCGTGCTGCCGGGCTGGATGTACCACGCCCAGAATCCACCACCGCTGCACACCTTCAATCCCGGATTGCCCGGCATCTCCTGGGTCGATCTCGTTTTCCCCTTATTCTTGTTCGCCATGGGCGCGGCCATTCCGCTCGCCATGTCGGCCGCGTTGGCGCGCGGGCAGTCGCGGCGTTCGCTCGCCCTGGGCGTGGCGCAGCGCGCCTTTCTGATGCTCGTGTTCGCGGTCTATGTGAAGCACATCAGCCCCTACGTCGCCAAGCTCGACACGCCCTGGCAAACCGCGCTGTATTCGCTGACAGGCTTCCTGTTGTTGTTCCCGCTGTTTGCGCGCCTGCCGTCCACGTGGACGCCGCTGGCGCGCACGCTGGTGCGGGTCCTCGGCTGGAGCGGGGCGGCGCTGCTGATGTTTTTGTTCCGCGCCCAGGACGGAGCACGCTTCGATTACCACCGCAACGACATCATCATCGTGGTGCTCGCCAACGTCGCCCTGAGCGGGGCGCTGCTCTGGCTGGCGACCAGGCGCAGGCCGTCGCTGCGCCTCGCAGTCCTGTGCATCCTGCTCGCGCTGCGGCTGGCCCACGAGGTGCCGGGATGGGGCCTGTGGATCTGGAACCTGTCGCCGCTGCCGGCGCTGGTGGCGGTCGCCTTCCAGCAGTACCTGTTCATCGTGGTGCCGGGCCTCTTCGCCGGCGAATGTCTGCTGCGCCTCGCACGAGCGCCGGCACCGGCGCCGTCGCCACGGTTCGATGTTGCGGCCTTCGCTTGCGCGGCGCTGGTGCCCGTGCTGCTGATCGGATTGTTCGGGCGCTGGTGGTTGGCGACGGCGGCGATCGTGGCACCGCTTTGCTGCGTTCTGGTCTGGAGCTTGCGCGCCGGGGCGCCGCGCGCACTGGCGCGGCTGGCCGGATGCGCCGTTTTTTTAATCGTGCTGGGCCTCGCGTTCGAACCGTATGAGGGCGGGATCCAAAAGGGCAGGGCCACGCTCAGTTTCTATTTTGTCGGCGCCGGCGCGGGGATGCTGATGCTGGTGCTGCTCCACATTTTGATCGAGGTGCGCCGCTTTGGCGCCGCGTTCGCGCTGTTCACCGGCGCGGGGCGCAATCCGCTGGTCGCGTATGCGGGCGTGTCCAGCCTGCTATTGCCTGTGCTGACCCTGAGCGGGGCGGGCGCCGCGATTGCGGCATTGACGGCGATGCCGTCGCTGGGCATCGTGCGCGCGGCCGCTTACACCGCCGCCTTGTGTTTCGTGGCCGGCCTGTGCGCGCGGCGCGGCCTGGCCCTGCGCATGTGAGTCATTTTTGAGAAGGGAACCATCATGCTGAACTTTCCACTGCGTGCAACTGCGCTCTGCCTTGCCTGGCTGCTCGCCGGGACCGCCTTAGCGGCGCCGGCCGGCGTCGAGTTTGCAGATACGATCGGGTTCAGCTATCAGATAAAACCCGACATCACCTACGCGGTCGCGTCGAACGTCGAGTTAAAACTCGACCTGTACCTGCCGCGCGGCGCGCGCAAGCCGGTGCCGACCCTGGTCTATTTCCACGGTGGCGGCTGGGTCGAGGGCAAAAAGGAGAATGCCGCCTTGCTGTTGATGCCCTACCTCGCGCTTGGCTGGGCGGTCGTCAACGTCGAGTACCGATTGGGCCGTGTGGCGCCCGCGCCGGCTGCGGTCGAGGACTGCCGCTGCGCGCTGCGCTGGGTGCAGAAGATGGCGTCGCATTACCAGTTCGACACCTCCGCGCTGGTGGTCGCGGGCGACTCGGCCGGCGGCCACCTTGCGATGACGAGCGCGATGCTGCCGGCCGGTTCGCCATTCGACCGCAGCTGCCCGACCCCGGACAGCGAACGTTGGGGCGGGGCGCGCGAGGAGCCGGTGCGGGTCGCGGCGGTGATCAACTGGTTCGGCGTGGCCGACGTCGACGCCCTGCTGGAGGGCAGCACGGCGCGCCACTATGCGATCGAATGGTTCGGCAGCATGCCGGAACGGCGCGCGCTGGCGCAGGCGATTTCGCCGCTGCGGCTGGTGCGCCCGGGCCTGCCGCCGCTGATCTCGGTGCACGGCGGCGCCGACCCGGTGGTGCCGCACGCGCAGTCGGCCGCGCTGCACGCGGCGCTCGACAAAGCGGGCGTGCCGAACCGCCTCGTGACGATCCCGGGCGGCATCCATGGCGCATTTTCGCGGCGCGAGGTAAGCGCCGCCAACGACGCGATCCGCGCCTTTTTGGTCGAACACAAGGTCCTGCGTGCCGCCGACTAGCGCGCCCTTATTTGCGCAGCTGCAGGCCGTCCATCGCGAATGGCGGCGCCTTGGCGCACATGGCGTCGGCCAGCAGGCTGGCCGAACCGCAGGCGAAAGTGAAGCCGAGCGGCCCCTGGCCGACGTTGAGCCACAGGTTGCCGTAGCGGGTCGCGCCGATGATAGGCGCGCCGCCCGGCGTGGCCGGGCGCAGGCCCGCCCATGGCGAAATGGCGTCGTAGTCGGCGCCGTTGGGCATGGTCTCGCGCACCTGCCGGGTCAGCCCGGCAAGGCGTTTGGCGTCGAGCGACACGTCCTCACCGACCATGTCGACCATCGCCGCGACCCTGAGCGTGTCGCCGATGCGCGCGTACAGCACCTTGCGCTCGAAGTCGGTCACGCTGATGTGCGGCGCGCAGTGGGTCGCGCCGATCGGCGCCGTCAGGCTGTAGCCCTTGAGCGGATACAGCGGCAGGTAGATGCCGGCGGTGGCGGCCAGCGTGCGGCTCTGGATGCCGGCCGCGAGCACGTAGGCGTCGGCCTTGAGCGTCTCGGTGCCGGTGTCGATGCCGCTCACGGCGCCGTTGTCGACCACGATCGCGCGCGCCTCGCCGGCGATAAAGCCCGCAAAATTCGGGTGCGAACGCAATCGCGCGGCCAGCGCGAGGCAAAACGCGTGGCAGTCGGCGACCGCCTCGCCGCCATTGAAAATGCCGCCGGCCAGCGCGCCCTGCGCCGCCGCCAGGGCCGGTTCGCGCTGCACGCATTCGGCCGCCGACAGCACCTCGCTGGTGTCGCCCGAGTCGGGACGCGCGGCGGCGGCCGCCGCGAAGGCGGCGCGCGAGCGGTACACGACCAGCTTGCCCGGGTCGCGCCATGCGAAGTCGGCCAGCGGCACGTCGAGCGCGAGGCGCGCCATCTGGACGCGGCTCAATTCGCCGAGTTGGAGCAGCTTGGCGCTGGTTTTTTGGTTCACGCTAGTGCGGCAGTGGGTCAGGAAGTTGGCCAGCCAGCGCCACTGGCGCACGTCGGCCTCGGGCCGGAAGCGCAGCGGGCCGTCCTCCTGGAACAGCCACTGGAGCGCCTTCATGGGCACGCCGGCGTCGGCCAGCGGCGCCACGTAGCGGTAGCTGAGCTGGCCGCCGTTGCGGAAACTGGCCGCCGCGCCGAGCGCGCTCTCGCGTTCGAGCAGGCTGACCTTATAGCCGGCCTCGAGCAGCCACCAGGCCGAGGTGAGGCCGACCACGCCGCCGCCGATCACGATCACTTCTTGCATTCTGCCCAGCCCGGTATCTATTCTCATGGGCCCAGCATAGGCGGAAGATTTCCTTCGCGCTAATGAATGAAGTTCGCCAAGCCATAACCGGCGTTAATGCGTCGCGACGGTTTATAACAAATCGACATGCACTTTCCAGTTAATTTCATGGGCCCGGACGCAGTTCCGGGCCATCTCCGGCGCTTACACTGGCCGCGACTATATAGAAGGAGAAACCTGTGACCTCACTCATGCATCAAGAAGCCCTGTCCGCCGCCGACTGCGTCGCCCTGCAGTTATCAAAAGATACAGAGCGCTACGCCGAACTCGGGCGCACCCTGCGCACCACCCCGTTCAACACCGCGCTGACGGTGGCGCGCGGCAGTTCGGACCACGCCGCCAACTACTGCGCCTATCTGATCATGGCGCGCATCGGGCGGGTGGTCGCCTCGCTGCCGATGTCGCTCGTGACCCTGAATAAATCGCCGCTGGTCACGCGCGACACGCTCACGATCGCGATCTCCCAATCGGGCCAGAGCCCCGACGTGGTCGAGCCGGTGCGCTACTTCCGCGGCGGCGGCGCCACCACCGTGGCGCTGGTCAACGACATCGAATCGCCGCTCGCGCAGGCGGCCCAATGGGCGATGCCGCTCCATGCGGGCAAGGAGCAGAGCGTGGCCGCGACCAAGAGCTTCATCACGAGCCTGGTCGCCTCGGCGCGGCTGGTGGCGCAGTGGCAGAACGATCCCGAGCTGCTCGACGGCCTGGCCGCGCTGCCCGAGGCCTTGCGCAGCGCCGCCGCCAGCGACTGGTCGGCCGCGCTCGAGGTGCTGACGCCGGCACGTAATATCATGGTGGTCGGGCGCGGCATCAGCTTCCCGATCGCGCTCGAAGCGGCCCTCAAGCTCAAGGAGACCTCGGCGCTGCAGGCCGAAGCGTTCAGCGGCGCCGAGATCAAGCACGGCCCGATGGCCTTGATCGAGGACGGCTACCCGCTGCTGGTGTTCGCGACCCGCGGGCCGACCCAGGCCGGCCTGATCGCGCTCGCGACCGAAATGCGCGGACGCGGCGCGCGCGTGCTGCTGGCCGCGCCCGCCGACGTGCCGGGCCGCGACCTGACCTTGCCGGTGGCGGCCACGCCCGACCTCGACCCGATCGTGGCGGTGCAGGCGTTTTATATGATGGCGGCGCAGCTGGCCGAGGCGCGCGGGCTCGATCCGGACCGCCCGCGCCATCTTAGTAAAGTGACAAAAACCAGTTGACCGACCGGGCCGGGAGCGCGCAGCATAACTTAGTGGAATGACCTTAGCCGATCGTTTCATGCTCGGGCCTGTTAATTCGACCATACACTTACGCAATTTACCGTAATCGGAAAGTCCGCCATGCTAAACACCGAAACCCCTTCGACCGAACACGCCGCGCTTGACCAATACAGCGCCTCCGAACTGGTCGAAGCGCTCATCGATGACCAGTTTAACGCGGTCAAGGCGGTGCGTGCGGCCGCGCCGGGCATCGCCGCGGCGCTGGAGGCGGCCCTGCCGCGGATGCAGGCCGGCGGACGCCTGGTGTATGTGGGTGCTGGCACCTCGGGCCGGCTCGGCACGCTCGACAGCGTGGAACTGTATCCGACCTATTCGTGGCCGCCCGAGCGCGCGCTGGCCCTGCTGGCCGGCGGCGACGGCGCGATGTTCGCCGCCGTCGAGGGCGCCGAGGACGACACCGAGCAGGGCGCGGCCGACCTCGAGGCGGTCAAGCCGACGCCGAACGACGTCGTGCTGCTGCTCGCGGCCTCCGGCGCGACGCCGTATGTGCTGGGCGCCCTGCGCGCCGCGCGCAAGGCCGGCGCGCTGACGGTCGGCTTTGCCAACAACCCCGGGGCGCCCGTCACGCGCGAGGCCGAAATCGGCATCACGCTAGACACCGGATCCGAAGTCATTTCGGGCAGCACGCGCCTGAAGGCAGGCACCGCGCAAAAGATCGCGCTCAACACCTTTTCGAGCGCGCTGATGGTGCGTCTGAATAAAGTCTACGGCAACCTGATGGTCGACCTGAAGGCGACCAACGCCAAACTGGTGCTGCGCGCGGTGCGCCTGACGATGCTCGCGACCGGGGCCGGCGAGGAAGCGGCGCGCGACGCGCTGGCCAAATGCGACTTCAGCGTCAAGGTCGCCATCGTCGCGCTGAACAAAAAAACCAGCATCGACGCGGCCAAGGGCTTGCTCGAGCGGGCCCAGGGCAGCGTGCGCAAGGCGCTTGCCGCATGAGCGCCGAGGCGGCGGCCGGCGTGCAAGCGGCGGGGGACGAGGCAAAGAGCCCGTGGCGCTGGGTGCCGTCGCTGTATTTTGCGCAGGCGATCCCCTACGTTGTCGTGATGACCCTGTCGGTCGCGCTGTACAAGGACAACGGCATCTCGAACGACGACATCGCGTTCTTCACGAGCTGGCTGTACCTGCCGTGGGTGATCAAGCCGCTCTGGTCGCCCGTGGTCGAGATGTTCCGCACCAAGCGCGCCTGGGTCATCGGCACCCAGCTCGTGATCGGCGCCTCGCTCGCGGCGGTCGGCTTCGTGATGCACCTGCCCGCGTTCTTCTTCCTGACGCTGGCGATCATGTGGCTCATGGCGTTCGCCTCGGCGACCCACGATATCGCCGCCGACGGTTTTTACATGCTCGGCTTGCGCCAGAAGCAGCAGGCCGCTTTCGTCGGCGTGCGCAGCACCTTTTACCGGCTCGCCACGATCGTCGGCGGCGGCGCCATCATGACGCTCGCGGGCGAGCTGAGCACATCGACGGGCGATGTGCGCTTTGCCTGGTCGGCCGTGTTCTTCACGCTGGCGGCCATATTTTTGGCGCTGTTTGCCTACCACCACTTCATGCTGCCCAAGCCGGCCTCCGACCAGCGCGCGGGCGGCGGCGGCGATCCGCTCCAAGAATTTTTTACGACCTTCGCCAGCTTCTTTAAAAAGCGCGACATCTTTTTGATCCTCGGCTTCATACTGACCTTCCGCCTTGGCGAGGCGCAGCTGCTCAAGCTGGTCGTGCCGTTTTTGAAGGACCCGGCTTCTGCCGGCGGCCTAGGGCTGACGACTTCGCAGGTTGGCATCGCCTATGGCACCGTCGGCATCCTCGCGCTCACGGCCGGCGGCCTGTGCGGCGGCTACCTGATCTCGCGGCTCGGCCTCAAACGCTGCCTGTGGCTGATGGTGTTCTCGGTGCACGTGCCCGACCTCGTGTTCGTCTACCTGTCGACCGCGCTGCCGCAAAATTTCTACCTGGTCTGCACCGCGCTCGCGTTCGAGCAGTTCGGCTACGGCTTCGGCTTCACGGCGATGATGCTGTACATGATCATGATCTCGGACGGCGCCCACAAAACGGCCCACTACGCGATCTGCACCGGCCTGATGGCCTTGGGTATGATGGTTCCCGGGATGTTCAGCGGCCGCATCCAGCAATACCTGGGCTACCAACACTTTTTCATATGGGTCTGCGTGGCGACGATTCCGGCGTTTATCATGGCGGCGCTGGTCAAAATCGACCCCGAGTTCGGGAAGAAGTAAAACCAAAAACACGAAGGAGGGCGCTTGCCACCAGATCTGACCAAACGCGCGTTCGCGCTCGCCGGCGCCGCCGGTGCCCTGAGCCTGGCGGGATTGCTGCCCGCTTGCAGCGCCGCCCCATTCAAACCGACGACGCCGGCCGACGGCCAGCCACCGCCGGCGCCGCGCGAATTCCGCGCCGCGTGGGTGTCGACCGTGGCCAATATCGACTGGCCGAGTAAACCCGATTTGTCGAGCGCGGCGCAGCAGGCCGAGGCACTCGCTATCCTCGACAAAGCCGTCGCGCTGAACCTGAACGCGGTGGTGCTGCAGGTGCGCCCGAGCGCCGACGCGATCTACCCGTCGGCGCGCGAACCCTGGTCCGAATTCCTGACCGGCGCGCAGGGCAGGGCGCCGCTGCCGTATTACGACCCGCTCGCGTTTTGGGTAAGCGAAGCGCACGCGCGCGGCCTTGAATTGCATGCCTGGTTCAATCCGTACCGCGCGCGCCATACGCTGGCGCGCTCGCCCGACACGGCCACCCATGTGTCGCGCACGATCCCGGGGGCGGTCAAGCGCTACGGCCAGTTCTTGTGGATGGATCCGGGCGACGAGGCGGCCTCGCGCCAGACGCTCGAGGTCATCCTCGATGTCGTGCGCCGCTACGATATCGACGGCGTGCACATCGACGACTATTTTTATCCCTACCCGATCGCGGCGCCGAGCGAAGCCGGGGTGGCGGCCGCGCTCGACGGCGCCGCCGCCGCGCCCAAGGCCGAACTCGACTTTCCCGACCAGGACAGCTATGCGCGCTACACCGGCGCGGGCGGCACGCTTGGCAAGGCCGACTGGCGGCGCCGCAATGTCGACCAGCTCATCGAAGCGCTGTACGCGGGCATCCACCGCGAGAAGCGCTGGGTCAGGTTCGGCATCAGCCCTTTCGGGCTCGGACGCCCCGACCGGCGCCCGCCCGGCATCGCCGGTTTCAGCCAGTACGACAAGCTGTACGCGGACGCCGAACTGTGGCTCGCCAAGGGCTGGCTCGACTACCTCGCGCCGCAGTTGTACTGGCCGATCACGCAGGTGCCGCAGGCGTATGGCGTGCTGCTCGATTACTGGCTGGCCCAAAACAGCAAGGGGCGCCATGTCTGGCCCGGCCTGTACACGAGCCGTGTCGGCGCGGCCGAAAAATCCTATGCGCCCGACGAAATCATGCGCCAGGTCGCGCTCACGCGCACCCGGCCCGGCGCGGGCGGGCATATCCATTTCAGCATGGTCGCGCTGATGGGCAACCGCGGCGGCCTGGCCGACTTGCTCAAGGCCGGGCCGTACGCGCAACCCGCGTTGGTACCCGCCACGCCGTGGCTTGGCGACGGGCCGCCGGCGGCGCCGCGCGTCGGTGCGCGGCGCGAGGCGGCGGGGGTGCGGCTTGGCCTGGCCAGCGCGCGCGCCGGCATGCGCCACGGCGTGTGGTCGCTGCATGCCGGCACATGGCGTTTCGCGCTGGTGCCGGCGGGCTTGGCGGAGTGGTTCGTGGCCGATGACGGCGCGCGCGGTCCGGCGCTTGCGGTCGTGGTCAGCGCGTTCGACCGTTTGGGTGTCGAAAGCGCGCGGGTGCAGGCGGCGTTGGCCGTGCCATAACCTATCGGAATATGCAGGCGGTGAGCTTTCATTATCGGGCGTCAAGGCGTCCTTGTATATTTGACCATTGCCCGGTGTTGCGGGCGCCGCCGGAAGCCGCCATGCCCGATACGAACCCCGACCCCGACCGCGGCCTTGGCCTCGGCATCGACGCCGGCGGCACCCAGACCCGCTGGGCGCTCGCCGAGCGCGACGGGGTGCTCGCGGCCGAGGGCCACGTCGGCGGCCTGTCGGCTTTGCAGCTGTCGAGCGAGGGCGGGCGCAAGGAGTTCGAAGCGGAGTTGGGCCGGCTCGCAGCGGCGCTGCTGCCCCATGGCCGTCCCGGCCGGGTGCGCGCCGGCTTCACGGGCTTTGGCGGCGACGGCGACTTGATCGCCGGCGCGCTCGCGCAGGCGCTCGGCATCGCGCCCGCCTGCGTCACGATCAGCAGCGACATCGAAATCGCCTACGCGGCCAGCTTCGCGCCGGGGCAAGGCTACCTCGTGTACGCGGGAACCGGCTCGATCGGCGCCTGGATCGACACCGACGGCACGCTGCACCGCGCCGGCGGACGCGGCGTCGCGCTCGACGACGGCGGCGGCGGGTACTGGATCGCGCGCGAGGCGATGCGCGCGATCTGGCGCGCCGAAGACGAATGCCCGGGCCAGTGGCGCAGCTCGCCCTTGGCGCACGCCGTGTTCGCCCACGTGGGCGGCAGCGACTGGGCCCATTCGCGCCAGTTCATGTATGCGCAGGAGCGCGGCGCGATCGGCCGGCTCGCGCTGGCCGTGGCCTCGGCCGCCGGCAGCGATCCGACGGCGGCCGACATTTTGCGCGGCGCCGGCGTCGAACTGGCGCGGCTCGCGCTCGCGCTGGCGGCGCGCCACGGGCCGCGCCCGGTCGTGTTGGGCGGGCGCGCGGCCGGCCTGCATCCCCTGATTTTCGCGTCGATGCGCGAGGCTCTGCCGGCATCGACGGCACTGACCCACAGCACCGGCCTGGCCCACGTCGCGGCGGCGCACTGCGCGGCGCTATCCCTCTCTGATTGTAAGGAAACAGCATGAACAAGATCCTGTGCGCGGCCCTCGTGGCCGCCTTGCTCGGCGGCTGCGCCAGCCCCGCCATCGACCGCAGTTATTCCGCCGTGTCGCAGAGCAGCCGCGTCAAATTCCTGATCCTGCATTACACGGTCGGCAACCTGCCGTCGTCGCTCAAGACGCTCACCGAGCAGCAAGTGAGCAGCCACTACCTCGTCAGCGACGGTGCGAACCCGGTCATCTACGGGCTGGTCGACGAAAGCCAGCGCGCTAGCCACGCGGGCAACTCGCAATGGAAGAACTTCACCGACATCAATTCGAGTTCGGTCGGCATCGAGATCGTCAATCCGGGCTACACCGACACGCCCGAGGGCCGGGTCTGGTATCCGTTCCCGCAGGCACAGATCGACCTGATCATCGCCTTGTCGCGCCAGATCATCGAGCGCCACAAGATCGCGCCCGAAAACGTGCTCGGCCACAGCGACATCGCGCCCCAGCGCAAGCAGGACCCGGGCAAGTTATTTCCATGGGAGCAGTTCGCCAAGGCCGGCCTCGTCAAGTGGCCCGACGCGGCGCTCGTGGCCGAGGCGCGCCCGCGCCACGATCTGCAATTGCCCGACGTCGCCTGGTTCCAGAAGCAGCTCGCCGCGGTCGGCTACGCGGTGCCCCAGACGGGCGAACTGGACTTGCCGACGCGCACGGTCGTCAGCGCCTTCCAGATGAAATACCGGCCCGCCACGATCGACGGCACGCCCGACGCCGAAACGGCGGCATTGCTCGACGCCTTGACCGCACCAGCGCCTAAACGGCTATGATTTGGCACACTGGATTACACTAAAGGAATGAACCGATGAGACTGAGGCATATTGAAGTCTTCCACGCGATCATGCAGGTCGGCACCATCAGCGGCGCCGCCCAGGTGCTGCATATCTCGCAGCCGGCCGTGACCAAGGTGCTCCAGCATTGCGAGCTGCAACTTGGCATGCTGCTGTTCGAGCGCGTGCGCGGCAAGCTCTATCCCAAGCCCGAGGCGCACCGCCTGTTCATCGAAACCGAAAAGCTCAACCGCGACCTGCAGGGCATACGGCGCCTCGCGGCCAGCCTCAAGGGCCGCGCGGTCGAGACCATCCGGCTGGTGTCGACGCCGGCGGTGGCCAACAGCGTGTTGCCGGCGGCGATGACGCATTGGCGGCGCGACTTTCCGACCACGCGCTGCGAACTGAGCACCCACCACACGAGCGAGATCGTCAACACGCTGCGGCTCGGCGAGGCCGACCTTGCGCTGTCGCTGCGCGACCCTTGCCACCCAGGCATCGTGGCCGAGGCGATCGCCCAGGGCGTGATGACGGCGATCGCGCCGGCGCGCACCTGGAGCTTCGAGGAGGCCGCCAAGCCGCTCGGGGCCGAAGGCCTGGTCGGCGAGCTGATCGGCCATGCGGAACACGATCCGCTGGGCGAACTGATGGTGGCCGCGTGCGAGGCGCAGGGCGTGCATCCGACCTTCAGCACCGTGGTCCAGACCTACCAGATCGCGCGCTCGCTGGTCGAGGCAGGCGCCGGCATGGCCGTGGTCGATCCATTCACGGCGGCCTCGGCCGACCGCGACAAGGTGCAGAGCCGTCCCTGGGCGCCGACCATCCCCGTGCAGCTTCACCTGCTCACGGCCAACAGCTCGCCGCTGTCGCACGCGGCGCGCGCGCTGGCCAATTGCATCGGCGAAGCGGCCAGGGCGCGTCTGAGCAAATGAGCGCCATGATCCTTCCCGCCGCGGCCGAGAACATCGGCACCCATCCCGATTTCCGCCACCTCTCGACCATCGAAGGCATCGCGGTCGACCTGCGTTATGCGACGGCCAACAATTTTGTCGGGCGCGACCTGTATTCGCCGTTCGACTGCGCCTGGTTGCATCGCGACGCCGCCGCCGCGCTCGAAAAAGTTGTCGCCTGGCTCGCGCGCAACAGGCCCGGCCACACGGCGCTCGTGCTCGACGCCTTGCGCCCCCAGCGCGTGCAGCAACAATTGTGGGACGCGCTCGCGGGAACCGAACTCGAGATGTATCTCGCGCACCCGGAGCGCGGCTCGATCCATTCGTTCGGCATGGCGCTCGACATCACGCTGCTCGACGCGCAGGGCCGCGAGCTCGACATGGGCACGGCGTTCGACGACATGAGCGAGCTGGCCCATCCTGCGCTCGAGCCAGAACTGCTCGCGCGCGGCGCGCTCACGGCCGAGCAGGTCGCCAACCGCCGGCTGCTGCGCGAGGCCATGACGCAGTCGGGTTTTACCGGCATCAACAGCGAATGGTGGCATTTCGATTGCGGCGACCGGGTCCACGTGCGCGGCACCTTCAGCCGGGTGCTCTAAAATGGTGCTGACCATGAAATTACGTGTTTCTAAAACCGCCGGCTGGCTGCTCGCCGCCGCCATGTTGGCCGCGCCTTTCGCCGCCCACAGTGCCGCGCCCGCGGGAAAGGTGCTGCGCGTCTACGTCAACACGAGCGAGAGCGGGATCGATCCGGCGGCCGCGTCCGACATCAGCACGCTGAGCCTGGTCGAGAACGTGTTCGATCCGCTGCTGCGCTACGACTACCTCACGCGTCCCGTGGCGCTGGTGGGCAACACCGCTCAGGCGCTGCCCGAGGTCAGCGCGGACCGGCTCAGCTACACCTTCCGCCTGCGCCCCGGCATCGTGTTCACGCCCGATCCCGCGTTCAAGGGCGCGCGGCGCGAGTTGACCGCGGCCGACTATGTCTACAGCCTCAAGCGCCTGTACGACCCGCGCATCCGCTCGCCGTGGTTGTCTATGTTCGAGGGCAAGATCGCAGGCGACGCCGCGCTCAAGGGCGCGGACGGCAAGTTCAGCTACGACACCAGCATCGCCGGCTTGCAGGCGCCCGACCGCTACACGCTGCGCATCCGCCTGACCGCGCCGGACAATAATTTCCTGTTCTACCTCGCGACACCGGCGACCGGCGCGATGGCGCGCGAAGTGGTCGAGGCCTATCCGGGGCAGGCCGGCAACCATCCGGTCGGCACCGGCCCGTTCATGCTCGGCGAATGGAAGCGCAGCGACAAGATCGTGCTGCTGGCCAACCCGGACTCGCACGCGGTGTTCCGCGCCGCGCCCGGCCTGGGCGGGCAGGCGGGCAAGATCGGCGCCGCGCTCGATGGCAAAAAACTGCCGCTGGTCGAGCGCGTCGAAGTCAAAATCGCCGAGGAGTTCCAGGGCCGGATGCTGGGCTTTCTCGACGGGCAATACGACTATATCGAGCAGGTGCCCGAGTCGATGACGAGCATGGTCATCAGCGACGGCAAGCTCAAGGAAGCGCTCGTCAAGCGCGGCATGGAACTGGTGCGCTTTCCGGTGCTGCAAACCTATTACATGTGGATGAACATGGAGGACCCTGTGCTGGGCGGCTACAGCAAGGACAAGCTGGCGCTGCGCCGCGCGATCGCGCTGGCCTACGACAGTGCCGAGGACATCGGCCTGCTCAAGCAGGGGTTCGCGCTCAAGGCCGAGTCGCCGTTGCCGCCGAACGTGATCGGCGCCGATCCCGCCTACCGCAGCCCGATCCCGCACGACCGGGCGCTCGCGAATGGCTTGCTTGATCGTTTTGGTTACGGCAAGCGCGACCCGGACGGTTTCCGGCGCGGCCCGGCCGGCCCGCTGACACTGACGATGCACAGCGAAGCGACCGTGGGCGGACGCCTGCGCGACGAATTGTGGCGCAAGAATTTGAATGCGATCGGCCTGCGCGTGGTGTTTAAGACGGATAAGAAAAGCGAGATTATCAAGGCATCGCGGCTTGGAAAAGTGCAGATGTTCGAATCCAACTGGATTGCCGATTTTCCCGATGCGGATAATTTTTACCAGCTGCTGTATGGGCCGAACGCGGGGCGGGCCAATTATGCGCGTTTCAAGTTGCCGGCCTATGACCGTTTGCTCGAAGAGGCGCGGCGTTCGCCCGATCCGGCCCCGCGCGCGAAGCTGTATTTTGAAATGAACCAGCTGATTCACGCGTATAACCCGTGGATTCCGCTGACCCATCCGATTTCGGCCGACATCCGCCAGCCGTGGCTCAAAAACTATCTGCGGCATCCGGTCGATTTGACCGTGTGGCGTTACCTTGATGTGGATCTTGCGGCGCGTGGGCGCGGGGCAAGCCGCTAGTCGCCGGCCTAACTTGTTTCTCCCGCCTGCTCCGGCGGAATGGCCAGGAACGGCAGATTTCCGCGACGCACGGCGGCCGCAGCATCATCGTAGAGGAACGGCAGGAACGCGTAACGGCGGCCGCGTCGGACCGGCGATACCGCGTGCAGCAGCGAACCCGAAAAAATAATCGCGCCGCCGGCCGGACACTTGTAACTGCGCGTACCGTATTCGGGGAAGCTTAATTCGCCACCTTCAAAGTCGTCATTCAAATTGACCGACAGGGCAAAGCGGCGGTGGGCCGTACCTTTGGTGGTGTTATCACGGTGCGGCAGAAAATGTCCGCCGTTTTCAACGTCGTAACAGCCCACGAGATAGCGTTCCATCCTGGTCGCGTCAAAGCTGTGGATCTTCTTGATCACGGGTGCGACCTTGAGCTGCACTTGCCTTGCCAGCAGTTGGCGCAGGGCAGCGTCTTCTATCGTGAAGTCGCTCCGGCTCTTGTGGTTCTTGTCGCTCAAGGTGACCGTCTTGCCATCGACATCGGACATGAAACCGGATTCTTTTCCGCCCTTGCGTTCATACTCACTCACGAGATGTGCGCACAGCGCCGTGTCGAACACATTCGGCAGGATGATGATCGGCGCGTGCATTTCGATGCCGCCGTAATGCGAGACCGGCGGCAACGCGTTGAGCAAGGCGATCAGGGCGGCGCGGTCGCTGCCATCGGTTTTAAACGGCAGTATTCTTATGACGCTTAGCGCGGGGTCGAGCACCACCCATTGGCGCCGCACCTGTTCATTCTCGCCGCCCGGGACAATCGGCAAGGCGCCATACAAGCGCGAGGCGAGTCCGTCAAAATCCCAAAAATGGCGGATGCCTGGAAGCACCTCCCTGACGCGGCCGGTGCGTTCATCCTCGGCGTCGATACTCACGCCAAAAAACGCCGCACGCTCGTCGTTGAACACGTCACGGTGCTGCATGGGAAGCTGCAACGCGGCCTTGCCGATCGCATCGGCAGCCGTGGCGAAGAAACACAGCACGATGTAGCGACCCGCGACCGTGTCGAAAGCGTAGGTCGGATTGCTGGTGTTGCGTTGCTTGAACCAGGGGGCAGCGACGCCTTCAGGCAGGTTGTTGTATGCGGACATTGGTTGGTGGGGGAATCGGAGGTTTTGATGTTATCAGAAAGCCTGCGGCGCATCGGGCAATTCATTTTTGAATAGCGGGCTGCTTATCTATGCAAAAATGCATGATGGCATGGTTAACTTTCGAGGCGGCGGGCAAATGAAACATAGATGGATTCAGTCTCTACAAGCACGGGCTTTTTTCGTCTGCGCGCTGCTCACGATGAACGGTCACGCGATGGCGCAATCGTCGTTTCATTGGCCCGGGAAAATCAAGGCGGCAGTCAGCCTGGCCTACGACGACGCGCTCGATTCGCAACTCGACGTCGCGCTTCCCGCCTTGAACAAACGCGGATTGAAGGCCAGCTTTTACCTTCAGTTATCGAATACATCGGTCGGCGCGCGGATGGCTGAATGGCGCGCGGCCGCCCGCAGCGGACACGAACTGGGCAATCACACCTTGTTCCACCAATGCTCGAGCGCGCAGCCCGACCGCGCCTGGGTGCAGGCCCACCGCGACCTCGAGAGCACGAGCGTCGCGCAACTGAAGGACCAGATCCAGCTCGCCAATGTAATGCTCTACGCCATCGACGGCAAGCGCGCGCGTACCTTCACCGCGCCTTGCGGCGACGGGCAGGCGCGCGGCGTAAACTACCTCGGCGCCATCAAGGCCGATTTTGTCGCGATCAAGGCGGGCGGCGGCAGCGGCATCGCGCCGTCGATGGCCGCGCTCGACGTGCATGCCGTCAACATCTACGCGCCGGTCGGCATGAGTGGCAAGCAACTGATCGACATGGTCAAAGCTGCCGTCGCGCAAGGGACAATGCTGAACCTGACCTTTCATGGCATCGGCGGCGACTACCTGACGACGTCGCGGCAGGCGCACGAGGAACTGCTCGCGTATTTGGCGGATAACAGCGACACGATATGGACCGATACCTTCCTTAACATCGCCACGTTTGCGCATGCTCAAAACGCGAAAAAATAGACTATCGGCCAGATTGTTAAATGCCGCACAGTGAGTGTGTAAAGCTGTCTCTACAATGGCAACTGTTGTGCAAATTAGAAACCTTTCTTGTTTCATTTGCCACAGCCATTGAGCACGAACCGCATCGTCCGTGCTTGCCATCAATTTGTGAATAGCAACCTAAAAACCGTTGCTCGACTTCACAACTTGCTTACAGCATCGACAGCCGGTTCAATCCAATGGATATTAATTCAAGCGGCGCCCTCACGCGCACAGATGAGGGCAGCGCCTACTTTCGCCGTACCGATCCGCATCTACCGATTTTTCCGAAGCCAGAGGGGGAGTGCTCGCCTGCGCGGCAAGTTCCCGGTTACGTCAACATCCACACTAAATTTGCGGCAGCAATGGTATTCAGTATTCTGTGGCTTGCATTTTCCATCTGGCTGGCATTGCCGTGGACGCGCGACCTTTCCAAGTTGAGTCACTGGATCATCGCGTTTTTTGCCGTCGGAGGCATCGCAATAGTGCCCGGCTTCATGAACGCATTCCTGATCTCGAGCTTGCTGATGGACCGGCGTCCGCGCCACCAGCCTTTGCGAGAATATCCGGGCATCACCATCCTGGTCGCTGCCTACAACGAGGAATCATCGATCGCCGACACCATCGAATCGATTGCGCGCCAGGATTACCCGGGCGAGTTCGAGGTCATCGTGATCGACGACGGTTCGACCGACACCACGGTGGCGGTGCTGAATGCGACGGGCCACCCGTGGCTCAGGCTGCTGCGGCAGGAAAAGAACGCAGGCAAATCGGCCGCGCTCAACCGCGGACTGGCAGAGGCCAGACATGGCTTGGTGATCACGCTCGACGCCGATTCGTATTTGTACGCCAACGCGTTGAAAAACCTGGTCGAGCGATACTCGCTTGATCCGGGGAATACCCGCGCCGTTGCGGGCAGCATGCTGGTGCGAAATTCGCGCAGCAACTGGGTCACCAGGATGCAGGAGTGGGATTATTTTCATGGCATCGCCGCAATCAAGCGGGTGCAGTCCTTGTATCAGGGCACGCTGGTAGCGCAGGGCGCGTTTTCGATCTACGACCGCGATACGCTGCGCGAACTCGGCGGCTGGGACGAATGTGTCGGCGAAGACATCGTGCTCACCTGGACGATCTTGCAGGCGGGATGGCGCGTCGGGCACGCCGAGGACGCGCTGTGCTTCACCAATGCGCCAGAAAAACTGAGCCAACTGCTGAAGCAGCGGCAACGCTGGGCGCGCGGCATGATGGAAGCCTTCCGGCGCCATCCAGGCATCCTGCTCAAACCGCGGCTGAGCACGACCTTCATCTGGTGGAATTTATTTTTTCCATGGCTGGACCTGGCCTTCACACTCTTCTTCATTCCGGGACTGATACTGGCGCTGTTTGGCATCTACTGGATCGTCGGCCCGATGACCTTGTTGCTGCTGCCCTTATCGTTTCTTTTAAACGCCGTCATGTACCACGTCAGTTCGAAGATGTTCAAGGCACACGATCTGCAAGTGCGTTTCAACCCGCTCGGATTCCTGACTTACGCGCTGGCTTACAGCATTATTTTGCAGCCCGTCTGCGTGGCCGGCTACTTCTCCGAATTGTTTGGAATGAGGAAATCATGGGGAACAAAATGAATTTTCGCCGCATGGCCGCAATCGTCGGCCGCAGCAGCGTGATCGCAGGCGCACTCGGCGCCGCCAATTTGTCGACGGCGCAAGAGGCGCCCGAGGAGCGCCTGATCGCACCGATGGGCGGACTGACGATGTCGTCCGACAGCGACGGCTTCGATTCCCTCCGCACACGCGCCGGAGTCCTCTATCCGTATGCCAATCCTTGGCGCTACAGCGGGGTCGCGGTGCAATCGACGCGTTATGCGCAAGGCGATTTCCGCAATACGGTGGGCGGCGTGGTCGGCTTCTACCGTGACCAGCGGCGCGACACCTTGGCGGGCGTCGATGTCGAAGCCGGCGTGGTGCGGGTCGCCAATAAGTTGCGGCCGGTGGGCGACGCCAGCTGGCGTTTCGTACCGGCGAGCGGCACCGCGATCGATTTGATGGCGTCGGCGGAGTTGGTCGAAACACGCAAGGCGCTCGAGCGCGGCATCGGCACCGTGTTTGTCGGGGCCGGGGTAGAGCGGCAGTTCAGCCCGCGCTTTACGGCGACCGGACTGGCGGGCTGGCAAACCTTCAACGACGGCAACGCGCGCAACCATTTACGCGCCCGCCTGATCTGGCTCGCCATTCCCGATGACGGCGTCACCTTGCAATTGCGCCTGCGCCATTTTGGTAGCCGCAAGGCCGATGTCGACGGCGCCTATTTCAATCCCGAGAAATACCGCCAATGGCTGGGTGTCGCGGCCATCCGCAAGCGCAGCGCGGGCTGGTACTACAGCGCGGCCCTGGGCGCCGGGCGCGAGCAGACGGAGGGCCTGGGCTCACGCGCCTCGTACCTGGCCGAGGCGCGCGCGGAAACCACGATCATGCGCGACAGCAAGCTCGTCCTCCACGGTGGCTACTACCGAAGCGCCGCCGGCGTTGTCGACAATCCCAACTACGCCTACCGCCAATTCGGCGCGAGCCTGGTCGTACCGTTGCACTAAAATTTTGGTACCGGGGTCAGACCCGGGTCAGACCCCAAGTAAAAAGTAATTCTTTCGCTGCATAAAGTTCAAGCCTAGTGGGGTCAGACCCGGGTCTGACCCCGGTTACATAAGGGGGCTTAGCTCCCGGTGGCGCAGCATTTCTTGTATTTTTTGCCGCTGCCGCAAGGGCAGGGGTCGTTGCGGCCGACTTTTGGCGCCTCGCGCGTGGCGCTGCGTTTCGGTTGATGTTGCTCGGCATAGTGGGCGTTGATCTTGATGACCGATGGCGTGACCTCGGCCATCCAGCGCTCTGTTTCTTCATCGCTTAGCGATGCGGCCTCGCTGGCGACCAGACGCTCGAAGGGAGCGAACCAGTCGGGCTGCGCCTCCAGCAACGGGGCCCATGCGGCGCTGTCCATTTGCATTCCTTTGAGGAAGCCGACACACCACTGCGTGATGCCCCACTCGGGGCCGCATTCGAAAATCGGCTCGAAACTGCCCGGGTCCTTCGCCAACCACTCGGCCATGTGGTGGTAGTGGCGCATCACCAAGGTATGGGCGAGCGCGGCGTCCTCGGCCTTAATGCCGCTCAGGTCGTTGATGCCGTCTTGCATGTCCCAGACCCGCGGTAGCCATTGTTCGGGCGTCATGCGCGTCGGTCCGCTCACGACCGCGGTCAAGTAACCTTCCAGCATGGATACGTCCATCGCGCGCCCGCCATGTTCGGGGGCGCCGAGCAGGGCGTCGAGCCGTTCGTATTCCTCGTCCGCCAGCGGGGCCTTGGGCGCTTTGCTTTGCATGTTGATTCCTTGTTGCTTTGTGCCGAAAGTGGCTTGGCGTCATTGTACCGTCCAAAATATAGTGCGAACGCGCACCCTGTTTCATTTATGATTTCGCTGACGAGATCGCCGGGATTTACTATCGCGGCGACCAGCACTGTCGACAGCGCAATGGGCAAGAATGTTCAAGAAATTAATCGAGGTGTTCGATAGGGCGCTAGGCCCATCGGCTCCGCCAGGCAATGCCCAGCTGCGCGAAGGTTTGCAGGGGCTTACCAAACTCGACGCTGCGCTGCGCGTGCGCGCGCTCGCCTATGTTTGCACCGGGACGCCCGAGTCCGTTCTGTCGGAATTGGCGCGGTTCGAGGGTGGCGCTGGCATCTTGCTTGGCAGACCGGGCAAGCTTGGCGCCGGTAATTTAGCCGACTCCCTGAGTGATGATGAGTACGCGGCGGCGAAGGCGAGTCTGTCCGCGCGTAGCCTTTTTTACCAACAGATGGAGCCGGCACCTCCCCCAGAACTTTTGCTACGATTGGGGAAATTGTTCGAGGCGGCCGACCAGGGCAAGTCGCTCGACCGGCGTTGCAGCGCCGCGCCCGATTACCTGATGTATCTGGTTAACGACGCACTAGCGTCGATCTTCGATCCCGAGCGCCCCGACCTGGGTTCGCATTGGAACGTGGCGCTGATCGATAGTCTGCTCAGCTGCGCCGGCTTGCCGCGCGGGCTCGCACTGCAAATCGTGTTCGAGCGCGATGGCGTCGAGCTCAACCATCCGGACCCTTCATTCGACCGCTTGCGCGCGCCCGATTCCTTGGACGCATACATGCTTGCCAATGCCGACAACGTGGAAGACTTGCCGGCCCGCCTGTCGGTGGGCGGGCGCTTGCGCTTGGCCGAGTCGCTCGGCGCCGGCCCGGCACTTGCCGCGCGCTTTGCCCCTGTGCTCGTGCGCCTTGCCGTCGATGGCAACAAGACCGTGCGCGATGCCGCCGCGCGCCAGCTTGAGAACATTGCCGAGCCGGATAGGCTGGACTTGCTTGCCCAGACGCTCGCAGCCGGCGACGTGGCGGAACGCGCGTTGGCCGCGCAACTGATGGGGCGAACCCTCGGTCCGGACAGCAGTACGCGGCTCGACGCTGCCTTGGCGCAAGAGGGGAGCCGGCCGGTCCGGCAAGCGATCGAAGCCGCCCTGTCACGCCTTGGCGCGGCGAGCGAGGCCGACACGACCGAGCCGTCGGCGGCGCCGATTTTGCCGCCGCCTCGCGAAGGCGAGCTGGGCGAGGAGGCCTTGCGGCTGGTGGCCGGCAACCGCCTTGAGTTGCTGGAACGGCATAGGCTGACCGCGGCGGCCGAGCAAGAGCAAGATCCGCTGGGCACGCTCTCGGGAAGGCGGCGCCAACGCCATTACGAGCAATACATGGCGCTCACGGATGCCCAGCTCGCCAAGGCCGTGCTGGCGTTGAACCAGCGCGCCGACCCTGCGCGCGGCGATGACGCCCTCGATGCGCTGATCAACGAAACGCTCGGTTTCGACGGCCGCCTCGTGTCCTTGCCCGGCTTCGGTTTGACGCAGGTGATCCGCTGGATTTTTGTCGCCCCAGAGAGCAAAATCAATTTTTGGTACGACCCGCGCTTCCAGATGTGGCTTGCACGGCAAGACCCGGCAACGCTCGATCTGCGCGTGCTCGACGAGGCGCTCAAACAGCATGGCGACCAGGACGACGCGGTCGCCGACAGTTGCCTGCGGCCTAGCCGAAGCGCCTGGCCGTCGCCGCTCGAGGTGCTTCCGGCACAGTGCGTCTGGCCCTATTTTTCGGAGCATCCCGCGCTGATCGACGAGGGGCTCGGCTTGGGCGCAGGCCAGCGCGGTGCGCATGCGGGTTTCGATATCGACCGCACGCTGGCGACGCTCGCGACCTTTCCGGCCTTGCCCGCGCGGTGGTTGCCGAGGCTGATGGAGCTGGCGTTCGGCGAGGGCAGGGCGCACCGGGCCGCCGCCAGGAAAGTGCTCAGCGGCGTGCCCGATATTGGCAAGCGCGTAATTTCCTCGCTCGGATCAAGCCACCAGGAAACGCGGGGCGCGGCCGCACGCTGGCTTGGCGATATTAACTATCGGCAAGCCGTGCCCGAGTTGTACCTCGCTTTGGACAAGGAGACGCGTGAGACGGTGCAGGCGGCACTGCTGACCGCGCTCGAGTGCCTGGGCGAGGACATCGCCCCCTTGTTGGCGCCGGCCGCCTTGCTCGCCGGTGCGCGCAAGGGCCTCAAGGCGCGCCTGCCGGGCACGATGGCCTGGTTTCCACTCGACGACTTGCCGCCCTGTCGGTGGCGCGACGGCGTGCGCGTCGACGCCGAAATCATTCGTTGGTGGGTCGTGCTTGCGTGCAAATTGAAAGAGCCAGGCGGTAACGCCTTGCTTGCGCGCTATCTCATGCTGCTCGATGCGGCCAGCCGCCACGCGCTCGGCGCCATGGTGCTGCATCAATTTATTGCGCACGACACGCGCGCGGGGGCGAAGCAGGGCCAATACCTTGGCAGCGCGATCGGCGAAAAGGGCTTGCTCGCGCTGATGCATGGCGCGCCCGGCGAAGCAATCGTCGTCCAGCTGCAAGCTTACCTGCAGCAACACTATGGGCGCCGGGCGCAGGTCGAGGCGCTGCTCGAAGCGGCCGCGGCCTCGTCCGACCAAGACGTGATGCATTTCATGCTCGGCTTGTCCTTGGGCTATCGCACCGCTTACATTGCGCTCAAGGCGCGCGCGCTGGTCGAGCAGATTGCCCAGCGCAACGGCTGGTCCGAGCAACAACTGGCCGACCGCACCGTGCCGCACGCCCGCCTCGATGCGCGTGGCCAGATGGAGGTGCGGCTCGGCGAGCGCAGCTTTTATATGCGGGTGGGGGCCAAGCTCAAGCCGGTCTTGCTCGACCACGAACTGCGTCCGGTCAAGGCCTTGCCCATTCCCGCTGCTGACGATGCGGCGATGCTGAAGGCCGCGAGGCATCAATTTGCTGTCTGCGGCAAGGAGATTAAAAAGGTGGTCGCGAGCCAAAGCGATCGTTTGCACGAGGCGATGTGTGCCGGGCGACAGTGGCAGGTCGACGAATGGCGCGAGTATCTCCAGCGCCATCCTGTGGTCGGGCAGATGGTGCAGGGCTTGTTGTGGATGGAACTGGCGGCAGATGGGCGGTGCTTGCAATTGCTGCGTCCCGGGCGCGACGGCGAGCTGCTTGGCGCCAACGGCGAACCGATCGTACTCGGCGATGCAAGTTTGCTCCAACTCGCGCGGCGCGAGCTGTTGACCAGTGCGCAGGCGCGCGAATGGAAAGCGCATTTCAAGACGCACGCGCAGCAGGAATTGTTCCGGCAAATGCTGCGCGAACGTCCCGCGTCCTGAATTACTTGGCGTTGACCATGCCCTTGAAGTCGTAAGGGACGATGATCGTGTGCACCTTGCCCTCGGCGACGCCTTCGGCGATCTTGAGGTTGGCCATCGCATTCATATAGCCGATGGCGCCCGCGTTGGCATTGAGCGCGGCAATGCGTTCTGCTTCTTTCTTCGCCGTTTGCACTTCGACTTCTTTGGTCTTGAGTTCGTTCTGGGCCCGCACCAGGTCGTTGGCGCTATTGATGATCACGTCGGCCGGCGTGATCGCGCGTACCTGCACCTGCGATACCGTAATCTTGTCACTGAGCTTTTCTTCGGTGAGTGTCTTAACGATGGTTTCGCGGATCTGTTGTTCGATCAGGGGCCGGTTGTCCGCCATCTTGAGCGACTCGTAATTGCGCGCCGCTTTATACGCGGCGTTGCGCGCGGTGAGGGCGACGTAATTTTGCATAAGTAAAATATCGTCACCGTACGGATCGGTGCCGTGGAAGGTGCGGTTCTTTGTGGTCCACAGCTCTGACACGGCAGACGGGTTGATATTGTAGATAACCGTCATGTCGAAGTCTTTGATGGTCGAGTTATCGGACGCCAGTGGCGTCATATTGTCGATCGCGGCCGCCACGTCCTGGATCTTGAAGGTCACGATCGACCCGACCAGGGTTTGGTTGAAGGATCCCGGCAAGCGTTCGGTCGGGTCTGTGGTCCTGTCGAAGTTGACGCGCAGACCCACCTCGCCCGTTTCAATCCGTTTGCAACCGACCAGCCCTACCGCCACCGACAAAATCGCCACCGCTGTCAATTTATTCACTTTGTCCCGCCCCATTTTAATTATCGTTTTAAATATCCAAGCGCCGCTGCTTTTCGCCGTTCGTGCGAAAATACCGGCTCATTATTTATTCTAACGAGCAAACCACACCATGATGACCTTATTTGCACTTCCAATTTTCGATGCCACGATTGTCGTCGATGGGAATGAACTGTTCAAGGGGAAAGGTTCTGCTAGCCACTGGGCGGAGCGGCTCGCAGTTGAAGTAAAAAGTGAAGTCACCGTGGACAAGATTGGCAATGGCTGGGCCCTGTTCGCTAACGTCGACGGCAAAGACTGCGTCTGGGGCATTATGGGGCAGCGGCTCAAGCAGATCGAGCTGCCAGCCAAGTAAGCTTATTTGGCGTTGGGGCGCACGCGCTCGAGCATGACCTTGTATTGGGCGTCGATAAAAACCTGGTTGGGGTCGTGGCCGGCGGCCGGCACCAGGATCAGGCCCTTTTCTGGCGCGCTGATACGGTCGAAATAACGCTTTGTGACGTCGGCGCGGGTGACCAGGTCTTCCGTGCCTTGGACCAGGAACACCGGCAGGCGGAAATCGAGGCCAAGTTTAGGCAGGTCAACCTTCGAAAACATGCCCTGGCCGGTCATCCCCTCGAATTGCACATACGAGTAGTCATCGGCCGCCTCGGCGTCGGCGAGCGCTTGTGGCGTCGCGTAGGCGGCGGCCGGCTTCCACCACGCTGCGGGTGCCGCAGCCGCCGTTTTAGCCTCGTATTTGCGTGTGATACGGCGCACAATGCCGAAGTTGCGTGGATTTACCCAAGGTGGGGCGCCGACCGACGCCAGCATCGCCAGCGATTTGGTGTCCCCTGCCAGCGTGGCCATCTCGGTCAATGCCTGGTAGGTCGCGGCCAGATTCTCGTTTTTTCCGACCATTTGGGCCACGCCGACGTAGGCGTGAAACAGTTCCGGCCGTAGCTTGGCCATGTGCGCGCCCAGGATCGAACCCCACGAGCTACCCGTCAGGATGATCTTGCGCTTGCCCAAATGGCGCCGCAGAAAATTGCTCACCTCGATGCCATCGGCCGTCATTTGTTCCAGCGTCAACGTGGTGTCGGCGCCGGGTTTGTTGCGGCCGAAGGTCTTGCCGGCGCCGCGCTGGTCCCATTGCACCAAGGTGAAATTGGCCGCCCAGCTGCCGTAGACCGCATCGGCGTACGGGCTCATGGCGTTGCCCGGCCCGCCGTGTACGAACAGGATGACGGGGTTGTCGCAGCGCTCGCCGCGGATGGTGATCCATTGTTCGATGCCGCCGATGGGAACGAAACCTTCCTTCTGGATGGGTTCGGTACCGGTACAGCGTACCGGTTCGAGCGGGTTCAATACGGTGGCGCTCTGGGCATTGCTTGTCGTCGCGGCAAGCATGGAGGCTGTTGTAAAGATGAAGCGGCAGAGCAGGTTGCGGAGCGTCATGATGGGGGAGCGGTGGGTTGAACAGGTCTCCAGTGTCGGATTTTGGCGCGTGTCAGGCGCCCCAAATGATGATTTGCACCGCTTTTTGGGTACCCTCGGCCCTATTTCTCGGCAATTTCTGCGTTTCGGAATTCTGACGGTGTCATTCCGGCATGTTTTTTAAACGCGCGGTTCAGCGAGCTTTTGCTGTTGAAACCGGCGGCCAGGCCAAGGTCGAGGATGCTCGCGCCGGCCAATTGCGGGTCGCGCATCGCCGTTTTGAGTTCGCTCACCCGGAAGCTGTTTAGATATTCTTGAAAGTTCATTCCGCACGATTGATTGACCAGTTGCGACATTTCGTGGGAACTCATGCCGATGCGCGAGGCCAACGCCTCCAAGCTCAGCTCGCCGTCGCGGTAGGCATGCTCGACCTCCATACACGTGGAAAGTTCACGCAGATAGCGGGCGCTGTCGTCCGGCGTCAACTGGCTGGCGGCGTAGCTTGGTCGGGCCGGCTCGGGTTCGGGCAAGGGCGCCGGCCGGTAATCGAGCGGCATGCGCATTGCCAGATGCGCCAGGCCGTACACGAATCCGATCATGACGAGGGCGCCAAAGGTGTCCGACGACACCGGGAACGCAGGGTAGATATTTTCGAGTACAAAAATAAGGGCGTCGATGGCGATGCCCAGGCCCAATAACAGTGTGAGCCGGTGCAAGCCTTGAAACAGCTTTTCTTCGGGATGGGCACGCCGGGCGCGCGCGACCAGGCGGTAGCTCGCTATCAGATAGGCGCCAAGGTGGACCGCTTTGAGCAGGGCGAAGGCGATGATGTACGGCGGAACCCGCGTTTGCGATTGCATGATGGCGAGTTTGGCTTCCGCCGATTGCAGGTAGTACGGGGTCCACGCGAGCAAGGCCAGCGCGAACGGCGCAAAGTGGCGCCAACTACGGCCGGTGAACGGTGCGTCGTCGAGGATGTTGCGTAAATATAGGAGGAGTAAGGGCCCGATCAGGAGGGGAAGTGCGACGATCGCGCTGGCCGCGTGCGGGTAACGGCCGAACATGCCCTGCATCGACAGGCAGGCGTGCGCGATGATGAGTACAAAGACGAACACCAGAGCGGACAACAATCGGTTGGCGACGCGCAGGTCGGCACGCGTGTTGGTGAGCAGGGAGGTGCAGAGGAATAGGCCCTGGCCACCAGCGATTACGAATAGCCAGAACAAATAAGGTGATTCCATGGGTGGTATGGGGAGGAATGAAGGGCATGCGATGTCCGCCATGGTAAACGAAAGGGCAGGGTTTGCCTAAACGAACAATTTTCGACAATGTTTAAACGCGGGCTAGGTGTCGGTACGGTTTTCCTGGCAATTTTAATTGCCTAAAAACTATTTTTGCAGATACCATTGGCGGCTTCAAACAAGCGGCGGTATCTTGCTGGGCAATTAGGAGAATCACATCGCAAGCGAAACCGAGGATGGAGCCATCTGGCTCCCCAATGCGGTGCGAGGGGGCACTTGCTCTCTGCAGCGCGGCGGGCGCCTGCTGCGCCATGAGCAGGACGGGACCCTGACGGTCGAACGGTCCGCCTTCGACATGCTCATGACGACGCTGCCTTGGAGCCTGAGTCCGATCCGGCCGCCGTGGATGAGCGGCACCTTGACGGTGGTGTGGGGCATGACCGCCGAGCCGTCCGAACCGCCTTTGGCGGCGCAACCGGGTTGACCCGGCCCCAAATTTTCTTGCATATTACTGAGTACCCACATTGAGCGATCACCCGTATTACCTGCAACGTCTAGGCATCACATCCGATGCCGACGAACGTACGATCAAGCGCGCCTACTCGCGCGAGCTCAAGCTGATCGATCAGGAGGCCGATCCCGCCGGATTCCAAGACTTGCGCGAAGCGTACGAGGAGGCACTGTTCTGGCTGCGGCATCGGGTGGAGCTGGAGAGCGGCGATCCCGATGCCGAGCTGACCGATACTGTCGCAGAGCCGGCGCCGCGTTGGCCGAGCGAGGACGGTGGCAACGCGGCCCCGCCGGAGCTCGGTCGCGCGCCCGAGCACCCACCCGCAGATTCACATGCCTTGGCGGCGCAAGTGTTCTCGCAATTCCAGCAGCGCGGCATGTCGATCGCCGACGATGCGCAGGCGGGCAATGCATGGCAGCGCGAACTGCGCGCTGCAATTGACGATGTACGGCTAATCAATATCGGCGCACGCCAAGCCTTTGAACAGACCGTGGCCGACTTGTTGGCCGGCGGATGGCGGCCTGGACACCACGCGCTGTTCGTCGCCGCCAAAACGGTATTTGATTGGGATATGGATCGGCGCCGCCTGCTCGGGCTCGGAGGGGGCGGCTACATCATCGACCGCGCCCTCGAGCAGCGTGCGATGTACGAGCTGCAGCCATCCGAAGATTGTGAAACGCAGCGCCAATTGATCGTCCGCCTGCGCGACCCGCGGCCACCGACGACGCGCGAACTGGTCGAATTAATGCCTATTATGGCGACGTTGACGGGCCGCTTTCCGACGTGGCTGACGTTGATTACCGATACAGACAAGATCGACAGTTGGACCGAACTCCACCAGGCCATGCCTGAATGGCGCCAAAAAATGACCCCGATGTGGATCGCGATTATGGCGTCGATCGTCATCGCGTTCTTCGTGCTGGTTTTTTTGGCGACCAACGATGCCGCCTCGAACAAGCGGTCGTCGAACCCGCAGGCTATCGCGGCCGAGCACCTTGCGCGCGCCGACGCGCTATTGAACGCGGGCGATTCTGCGAATGCCATCACGAGCTACGATCAAACGATTCGCGCCGATCCAAACAATGCCGAGGCTTATGCCGGGCGCGCAATGGCGTACATCTTCACGTCCGACCACGAGCGCGCCGCGCGCGACCTCGACAAGTTGGAAAAGATGGCTCCAGCGCACGCGCGTCTGTTTCTGGGGAGGGGCACGTTGGCGAGCGCGGACGGCCGCGACGCGGATGCGATCGCGGCATTTACGCACTCCCTCGCACTGCGGCCCGATAACTCGTTCACGCATTTACAACGTGCCCTGGTCTATGAACGGGGAGGGCTGCAAGACAAGGCACTCGCGGATGCGGACGAGGCCATCCGGCTGCAGGCCGATAGATATTCCGCTTATCTGCTGCGCGCGCGCGTCTATATGGCGCGCGGTGAAAAGCAAAAGCTGCGCGCGCAGGCTGCCGCTGTTGTCGCGGTCGATGACAAGCGTGCGGAGGGGTATATAACAGCGGCGCGGATGCACATCGATCTCGGCGAGAGCAAGGAAGCGCTGGCCCTCGCCGACCGCGGGGTGGCGGTGGCGCCGACCGCAACGATCCATGTCTACCGCGCGAGAATCCGGCCATCGTCCGATTTTGCGGGACGGCGCAGTGACCTCAAGTCGGCACTCAAGTTGGATCCGGATATCCCAGGCGGGCTCAGAATGCTCGCAGAACTGGAGCGGGATGCCGGGCGCTACGCCGATGCCATTGTCGCCTTCGACGCGGCGATCGCGAACGATTCGACACAAGGGATGCGCGCTATCCTGATTGCAGGGCGCGGCACGGTGTTTGCGAAACAGGGCGACAAGGCTGCGGCCGACAGCGCTTTTGAATTGGCGCGTTTCGCTGCCACGACACCGATCGTGCTCAATAATCTATGCTGGTACCTGGCGGTCGAAAATGTCGGACTGCAAACGGCGCTGGCCGCTTGCGATGCATCGCTCGAACAGAGTCCCGAGATTGCCAATACGCACGACAGCAAAGGCTTCGTACTTATCCGCTTGAACCGCTTGCGCGAAGCGATACTCGCGTACGACGCCTCGTTGAAGCACAGGCCGGTCGGTGGCGGGTGGTCGTTATACGGCCGTGGAATCGCGAAACACCGGCTCGGCGATGTGCGTGGCGGCGACGCCGATATCAAGGCCGCACTGGCCGAGAACCCGACGATCGCAGCTGAATATGCGGAGATCGGCATTGTCCGGTGACATGGGCGGAAAAAATTGTCAGGCCTGCCTCGCTGCGCAATGCCGGAATTGTATTCCTCTTGATTCGCGGATGAATGAGAAGATGAATATCCGGGAATGTGGGCGAATATGGATGGTTTGCCCGGATGCCGGGGCGGCCGCGCTATTGGCGCCACACCGGAGCGAGTCCCGGAGCGGGAAGCAGGTTTCGCGCAGGGACGCAAAAAAGGGCTACGCGCCGAAGCGGGTAACCCTTTTCTGGTACTGCTGAATTCGTGGTAGGCCGTGCGGGATTCGAACCTGCGACCAACGGATT
>JAZKIN010000030.1:0-28449 GCA_040384885.1 Pseudomonadota bacterium | reverse complement strand
AGTCGCAATGCGTCGCTTCAAGCGCACTATCGAAAAAACTGGTCTGCTGACCGAACTGCGCGCACGCGAGTTCTACGAAAAGCCAACAGCTGAGCGCAAGCGCAAGCTGGCAGCTGCTGTAAAGCGCCACTACAAGCGCATCCGCAGCCAGCAATTGCCTAAGAAATTATTCTAAGACTGTCCAGTCAAGACTGATCCGGTCACGGCAACTGCCTGTCCGGCCCCGGTTTTGATTCGTTCTGGATGCATTTATTCAGACTGAGTCGCAGACCCGCTCCGGTTTACCGCAGCGGGTTTTGCCATTTATACCCACCGAAAGCGAGTTTCCCATGAGCTTAAAAGAACAAATCACCGAAGACATGAAAAACGCCATGCGCGCGCGCGAAGCGGGCAAGCTCGGCACGATCCGCCTGATCCTGGCCGAAATGAAGCGCAAGGAAGTCGACGAGCGCATCGAACTCAACGACGCCCAGGTGCTCGCGATTGTCGAAAAAATGATCAAGCAGCGCAAGGATTCGATCAGCCAGTTCGAGGCCGGCAACCGCGCCGACCTGGCCGACATCGAAAAAGCCGAACTCGTCGTGCTGGCCGCCTACATGCCCGAAGGCCTGTCGGACGCAGAGATCGCCGCCGCCGTCGCCGACGCCGTGGCCGCCTCGGGCGCCGCCGGTCCCCAGGACATGGGCAAGGTGATGGCCATCGTCAAGCCGAAGCTGGCCGGGCGCGCCGACATGGGCGCCGTGTCCGCACTGATCAAGAAGGCGCTGACCGCCCCTGCACAGTAAGGATTTTCGCCAAGGCGGAAGCGGCTCGTACGCAGCAGCGGGCAGGCCCCGCAAATTCCCCGCTGCACCGCCTCGGTTGGCGCAAGGGCCGCGCATTGTCGCAGATCAATCTGCGGCCCTGCGCGGCGGTATAGTCTGACTTGAGACAAAGACTGTTCATTCATCGTGATTCCACAATCCTTCATCACCGATCTGCTCAACCGGGTTGACATCGTCGACGTGGTCGGCAAATACGTCCAGCTCAAAAAGGGCGGGGCTAATTTCATGGGCCTGTGCCCGTTCCACAACGAAAAATCCCCGAGTTTCACGGTCAGCCCGACCAAGCAGTTCTACCATTGCTTCGGCTGCGGCGCGCACGGCACCTCGATCGGCTTCCTGATCGAATACTCGGGCATGGGCTTCATCGACGCCGTCAAGGACCTCGCCCAAAACGTCGGAATGGTCGTGCCCGACGCCGACGACAAGATTCCGCCGGCCCAGCGCGCGGCGCACGCGGCCCAGTCGATGGCGCTGACCGAGGCCATGACCCAGGCCTGCGACTTTTACCGCGGCCAGCTGCGCGGCGCCGCCAACGCGATCGCCTACCTTAAAAACCGCGGCCTCACGGGCGAGGTCGCGGCCCGCTTCGGCATGGGTTACGCGCCGGCCGGCTGGGACAACCTGCGCTCGGTGTTTCCCGACTACGAGGCGCTCGCGCTGGTCGAGTCTGGCCTCGTCATCGACAAGGTCGACGAGGACGGCGGCAACAAAAAACGCTACGACCGCTTCCGCGAACGCATCATGTTCCCGATCCGCAACACCAAGGGGCAGGTGATCGGCTTCGGCGGGCGCGTGCTCGACAATGGCGAACCAAAATACCTGAATTCGCCCGAGACGCCCCTGTTCCAGAAGGGCTTCGAACTGTACGGCCTGTTCGAGGCGCGCCAGGCGATCCGCGACGCCGGCTACGTGCTCGTGACCGAAGGCTATATGGATGTTGTCGCATTGGCGCAACTGGGTTTTCCGCAGGCGGTCGCGACGCTCGGCACGGCCTGCACCGCGACCCACGTGCAAAAACTGTTGCGCCAGACCGACACCGTGATCTTCAGTTTCGACGGCGACAAGGCCGGCCGCCGCGCCGCCCGGCGCGCGCTCGAAGCCTGCCTGCCTTTGATCACCGACAATAAAACCATCAAATTCCTGTTCCTGCCGACCGAGCACGACCCCGACAGCTTCGTGCGCGAGCGCGGCTTCGAGGCGTTCGAACTCGAGATCCACGAGGCGATGCCGCTGTCGCAATTCTTGCTGCGCGAAGTGACCGCCGAGCACGACCTGTCCGAGCCCGAGGGGCGCGCGCGGGCCCAGTTCGACGCCAAGCCGCTGCTGCAGGCTATGTTGCCGTCGTCGCTGCGGCTGCAGATCGTGCGCGGGCTGGCCGGCCTGACCGAATCGACGCCGGCCGAGATCGAAGGCCTGTTCGAGCTCGCCAAACCGGTCTCGGTCGTGCGCCGGGCGCCGCCGCGCCAGGGCCGGCCGCAGCCGATCGGGCTCGAACTGCAAATCTTGCGCATGCTCGTCGCGCACCCGCCGTTGTGCTTCGGGCTCGACGCCGCCGCCCTCGAGGCCTTCAATTCCTTCGGCGCCGAGGCGGCCGAGCGGCTCGCGCAACTGGTCGCCGACGGCCAGGCACTCGGGCCGAACGGCGGTTTCGCCGCCTTGTCCCAGCATCTTAAGAGCGTGAGCCCCGAATACGACGCCCTGATTGCCGAAATTGCATCGGAACCCGAGTCCGACCCCGAGGCCGGCAAGTTGTGGCTGTCAGGAGCTGTGCGCGAGATCAAACTCGACGCATTAAAACAGGAACTTAACCAGTTGTTTTCCTCCGGACTGACCTCAGATCAGATAGGCGTGCGCTTCCGCGAAATCACCGCCTTGCAGGACCAATTGCGGCGCGAGGCGGCCGAGGCCGCGCCGCAGCGCTAGAGTGCAGCGGGGTTGAAAATGCGGGGCCGCGGGGGCGTCCCGCACGACTGGAAAAAGTTTTTGTGCGTGCTATAATAAAACGCTAAGTGTTATATTCTTTGAAATAATTCTTTATTGCGGACGTTGTTTTTCGTCCAGTAAGTTAGGCTCTTGATCGGCGCAAAAAGCTCGCGTCGGCGGCCAGGGCCAGCTTTGGTTGAAGCGCCGCACAACGCGGCGCAGGCAGCGACATTCGATCGCTCCCAACCACGCGAGGTTCTCGCCCCCAACCGCGGTCATTTTGCAGTAGAATTTCTGCCAAAAATGTGGCCCTCGCACCGACCCTGCGAGGCCACGGCCGAAACGGTATTGCTCCGCGCTGACCGCAGGTTGTTTTAGCAAGGTGATGTAAAGGTGTAAAAAGTGCAGTATTGCCAGACCGGTTTTAAAAAGCGGGTCGGGAGACGTAGGGGCCGCAGAAGCCCGGCAACAAACTTTAAACTTATCCACCGTAAAGCAAGTCGTTGAGACATCGAAAGCGCCTGTGCCAATCAAGAAACCCGAATCCCCAGCGGCTGTGAAGCCAACAACGATGTCCGCCAAGGTGGACAATCCGCAAGACAAGGCTGAAACCCGCAGCACGACCAACGTCGTGAGCCAGACGACCGACGCGGCGACGCTTGCCGCGATCGACACGTCGGGCTACGTGCTGCCGTCGGTGAAGGTGCCTGGCCGGCGCGGCCGCAAACCAAAAGAATTCCAGCCCGAGAACGACGAAGTGGCCGCGCTCAACGCGGTCGAACGCGCCGAGCTCAAGGCCGTCGACAAGGCCAAGGCCAAAGACCGCAAGGCCAAAGAAAAAGCCCTGCTCAAAGACGCGTTCTCGTCGGACACCGAAGCGAGCGAAGAAGAGCTCGAGCGGCGCCGCCAGAAGCTCAAGACCCTGATCAAGCTGGGCAAGGAACGCGGCTTCCTGACCTACGCCGAAATCAACGACCACCTGCCCGAGAACATCGTCGATCCCGAAGCGATCGAAGGCATCATCGGCACCTTCAACGACATGGGGATCGCGGTCTACGAGCACGCGCCCGATGCCGAGACGTTGCTGCTGTCCGACAATGTCGCCACCGTCACGAGCGATGACGAGGCCGAGGCCGCCGCCGAGGCGGCGCTGTCGACGGTCGACTCCGACTTCGGCCGCACCACCGACCCGGTCCGCATGTACATGCGCGAAATGGGTTCGGTCGAGCTGCTCACGCGCGAAGGCGAGATCGAGATCGCCAAGCGCATCGAAGACGGCCTCAAAGACATGATCCAGGCCATTTCGGCCTGCCCCGTGACGATCGCCGAAATCATCTCGGCCGCGATGCGCATCCAGAACGACGAGACCAAGATCGACGAGATCGTCGACGGCCTGGTCGACCCTGAAGACACGGGCGAGCCCGTCGTCGCGCCCGTCGTCGTCGCCGAAGAGGACGACGACGAAGAAGAGGGCGACGAGGAAGAAGTCGAAGAAGAAGAAGAAAACGCCTCGGGCGCGGCCGGTTTTTCGGCCGAGCAGCTCGAAGCGCTCAAGCGCCAGGCGCTCGAGAAATTCGACACCATCTCGCTCCAGTTCGACCGCATGCGCAAGGCCTTCGAAAAAGACGGCTACAACTCGAAAGCCTACGTCAAGGCGCAGGAGGCGATCTCGAACGAACTGCTCGGGATCCGCTTCACCGCCAAGGTCGTCGAAAAATTGTGCGACACGCTGCGCGGCCAGGTCGACGAAGTGCGCCACATCGAGAAGCAGATCCTCGACGTCGCCGTGAACAAGTGCGGCATGCCGCGCGCCCACTTCATCAAGGTTTTCCCGGGCAACGAAACCAACCTCAACTGGGTCGACGGCGAAGTCAACGCGGGCCACGCCTACAGCGCCATCCTCGGCCGCAACATTCCGACCGTCAAGGAACTGCAGCAGCGCCTGATCGACCTGCAGGCGCGCGTCGTGCTGCCGCTGCCGGACCTGCGCAACATCAACCGCCAAATGGCCGCCGGCGAAATGAAGGCGCGCAAGGCCAAGCGCGAAATGACCGAGGCCAACCTGCGTCTCGTGATTTCGATCGCCAAGAAATACACGAACCGCGGCCTGCAGTTCCTCGACCTGATCCAGGAAGGCAACATCGGCCTCATGAAGGCGGTCGACAAATTCGAATACCGCCGCGGCTACAAGTTCTCGACCTACGCGACATGGTGGATCCGCCAGGCGATCACGCGTTCGATCGCCGACCAGGCGCGCACGATCCGCATCCCCGTGCACATGATCGAGACGATCAACAAGATGAACCGCATCTCGCGCCAAATCTTGCAAGAAACGGGCGCCGAGCCGGATCCGGCCACGCTCGCGATCAAGATGGAAATGCCGGAAGATAAAATCCGCAAGATCATGAAGATCGCGAAAGAGCCGATCTCGATGGAAACGCCGATCGGCGACGACGACGACTCCCATCTGGGCGACTTTATCGAAGACAACAACACCTTGGCGCCGTCGGACGCGGCGCTGCACGCCTCGATGCGCGGCGTCGTCAAAGACGTGCTCGACTCCCTGACGCCGCGCGAAGCGAAAGTGCTGCGCATGCGTTTCGGCATCGAGATGTCGACCGACCACACGCTCGAAGAGGTGGGCAAGCAGTTCGACGTCACGCGCGAGCGCATACGCCAGATCGAGGCCAAGGCATTGCGCAAACTGCGGCACCCGTCCCGCTCCGACAAGCTCAAGAGCTTCCTCGAAGGAAACTAAGGCTTGACGGGAATGCACTAAACGCAATATCCTCTCGCCACTTCGTTTTGGACGGTGCCACTTGTGCATTCGCTCCATGGGGTGGCGAGATGGTTTCCACCGCAACGATTTTGGGCCTCTAGCTCATGCTTGGTTAGAGCAGCGGACTCATAATCCGTTGGTGCCGTGTTCGACTCACGGGAGGCCCACCAGAATTACGTTTCCAGACCAAAGGGTTGGCTTATGGCCGGCCCTTTTTGCGTTAACGTCCTCCGCCTTTTTGCGCCTGGCCTGTACACCTTGCGCAAGTTTGGCCGGCGTGCTGGCGCGCTTGCGGCCGCCATCCGAACACACCGGCCAATCCGACCGCACCGATCACCAACATCGTCATTTTCCCTAATCGCAGAATTTGCTGGTGAACGGCGGCGCGCTTGCAGAGTGAATAAATAGTCATTGTTTTTCAAGTAAGCCCCAATCGCATCGTATAGAATTCGGTGGTCAACAAAGGGCTGGCAGTTTTGCCCGCCCTTTTTCCTTTCTGATGCCACGACCCGGTCCGATTCAAAAAAATGAAAACAACGATACTGATTCTTCCCTTCTTGATTTTTGGTGCGCACGCCCACGCCAGCGACGCCGTCGTTACTGCGAAAGACGGCGGGGAGAATATGGCTGAAGTCGTGGTCTCGGGCACCCGCGATCCCGAACTCAAACCCTATCGCGTGATGGCGGCCGGCCTCGATGCGTTCGACGAACACCGCAAGCATGCGCCGAATGCGACGCTGCGCTTCCAGTTGAGCAAACGCGACGAAATTCGCACCCAAAAGACCAACTGGGACGGCGTGCGCTTGCGCCTCGCCGGCAGCGAAACTTCGACCCCGATTCCGATCGCGGCCGATGGCAGTTTTGTTTTGTTGCGCAGCCAGGAGGCCTATGACGACGAGGCCGATTTTCTACTGAATCAGAAAAAATCATCGATACGTTTTACGCCCCAAGTGCGCACGCCTGGACTGCCTGCGAACACGAGGCGCCTGGGCGACTACCGGCTCGAGTGCCAGGTGCTCATCGCAATCGGCAAAAAGGAATTGAATTTCGCGATGCGTGCCGCTTTCAATGCCTATTCCCTTGGTGGCGATTGGTGTTGGACCGTGCGCAAAAATTTTGGCATCGGCTTCATGTTGCCGGATTGGTCGATGGGCACGCGTTTGACCTACGCGGGCAAACAAAAAGACCTCAAACTGTCGGGCGCCAGCTTCGCCGCGCCAATACAGGACAAGTCCTTGCCCGACGATGCGCTCATCGCATTCGAATTCTGGTCCGACGCGAGCCTTGAGCGCAAACAGCAGTTTTTGGCCCAGTTTCCGATCCACTTGAAAAACTCGGCGGATAAATGGGGCGCGGGCCAGCAATTGCAATCAAAGGGAAATACGGACTACAGCACGGTTATCGCGCTCAAACCGGGCAAATGGAGTTTTTGCCTGAAGTCGCCCGGCGGCGAGCTTTACCTGGGCGCGGGCCCGGGCAAGACGTTGGTGACACCGGGGGCCGAGCACGCCGCCCATTGGCACGAGTACCGCAATTTCGTCGTCAATGTCGAGCAAGCCGGGGACTACGAGATCGGCCTTAACCTTCTGAATCCGGATCTGCCCGTACTCAGCGTCAAGCGCCGCGGCTAAGTCGCCCGGGTACGCCGGCGATCGGCGGCGCCGCCTCGCCACGCACGATATCCGGTAAAATCTGCCGGATGGAAAATTTTGAATATCGGCGCGACCGCTACGAGTTGTTCGCCCAGTTTGACAATCCCCTCGTCAACCTCAGCCTGGAGCTCGACCTGCCCGACTTCAGGCCGTTCTGCAAGGCGCGCGGACTGCCGCCGTTTCACTTCCTGCTGTATTGCGTGCTCACCAGCGCCACCTCGCTCGACAATTTCATGTACCGGATTTACGCCGGCGAAGTCATTAAAATCGACGGGATCATCGCTTCCTATACCGTAATCAATATCGATAACAACCTCAATTACGCGAGCTTCGAGATGAGCGCCAATCTTGAAGAGTTTGTCGCGCGCAGCGTGGCGGCCGGCAAGGCGGCGCAGGCCAGCCGCGCGATGATCAACACCACCGCCGGACAAAGCGAGCGCGAACGCAGGAACCACATTTACATCACCTGCCTGCCGTGGTTCAAATTGAACGCGATCGAGCATCCGATTTTCCAGCACAAGCATGCCGATATCCCGTCGATCGCCTGGGGTAAATTCGGCGCGCCCGAGAAAGGACGCACGGCCGTGCCGTTTTCGGTGCAGGCCCACCACGGTTTCGTCGATGGTTTCCACGTCCATCAGCTGACCGAGCGCATTGCCGCGACGGTGGCGGCATTGATCGCATAAATCACGCAGCGAGTTTTCGAGCGCTTCCGGAAATGCCGTATAGATACTTCGGATGCCGTTCTGCCTATCTTGGCTGCAACGTATCATGCCAAGTCGACCACGTTTTGCAGGCCGATTCGCAGCGTTTTCATGCGCTATTCATTGTTCTTACCACATTGGGCGCCGCCGCTCGTGGCGCGCCCCCGGCGACTTCGATCAAATTTTGCTCGAATGCTCAACAGGTATAGACGCGGGCCCTGCACGCAAGTATGCTGGAGTAGAAGCAACAAATTTTTGAGCAACACTCGTGCAATTTTTGCATCGGACGATGCGCCAATTCATCCGCTCCCAAACGTTGAGCGGGGTGGACAACAAGCCATGCCGCACTAATATGCGGCAACTGGCTTTCGCTTGCATCCGGTGGTCGGATGCGCAGCCACGATTGTCGCCACCTGCTGACGCTTGACCTTGGAATCGTAGCATTGCCGGTATACCTGCCGCGGGCCACAAGCCCGGCGAGCCCGACCTGGCCGGCCACGTCAGTCTTATATTTACACGCGGATCCTATGGATAACAAATCTGAGTATTTTGATGTTGAAATCGTCGGTTTCAAACCGAATGAACGAATATTGATTGCTTCGATGTTTAAGTTGTCAAGAATGCGCTCGCAGGTGTACCAGGAATGGCAGCCCGACCAGGATTCGCGGCCCGATTGCATCCTCGTCGACCTCGACGATGACAACGGCCGCATGCGCGTCGAGCTGGCCCTGATCCGCAAGACACGCGTGACGATGATCACGATCGGCACCCGCTCCGAAGAGAAATTCAAGGTCGGCCTGCACATCGAGCGCCCGATCCGCTGGGCCACGATGCTGCACACGCTCGACCTCGTTTTTGGCGAGGCGGCCATGACCGCCAGCGCCGAGCCGCTGACGGAGGAGTTCAGCAAAACGGTCAACGACCTCGAAGTGCTCGAACTGCAGCCGTGGTACGACCGAGAACAGTCGCCCAAGGAATTTTTGACGGGGCCGTCGGTGCTCGTGCTCGATCCCGACCCGGTCGTCGCGGCCCAGGTGATCCACGCGCTCGCAAGCTCGAGCTACCGGGTCGACCGCGCCAACAATGTCGCGCACGCGAACGAGCTGATGCGGGAAAACCGCTACAACTGCGTGGTCCTCGAAGTCGACCTGCCGGGCGAAAGCGGCATCGATTTTTGCCGCTCGATCAAGCAAATGCCCGACAAGCGCCGCAGCACCGCCGTCATCCTGCTGACCGAAAACCGCAAGATCGAGGTGCGCCTGCGCGGTTCGCACGCGGGCTGCGACGCCTTCCTGTGCAAGCCGTTCGAGGGCGAAGACCTGTTGACGACGCTCGAAAAATTCCTGCCCAACTGGCGCCTCAAGGCCTGACGATTCAGGCCGCCGGCAAGGTCCAGTAGCGCCGCGCCAGCGCAAGGAATTCGTCGGCCGACACGGCCTCGCCGAGCTCCCCGGACAGCACATGCGCCACCGCCGGCGCCGCTTGCGCGGCCGCGCGCGCGTCGAGGAACAGCAGGCGGTTGCGGCGCGCGAGCACGTCTTCGACGGTGCGCGCATATTCATAACGGGCGGCAAAGCGCACCATCGCCTCGGTCAGGCCGGGCGCGAGCGTATGGGCGTAGCCCGGCAATTGCCTGAGCCACTCGACTTCGTTGCCGTACAAGTGTTCGCCGGGCGCGTCGCGGATCGGCGTGGCCGTGCCGCCCGGCGCCGGCGCGCCGACCAGCCGCAAGTGCGCGGTGGCCGCCGCCGACATGGTAGGCGGCAGCAAATTTTCGCGCGCGCATTTGGCCAGCACGCTCTCGGCCATCGCGCGGTAGGTGGTCCACTTGCCGCCGGTGACCGTCACCAGGCCCGAGCCGCTGATCGTGACGCTGTGCTCGCGGCTGATGCCCTTGGTGTTGCCGCCCTTGTCCTCGGGCGGCTTGACCAGCGGGCGCAGCCCCACCCAGATGCTGCGTACGTCCTCGCGCCGCGGCGCATGTTGCAGGTACTTGCCCGCCTCGTCCAGGATGAAGGCGACCTCGTCGGCGAACGGGGCCGGCTCGTGCACCACGTCGGCGCGCGCGGTGTCGGTCGTGCCGAGGATCACCTTGCCCAGCCACGGCAGCGCGAACAGCACCCGCCCGTCGCTCGTCTTGGGCACCATCAAGGCGTGTTCGCAGGGCAGGAACTTGCGGTCCACCACGAGGTGCACGCCCTGGCTCGGGGCGACGAGCGGGCGCGTGGCGCTGCCCGACAGCACGCCGTCCTGGGCGCGCAGGGTGTCGACCCAGACCCCGGTGGCGTTGATGACGCACTTGGCGCGCACCTCGATCGCGCGCCCGCCCAGCGTGTCGCGGCACTGCACGCCGGCCACGCGGCCGTTCTCGTGGACCAGGCCGGTCGCCTCGCAATAGTTGACGAGAAGGGCGCCGTGCGCCGCCGCGGTGCGCGCGATCGCGAGCGCGAGGCGGGCGTCGTCGAACTGGCCGTCCCAGTACTTGACGCCGCCGAACAAGCCTTGCCGGCGCACCGTCGGCAGGCAGGCGCCGGTGCCTTGGCGGCCCAGCCATTCGGTGTCGCCGAGCCCCGCCTTGCCGGCCAGCACGTCGTAGAGCTTGAGGCCGATGCCGTAGAACGGCGCCTCCCACCAGCGGTACGAGGGCATCACGAACGCGAGCGGCTGCGCCAGGTGGGGCGCGTTGTGCAGCAGGTTGGCGCGTTCGTGCAGCGCCTCGCGCACGAGCTTGATATTGCCCTGCGCGAGGTAGCGCACGCCGCCGTGGACCAGCTTGGTCGAGCGCGAGGAGGTGCCCTTGGCAAAGTCGTGCGAGTCGAGCAACACCACCGACAGCCCGCGCTGGGCCGCGTCGAGCGCCACGCCGAGCCCGGTGGCGCCGCCGCCGATGACCGCAAGATCGTATTGGTGCGGCTGCAGCAGGCGTCCGATCAAGGCCGGTCGAGAGGTGCTCAGCGGTGTGGACGAGTAGGCTTGCATACGGGTGTGGGAGGTTGCGCGACCCATTTATCGTATTCGCTTTGCCGCGGTTATAGTATATTTTTATTGCGATAAGCATAAATCGTCCCTCGCGGGCCACGTCAACCTCGAACATCTTGCTGTGCCGGCTCAAGCAGCCGAGCAGGGCGGCCCCCCACCATGAGCTATTTGCTTGCACTCGACCAAGGCACCTCCAGTTCGCGCAGCATCATTTTCGACCGCGACGGCAAGATCGTCGCGATGGCGCAGGAGGAATTGCCGCAGATCTATCCGCGTCCCGGCTGGGTCGAGCACGACCCGATGGAAATCTGGCGCACCCAGCTTTCGACCGCGCGCGCGGTCCTGCGCAAGGCGGGTTTGCAGGCGCGCCAGATCCACGCGCTCGGCATCACCAACCAGCGCGAAACCACGATCGTCTGGGACCGTCGCACGGGCGTGCCGGTGCACCACGCGCTGGTGTGGCAGGACCGCCGCGCCGAGCCCGCCTGCGCGCGGCTGCGGGCCGATGGCAAGGCCGGCCTGATCCAGGAAAAAACGGGGCTCGTGGTCGACGCCTATTTCTCCGGCGTCAAGTTGGCATGGATTCTCGACAACGTGCCCGGCGCGCGCGCCAGGGCCCGGGCCGGCGAGCTCGCGTTCGGCACGGTCGACAGCTGGCTCATGTGGCAACTGAGCGGCGGCGCCGAGCCCGCCACGCGCGCGCAGGCGATACACGCGACCGATGTCAGCAACGCCTCGCGCACGATGCTGTTCAATGTGCGCAGCAATCAATGGGATGACGAGCTGCTGGCGCTGCTCGACATTCCGCGCGACATGATGCCGGCGGTGCTGCCGTCGAGCGCGCGCTACGGCGAGGTGCGCCCCGAATTGCTCGGCGCGCCGATCGGCATCGCCGGGGTCGCCGGCGACCAGCAAAGCGCGCTGTTCGGCCAGGCCTGCTTCGGCGAGGGCATGGCCAAGAACACCTACGGCACCGGCTGCTTCATGCTGATGCACACCGGCAGCCGCTTCGAGCTCTCGCGCAACGGCCTGCTGACGACCAGCGCGGCCCAGTTAGGCACCGGGCCGCAGTACGCGCTCGAAGGCAGCGTGTTCGTCGGCGGCGCCGTGGTGCAATGGTTGCGCGACGGCCTGCACGCGATCGAGTCGAGCGCGCAGGTGCAGGCGCTCGCCGAAAGCGTGCCCGACGCGGGCGGTGTGATGTTCGTGCCCGCGTTCACGGGGCTCGGCGCGCCGTATTGGGACGCGCAGGCGCGCGGCACGATCTGCGGCATCACGCGCGGCACCACCAGCGCCCACATCGCGCGCGCGGCGCTCGAGAGCATCGCCTTCCAGAGCGCGGCCTTGCTCGAGGTGATGAACCGCGACGCCAGGGCAAATGCCGGCTGCGAGCTCAGGCAATTGCGGGTCGACGGCGGCGCCTGCGCCAACGACTTGCTGATGCAGCTGCAGGCCGACCTGCTCGGCATCGAGGTGGTGCGGCCGGCGGTCATCGAAACGACGGCGCTCGGCGTGGCCTATCTGGCCGGGCTCGGCAGCGGCGTGTATTCGGGCACCGCCGAGCTCAGCGCGCAATGGCGCGCCGAAAAAACCTTCAGGCCCGCGCTGGCGCCGGCGCGCGCCGCCGAGCGCATGGCCGAGTGGGAACACGCGGTGCGCCGCGCCACGGCGCCGTAGCAAAGGGGGAGGGCCGGCGCAAAAGCCTACGTGCGGTTCCGAACGGAAAAGCTCGTCCGGGTGGCGCACACTCGCGTCATTCGGCAGTGGGGCATCGGCCCCGCGCACGCTCACCCCCAAAAGGAACCACCACCATGTCATTCAACCACGTCGTCATCTGGCTCGACCAATCCGAAGCGCACGTCATCCATTTCAGCGCCGACGCCGCCGAGTCCGACGTCATCAAGACCGGCGCGATCCACAAAAAAGCGGGCGCCGACGTCAGCATCAAGGAAGAGGAAAACATTCCTTACATGAGCGAGATCGCCGCCTCCGTCAAGGACGCGCAGGCGATTCTGGTGGTCGGGCCGGGCCAGGAAAAGCTGTCGTTCATGCGCTACTTGAACAAGCACGAGGCCTTGATCGCCGAGAACGTCGTCAGCGTCGAGACGGTCGATCATCCGAACGACGGACAGTTGCTCGCGTACGCGCGCAAGTATTTCGTCAAAGACAGCTCGATGGCCTAAACCCATCGTCCTCGCGCACGCGGGGACCCATAGAACAGCGGCTCAAAGCAACTGTTCTATGGGTCCCCGCCTCCGCGAGGACGATGTTGGTTTTGGGTATGAAGGTTCGAATATCACGACTTCTGAAGCGGCACGTAGAACCATCAAGGCCTTGCACTGGCAAGCGCGGTAGCACCGCCTTCATCCCCCCAAAAACCGCGCAAACACATTGCGCATCATTTGCGACAAAACGGCATCGACGACCAGGCTCCCGCCGAACGTGATCGAGCCCACCGCAAATACCCCGCCGCCGCCCGCATGGGTGAAATACGTCATATCGGCGCCGCTGCCCCAGGCATTGCAGCCCTTGGCCAGATGCACCATGCCGGCCGGACGCGCCCGCGCGTCGATCGTGTCCAATTCCCAACCCGATGCGCCCTGGTACTTCACGCCGCGCGCGCCGACCAGGCTGCCGTTTTTCACGCCGGTGTCCGCGAAGATCCAATGCCCGGCGGCCAGCACCCGGTACGGCTTGAAGCCCGACTTCTGGCCCGCGCGCGTGAAGCGGATGCCGGTGACGCGCGTCTCCGGACGTCCGTGGTCGCGCCACCTGCCGCCGGCCTCGTCGATGAATTCGTGCCTGCTGCAATCGTGCCTGACCTCGAGCTGCGGCCCGCGCGCCGCGGTTTTCCAGAACAGGCCGTTGGCCGACAGGTAGGTCAGGTTGCCGCCGCCGCCGAGAAAGCGCTCGAGCCCGTCGTACATCGGCCCGGTCCAGTATTCGCTATGCGTGTTGAGCACCAATGCGCGGTGGCGCGCGAGCAGGCCGGGCTCGGCGTCGAGGTCGCTGTCGCTGTAGAGGTCGTAGGCGATGCCTTCGCGTTCGAGCCAGGCCAGCACATGCTTTTCCTCGCACGCGAGATGGCCGATCGCATCGATCATCGTGGCGGCCGGATTCGGGCGCCGCTGGTGCACCAGGAAGATGTCGGGCCGGTGCAGGCCGTCGTCGATATGGTATTCGTAGACCGAGGCGCCGGCCCAGGCGTTGTAGGCTTGCCAGGTGTTGGTCGAGGCCAGCACCGCGAGCGGCGCCGCCGGCGTGCCCGCTTTATTCCTGAGCACGAAAGTGATGTCGAACAATGCGCCGCTGGCATCGGACAGGCGCGCCACGTACAGGCCGCCGCGCCAGTCCGGATCGGTGCGCAGCACGATCGTGCGCTCCCAGCCCGCGCCCTGTTCGTAGGCGTTCTGCGCATAGTCCTGCACGCCGCCGGCCACCTCGTCGATCCGCATCAGCGTGCTGGTGCACGCGCCGAAGCGGATCACCTCGATCGCGAAGCGCGCCTGCGGGCTGTGCACGAACAGCGCGAGCGGCTCGCCCGCGGCCACGCTGATCTGGTCCGCGTAGCCTTCGAGCGCGTGCTCGTTGCGCACCCGCCGGGCCGGCTCGAGCGCCGAGGTGTGCACCGCGAAGCCGCTCACGAGCACGGGAAAGCGCCCGATGTTGGCCACCTCCACACCCAGTTCGCCGCTGCGCAATATGGCGCAGGGCAACTCGACGATGAACCAGCGCGGCATGTTCAACAAGCTGCGCAACGCGAATTCGAGCCGCAGGAACAGCGCAAGCTGGCGCAGCCGGTTCAAGCCCGTCGGCGCGCAGGGCCGGGGCGGGATCGGGCTGATCTCATGCGTGCGCTGCCCGTGTGCATCATGGAACGTGAATTTGAGAACGGCCAGGGCGTGCACGCCGTAACACTGGAAACGCAAGGTCGCCTGCGCCACCTTGGCCGCGTCGGCGATCGCGAAGCGTTGCGAGCACAACGTGCCCGGCGCGATCGGGGACTTGCCTGCGAAAAAGTCTTCTGTGGGGAGTCGGAGGGTGCTCATGGAAACTCGATGGGAATGGGGAGTTTCAATATTTGCACTTCAGACAAGCCGGCGCCGCGACGCCGATCAAGCGGCGCGGAAATTCGTGTCTCAGCGCACGCTGCGCGGGGCCGTGAAACTGAAGGTGGTCGCCGCCTCGGTCGAGGTCACGTCGAGGCTGCCGCCGTGGGAGCGCGCGATTTCGGAGGCGATATACAAGCCCAGTCCGAGGCCCTCGGCCGGCCCGCTGTTGCTGCCGCGCCAGAACGGCTGGAACAATTGCAGCAAGGTCTCGTCCGCGATCGGCGCGCCGGCATTGCTGACGGACAAAAACAAGGCGCCGTCGACGCTGTGCGCGCGCACCGTGACGGGGGAATCGGGCGCGCCGTGGGTCAGCGCGTTGACGAGCAGGTTCGAGAGCATCTGGGCGATGCGTTTCGGATCGCAATACACGGTCGTGTTGAGGTCGATCTCGCTGTCGATCTCGCGTCCACCGTGCACGTCCTTGAGTTCGGCCACGACATGCAGCAGGAGCTGGCCCAGTTCGCTCGTCTCGACCGCGTCGAGCGCGATGCCGCCGCCCATGCGCCCGCGCGTGAAGTCGACCACGTCGTCGACCAGGCTGGCCATGCGGCGCCCGCTGCGCTTGATGCGCTCGACGATCGCGAGCGCGTGTGCGTCGAGCGGCAGGCGGCGCAGCAATTCGGCGCCGGTCAGGATCGACAGCAGCGGCGTGCGCAGGTCGTGGCCGAGCACGGCGATGAATTGCTCGCGCAGTTCGGAGTTGGCGCGCTCGTTGAGCAGCGCGGCCTCGCTCTCGTCCATGCGCCGCTCCTCCTCGAGCTGGCGCGAGATCAGTTCGGCCAGCAAGGTCAGGGTGTCGACGATGCGCGGCTCCGACAGCGCGGCGGGCAAGGGGTCGAGCGCGCACAGGGTGCCGAAGAACTCGCCGTTGGCGCGCCGCACGGGCACCGAGATGTAGCTCTCGAAGCCGTATTGCTTCGGCGTGGGGTGGGTGCAATAGTCCGGATCGGCGCTCGCGTGGTCGATCACGATCAGCTTGTCGCCGGAGCGCACGCTGTCGCACAGGGTCGTGGCGGCGTCAAGCTCGTCGCCGGGGAGCAAGCCGAAACCGAGCAGGTCGAGCGCGGCGCAATTGACCCAGGCGTCGCCGCTCACGCGCGCGATGCACACGAAGCGCAGGCCGGTGGTCTCGGCGACGACGCGCAGTATCGTCGGCACCGAGCTGATCGCCTGTATGGCCTGTACGTCGGAGCTTAGTGCATGCATGGTCGTGCTTTGCGATAATGCCTTGCGATAAAAGTGGGGCGCGCCGCAGCATCCCTTTACGACCACGCGATATTACCCCCGATTCCAAGCGCACGCTGCTCGGTTGGCGCGCGCCGTGTGCGGCAGGCGGGCTCATGTAGATTTACTACAAATGCGAAGTCGGTGTTGTACAATTGCCGCACCACATGGCGAATGCGCCAGCAATCGATTTGGTATCCGGAGGGCAGCGCCGCCATGCAAGAAGATGATCCCGTGACAGCCCATGCGCTGCGCCGCCGCCAGGTGCTCAAAGGCGCGCTCGCGGCCGCGGCCCCGTTCGCGCTGCCCGCGCCGGCCCATACCCAAGTGCAAGGCGCGCGCGAGCCGCTCGTGATCGGCGCCTTGCCCGTCACCTGCAACCTGACGCTGCCGGTCACCTGCGCGGCCAAGGCGGCGAGCAACGCCAAAGGCGCGGGCCCGCGCTTCGACTACGAATTTAGCAAGTACGGCGGCTGGTCCGAGCTCAAGGAGTCGCTGATGACCGGACGGGTGCAGGCGGCCTATATGCTGGCCCCGCTCGTGATGGACCTGACCGACCACCGCATCGGCCTCAAGATCGTCTCGCTCGGGCACCGCTCGGGCGCCGTGATCATGGTGCGCACCGATTCGCCGTACCGCAGCTTCCGCGAGCTCAAAGGGAAGGTGATCGCGATCCCGAGCCGCTTCGCGGTCGACTACCTGTTCCTGCGCAAGATGCTCGCGCGCGAAGGGATGAGCACCAAGGATGTCGAGATCCTCGAGATGCCGCCGCCCGACATGCCGGCCGCCTTGTACGCGAAGGCGGTCGACGCTTATTGCACGGGCGAGCCGTTCGGCGCCGCGGCCCAGCGCGCCGGCTACGCGCGCCCGCTGCGCATGACGCGCGACGAGTGGCGCAACTACATCTGCTGCGTGCTCACCGTCAGGACCGAACTGATCCGTGACAACCGTCCGATGGTGCAGGACCTCGTCAACCATGTGCAGTCGGCCGGCAACTGGCTCGACGGCGGCGCGGCCAACCGGAGCAAGGCCGTCGCGATCGCGGCCGGCAAGAAGTACTTCAACCAGAACCCGAAGACGCTCGAATTCGTGATGTCGAACCCGTCCGACCGCGTCACCTACGGCGACCTGCGCATGTTGCGCCCCGAATTCGACGACCTCATGAAGCTGTCGATGGAGGCCGGCACGCTCAAGCGCCCGGTCGCCTTCGACAGCTACGTCGACGAGAGTTTCGTCAAAAACATCAAGCCCGTCCCGATCACGCTCTGACCTTAGGAATTTTCACTTGAAGCACGCACTTGCCCCGTCGCTATTACTGCCGCTAGCACTGACGCTTTCACTGGTGCTCGGCGCGGCCGGCACCAGCATCGCCGCCACGCCCGCCTCGCCAGCGCTCAAGGCGGGCGTGTTTTCGCCGGCCCGCGTCGCGCCCGAGATCGCCCTGCGCGGCACCGACGGCAGCGAATTTTCGATGAGCAAATACCGCGGCAAGGTGGTCGTGCTCGAATTCGGCTACACCGCCTGCGCCGACGTCTGCCCGGTGTCGCTGGCGATGCTCGCCGAGGCCAAGAAGCGACTCGGGGCCGACGGCGCCAATCTGCAGGTCGTGTTCGTGACGGTCGATCCGGAACGCGACAGCGCGGTGCACCTGAAGCGCTACATGGCCGCGTTCGATCCCAGCTTCATCGGCATCACGGGCAGCGCGGCCGAGATGGCCGCCGTGCAAAAGGCGTACGGCATCACGGTCACCAAGAAAATGGTCGAGGGTGCCAAGGGCGCGTATTCGATGCACCATTCGTCGTACCTGTACTTTATCGACCGCAAGGGCATGCTGCGCGCGCTGATGCCGTTCGGGCGGCCCGCCGCCGAAGTCGTGCACGACGTCAAACTGCTTCTTAAGCAATAGGCGGGACGCTTGATGACGCACCTGCGCCGCCACTGGGGCTATCTGCTGCCGCTCGCCTGCGTGTTGGCGCTGCTCGGCTGGGCCGCGCTCGCACCGCTGCGCGCCGACTCGCGCGATCAATTGTTCGAAATTCCAAAGGGCACCTGGGAGCGCCGCATGGCCGGCGACAAGGTCGAGATCCTGCCGAACGAGATCCGGCTCACGCTCGGCTACAAGGACGTGCTGCTGCTGCGTAACAACGATGTCGTGCCGCAGGTGTTCGGCCCGATCCTGATCATGCCGGGCCAGGATTTCCGGCTGCCGTTCGAGCAGGTCTCGGCCAACCAGTTCGCGTGCTCGGCCCATGCGAGCGGGCAGATGCTGGTGCTCGTGACGGCGCTGCCCAACCCGGGCCTGCCGCGCCTCGCGTGGCGCATCGAGGCGCTGCTCGAGGCGGTGCGCCAGATGAAGTGAACGACCGAATGCAATCGAACGACCGAAGTGAACGCCCGAAGTGAACGCAAACGAACGACCGGAACCCTACTGAGAGCCGCACCTGTGGAAAAACTAAAAGAAACCCTACCCTCGCTCGCGCTCATGGCGCTGCTGCTGACCGTCTGGTGGGCCGTCGTGTTCACGACCGAAAGCGTGATCTTCCCGACGCCGCAGCAAGTGTTCTTGGGCACGCTCGAACTGGCCGCCGACGGCACCTTGTGGAAGCACATCGGCGCCTCGCTGCTGCGCGTGGCGACCGGATTTTTCACCGCGGTGCTGGTCGCGGTGCCGCTCGGGCTGTGGATGGGGCGGGTCGACGGCGCCTTCCGCACACTCAACCCGATCTTCCAGATCATGCGCCCGATCTCGCCGATCGCGTGGATCCCGCTGTCGATCCTGTGGTTCGGGGTCGGCAACACCTCGCCGATCTTCCTGATTTTCCTGGCCGCCGTGTTTCCGATGATCGTGCAGACGGTCTCTGGCGTGCACACGATCGAGCGGCGCTACCTGCACGCGGCCGAGAACTTCGGCGTCTCGCGCGCGCGCCTGTTCCGCCAGGTGATTTTGCCGGCGGTGCTGCCCGAAATCGTGGTCGGCATGCGCATCGGGCTCGGCGTGGCCTGGCTGGTCGTGGTCGCTGCCGAAATGATCGCCCCCCGTTCGGGCCTGGGCTACCTGATCATCGATTCGCGCAACGCGGGCAACCGCTACGACCTCGTGGTCGCCGGCATGATCATCATCGGCTTGATCGGACTGCTGCTAGACGGTCTGATGCGCCTGCTCGAAAAACACAGATCGGTAAGGTGGCGTTATGGACGGTAAGATCGTAGTCAGCAACATCAAGAAAAAATTCGTCACCGGGAAAGCCACGCTGCCCGTCGTGGGCGGGGTCAGTCTCGTGGTCGAGGATGGCGAATTCGTCGCCATCGTCGGCCCCTCGGGCTGCGGCAAGTCGACGCTGATGAAAATCATTTCGGGCTTCGAGCGCGCGGACGAGGGCAGCATCCATGTCGACGGCAAGGCCGCCATCGGACCGAGCCCGAAAGGCATCGTGATCTCGCAGCACGGCTCGGTGTTCCCGTGGCTGACCGTGCAGCAGAACCTGATGTTCGGGCTCAACGGCGACCGGCACGGCGACAAGGCCGCGCTGGCCGACCATTACGCGGCCATGGTGGGGCTCAAGGGCTTCGAGAACAGCTACCCGCGCGAACTGTCGGGCGGCATGCTCAAGCGCGTCGAGCTCGCGCGCGCGCTGGTCGTCAAGCCGGAGATCTTATTCATGGACGAGCCGTTCTCGGCGCTCGACGCGCTGATGAACCTGCGCATGCGCACCGAGCTGTTGCGCATCCTCGAAGAGGAGCGCCACACCGTCATCCTGATCACCCACGATGTCGAAGAGGCGATCTACCTGGCCGACCGGATCATGGTGCTGTCGCCGCGGCCGACCACGATACAGGCGACCTTCAGCGTGCCGCACCCGCATCCGCGCCGGCTGTCGAGCCCCGAGTTGCAGCAGTTGAAGGAAGACATCCTCGCCCAATTGGGGCTCTAGGAGATAGGCCGGGGAGCGATACCGTGCGTTTCGGCGCTGCCGATTCTGGCATGATGGCGGCATGACGACGATCACGCTTCCGCTGTTCCCGCTTTCCACCGTGCTGTTTCCGGACGGGGTGTTGCCGCTGCAAATATTCGAGGTGCGCTACCTCGACATGATCAGCAAGAGCATCGTCAACGAAACCCCGTTCGGGGTCGTGCTGCTGACCGGCGGCAGCGAGGTCCGCACGCCCGAGGGACAGGAGCATTTCGTCGGCTCGGGCACGCTGGCGACGGTGCAAGAAACCACGGCGACCGCGCCCGGCCTGCTGCAGGTGAGCTGCCGCGGCAATTCGCGCTTCCACCTGGTTTCGAGCGAGCGGCGCGCCAACGGCCTGTGGTTCGGCCAGGCCGAGCTGCAGGGCGACGACCGCCGCATTCCGGTCCCGTCCGAATTGCAGGGCGCCGCCGACGCGCTCGAGCGCGTGCTCGCCTCGCTCGACGGCATCCCCGAGCAGCGCTGGCCGGTGCAGCCGCCGTTCCGGCTCGACGACTGCGGCTGGGTGGCCAACCGCTGGTGCGAGCTGCTGCCGCTGCCCAACCTGCAAAAGCACAAGCTGCTCATGCTCGACAATCCGCTGATCCGCCTCGAGCTGCTGCACGACGTGCTCGACGAACACGACTTGCTGACCTCATAGCGGACATCGTGCTCGCGGATGCCAAATGCTGTCTGGATAGAGTGGCAGAAATCGCGAAGCTCGAACCTAACCAACATCGTCCTCGCGCATGCGGGGACCCATAGAACGTTAGCTAATAGCAACCGTCCTATGGGTCCCCGCATGCGCGAGGACGATGTTGGTTTTTGTTTGTGAAGGTTTTTACGACACGATTTCTGAAGCGACCTACTTAGAGGTCCGCCCCATCCTGCTTACTCTTCCGGACCGCTCGCCGAGTTGCTGCTGCCGGCCGAGTTGCTACCGCTGGCCGACCCGCCGGCCGACCCGTTGGCCGAGCCGCTCACGCTGCCGCTGAGCGCCGGCATCCCAACCGACTTGACCGCCCCGGCCGCGCGCTTGGCGCCGCCGACCGCGCCCTGTTTCGCGCCCTGTGCCGCGGCGCGTGTGTTCGCCACGCTCGCCTGCGCATACTCGCGGGTGTTGCTTACTTGATTCCTCGCGCCGTTGCGCACCGGCCGCGCGCTGTCGCGCAAGCCGCCGGCCGCTTCACGCACGCCGTTGCGGGCGCCGTCCGTGCTGCCGCCGAGCGCGAGATCGCCGCTGCCGTTGGCCGAGCCGCTGGCGTTGCCATTGCCATTCGCGCTGCCGCTGGCATTGCCGTTGCCGAGGATGTTGCCGCCGAGGCCGCCACGATCGGCGCTGCCGCTCGCACCGCCGCCCGCGTTGCCATTGCCACTGCCCACGAGGCTCTCACCCAAGCCGCCACCACTGGCGCTGCCGTTCGCATTGCCGCCGGCATTGCCATTCGCGTTGCCGTTGGCACCGCCGTCGATCTCGCGTGCCAGCCGTCCAGTCGCGCTGCCCGAACCCGCGCCCGCGCCGTTGAGCGCCCCCGACCTTGCCAGGCCGACCGAGGAGAGGCCGCTGCCTTCGCCGTCGCCAGCGGCCTGACCGGCGCCCGAGGCCGGGCGGCTTGGAATCAAGTTGCCGGTGAGCGCGGTCGCGCCGCTGCCGCTGCCACTGGCCGAACCGGCGCCCGCCGCTGCGCTGTTGGGCATGATATTGCTGACCATATCGGCCGAGCCGCTGTCGCTCGCCTCGCCGCCGGCGTTGCCGTTGGCCCCGGCGCGGCGGGTGCGTTCGACTCCGCGCTCAAGCGTGGAGCGCGTGTTTTCGATCAGCGAATCGGTGCGGCCGAAACGGCTCGCCCCCATGCCGCCGCCGATCATGCCGCTGCCGCCGATCAGGCCGCCGCCGCCCACCATGCCGCCGAGCGAGCCGCCGATCGGGCCGCCGCCGCCGAGCAGGCCGGCCTGCGCCGAAGCGGCGACGCCGAGGGACAGGGCGAGGGCGATGTGTTTGACGAGTTGGGTGGTTTTCATGGTCGTTCTCCTGAGTGTGGCGCGGACTATCCGCCGCCGATGTAAGGAAAACGATGCGGGCTCGACATTTATTCCATCGCCGCGAAAAATACATTCAAATATTTTTTAGCGGAATTCGGACGGGTCGATCCGGTAGGCCGCGCCCACCACGCCGAGCCCGGTTTCGAGGCTGGCGGCGGCGCCTGGCGCGCGCGCGGCCTGGCCCGCGAGCGCGGCCAGCGCCGCCTTGGCGGCGACGGCATCGGGGCCGGCCAATTGCTGCGCGAGCATGGCGGCGACGATCGGCGCCGCGTACGAGGTGCCGCGCACCTGGCGGTATGGTTGCGCGCCGAGCGCGGCGCTGACCATATTGCTGCCGGGCGCGGCAAACATGACCTGGGGCCCGCGCGCCGCCTCCGGCAAGGTGCGTCCGCGCTTGTCGACCGCGCTGACCCCGACCACGCCCGGGTAACTGGCCGGATACAGCGGCGGCGCGGCCGGGCCGTCGTTGCCGACCGCGGCGACCAGCAGGTGGCCGCGCTTGAGCATGGCGCCGACCACGCGCTCGAGCGTCGTGTTGGGCGGCCCGACGAGGCTCATATTGATGACGCCGACTTTCTCGCGCGCCATCCAGGCCAGCGCGCCGGCGATCTTGTCGGCCGAGCCGCCGCTGGCGCTGTCGCAATAGATGTCGGCCGCGTACAAACCGGTGGCCGGCGCCACGCCGCGAAAACGGCTCGACTCGCCTACCATCAGCGCGGCCACGGCGGTGCCGTGTTCGCTCGGATGGGGCTTGTCGGCGCAGCCCCAGCGCACCACCCGCGTGTCGCCGAAGACAATGTGCGCGGGATCGACGCCGCTGTCGACGAGGCCGACGCGTTGCGCCTTGTCCGCCGGCGCCGGTCCGGCGCGCGGCGCCGCGGACGCCGCCGCGCCGTTGCCTGCGCCAATCCTTGCGCCGCCGACTGCGCCGATACTTGCGCCGCTGCCTGCGTCGCTAAATGCGCCGCTGCCCGCGCCCGTACTTGCGCCGCCGCCCGCGCCGCTCCCTATATATACGTGGTTGAAGTCATACACCCCGGCCGGATCAAGCGCGCGCAGGCGCTCCAGCACGGCCGCGGTGTCGCCGCCCGCGGGCACGCGCAACACGACCAGGCGCAGGTCGTCGAGCCCGTCCTGCGGCTCGTCGCGCGCGATCGCGAGGCCGGCCGCGCGCGCGGCGGCCAGCCCGGCCGCGCTGGGCGACCAGGCGAGGATTTCGTGGCGCACCGCGGGCTCGCCGCGCGGGTCGGCCTCGAGCGCGTCGCTATGCCGATCGAGCAATTCGGCGACCCGGTCGAGCCGCAGGCTGTCGAGCTTGACCCGTCCGGTGGCGGCCAGCAGGCGGTCCCCGGCACCGTTCAGGCGCGCGATGTCGAGCGGGCCGAGGCGCTCGCCGAGCGGCGCTCCGAGTGCGGGCAGGCGCAACTGTGCGTGGGCCGGCAAGATGCCGGCGCCGACCGCCAGCACCACCAGCAGGCGCAGCATGCGCGGTAATCGGGGAGGGCGATGAGTGCTCATTTTCGGATGATAATATAGTGAATCGGAAATCCTAATGAAATAACGCTTGGGGCACGGAATAAAATCCCCGGCCCGAACGTTTATCTACTATCTATGACTTTTAACGCCGCGTCCCTCCACACCGACATTGCCGCATTGCTGCCGCGGTTGCGCCGTTTCGCCCGGTCCATCACCTACAACTGCGAGGATGCGGATGACCTGGTGCAGGTCGCGCTCGAGCGCGCGCTGGGCCGCAGCGAACAATGGGAGGCGGGCACGCGGCTCGACAGCTGGATTTTCCGTATCATGAAAAATGCCTGGATCGATGAAATCCGCACGCGGGTGCGGCGCGACCACCTGTTCGCACCCGAAGCCGAGGGCGAGCACGTGGGCGACGGCCATGCCGAGGCGCACCAGCAGCGCATGGCGATCCAGAAGGCGATCAGCCTGCTGTCGGATGACCACCGGATCGTGATCGGCCTGGTGCTGGTCGACGGCCTGCCCTACAAGGAGGCGGCCGAGGTGCTCGAAATACCGATGGGCACACTCACGAGCCGCTTGGCGCGTGCGCGCGAAGCACTGCAACTATTATTGTCCGATCAAGCCAGGAGCCTGCCATGACCAATTTTTCCGACGACACCCTGATGGCCTACGCCGACGGCGAGCTCGACGCGGCAACCCGCGCCGCGATCGAACAGGCGATGCGGGCCGACCCGGCCGTCGCGGCCAGGGTCGGGCAGCACCGCGCGCTGCGCGCCGACGTGTTCGGCGCCTTCGCCGGCGCGCTCAAGGAGCCGGTGCCGCAAGGCCTGCAAGGCATGCTGCGCACCGGCACCGTGGTCCAGCTTGACGCCGTGCGCAGCGCGCGCGCCCAGGCCGCCGGCCAACCGGCGCCGGCGCCGCGGCGGCGCTGGTCGTGGCCCGAATGGGGCGCGCTCGCCGCCACGCTCGTGATCGGCGTGCTCGCAGGCAGCATGGGAATCGGCTCCACGACGGGCGAGCCGCAACTGGCCGCGCTCGACGCCAAGGCCGGCACGCTGATGGCGCAGGGCAAGCTCGCGGCGGCGTTGTCGAACCAGCTCAGCGGCGCGCCGCCGGCCGGCGGCGAGGTCAGGATCGGGCTCACGTTCGCGGCCAAGGATGGCAACTACTGCCGCAGTTTCGCGCTCAGCGGCACGGCCGGCCTGGCCTGCCACGGCGAAGCGGGCTGGTCCATCCCCGTGCTCACCGAGGCCGGCGGCGACGCGCCGGGCGCCTACCGCCGCGCCGGCGTGGCGATGCCCGGTCCGGTGCTCGAGGCGATCGACGCGCGCATCGAGGGCCAGTCGCTCGACGCCGCCGCCGAGCACGCCGCGCAGCAGCAGGGCTGGGCGCGCAAGGGCCGCTAGGCCGGATGCGCAGTTCGCGATGACACTCTTCACCGATGCCGAAATCGCCTCCCTCGACCGGCTCGTCCACGACGCGCACAGCCGGCCGTACTTCGACGCGCTGCGTTGGGCCCTGCGCTGGCACGACGAAACCCCGCAACAGGCGCGCGGGGACGGCTACCAGCGCCTGCTCGAGCTGGTCGTGGCCCGTTCGTTCATCCACCAGGGACGTGCGCGCGAGCACTGGTTCGTGCTGGCCCCGACCAGCCGCTATGCCGACATCTGGGACGAGGCGCGCGCCCGCGCCCCCAACTGGCCGGGCTTCAAGCGGCTCGAATTATCCAATGAAGAGCGCGCCTATCTGCTGCGCGAGAGCACCAATACGCTGGCCACGTCCGACAGGCTGCTAGCGCGGTAGTTGGCGTAAGCCGGTCGTCACTCGCATTGCAAGGAGCCGTGCATGCAAAAATCCTGTCCCTGCCCCAACCCCGATGCCTACGTCGCAGCGCTGGACGGCTGGCGCCGCGAATGCGTCGAGGGACTGCGCGCGGCCGTGCGCGGCGCCGCGCGGCTCGACGAATCCATCAAGTGGGGCCATTTGGTCTATCACTGCGAGGGACCTGTATGCCTGATCCGCGCCGAGCAACAGCGCGTCTTGTTCGGCTTCTGGCGCGGGCAGCGGCTGCGTGCGATCGCGTCCGGGCTCAAAGCGGGCGGTAAATACGAGATGGCCACGCTCGAACTGCGCGAGGGCATGCAGCTCGGCGCCGATGTCGTCGGACGGCTCGTGCGTGAAGCGCTGGCGCTCAACAATGCCCTCGGCGATCCAACCAAACCACCCTGAAAAGATCTGTTGCAAGGCAAGGCGGCAGGGGACGATAATGCCTGAACAATACATTTGGGCGCGTCGTCGAAGCGGTCGCATGCGCGTTTTAAGATCTGCCGAGGGGAATGAATGAAGCGATTGCCGATAGCGTTGGTGTGCGGTTTGATGATGGGCGGCCCCGCGCTGGCGTCCGACCTGACGGACCCCTTGACCGTCGAGTACTACAGCGTCGGCGGAGCCACTTTGCAGGAAATCCGCGCCCAGATCAAAACGCTCGGTCCGCGCGGCGACGACGGAAAAGTGTGGGACGGCTACACCCGCTGGAACGTGCGTTGGACTTACAACTTCGTGTCCGAGGGCCGGATTTGCAAGGTCAAATCGTTCACCACCACGCTCAAGGTCGTCATGACCCTGCCCAAGTGGAACAAACCGCCCGACGCCCCGCCCCGGCTGGTCGGGCAATGGGACCGCTACATCGCGGCGCTGACGCTGCACGAGGACGGGCACTATGACTTCGCCGTGGCCGCGACCGAAAAAATCAAGCGCATGATCGCCGGGAAAAGCAGCGCTGCGAGCTGCGCCGAGTTGGGGCGCGAGATCAATGCCGAGGGCAACGCCATATCGGGGCAGTACGTCAAGAAAAACGCGCACTACGACGCCGACAGCACCCACGGCAAGACCCAAGGGGTAATCTTTTGAGGCGCCTCCCGACACGCCTGTTCGCCGCCGCTGTCGCCGCCGCGGTCCTGATGCATGCCGCCAGCGCGCAAGCGGCGCAAGCGGCGGCCGCGCCGGCCACACCCCATGAGGCGGCGTTCGCTGGCATCGACGCGATCTTCGCCGACTACGCGCTCGACAACCACATCCCAGGCGTGGTGTACGGCATCGTCATCGACGGCCGCCTGGTGCGCGTGCGCGGGCACGGGGTGCAGGACCTGGCCTCGCAGCGCGAGGTCACGCCCGACACTTTGTTCCGGATCGCCTCGATGTCGAAGGCCTACACCGCGCTGGCGATCTTGCAGCTGCGCGACGCCGGCAAGCTGCGGCTCGACGCGCTGGCCGAGACCTACGTGCCCGAAATGCGCGGCTGGAAATACCCGACCGAGGACTCGCCGCGCATCCGCGTGCGCGACCTGCTCAACCATACCGCGGGCTTCGTCACCGACGACCCGTGGGGCGACCGCCAGACCCCGATGCCCGAGGCCGAGTTCAGCCGGCTGCTGCGCGAGGGCGTGCCGTTCACGAGCGTGCCCGGCTCCCGGATGGAGTATTCGAACCTCGGTTACGCGCTGCTCGGGCGCATCATCACGAATGTGTCGGCCAGCCCGTATGCGGACACGATCGCCGCATCGCTGTTCAAGCCGCTGGGCATGTCGTCGACCGGTTTCGTGGTCGACGCGATGGCGCGCGAGCGGCGCGCGCTCGGCTACCGCTGGGAGGACGACAAGTGGTCGCCCGAGCCGGGCATGGCGCACGGCGCGTTCGGCGCGATGGGCGGCATCCAGACCAACGCGACCGACTACGCGAAATGGCTCGGCTTCCTGTTGGCGGCGTGGCCCGCGCGCGACGGCGCCGACACCGGCGCGGCCAGGCGCGCCACCGTGCGCGAGCTCGCGCAGGGCTCGAATTTCGCGCGCGTGCGCCAGCGCTTCGGGCAAAGCGGCGCCAACGCCTGCCGCCAGGCGGCCACCTATGGCATGGGCATGTGGGTCGCGGCCGACTGCGAGCTCGGCCTGACCCTGAGCCACGGCGGCGGCTATCCCGGCTACGGCTCGCATGTGTTGCTGCTGCCCGAATACGGCATCGGCATCTTCGCGTTCGCGAACCGCACCTACGCGGGCCCGTCCGGTGCGGTGTGGGACGCCGCCGTCGTGTTGAGCAAGGCGGGCCTGCTCAAGCGCCGTCCCGCGCCGGTCGCGCCGAGCCTGGCGGCCGCCTACCGCGCCGTCGGCCTGATCTACGAGCAGGGCGAGGTCGCGGCCGCCGCGGACCAGCTCGCGATGAACTTCTTGTTGGACCGCGATGCGGAGGGATGGCGCAGGCAACTGGCCGGCCTGAAGAAAAAGGTCGGCGACTGCGACACCACGGCGCCGCTGGCGGCCGGCGGCGCGCAGGCGGGCGAGTTCACGTGGCGCTGCACCCATGGCAGGATTGCCGGAAGTGTATTGCTGGCGCCCACGGTGCCGGCGCGGATCCAGGCCATCGGGCTGACTGTAAAGAATTAAGTCGCAAACGCCGGTGCAGACCAGGACCGACGGCGATGTCTACGAGCGCACCGCCGACGCGACTATGAGCGCGTGCAGGGTACTGTTCCCGGGACTGTGGGATACAATCGAGGCGAAATTCGGCGATCCTGTTGTCATCGCGGTCCCGCACCGCGCCGCCGTCTATTTTTGCCGCTCGGTCTCGTTGCATGAGCTGCGTGATTTGGCAGAAATCGCGAAATCGCTTGCTTCTAATACCTCAAACCTACATCGTCCTCGCGCATGCGGGGAGGCATGCCTCCCCGCATGCGCGGCTGTCGCGAAAGGGCAGCAGCGCGCTCAATTGGCGTTCAAGACGCATCAGA
>JAZKIN010000029.1:0-11174 GCA_040384885.1 Pseudomonadota bacterium | reverse complement strand
GCGACCGCAAGGAGCTGTGGCTGGCCGGCCTGCTGCACGACTGCGGCAAGATCACGACCCCGGTGCACGTGGTCGACAAGGCCACCAAGCTCGAGACCATCTTCGACCGCATCGAGATGGTCGACACGCGCTTCGAGGTGCTCATGCGCGAACGCGAGATCGCCTCGCTCGAGCGCCGCCTGGCCGGCGCCGACGCCGCCGCCGAGGCCGCGCGCCTCGACGCCGAGCTGGCCGGCCTGCGCGCCGACCGCGCGTTCCTGCGCGTGGCCAACGTCGGCGGGGAGGGCATGAGCCTGCCCGACCAGGAGCGCGTGCGCGCGATCGGCGCCTACCGCTGGCGCGGCATCGGGGGCGAGGCCGCCGCCGCGCCGGGCGGCGCCGCCGCCGGCCAGCCCTTCCTCTCGGACGAGGAGCTGGCCAACCTGACGGTGCGCTTCGGCACCCTGACCGACGCCGAGCGCAAGATCATCAACAACCACATCGAAGTGACCATCCGCATGCTCGAATCCCTGCCCTGGCCGAAACACCTGCAGCACGTGCCCGAATACGCGGGCGGGCACCACGAACGGATGGACGGCAAGGGTTACCCGCGCGGCCTGCGCGGCGAGCAGATGTCGGTGCAGGCGCGCGTGATGGCGATCGCCGACATCTTCGAGGCGCTCACGGCGGCCGACCGGCCCTACAAGAAGGGCAAGATGCTGTCCGAATCGATGCACATCCTGGGCAAGTTCGCCACCAACGGCCACATCGACCCGGACCTGTTCGACGTCTTCGTGCGCAGCGGCGTGTACCGCGCGTTCGCGCACAAGAACATGGACCCGGCCCAGATCGACGCCGTCGACGAGGCCGGCATCCCCGGCTACCTGCCATGAGGCGCCCGGGACGCTGGCGCCGCGCGCTCGCGCGCCAGCGCGCGCGCATCGGGCTCGGGCTCGCGTTGACGCTGCTGCTGGCGTTCCAGATGACCGGCCACCTGCACTTCAACACGGTCGAGCGGATGGACACCTTCCTGGCCGGCCTGCGCATGCGCGTCACGCCCGTGGTGCACGACCCGCGCATCGTGATCGTCGACATCGACGAGCAAAGCCTGGCCGAGCTCGGGCGCTGGCCGTGGAACCGCGACGTCATCGCCAAACTCGTCAACCGCCTGACCGGCCCCTACGAGGTCGCCGCGCTCGGCTTCGACGTCGTGTTCTCGGAGCCCGACAACACCTCGGGCTACGGCGTGCTGCAGGGCCTCGCGCGCGGCCAGCTCAAGGACGTGCCCGGCTTCGGCGCCCAGGTCGCCGGCCTGCGCGACCAGCTCGACTACGACGGCCTGCTGGCCAAGGCGATCGAGGGCCAGTCGGTGGTGCTCGGCTACAACGTCTCGGCCAAGCTGTCCAAGGGCGTGCTGCCGAAACCCGCGTTCGACATCGACTTCCTCAACGGGCGCGCGCTCAACGCGCCGGTCTCGCCCGGCTACGAGGCCAACACCGAGCGCATCGCGAACGCGGCCGCCGGCGCCGGCATCTTCACCGCCACCACCGACCCCGACGGCATCCTGCGCTCGGCCCACCTGGTCACGCGCATCGGCGACAAGTTCTACCCCTCGCTGTCGCTGGCCACGGTCGCCGTCGCGCTGGACGCGCGCGCGGTCAAGCCCTTCCTCGACAAGAACGTCGACGACATGAGCGAGCGCGAGCGCAGCTACGGCGGCTACGAGGCCTTCCAGATCCATTACGGCGACAAGCGCGTCAAGCTGTTCTCGGTCGGCGAGAACCTGAGCGCGACGATCGAGTTCCGCGGCAAGGGCGGCCCCGGCGGCGGCGCCTTCAGCTACCTGTCGGCCTCCGAGGTGCTCGCGGGCAGGGCCGATCCGGCCGTGCTGGCCGGCACCATCGTGCTCGTCGGCACCACCGCGCCCGGCATCAACGACCTGCGCGCGACCCCGGTCAACCCCGAGTACCCGGGGGTCGAGGTGCACGCCAACCTGATCGCCTCGATCCTCGACAACGACTTCAAGCGCCGCCCCGACTACGCGCTCGGGATCGAGATGGCGCAGCTGCTCGCGGCCGGCCTCGTGCTCAGCGTGGCGCTCGCGCTGCTGCCGCCGCTGGCCTCGATCGCGCTGACCCTGGGCGCCGCCGCCGCCGCCGTCGGCCTGAACTACGCGCTCTACGCGCGCCTCGACTGGGTGCTCAACGCGGCCGCCATCGTGCTGCTCGTGGCCGGCCTGTTCATCCTCAACATGGCCTGGGGCTACCTGTTCGAGACGCGCCAGAAGAACGCGCTGGTGTCGCGCTTCGGCGAGTACGTCGCACCCGAACTGGTGGCCGAGATGGCCGACGACCCCGAGCAATACAATATGGACGGCGAGAGCCGCGAGCTGACCGTGCTGTTCGTCGACGTGCGCGGCTTCACCACGATCTCCGAGGGCCTCAGTCCGAAGGCGCTGCGCGAGTACATCAACCTGTACCTGACGGCGATGTCGTCCGACATCCGCGACAGCCACGGCGGCACGCTCGACAAGTACATCGGCGACGCCGTCATGGCGTTCTGGGGCGCGCCGGTCGCCTTCCCCGACCACGCCAGCCGCGCCGTCGCCAGCGCGCTGCTGATGCAGCGCAGCGCGGCGCGCCTGAACGACGAGTTCGTCGCGCGCGGCCTGCCGCAGCTCAAGATCGGCATCGGCCTCAACACGGGCATGATGCACGTCGGCGACATGGGCTCGGCCGTGCGCAAGGCCTACACGGTCATGGGCGACGCCGTCAACCTCGGCTCGCGCCTCGAGGGCATCACCAAGGTCTACGGGGTCGGCCTCGCGGTCGGCGAGGCCACCCGCGCCGGCGCCCCCGAGTACCTCTACCGCGAGCTCGACCTGGTCAAGGTCAAGGGCAAGAACGAGCCGGTCGCGATCTACGAGCCGCTGCTGCTCGACGCCGACGCCGCGCCCGAACTGCTCGCCGAACTGGCGCGCTGGGACGCGGCGCTGGCGGCGGTGCGCGCCCAGCGCTGGGACGCGGCCGAGGCGCTGCTGGCGCAACTGGCCGCGGCCAGCCCCGACAGCGGCCTGTACCGGCTGTACCAGAAGCGCATCGCGCAGTTCCGCGCCACGCCGCCGGGCGCGGACTGGGACGGCGTGACCACCTTCGAAACAAAGTAAAAAAGGCAATACATTCCATCCACAATAGTTATGGATGTGTCATTGATGCAACGCAATATCGCAGGGGGGAGTTGTGCCTCCCCGGCAAGCAACAGATCGGCGAAAAAATTGCTGACTCGTAAGAAAAACCCGACTACACTGGGGCGGAAACCCGTCCCTGTCTTGACACGCGGGCGCCGCCCGGCGCCCGCGCCCGGTCCTTGGAATCCACTTCACCTGAGCCAACAGAACATGAAACACACCCTCGCGCGACTTCTCACAGGTTCCGTGCTCGCCACCGCCGTCCATGCGGCCTGGGCCGCGCCGGCCGCGCCCGCCGCGGAGGCGCCGCTGCGCTTTGCGATCAGCCGCTTCGAGGTGGCCGGCAACACCGTGCTGCCGAACGCCGCGGTCGACGCCGCGGTGGCGCCGTTCACCGGCGCCGGGCGCGATTTCGGCGACGTCCAGCAGGCGCTCGAGGCGCTCGAGGCGGCCTACCACGCGCGCGGCTACAAGCTCGTCACGGTCGAGCTGCCCGAGCAGGAACTGAACGGCGGGGTGGTGCGCCTGAACGTGGTGCAGACCCGGATCGGGCGCGTCGCGGTGCAGGGCAACACCGTGTTCGACGAGGCCAACATCCGGCGCAGCCTGCCGGCGCTGGTGCCGGGCCGCACGCCCGACCTGAACCGCATCTCGAGCAACCTCAAGTCGGCCAACGAGAACCCGGCCAAGAAGGTCACGCTCAAGCTGCAGTCGGCGCAGGACCCGGGCGAGGTCAACGCGCTGCTCGAGGTGCGCGACGAGAAGCCGTGGAAGCTGATGGTCAACCTGCACAACGGCGGCAACGCCCAGACCGGCGAAACCCACGCCTCGCTGGTGCTGCAGCACGCCAACCTGCTCGGACGCGACCATGTCGGCAGCATCCAGTACACCACCACGCTCGAGGAGCCGAGCAAGATCAGCGTCTGGGGCGCGGGCTACCACATCCCGTTCTACGGCTCGGGCGACGCGCTCGACCTGTACGCGAGCCACTCCGACGTCGATTCGGGCGCGGTGCTGGCCGGCATCTTCAACCTCGCCATCAGCGGCAAGGGCACCGTCGTCGGCGCCCGCTACACCCACGTGCTGCCCAAGATGGGCCGGATCGAGCCGCGCGTGTTCGGCGGGCTCGAGGTCAAGGCCTACAAGAACAGCGTGCTGCTGTTCGGCCAGGACTTCGGCAACGACGTCACGGTGCGCCCGTTCTCGCTCGGCTACGCCGGCACGCTCGCGCGCGACGCCGGCGAGACCAGCCTGTCGGTGAGCTACGCGCGCAACATCGGCGGCGGCAGCCGCGGCGGCGACGCCGATTTCGCCGGCGCGCGCGCCGGCGCCAGCGCCAGCTTCGGCGCGCTGCGCGCGGCCGTCTCGCACACCCACCAGTTCGCGCTCGGCTGGCAGGCGCGCCTGCTGCTCAACGCCCAGCACTCGAACGACGCGCTGGTGCCGGGCGAGCAGTTCGGCGCCGGCGGCGCCGCGAGCGTGCGCGGCTTCGACGAGCGCGCGCTCTCGACCGACAGCGGGGTGCTCGCCAACGCCGAGCTGTTCTCGCCCAATTTCTGCCCCAAGGCCGGACGCTGGAGCTGCCGCGTGCTCGGCTTCGTCGACGCCGCGCGCGGCACCCGCAACATGGCGCTGCCGGGCGAATTGCGCAGCACCGGCATCAGCAGCACGGGCTTGGGCCTGCGCATCGCGCTCGGCGAGCAGATCAACGCGCAGATCGACTGGGGCCACGTGCTCGACGCCGGCGCCACCGCCACGACCGACAAGAACAAAGTTCATTTCCGCGTGGGCTTGGCCTACTAACGGACCGGAGAATCGCAATGACACACTTCACCCTTTCCAATCCGCTGCGCCAGCCGCGCCGCTTGTTCAAGCACAGCGCGCTCGCGCTGCTCGTGGCCGCGGCCTGCGCCAGCTCCCAGGGCGCGCCCAAGACCCCGCAGGTGGTCAACGGCGCGGCGACCTTCACCCAGAACGGCAACGTGTACACGATCACGAACACGCCGAACACGATCATCAACTGGGATGCGTTCTCGATCGAGGCCGGCGAGATCACCCGCTTCGTGCAGGAGAGCGCGAGCAGCGCCGTGCTGAACCGGATCCTCGGGCAGGACCCGACCCGCATCCTCGGCGCGCTGCAGTCGAACGGGCGGGTGTTCCTGATCAACCCGAACGGCATCATGTTCGGCGCCGGCGCGCGCGTCGACGTCGGCGGCCTGGCCGCCTCCACGCTCAACATCGGCAACGCCGACTTCATCGCCGGCAAGCATAAATTCGAAGCCGGCCCGGTCGCCGGCGCCGTCGTCAACGACGGCCGCATCAACGCCGCCGGCGGCGGGCGCGTGTTCCTGATCGCGCCCAACGTCGAGAACAACGGCGTCATCACGGCGCCGGGCGGCGAGGTCGTGCTGGCCGCCGGCCACACCGTGCAACTGGTCGACGCGGGCGACCCGAGCCTGCACGTGGTGGTGTCGGCGCCGTCGAGCGGCGCGATCAACCTGGGCCGGATCATCGCCCACGGCGGCCAGGTCGGCATCTACGGCGCGCTGGTGGGCCAGCGCGGCGTGGTCAACGCCAACAGCGCCCAGATGGGCGCGAACGGCAAGATCGTGCTGCGCGCGTCCGGCGACACCGTGCTCGGCGCGGGCAGCGTGACGAGCGCCATCGGCGCCGGCAACGGCGGCGATATCGAAGTGCTGGGCCGGCGCGTGGGCCTGCTGGGCGACGCCGTGGTCGACGCCAGCGGCGCCACCGGCGGCGGCAAGGTGTTAGTGGGCGGCGACTACCAGGGCCAGAACGCGCTCGTGATGAACGCGCAAAACACCTATTTCGGCAAGGACGCCGTGATCCGCGCCGACGCGCTCGGCTCGGGCAAGGGCGGCACCGTGGTGCTGTGGGGCGACGCCACCACGCGCGCCTACGGCCGCATCTCGGCGCGCGGCGTCGACGCCGGCGGCGGCCTGGTCGAGACCTCGGGCCACTACCTCGACGTCACCGGCGTGTTCGTCGACGCCGGCTCGCTCACGGGCGGGCTCGGGCGCTGGCTGCTCGACCCGTACGACATCGAGATCAACACCCGCGGCACCTCCCAGCTGTCGGAGGCCGATTCGTTCGCGGCCGGCTCGCAGCAGGGCGTGACCTACATCCACCCCGACCTGCTGAGCAACGCGCAAAGCTCGGTGGTGCTGCAGGCGATGCACGACATCACCTTCAGCAGCGCGGTCAACATCGGCGGCGCCGGCGTGAGCCTGACCGCGCACGCGGGCAACAACATCAATGTGCTGGCCTCGCTCGGGATCAGCGGCGGCGGCGCCCTGACGCTGTCGGCCAACAGCGCCCTCACGACCGGGCGCAGCGGCAGCGGCGCCGTGTTCGTGCACGCGCCCGTCAACACCAACGGCAGCCGGCTGTTCCTGACCGGCGCCGACGTCTATTTCGGCAACAACGCCTTCGTGCAGACGGGCACCGGCGGCGCCGAGCTGTCGGTCAACCGGGCCGAGGGCGCGATCAATTTCTCCGAGGGCACGGCGCTGACGGGCAGCGGCGCGTTCACCATGACGGCCGACAACATGTCGCTCAACGGCGTGCTCGACCTGGGCGGCGCGGGCGGCGCCGGCAAGATCCAGATCGCGCCGTATTCGTCGGGCCGCAACACCGTCATCGGCTACGAGGGCGGCGCCAACCAGCTCACGCTCTCGCCGCAACAGCTGCGCAACATCCACGCCGGCGATCTCGCGATCAGCACCGGCTCGCAGGGCAACTTCGCGCTCACCGCCGGCTTCGTGCCCGACCCGGGCATGCTCGGCTCGCTCGAGATCAGGAGCGCCGGCGCGTTCGACCTGTACCAGGGGATCGACCTGCGCAACAGCGGCACCGGGCGCAGCCTGCTGACCCTGAAGACGCTCGGCGGCGGCCGCATGACGGTCAACGCCGAGGCCAACCTGGTCGCCGACGGCATCCTGATGCGCGCCGACAGCATCGGCCTGTACGGCACGGCGACGGCCGGCCTGATCGCGCTGAGCACGACCACCGACGGCACCGCGATCGCGCTCGGCGCCAACGCGGCCGACACAAACGGCGTGCTCGCCTTCGACCAGGGCGAGCTCGGCCGCCTGCAGACGGGCCAGCTCCAGATCGGCGTCGACAGCGGATCGGCCACGATCACGGTCAACGAGGATGTCAACGTGCCGCTGCTGTCGTCGCCGTCGAACACGCTCACGCTCAAGTCGGGTGCGGGCGACATCAACCTCAACGCCTCGCTCGCGAGCCCGGGCCTGATCTCGCTCGAGGCCGGCAACGGCTACATCAGCACGGGTTCGACCCAGGGCGGCACCGGCCGGCTGACGGCCACCGCGCTGACCGCGACCGGCGCGTCGGTCGATTTGAGCGGCCCCAACCAGGTGGGCGTGGTCGCCGGGCGCGCCAACTACGGCGACTTCAATTTCAGCTCGAACAACCAGATCGACGTGCGCAGCCTTAACGGCCTCGCCGGCATCAGCGCCGCCGGCACCATCAGGCTCGCTTCGGCGGCCGGCATCAGCCAGTCCGGCGACGCGCCGCTGCAAGCGTACGCGCTGCTGGCCAACGCGGCCAACGACGTGATCCTGACCGCGCCGGGCAACATGGTCAGCATGCTGGCCGGCAGCGGCACCTCGTTCGGGTTCAGGAACGGGCAGTCGCTCGAACTGGGCGCCAACGAGTCCGGCATCTCGCTGCTCAATCCCGCGCTCGGCTCCTTCCTGTCGGTCGAGGCGCTCGGCACCATCACCGTCAAGCGCAACCTCGACGCCGGCGTCGGCAACCTGAACCTGTCGGCCGGCGCGATCCGGGTCGGCGCCTTGCCGGTGCAGACGGAGCAGCGGGTGCAAACGATGCAGACCCAGTTGCCGGTCCAGACCGAGACCACCATTCCCACGTCGTCCGTGTCGCTCACGGGCGGCCACGTGAACCTGCAGGCGACCGCGCCCGCGAGCGGCAGCCTGTCGGTGCTGGCCGGCAACGCCGTGAACGCCGCCTACGTGCTCAATGTGAGCGCCGACCAGGTCCACCTCGACGCCGGCGCCCAGCTCAATTCGCCGACCGGCACGGTCAACTTCATGCCGTTCTCGCTCAACCGCGCGATCGACATCGGCGCCGGCGCGCTCGACAGCGCGGGCACGCTCGGCCTGAGCGAAGCCGAACTGCAGATGGTCAACGCGCAGGCGCTGCATGTGGCCGGCATTTCGGAGCCGATCAGCAACCCGATCAATTTTGTCGGCGCGCTCGACCTGAGCGGCTCGGTCAACCTGAAATACACCTCGTTCACCGGTGCCGACATCAACCTCAACGCCCCGGTCAAGACGCCGGGCCAGTTGACGTTCAACGCGGACGGCGGCGCAATTGCGCTCAACAACTCGGTGCAGGCGCAGCGCGTCACCCTCAGCGGACGCAACGGCATCAACGGCAGCGGCGTCGTGCGCGGCCTCGATTCGGTGTTCCTGCTGTCGCAGAAAAACATCGGCTCGGGCGCGGCACCGATCGACATCGAGACCCGAGTGCTCGACGTCGAAAACAACGCGCCCGGCGGCAACCTGCCGATCAACATCCGCAGCAACCTTGCAACGCCGGGCGCGCTCGTGCTCAGCAGCGTGACCCAAAGCGGGTCCGGCAACACGGGCACGATAACGGTCAGCAACTCCGGTCCGATGACGGTGTCGGGCAACGTCCAGACCAACGGCGGCGCGCTCACGCTCAGCGCCACCGACGGGCTCGACGTGCACGGCCAGCTCAGTTCGAACGGCGGCGCCATCGGCATGTTCGGCGGCGGCGCGATCGCCCTGTCGGGCGGCGCGGGCACGCTCTCGCTGTCGGCCGATTCGGCCGTCGTGGCCGGCGGCGGCAATATCGACCTGGTCGGCGCCACCGGCATCAGCCAGGCTGTCTCGTCTACCCTGATCGGCAACGGCGTCTACCTCAATTCCCAGGGCGCGGCCTTCCTGTCGGGCGGCGGCAACCTCGTCAATTCATTGTACGGTAGCGCCCAGTCGATCGGTTTCAACAATAGCCTGGCGCTCACGCTCGGCTATTTCACCAAGGGCTTGACCTTGAACGGCGCGACCGCGCAGTCGGTCATCGACATCAAGACCCCGTACCTGCTGCGGGTCGGCAACGCGCTCGACGCCGGCCCCGGCTATATCAACCTGCAGGGCGGCTCGATCCAGCTCGGCGCGAACGCGCCCGCCGCCGTCAGCGGCGCCGGCGTCAACCTGGTCGCGACCACGCCCTCGACCGGCATCGTCAAGGTCCAGGCCGGCAGCGCCGTCACCGTCGGCAGCATCCTGCAGGTGGTGGCCGACCAGGTCGAACTGGCGCCCGGCGCCATGCTCAACGCGCCGACCGGCAGCGTGGTGTTCTCGCCCATGAGCGCGGGGCGCACGATCGCGGTCGGGGCCGGCGCGCTCGATTCGGCACAGTCGCTCGGTTTGAGCGAGGCCGAACTGCAGGCCGTCAACGCCCAACTGATCACGGTGGTCGACAACACGGAACTCAAAGGCAGCACCCTGAACGTGGTCGGCGCGCTCGACCTCGGCGCCAAGACCGGCCTGACGCAGTTGTTCCTGAGCGGCGGCGACGTCAACGTCAACGGCGCCGTCAAGGTGCCCGGCGTGCTGGTGGTCGCCGCCGGCAGCGGCAAGCTGAACGTGAACGCGCCGCTGCAGGCGCAAACCGTGTCGCTCGATGGCCCGGGCGGCATTTTCGGCGGCGCCGCCGGCACCGTGCGCGGCGAATCGGTTTCGCTGAGCTCGAAGTACACGATCGGCACCGACCTCGCGCCGATCGAGACGCAGGCGCAATACCTGTTCGCCGAGAACACGGTCGCCAACGGCACCCAGCCGATCAACATCCGCAACAACTTCGCCACGCCGGGCCCGCTGACCGTGCTCAACGCGCAGCAACTCGACGCCAGCAACAACGGATCGATCACGATCAACAACTACGGCGGCATGGCCGTGGCCGGCACTGTCAAGGCCAACGCCGGCGCGGTCACGCTCGCCACGCACAGCCCGCTGACCGTGACCTCGACCGGCGTGGTCGAGACCAGCACCGGCAACATCAGCCTCAACGCCGGCAACGGCGGCAACCTGACCGTGGCCCAGGGCGGGCGCGTGACCTCCGGCACGGGCAACATCAGCCTGACCGCCGGCGGCCAGCTGTCGGTGGCCCCGGGCTCGGTCACCACCGGCGGCGTGGTCGCGCAGGCGGCGACGCCTTTGATCACCGATTGCATCGCCAATCCGGCGCTGTTCGGTTGCACCGCGGTCATCCTGGCCGCGACCGACGTCTGCATCGCCGACCCCAGCGGCCCGAACTGCGCCGCCTTGCTGCCGTCGATGACGACCTGCATCGCCGCGCCGACGACCTATGGCTGCTCGGCCGTGCTGCCGACCCTGGCCGCCTGCACCGGCAATCCATCCCTGACCGGTTGCAGCGTGGTGCTGCCGTCGCTGGCGGTCTGCACCTCGGCCCCGACCACGGCCGGTTGCAGCGCCGTGCTGCCATCGCTGGCCACTTGCACCGAGTCGCCGACGACCGCAGGTTGCGGCGCCGTGCTGCCATCGCTCGCGCTTTGCACCCAGGCGCCTGCCACGGCCGGTTGCAGCGTCGTGCTGCCATCGCTGGCCACCTGCACCGAGTCGCCGACGACCGCCGGTTGCAGCGCCGTGCTGCCATCGATCGCGGTTTGCACCTCCGCGCCTACCACGGCCGGTTGCAGCGCCGTGTTGCCTTCGCTGGCCACTTGCACCCAGTCGCCGACGACCGCCGGTTGCAGCGCCGTGCTGCCGTCGATCGCGGTGTGCACCTCCGCGCCGACCACGGCCGGTTGCAGCGCCGTGCTGCCGTCTCTGGCCACTTGCACCCAGTCGCCGACGACCGCCGGGTGCAGCGCCGTGCTGCCATCGATCGCGGTGTGCACCTCCGCGCCAAGCACGGCCGGTTGCAGCGCCGTGCTGCCGTCGCTGGCCACTTG
>JAZKIN010000028.1:0-58607 GCA_040384885.1 Pseudomonadota bacterium | reverse complement strand
CTTACCGGATTCAAGCCGCACTTTAACTGTCCAACAAAAAGGGGCTAGTTCACCTCCGCGAGGACGATGTTGGTTTAAGTTATACGGGGCTCGTCATGTCGCGATTTCTGCCATATCAATCGGCTCAATTTGCGTTTTGCGACAGCCTCATGCGCGAGGACGATGTTGGTTTAGGTTTTTACTGAGTTAGCTCGGACACGACCCCGACTGTGGGGTCGATTTCTGAAGCAATGCGAGCAGGCGTAACCCGCCGCCATACAAAAATGTATTGCAGCCGGCCAGGACATGCATTTTTGAATAGCCCCCCGGTTCCCACCAGGCGCTTCAGGGCGCCACTTGCTGCATGCGCTGCGCGACAAACGCCTGCAACTCGTCCGAGAGCGAGCTCGACGCCTTGGCGCGGCGGAAGGCCTCGAGCGCCTCCGGCTTGCGCTTTTCGGCCTGCAGCGAAATGCCCAGGCCCATCCACCAGACCCCGTTGTCGGGCGCGCTGCGCAGCGCGCCCTGGTATTGCTGGACCGCTTCGCGGTGCCGGTTGTCGCGCTGCAGCGCGCCACCGAGGAAGGCGAGGTAGTCGGCGCTGCCGCGCGCCGCCGACAGGCTGCGCAGCAAGGTCGCCACGCCCGAGCCGCCGCGCTCGATCTGCATGCGCGCGAGCAACATCGCCAACGCCGGCTGCTGCGGGTCGAGCGCCAGGCCCGCCTCGAGTTGGCGCATGGCCTCGTCGGTGCGGCCCGCTTCGATCAAGAGTCCGACCAGGCTCTGGCGCGCCGCCTCGTGCCGCGGGTTGAGCGCCAGCACCTGTTCGAGCGCGGCCATCGCCTCGCCCACGCGGCCGTCCTGCAGCGCCGCGAGCGCGCGCCGGTAATCGTTTTCGGCGCGCTGGGCGGGATCGGTGTTGCGCCCGCCCGCGAGCGGCGCCACCAACACGCTGCCGCCCGACACCGTGCGCACGACGCCGGGCTGGCTGTCGCTGCGCGCGGGCACCGCCTCCGGCACGGGGTAAGCTTGCGCCTGGATCGGGTCGCGCTCGGCACGGGGCGCGGGCGCGTCGAAACGCTCGTCCGCGGCTGGGCTGGTGACGACGATGACCCTGCCCGGCGCCGCCGGGGCGGGCGCCGGGGCCGGCGGCGGCGCCGCTGCGACCGCCTGCTGCGCCGGCACCGGCTGGACCGGCGGCTGCACGGCCGGCGCGGGCTTGGCCTGCACCGGCACCGTGACCACGGCCACGCTCGGCGCCGGCACCTCCGGCACAGCTTGCGGGCGCTTGAAATACAGCCAGGCGCCGGCCGCGCCGCCGGCCACGAGCGCGCCCGCGGCCAGGCCCAGCACGAGCGCGCGCTGGGTCCCCGCGCGCTCCGGATAGGCGACCGGCCGGATGTCCGATTGCATCGCCGGGCCCGCCTGCGAGCCGCGTGCGTCCAGGTCTTGCAACATCTTGTTTATCAGACTCATCTACTCAAGGCCCAGGTAAGAGCGCCGGCGGCTGCCGGCGGGGAACAGCGCGGCCAGCAGCGCCGGCCACAGGCGCCGCTTGCTCGAGATCGTGTCGCGCGCGGCCGCGGCCACGTGCGCGCCGCTGACCTGCTGCCTGCCCTGGCCGTAGCACAGCATCAGCGACTTGTGCGCGAGGATGTTGACCAGCCGCGGGATGCCGCCGCTGGCGTTGTACAGGCGCTTGACCGCGGCCGCCGTGAACAGGCGCGCGCCCGTGAAGCCGGCCACGCGCAGCCGGTGCGCCACGTAATACTCCATGTCGTCGCGCTTGAGCGGGCCGAGATGGTAATGGAAGGTGATGCGCTGGGCCAGCTGGCGGATCGCGTCGAGTTCGAGCGTGCGGTTCAGCTCGGGCTGGCCGAACAGCACGATCTGGAGCAGCTTGCGCTTCTCGGTCTCGAGGTTGGTCAACAGGCGCAGCGCCTCGAGGCTCTCGACCGGGATCGCCTGCGCCTCGTCCAGGCACAGCAGCACGCGCTTGTCCTGCGCGGCCAGCTCGAGCAGGCGCTTGTTGATCGCCTTGAGCAACTGGTGCTGGTTGACGTTGCGGCTGAACACGACCTCGAGCTCGTCGGCCAGCGCCATCATCAGCGTGCGCGGCTCGAGGAAGGGATTGGGGATGTAGGCCGTGACGAAACCGTCGTCGAGGGTCGCCATGAACTTGCGGCACAGCAGCGTCTTGCCCGTGCCGACCTCGCCCGTGATCTTGATGAAGCCCTCGCCGTTGCGCGCGGCCACGAGCAAGGTGTTGAGCGCCTCCTGCGAGTGCGGGCTGGTGAAGAAATACGAGGTGTCCGGCGTGATGCCGAACGGAATCTCACGCAGGCCGAAGTGTGCCGTGTACATGGCAGGGCCTCGCGAAAAAGATGGGCCGTCCGGCGCGCGCGCGCATCAACGCAGCTCCCTCGCCGCGCGCGGGTTGAGTTGGTCGATGCGCCGGCCCGCGTCCTCGATCTCGGCGCCGTACGCGTTGCCGCTGGCGCCGTCGACGATGGTCGGCTTGATCAGCACCACGAGTTCGCGCTTCTGGCTGACCCGGCCCGTGTTGCGGAACAGCGCGCCGAGCACCGGCACCCCGCCCACGCCGGGCACCTGCGACTGGTCGCCGCTCGCCGACTGGCGCATCAGGCCGCCGATCGCGATCACGCGCCCGTTCTGGCCGCGCACCATGCTGTCCATCTCCGAGGTGCTCGAGGCGGCCAGCGGCAGCGACACAGTGCCGCCGGACGAGCCGAGGTTGATGCCCTTGTTGACGGTCGAGACCTGGCTCACCGACGGATGCACGTGCAGCAGCACGTTGCCCTCGCCGTCGATCTGCGGTGTGACGTCGAGCACCACGCCCGAAAAGAACGGCTGCAAGGTCACGCTCGGCGTGGTCGTGATGGTCCCGTTCACATTGGTGTTGACGTTGTTGGTCACGCCGGTGACGTAGAACTCGTCGGTGCCGATCTTGAGCACGGCCTTCTGGTTGTTCATCGTCGCGATGCGCGGGCTCGACAGCACATGCACCGTGCCCTGCGATTCGAGGAACGAGATCAGCGAGGCGAAATTGGACGTTTGCAGGGCCAGGCCGAACAGCGAGCCGGCGGCGCCGGCGGCCGCGCCGATGACTTCGCCCGTGACGGCGCTGAACGCGGCCCGGCCGGTGCTGGTGAGCACGCCGGGATTGCTGTCGCCGACCGGCGCCCCGCCGAGCGCGACGCCCGGCTGCAGGAAGCCGGTCGAGATGCGCGCGCCGTTGTGGTTGGTCGAGAACGCGGCCCAGTTGATGCCCATCTGGAAGCTGTCGTTGAGCTCGACCTCGAGGATCTTGGCCTCGAGGATCACCTGGCGGTTGACCGACAACTGCGAGGCCTTCAGGTAGGCGTCGACGTTGCGCAGGTCGTCGGGCATGCCGCGCACCACCACCACCCCCGACTGCGGGCTGACCACGACGGTGCGCCCGGGCCGGTTCTTGTCGGCGGCGCCGAGGATGGCTTCGAGCGCCAGCTTGAGCTCCTCCCAGAAGGCGCTGCTCGTGCTCGTGCTCACATTGCTGCTGGCCTGCCCGCTGCCGCCGCTGTTGCCGTTGTTGCCGTTGTTATTGTTGCCGTTGTTGCCGTTGTTGTTGCCGTTGTTGCCGTTGTTGCCGTTGTTGCCGTTGTTGCCGTTGCCGTTGTTGCCGTTCTGGTTGCCGCCCCCGCCCGCGCTCGAGACCGAGGTCGACGACACCACGAGGCTCGAGCTGCCGGCCCGGTTGCCGAGCAGGTAGTTGACCTGGAACACGCGCGTTTGCAGCGTCAGCGGCTTGATCGACACGCGCGTGCCCTCGATCTTGTAGTCGTAGCCGTACATCTCGCGCATCGCGTCGAGCGCCTCGGCCATCGTCACGTCCTTGAGGTTGGCCGACACGTTGCCGCTGACCTCGGGATGGACCAGCATGTTGTAGCGGGTGCCGGCGACCAGCGAGTTGTAGAACTGGTGTACCGGCACGTTGTTGAAGGCCACGTTGAAACGCTCCTCGAGCGCCTCGCGCGCGCGCGGCAGGCGGCTGCTGATCGAGGAGACCGGCGGCAGCAGCGCGTTGGCCACGGCCTCGTTCTGGCGCGCCGCCGGCTTGGCCGCGCGCGCCGCCTCGGCGTGGATGTCCTTCTGGATCGCGTCGTACATCGCGTGCTTGGGCGGCGTGACGGCGCAAGCGCCCAATCCGGCCGCTAATCCGATCCAACCGGCAATCTTGATAATTTTTTGCATAGGGTCGGTCTCTAAGGTTGAACAGTTGCACTCGTGGCGGCCGGGCGGTAAAGCCGTAGGGTCTCTCGTTTTTTACCGCGCAGCAGCACCACGTGGGTGCCTTCGATGCCGACCAGCACGGCGCCGCCGACCCGGTCCCCCTGGCGCAAAGTCTTGCCGTCGATGACGGCGATGCGGCGCCCGCCCGGGCGCAGCGCGATGAGCACCGACTGCAATTGCGGGACCCCGGCCGGCGCCGTGCCGTTCGCGCCCGCGGGCATGTAGAACTGGGCCGGCGGCCGGGTCGGGTCGTTGACCTGGGCGTGCGCGGGCGCCGCCAGCGCGGCGCACAGCGCAGCGACGGCGGCAAACGCGGTCGGCGCGCGGCGTGTCACAGCTTCAGCCATTTCTTGTCCAGGTTGATCGTGTACAAGCTCAGTGTCAACGTCGCGTTCGGGTATTCGTCGACCCGCATCGCCGCGTTGGCCCAGAACACCTGGCCCTGCATGCGCTCGAGCGCGCCGAGGTAGGCGACCATGTCGGGATAGCTGCCCTGCACCACGAGCTCGACGCCGTGCTGGTGCAGCAGGGCCGCCGCGGCGCCCGCGGCCGGCGCCGCCGCGGCGGCCGATGTCGCGCCCTCGCCGAGCGTGCGCAGCGACTTGAGCTTCAAGCCGCCGTGCGCGCGCAGCATCTGCCCGAGCAGCGGGATCACGCGGTCGGGCGGCACCATGCCCTGTTGCAGGGCCATCAGCGAGGCCGACAGCTTGTCGGCCTCGCGCCTGATCTCCTGCAGCCGCGCGCGGTCGACCGCGTCCGGATCGACCGTGGCCGCCTGGATCTTGAGCAGGATCTCGGCCTCGACGCCGGCGATCTGGTCCTGGTTGTGCGCCATTTCGCTGAGCAGCGCCTTTTGTTTCGCGTACTGCGGGTTGAGGTAGAAGAAAAACACCATGAACACGAGCAGCGCGGCGGTCGTGCCGAACAGGATCGCCCGTTCGCGCAGCGTCAGGCCGTCGATGCGTGTGCTCGCCAGCAGCCAGTATTTTTTCATGGCGGGGCCGCCGCCACCGGCGCCGCCGAGTAGGCTTCCAGTTTGAAGCTCAGGTAACGCCGGGGCGCGACGGGGTCGGCCGACGGCCCCGTGTCGACCGCCTGGGCAATGTTAAGGGCCGAAAAGCTTTTGCCTTTCATGATGGGTTCCTGCGCGAGCTCGGCCATGAAGGCGGGGACCAGCTCGGCGCGCAGCGTGTTGCCTTTGACGCCGATCTGGGCGTTGGCGCCGCTGATGGTCAGGTCGGTGAGCCACAAGCCGGGCACGGTGCGCCGCGCGAACGCGTGGAAGTAGCCCGAAAAGCCCTGCGCGTTGCCGAAGTCGCCGCGGCGCAGGGTCGCCGAGGCGCCCTGCAGCGCGGCCAGTTCGGCCGACGCCTCGGCGATCTGGGCGCCGATCACGGGATCCCTTTTGCGCGGTGGAAATTGCACCGTCGCCAGTTCGCGCCGCTGTTCGGTTTCGGTCAGCAGCACGGCGCTGGCCGCGGCCTGCCCCTGCAGAGCGCGCATGCGGCGCGCGGCGTCGGCCGCGAGCAGCGCGCAGGCGACGCAGATGATCGCCAGCCCCTGCAGCATGGTGACGCTGGAAAAGTATTTCTTCTGTTTCCGGAAGATCGGATTGAACAGGTTGATTTGCTGGCTCACAGCACCCTCTCCTCGATCCGCAGCGCCGCGCCCAGGCTCAGGAAGAAGCGCTGCTGGTGCGCCACCGCCTTCAGTTCGGGCACCAGCGAGAAGTCGAACACATTGGCCAGGTCGAGCTCCTCGACCTGCATGTAGAGGTTGGTCGCGAGGTGGGCGTGCAGGCCCGATTGCGGCATCGGCCCGAGCACGAGCTTGGCGACGGTGATGAAGTGGAACTGGCGGTCGAAGTGGTCGAGCGAGCGTTGCAGCTCGAGCATGATGCGCTCGAAGCTGCGGTCGCGCCGCTCGACGTCGACCTCGAGCACCTGGTCGAGCGTGACGTCGATCCGGCGCGACAGGTACAGCTCGCCGTTGTAGGTGACCGTGAGCAGCCCGCCCTCGCCCGTGAACGCGAGCATGGCCACGCCGCGGCCCTCGGGTGCGAGCAGGACCGAGATATTGCGCTGGGCGGTGTCGGGGATGTCGATCGCGTCGAGTTCGACATTGGCGCCGACGAACAGCGCCTGGCGCGCCTCGATCACGGCGTTGCGCGCGGCCACCGCGAACATCGTGTGGGTGCGTCCGGCCACGTTGGCGTCGGGCGGTATGTCGAGCACGTCGATGGTGGCGTCGTCGACATGGAAGTCGAGCATGTCCTTGAGGCGCCAGCGCACCGCGACCCGCAGTTCCTCGGGCTGGACGTTGGGCGCCTCGACGGCGAGCATCTGGTAATCGCTCACCGACAAAATGGTCGAGACCTGGAAGCGCGCGGCCTGCACCTCGCGCGCGAGTTTTTCGAGCGCGTCGGCCGACTTGGCGCCGGCCCCGGGGTAGAACTTGGCAACCGTCACCTGGGGCGGCTTGGCATCGGCGTGGCGCAGGCTCGCGGCATGGACGCCGTCGGCGCCGAAGCCGACCGCCAACCATCCTCCGCCCTTCGCCTTTTTACCAAATATTCCCATGCGTCCGACCCGTTGATGAATGTTCTGTGAGCAAGCTGTCCTAGCTGCTTGATTATATTCACATTTAACGCGGATTCATCAGAATTTTTTCAATTGAGCAACCATTCTGTGGCAAATACCATGCCTAAAACGTCTCCCTGACATAAATAACCGGGCCCGCCTTGTACACGCCGAAGGTCGCGCGTCCCTTGCCCGGCAGGTAGGTGCGGATGCCGTTGAGCGTGACGCTGCCCTTGACGGTCGGCCTCGGCAACGGTTTGTTCAGCACCACCTTGCCGGTGCCGCCGGCGAGCACGGCGCCGTCGTTGAAGTTGCCGGCCATTTTCATATTGGTCGCGTTGACGCCGTTCGGGCCCGAAGCGTCGTTGCTCATCGTGAAGTAGGCCGAACTGAGCGGGCTGCAATCGTCGAGCGCGTTGGTCTGGTAGCCGCTGCCGGCCCAGTATTGGGCCGTCATCTTGACCGTCATGTTCAATTGTTCCGAGCCGTAGGTGTTGTCGATCTGGAGGCGGCCGTAGCGCAAGATGGTCGCGCCGACCGCGCGGTGGGTGTTGGTCGCGCTCGCGCTCACATTGACCGGATCGAGATCGAGGTCGGCGGCCTTGAGGGCGACCGCGTCGCTGTCGAGCGGCGCCACGCCGACCTTGAAGCTGGCGTACGGCGCCACCGCCGCGACCGGGCGCAGGGCCGTGAGCGGCAATTTGATGTCGGTCGCGACCCCGGCGCCGAAGGTGCCGCTGGCGGTGCCGGCGACCACGCACGGACTGGCGCCGCAGGTGGCGAACGGGACGCGGGTCGGGCTCGCATCGTCGATCGCGCGCAGGTTCATGCCGGTCGCCACATTCAGCTTGGCGAAGGTGTTTTCGTAATTGCGGGTCGTAAATTCGGTCGCGTTCTTCGCCGTCAAGGTGAAGGTCGGCGCGAACTCCTCGCCCATATAGGTGAAGGTCGAGGCCGCGCAGCCGGTGTCGGTGCTGCGGTTGACGATGGCGTTGTCGCTCATCGTGAAATGGTCCGGGATGAAGCGCCCGAAGTACGGCGATGCAGCGTTGTTGCCGAAGTAACAGCCGAAGCGGTTGCTCGCGTCGGCCGTGTTCGGATTGGACGGGTCGACCAGCGAACCGAGGTTGCTGTCGCTGAAGCATTCGGCGGGCGTTTTGAGGCGGTCGATGTCGGCGAAGCTGCCGTCGTCGTAGACGCCCCACGGCGCCAGGCGCACATAGCCGACCTCCGAATACTTGAACGCGGCCCCGCGCGCGGCCCAGACCGTGCCCACGGCGCTGCCGGCCGTGAAGCTGCCCTCGATCGCGCCCGTGTACAGGGCGCTCGACTGCAGCCGGTCCTGGTTGATCAGGGGCACGCCGTTGTAGCCGGTCACGGCGCTGGTGCCCGAGACCGACGACGCGGTCAGGTTGAACAGGCCGCTGCCGGCCTTGAAGATGGTCGCGGCGGCGGCATTGAGGCCGGCCGCGTCGCCGTTGGCATTGCTCGAACTGACAGAGAAATTGGGCGGGCGCAAGGCAAAAAAATCCGACGAGCACGCCGTGGTGCTGCCCGAGACGATCTTCACGCGCGCCTTGCGCACGGCCTGGAGGAAGGGCGTGAACGTGATCGAGTGGCGCCCGGCCGCGGCGCTGCCGCCGAACGCGAAAGCGACCCCGTTCGAGACCGCCACCGTGCCGCACGGCTCGGCGGTGGTGGCGGCGGCGGCGTCCATCAGGGTCGCGGTCCCGCTCAGGGTCGAACCGGTGACGATCGCGCCGCTCGACAAGGCCAGCAGGTTGAGCGTGAAGGCATTGCCCGACAACTTAGTGTTGATCGGGGTGTTCGCGCCCTTGCCGGCCTCGACCGCGTCGAAGTTGCACGAGGTGTTCGCGAACACCAGGGTGCAGTCGCCCGTGGTCGCGCCGTTCTGGCAGATCACGGGGGTGCCGGCCGGCGACACGGTGCCGCCGAGCGTGAAGTTGCCCAACACGGTGCGCAGGACCGTGGCGCTTGCCTGGCCGCTGGCCAGGTTGACCGTGGTGGGCGACCAGGTGGTGTTGGTGGCGCCGGTCGGGGCGATCGTGACCGTGCCCAGGAACAAGCTGGTGCAGGCGGCGTTGGCGCAGGCCTTGTACGTCACCGTCTCCGGCAGGCAGGTCAGGGCGTTGCCGTCGTGCACGATGCGCACGTGGTTGAGCGTCGCCTGCAGCGCCACCGTGTAGGTGTTACCGGCGAGCGCGGTGGTCGCGACCGCGGCGTTGCCGGCCGTGTCGAGCAGGGTCGCCAGGTTCTGGTTCAGGTTCAGCGCGAGGGTGCCCGAAATGCTGGTGTTGGCCGTGACCAGATAGTTGGTGCTGCTGCCGGAGACGGGGGCGACCGAGGCGATGGTCGCCCCCGCCGCACCGGTGCCCGAGAGCGTGAATTTGGTCGCGCTCACTCCCGTGACGGCCTCGTTGAATGTCACCAGCCAGCTGACCTGGGCGGCCGTGGTGGGGTTGGCCGTGCCGCACAGGGCGGGCGAATTGCAGGCGATGGTCGCCGTCGGCGGACTGCGGTCGATCGTGCGCAAGGTGCCGGTGAAGTTGCCGTTGCCGATGCCGGTGCCGCCGAGGCGGGTGGCGCTCTGGCTGAAGATCGTGTCGTTGTCGACCACGTTGATGCCGATCGTGCCGCTGCCCGAGGTGCCCGTGTTCACGGTGACCGTGTAGACGGTTCCGTAATTCGCGTTGGCGGTCGCGCTCAGGGGGAATACGACCCCGGTGCCGCTCACGCCCGTGACGCCGGCGATGCTCACCGTGCCCAGCAGGCCGGCCGATTTGACCAGGGAGAAGTCGCTCAGTTTGAGGGCGCGCACCGGCTCGCTGAAGCTGACCGTGTACGTGATCTGGCCGGTGGTGTTGGTCGGCGTGGTCGGGCTTGGCACGCTCGAGAGCACCTTCGGCGTGAGCGCATAAAATGTGCCGTTGCACTGGGGATTCTGGGTGCCGTTGACGACGAGCTGGGAACCGCTGGCGGACGGATAGCTCAGCGTGTAGGTCCAGTTGTAGGTGCCGGGGCTGCGGTAGTCGGGCTGCTGCTCGTTGGGCCCGCAATAATTCTGGGCCACGGGATAGGTCGAGAAATTGGTCGCGCGCCACCACGAGGTGCCCGTCACCGTCGCGTTGACGACCACCGTGTAGGGCAGCGTGGCCGGGATGGTGGTGGTGGCGACGCCGTTGATCGTGATGTAATTGATCACGAGGTCGGCCAGCGCGGCCGGCGCCACGCCGAGCCACAGCATCAGCGCCGCGGCGGCGGCCCGCAACAGGCGCCGCCACGGGCCGGCCCGAAGCGCGCCCTGCCCCGGTTCCGGTTTATGGTTCATGGGGGTCACCCTGGTCGGTCTGGTCGTTGATCGGATCACCCTGGTCAATTGAGTTCGGCCTGAAGGCGGCGCTGCACATAGTCGGGGCTCGGGCTGGCGTTGGGGCAGCCGCCCGCGCCCGGCTCGTTGCAGGCCGTCGCCGTCACGGTCCAGCGGTTGGTGGTGTTGCCGAGCGCGTTGCCGGCGGCCGCCGCGCAAGTGACCGTGACCGTCAGCGCCGCCAGCGAGCCGCTCTGGGGCAGCCGGAACGTGGTCGGCGAGGCGAAGCAGTCGGTCGACGGCGGCTGCGCCCGCAATTGCTGGTACAAACCCCACTCGATGCCCGCGCGCGCGGCCTGGTAGGTGCGCGCGCCGAGCACGTCGAGGCCGCTGCTGGCCTGCTGCACCGTGAACAGGCTCACCAACGCCGCCGCCAGCCCGGCCAGCACCACCAGCAGGAACACGGCGGTGACCAGGCCAAGGCCCCGTTGGCGCTTCGGCGCGCCGGCAAACCTGCTCGATCGGCTCATGGCGTATTGTCCACGTGAACCTGCTGCAACAGCAGCATCGGCGCCGCGCCGTTGCCGTCGTCGACTTTTTGCATCAACTTGATGCCGACCAGCCCGCTGTGCACATTGGCCAGGCCGGCATACGTGAATTCACATAATGACAGATTACTGGCAAGCAAGGCGCTCTGCCCGAGCGCGGCGGACGTGACCGGCTGCACCGAAGCGATGGTGTAGTCCCAGTGCCGCGTCAGCTTGCCGGTCGCGCTGTCGCAGGCATAGGTCACGGGCGAGCTCACCAGATGGAAGCGGTGGCCGGGCGACTTCAGGCTCACCCCCGCCGCCGAGCTGGCCTGGGCGGCGAACGGATTGCTCGCGAGCGTGATCGTGCCGGCCGTGTTGTCGACCGAGGCGATCAGGGCGCGGTTGCAACCCACGGCGCAATCGGCATACGCGTTGGCGGGCTCCTGGTCGGGGCCGAGGTTGTAGACGACGACGTAGTCGGCGCCGGCGATCGGCGCCCGGCGGTCGGTCGGCACGCCGCCGACGACGGTGAACACGCGGTTGGCGGCGACGTTCCAGTTCAGGTAGCTGCCGCCGGTGCCGACGTCGTCCTCGTCGAGGTAGCGCAGGCCGGCCTTGGTCAGCAAAAATTCGAGGTAGACGGTAGTGCCGCTGCTCTTCACGCGCACCGAATTGGGCAGCGCGAGCCTGATTTCGCGCGACATGCGGCGCATCGCATAGTCGGCCGTGTCGGTCGCCTCGGCGCGCGCGACCGACTCCACGTAACTCTTGACCGGGACCCGGACGAACACGGCGACGAAGCTGGCCACGATGCCCGTGATCACGATCACGACGATCGCCTCGATCAGGGTGAAGCCGCGCACGCGCTGCATCGCGCCGCGGCGCGCGCGGCTGCCGCTTGTGGGCGGGCTGCTCATGGGGCGGGCGCTCATGGGACGCTGTTCGGCGCGTGGCGCGTGCGATAGCCGTCGAGCACGATGCTCGGCCGCGCGGCGCTGCCCTCGGCCACGCCGTAAGTAACCACGACCTGGATGTGCAACACGTCGGTGTTGGCATCGTTGGCGCTCGAGGCCAGGGCCGCGATCGGCGCGCCGGCGGGCCCGAGCTTCGGTTCGCTGTTGATCGTCACCTTGGCCGTGTAGTCGCCGTTGTAGGCCACCGCGGTGGTGCTTGCGACATCGGTGATGATGCCCTTGGTGTCACCCGCGGTGAACGAGGTCGCCGTGTTGAAGCTGGCGACATAATCGTTGACGTTGTAAAACGGGCGCAGCTCGCCCGCGCGCGGCCCGACCGCCTCGGGGATGCTGCAGCCGTCGGCGTCGGCGGCGGTCTCGGCGGCCGGATCGTCCGGGTGGCAATAGGTGAAGCGCGCCAGCTCGACCTCTTCGAGCAGGCCTTCGGCGATCAGCAAGGCCTGCTTGCGCTGGAGCGGGTCGGCCGCCGGGCTGCTGGTGAGCTCGAACACGATCATCAAACCGAGCACGCCGATGCCGATGACCACGATGAAAATGATCAGTTCGATCAGGGTCAGGCCGCGCTCGCGCCGCCTGCGCGCCGCCCTAGTGGACATAGCCGGTCTCCCGTTCGACCGTGATGTCGCGGTTGCGCCCGTCCGCGCTCACGCGCACGGTCAACTGGGTGAAGCTCGACACCGTGGTCGGCGAGACGTTGGTCGAGGCGAACGGCTTGCCGATGGGGTCGAAGTAAAACGCGCCCACCAGCGGCAGCGTGGTCAGCGTCACGTTGGTCGGCGGCGCCTCGCAATACCAGCTGTTGTCGCCGCAGGCGGCCTTGGTCGCCGCGCTGGCCGAACTGGCGCCGCCGGGCGCGAGCACGCGGGAGCCGGCCGGGCAGCTGCTGCCCGACTGGTAGCACAGGGAGATCGAACTGCCGTTGAGGCGCACGTGGACGTCGCGGTTCTGGGCCACGGCGATTTTTTGCGCATAGCGCAGCATCGCCCTGCCCTGTTCGGCGAACGCGGCGCTGTCGGTCACGCCGCGGTCCAAGAGGCGCGCGGCGGCGACCGCGCTGAGGATGCCGATGATGACGATCACGAGCACCATTTCGACCAAGGTGAAACCGCGCGCGGGCGCATGCGCGCCGGGTCTGGTTCGAACATGTGGTCGGTTCTGTCGCATGGCGCCCGGATCTGTTTGATGAAGGTCTTGCACTGTCGGAGCTCAAAGCAAAACAGGCCAATCGCTTGGCCTGTTCCGTGCTGCACCAGCGAACGATCAGTTGATCGCGGGGCTTAGCAATTTGTTGCGTTGATTGCGGTCTGGACGATCTGCGGAACGGTCGTCACGGTCGGCGTGGTGTCGGCCACGTCGGCGCTCTGGACCGCTTCGGTGTAGGTGAAAGCGCACTTAGGATGGTCGGCGTCGGCCGAAACCCACAGCGTGGTCGTGCTCGCGGCGATGGCCGGGGTCACGGACGGATCGTTGGTCGACACTTTGTAATCGGCCTCATCGAGCTGGGCTGCGGCAGCGATGCCGCCGATGGCGGTCGCCACCTGGGTCGCGCCGTCGCCGCCGACGTCGGGATAGCCGCCGAAGGTCATGACTGGCTTGCCTTCGGCCGTGATCGCGGTAGCAAGAATTGCGCCGCTCGACGAGCTGCAGGTTTTGCAACCGAGCTTGCCGCCGGCGACCAGCCATTGGGCATGCGCGGTGGCGCTGGCCGCCTTGACGCTGCCGACGGCGGCGTTCATTTTGGCGATGCGGGCCTGGGTCGACATGTCAAACATGCGCGGCAGGGCCGTCGCTGCAAGAATGCCAAGAATGACGATCACAACGATTAACTCGATGATGGTGAAACCGGCTTGTGCGCGGTTGCGGATTGGCATTTGAAATGTCTTCATTTTCATCTCCTACGAAGTTGTACTACAGAAAGAATTCAGCTTGAGCTTACTCGTTAATTTGACTCAGGGCAACACCTTCAATCGTATCGTGCGCAGGGTCCTCGGCGTGTTTTGGGCCTTCGGCGTCCCCCGCCACAAGCACGTCAATCTTGAATCGAAGCTGCTTGGGTTTGTCGGTCTGGAGCTCTCCTCCAGACTTCATAATATACACGAGCAATTTTTTTTGGCGATCAAAATACCAGTTCCCGGGAGTAATTTTGAAACTCTGTGGCGAAAAATACTCACCTAAATAATTTGATGGTTTTTCCGCCAATAGATCCATTGGATTCTTGCCAACCAAACTTGTTAATTCGCCAGTGCGGCCCTTCGCGATCAACTGTGCCGCCTTCAAATGCAGGCTGCCGCGCAAGGCCCCGAGCACGGTCTGCATCGCCGCGAGCTCGGCTTGTTCGTTGTAAAAGGTGACGCGTTTTAACAACGCGCCTGCCAATATGGCAATGATCGCGACGACCACCGCGAGCTCGATCAGCGTGAAGCCCGAGCGGCGCGCACGCCCCCCCTGCGCGTGCCCGTTCATTTCTTGAGCGCCGCTTTGCCGAGGTCCCAGATCGGCAGGAAAATGCCGAGCGCCAGGATCAGCACCATGATGCCGAGGAACACGATCAGGATCGGCTCGATCTGCGCCGACAGCGACTTGAGCTCGTAGTCGACCTCGCGCTCGTACATGCGCGCGATCTCGTCCATGAGCTCGTCGAGCGAACCGGTCTCCTCGCCGACCGCGATCATCTGCAGCACCACCGGCGTGAACACGCCGGCCGCGACCGCCGTGCGCAGGATGCTTTCGCCGCGCTCGACGCCGTCGCGCATCTGCTCGATGCGCGCGCACAGGTAGGCGTTGTCGACCGTCTGCGACACCGTCGTGAGCGCCTGCACGATCGGCACCCCGCTGCGGGTGGCGAGCGCGAAACTGCGCGCAAAGCGCGCCAGCGTCGCCTTCATCACGATCTTGCCGGCGATCGGCAGGCGCAACTTGCTGCGGTCCCAGTTGTAGCGGCCCTTGACGGTGCCGACATAGCTGCGCGCGAAAATCACGGCGCCGATCGCCACGGCGAAGAACAGCGGCCAGTAGGTGACGGTGAAATTGGAGAAGTTGATGAGGATGCGCGTCATCAGGGGCAGTTCGGTGTGGAAGCTCTCGAACACCTTCTTGAACGCCGGGATCACGAACGCGTTCACGATCGCGATCGCCACGCCCATCGCCACCACCACAAAGGTCGGATAGCGCATCGCCGTCTTGACGCGCTCGCGCATGTCGCGGTCGAACTCGAGGTGGTCGAACAAGCGCAGGAACACGTCCTCCATGCGGCCGGTCATCTCGCCGACGCGCACCATGCTCAGGTAGAAATTGGAGAACACTGTCGGATGGCGCCGCATCGCGGTCGACAGCTCACGCCCGGCGTCGAGCGAGTCGCGCAGGTCGCGCAGCACATTGGCGAACGCCTTGCTGGTGGCCGACTCCTGCAGCCCGGCGAGGCCGCGCATGATCGGCACGCCGGCCTTGAGCAGGGTGTACAACTGGCGGCTGAACAACTGCACGTCCATCGACGAGACCTTGCGCTCGGTCAGCGCGTCCCACCAGCCGCTGTTGCCGCCGGTCGTCGCGGCCGGCTTCTTGGCATCCACGATCTCGATCGGGGTGATGCCGGTGCTGAACAAGGCGCTCGCGATCGCGCCGCTGTCGGCACCCTCGAGCACGCCCTGGAGCATCTCGCCGCGCGAATTGCGTCCCTTATAAGAGAAGAACGGCACGCTAACTCTCCAGCTGGTTGCTGATGCGCATCGCCTCGGTCACCGTGGTGCGCCCGACCGTGGCCAGATGCACCGCGTGGCGGCGCAGGGTCCGGCCGGCCATCTCGGCCTTGGCCGCGGCCAGGAACACGGCCGGGTCGTGGTGGTTCGAGGCGTCGACGACGGCCTGCGTCATTTCGAGCAATTCGTAGACGCCAGTGCGGCCGCGGTAGCCCATGCCGTTGCAATGCGAACAACCCTTGCCGTGGAAGAATTTGTTGGCGCCGACGTGCTCGCCGAGCTCGAGGCGCAGCCAGGCCGACTCCGACGGCGTCAATTCGTGCGGCTGCGAGCAGCTTTCGCAGATCACGCGCACCAGCCGCTGCGCCAGCACGCACTGCAGCGCGCTGCCGACCATATAGCGCGGCACGCCCATGTCCATCAGGCGCAACGGGGTGCTGGCGGCGTCGTTGGTGTGCAGGGTCGAGAGCACCAGGTGGCCCGTCATCGCCGCGCGCAGGCCGATCTGCGCCGTCTCCTGGTCGCGCATCTCGCCGACGAGCACGATGTCCGGGTCCTGCCGCAGGGCCGAACGGAGCACCTTGGCGAAGGTCAGTTCGATCTTGTCGTTGACCTGCACCTGGTTGATGCCGGGCAGGCGGTACTCGACCGGGTCCTCGACCGTGATCAATTTCTTCTCGACCGAGTTGAGCTCGGACAGCGCGCTGTAGAGCGTGGTGGTCTTGCCGCTGCCGGTCGGGCCGGTCACGAGCACCAGGCCGTTGGGGCGCTGCACGATCGCGCGGAACTTGGCGACCATCTCCTTGGGCATGCCGATGGCGTCGAGCTTGAGGCTCATGCCGCCCTGGTTGAGCAGGCGCATCACGACCGATTCGCCGTACTGGGTCGGCATGGTCGAGATACGCACGTCGATGCGCTGCTGCTTGACCTTGATCGCGAAGCGGCCGTCCTGCGGCAGGCGTTTTTCGGAAATATCGAGCTCGGACATCAGTTTCAGGCGCAGCGCGAGCGGCGTGGCGATCTTGAGGTCGGCCTCGGTCTGCAGGTGCAGCACGCCGTCGATGCGGAAGCGGATCTGCAGCCGCGTCTCCTGCGGCTCGATATGGATGTCGGAGGCGCGCACCTGGGTGGCGTCGTCGAACACCGACTGCAGCAGCTTGACGATGGGCGCCTCTTCGAGGCCCGGGTTGCTCGCGAGCGTGCCGAAATCGACGAAGGTGTCGCCCACGTCCTGCTCGAGTTCGCGCGCGAAGTCGCCGATCTCCTCGGTGCGCCGGTAGATGCGGTCGATCGCGGCGAGCACCTCGGTCTCGTTGACGACGGCCAGCTCGATGCTTTTCTTGACCAGGCGCGCGATCTCGTCGTACGCGAACAGGTCGGTCGGGTCGGCCAGCCCGACCAGCAGCACGCCGCGGCGCTCCTCGAGAATGATCGCGCGGAAGCGCCGCGCCTGCGTCTCGGGCAGCATGCGCACGATGTCGGGATTGACGTTGTAGAACTTGAGGTTGATGTAGGGTATGTCCAGCTGGCGCGCGAGCGCGCCGGAGATCTGCTCCTCGGTGACGAAGCCGTTCTCGACGAACACGCGCCCGAGCTTGCGGCCCGAACGCTTCTGGTCGGTCAAGGCAAGGGTCAGTTGCTCCTCGGAGAGCAGGCGCTGCTGAACCAGGATCTCACCGAGACGAATTTTCTCTGGTCTTGCCATGGGCATCCCTTGAAAGTTATTTCTTCACGGCTATTCTATGCCACAAATCCGGAAATTAACGTTTCGAACCGTATTTTGTGACTTATGTGTGGCATGCGTGTCATTGCGCCATTGCGGGCGGCGCCGGCGCTGCGCTAAAGTCGGGGTTTCCCGCACCGCCAGCCGTCGTTCCGCATGAGCAGCATTCCCGCATGACCATTCCCGCCCTGCACTTCCACGAGCTCGCCAAATCGTATTCGTCCAGGCAAGTGCTGAAAGGCGTCGACCTGCGGGTGCACACGGGCGAGCTGTTCGGCCTGGTCGGCGTCAACGGCGCGGGCAAGACCAGCCTCATCAAATGCCTGCTCGACTTCATCGCGCTCGACGCCGGCCGCATCGAGATCGGCGGCGTGTCCCATCTCGCGCCGGCCGCGCGCGCCCCGCTCGCGTTCCTGCCGGAGCGCTTCATGCCGCCGTGGTACCTGACGGGCGGCCAGTTCCTCGCGACCATGCGCAAGCTGCACCGCGCCGCGTACGGGCCGCCGGAGCTCGCGCGCATGCTCGACGCGCTCGCGCTCGAAGCGGACGTGCTGCGCAAGAAGGTAGGAGAACTGTCCAAAGGCACGAACCAGAAACTCGGGCTGGCCGCCAGTTTGCTGTCGGACAAAAACATCCTCGTGCTCGACGAACCGCTCGGCGGCCTCGACCCGCTCGCGCGCGCCGCCGTCAAGCGGCAATTGCTCGGGCGCCGGGCCGGCACGACGGTTTTTTTCAGCGCGCACGAGCTCGCCGACGTCGAACAGATCTGCGACCGCATGGCGATCCTGCACGACGGCCGCCTGCGCTTTGTTGGCAGCCCGGCAGCATGCCGCAACGCGTATGGCGGCGTGGACCTCGAACAGGCGTTCATCGCATGTATTGGCGAAGGCACAAGCGGTGGCGCGCACGGCTGCGCAAGTGCGCCACCGCAATAGAATTTCGCGTAAAATTTTCCACTGGTTAAAGGAATTGGGATTTGAAGCGGACCCGTCTGTAGCAGGCGCTATGGAAATTCGCGGAAACACGCATGAAGAAATTGGTACTCGTTTTTATGTCCCCGTCGACGTCCCCGTTGGTGTCCGCGTCGATGCGCACCTTGTGGCCCGCGCTCTGCGCCGGTTTGCTGGCCGGCTGCGCCAGCCCGTCCTTGCCAAATTCGCCATCGCACGTGGGCGCCGCGGCGCGCGTGCCCGGCGTGATCCCGGAGCCGGTGCGCCACAGCCGCGCGCTGGCGCCGCCCAAGCCGTCGCCGCGGCTCGAAACCTACAGCGTGAGCGTGCACAAGGTGCCGGTGCAGTCGCTGCTGTTCGCGCTCGCGCGCGACGCCGGCCTCAACGTCGACGTCCACGCCGGGATCGAGGGCAGCGTCACGCTCAACGCGCTCGACCAGACCTTGCCGCAGCTGCTCGCGCGCATCGCCAAACAGGTCGACATGCGTTACGAGATCGACGGCGGCACCCTGAGCGTGATGCCGGACAGCCAGGTCTGGCGCAACTACAAGATCGACTATGTCAACATGGCGCGCAGCACGAGCAGCAGCGTCAACATCGCGACCCAGATCTCGACTACGGGCGGCGGCGCCGCGGCCTCGCCCGCAAGCGCAGGCGCCCCGGCGCCGGCGGCCCAAAGCGGCAACGGCGGAAACAGCGGCAACAGCGGCAACAACAACTCGACCACGTCGGTGACCAACCGCTCGGAAAACAACTTCTGGGCCAGCCTCGAGCGCAACATCCGCGACATGCTGCGCGACACCACCCTGAACGATCCGCCGACGGCGCTCAGCGCGACCTCCGCCGCGCCCGCGGCCGGCACCCAGACGGCTGCGCAGGCAGGCGCGGCCGGTGCGCCGGGCGCCGGCGCCGCGCCCGGCCAGCCGCCCGACAATGTGCTCGCCGCGTTCGGGGCCCCGAAGCCGAGCGGCCTCGGCTCGGTCATCATCAATCCCGAAGGCGGCCTGCTGGCCGTGCGCGCGACCGGGCGCCAGCACGAAAAGATCCAGGCCCTGCTCGACCTCGTGCTCGGCAGCGCCAGGCGCCAGGTCATGATCGAGGCCACGATCATCGAGGTGCGTTTGTCGGACCAGTACCAGCAGGGCATCAACTGGTCGCGCGTCAAGGGCGCGCTGTCGTTGCAGCAAAAACAGATCGGCAGCACCACGCTCGACTCCGGCGTCGCGGTCGGCACCACGCCGGGGCTGTTCTCGATCAACTACCTGAACCCCGCCTCGGCGCTCGGCAATATCTCGACCGCGATCCAGCTGCTCGAGTCGTTCGGCACCGTCAAAGTGTTGTCGAGTCCGAAGATAAGCGTGCTCAACAACCAGACCGCGATGCTCAAGGTGGTCGACAACAATGTGTTCTTCACGATCAAGGTGACCCCGGCCGTGATCGGGCCCAACGGCGCCGTCACGACCCCGGCCACCTACGAGTCCAAGCTCGAGACGGTGCCGGTCGGTTTCGTCATGAGCGTGACCCCGCAGATCGCCGAGAACGACGAGGTGACCATCAATGTGCGCCCGACCATCACGCGCATCGTCGGCTTCGTGCAGGACCCGAACCCGGCGCTCGCGGCCAGCAACGTGGTCAGCCGGGTGCCGGTGATCCAGGCGCGCGAGGTCGAATCGATCCTCAAGGTGTTCAGCGGCGAGATCTCGGTGCTCGGCGGCCTGATGCAGGACTCGGTCGACCAGACCAGGGACACGGTGCCGGGCGCCGGCCGCCTGCCCGTCCTCGGCAACTTGTTCGCGTACCGCAACGAAACGGCCAGCAAGACCGAACTCGTGATCTTTTTGCGGCCCGTCGTGATCCGCGACGCGAGCCTCAATGGCGATTACAAGAACTTCCGCTACCTGCTGCCGGCGTCCGGGGGCGGCTCGTGAGCCTGTTGCAGCAGGCGCTCAACAAGGCCGAACGCGCGCGCCAGAACAGCGCTGACGCCGCGCCGCCGGAACTGGTGCTCACGCCGCTCGAGCCGGCCGCCGCGGCAAGGCCCGACGAGAGCCGGCCTGCGGCCGAGGCCGCCGCCGCGCCGCCGGCGAGGCCGCGCCCCGCCGCGCCGCCCGTTTCGCCCGCTCGTCGCGATCCGCGCATGCTGCGCCTTGCCGTCCTGTGCGGGCTCTGCGTGATCGTGCTGGCAACGTTCGCTGCCATATATTGGCGCGCCGTGTCCGGCAGTGGCTCGTCGAAACACTTGCCGATGGTGCCGATGCCTGGCCAGGGCGGCGTCATCGTTGCGCCCCCCGCCCCCGTGGCGCAGCTTGACATGCCGGCGCCGGTGCAGGTACCGCTGGCCGCGCCGCCAATGGCCGCGGGGCCGGTTTCGGAACGCTTCGGCGCCGCGGGCGACGAGCGCGCGATGGCGCCCCCCAACCTCGACGGCCCTCCGGCCGAGCCCGCCCCTGCGGCCGCCCCGTCCGGACCGCCGCCCTCCCCGCCTGCCGAGGCGGCCGCGCCGAGCGCACCGTCCGGCCCGCCGCCGCCTTCTGCCGCGCCTGCCGTGGCGGCGCCCCAGCCGCACGACGCCGCGCCCGACAACGGCGCGATCCGCGTCGCCCGCGCCAGCACACCCGAGCGCGTCGACCCGGCCCTCGAAAGCGCGTATGCGCAGTTCGCCAGCGGCGCCCTGCCGGGCGCGCGCCAGCAATACGCGTCGGTGCTCGCGCGCGACCCGAACAACCGCGACGCGATGCTCGGCCTGGCCGCAATCGCACTGCGCGAGGGCAACCCCGACCAGGCGCTGCCGATGTACCAGCGCATGCTCGGGCTCGACCCGCACGACGGCGACGCGATCGCCGCCATCAGCGCGCTGCGCCAGCTCGATCCGGGCCAGGCCGAAAGCGGCCTGCGCCGCGTGCTGCAGGCGACCCCCGACAACGCGCCGGTCCTTTTCACCTTGGGCAACCTGTATGCGCAACAAGGCCGTTGGCAGGAGGCCCAGCAGGCGTATTTCCGCGCGTTCTCGGCGATGCCCGACAACGCCGATTACGCCTTCAACCTCGCCGTCGGGCTCGACCGGCTGAACCAGCCCCGCCTCGCGCTAGACTACTACCGGCGCGCGGTGTCCCTGGGCAAGCGCGGCCAGGTCGATTTCGCGCCGGAAACGGTGCGCCGGCGCATCGCCGAACTCGGGGGCTAGGGGCGGCATGGCGGAACAATCCAAAGTCCCACTCGGCAAGCTGCTGCTCCAGAAAGGCGTGGTCAGCGAAGACCAGTTGCGCATCGCCCTGATCGAGCAGAAGCGCGCCGGCGAGCCGCTCGGAAAGTTGCTCATCACGCTGGGTTTCGTGACCGAGGCCACGGTGCGCGAGGCGCTGTCGGAAAACCTGAACCAGCAAAGCGCCGACTTGACGAGCCTCGTGGTGGATTCGATAGCGCTCAAACTGATCCCGAAGGAAGTGGCCAAGCGCTACCGCGTGTTCCCGATCGTCTACGAGCGCGACAGCGACAACCTGATCCTCGCGATGGCCGACACCAGCAACATCGTCGCGCTCGACCAGATCAGCGCGATGCTGGTCAAGGGCATCACGATCACGCCGATGCTCGTCGGCGAATCGGACATCGCGCGCGCGATCGATCAGTTTTACGGCTTCGAATTGTCGATCGACGGCATCTTGCTCGAAATCGAAACCGGGGAGATCACGCCCGTGAGCATGGCCGCCACCTCGGACGAGTACAGCCAGCCGATGGTGCGCCTGATGGATGCGATCCTGGCCGACGCGGTCCAGCACGGCGCGTCCGATATCCATTTCGAACCCGAGCAGAGCTTCCTGCGAATCCGCTACCGCATCGACGGCATCTTGCGCCAGATCCGCAGCCTGCACAAATCGTACTGGCCGGCCATGACGGTGCGACTCAAAGTCATGAGCAAGATGAACATCGCGGAGGCGCGCGCGCCGCAGGACGGGCGCATCTCGATTAAATTTTCGGGCCGCCAGATCGACTTCCGCGCCTCGGCCCAGCCGACCTCGCACGGCGAGAACTTTGTGCTGCGCGTGCTAGACCGCCAAAAAGGCATCGTGCCGCTCGACATGCTCGGGCTCGCCGGCGCCGAACTGGCGCTGCTCAAGCGCATGATCGCGCGCCCCGACGGCGTGATCCTCGTGACCGGCCCGACCGGCAGCGGCAAGACCACCACGTTGTACTCGATCTTGAACCACATCAACAGCGAGAGCGTCAACATCATGACGCTCGAGGATCCGGTCGAGTATCCGATGAACATGATCCGCCAGACCTCGATCAACGAATCGGTCAAGATGGGATTTGCCGACGGCATCCGCTCGATGATGCGGCAGGACCCCGACATCATCCTCGTCGGCGAGATCCGCGACCGCGAAACGGCCGAGATGGCGTTCTCGGCGGCCATGACCGGGCACCAGGTGTATTCGACGCTGCACACCAACTCGGCCATCGGCGCGGTGTCGCGCTTGCAGGATATCGGCATCCTGCCCGACATCATGGCCGGCAATATCATCGGCGTCGTGGCCCAGCGCCTGGTGCGCCGGCTGTGCGAACATTGCAAGGCGGGCGGTCTGGCCGATGCCGACGAGCGCCGCCTGCTCGGGCTCGCGCAGGCCGCGCACGAGGTCGCCATCTGCCGGCCGGTCGGCTGCGCGCGCTGCGCGCACCAGGGCTACAAGGGGCGTCTGGCGATCATGGAGCTGCTGCGCGTCACGCCCGAACTCGACGAACTGATCGCGCGCCGCGCCTCGGCGCGCGAATTGCGCACGGCGGCAGGCGCCGGGGGCTTCCGCGCGCTGCTCGACGACGGCGTGCGGCGCGTGCTCGAAGGCATCACCTCGCTGGCCGAGGTGGCGCGCGTGGTCGACCTCAGCGAGCGGCTGGCCTGATGGCGCAGTACGCCTACCGGGCCATGGACGCGGTCGGCCGCGTCGTTCCCGGCAGCATGGAGGCGAGCAACAGCGCCGACCTTGAGCTGCGCCTGCACCGCATGGAGCTCGACCTGATCGACTTCCGGCCGACCGGGCGGCCCGCGCGCGGTTTCGGCCAGCGCACGGTGCGGCGCAAGGAGTTGATCAACTTTTGTTTCCACATGGAGCAGATGACAGCCGCCGGCGTGCCGATCCTCGAGGGCCTCGGCGACTTACGCGACAGTTGCGAGCACGCGCGGCTGCGCGACATCGTCAGCGACCTCATCGAGAGCATCGAGGGCGGCCTGCCCTTGTCGCAGGCCCTGTCGCACCATGCGCGCGTGTTCGACAGCACCTTCACGAGCCTGATCGCCGCCGGCGAGAGCAGCGGCAAGCTCGACGAGGTGTTGCGCAAGCTTTCGGAAAGCATCAAATGGCAGGACGAACTGGCCGCGCAGACCAAGCGGATCCTGCTGTACCCGCTCGTGGTCGGGGTCGTGGTGCTGGCCGTCACGTTTTTCCTGATGATCTTCCTGGTGCCGCAGCTAACGGCCTTCATCGGCAACATGGGCGGCCAACTGCCGCTGCACACGCGCGTGCTGATCGCGGTGTCGAACGTTTTCATCAACTACTGGTATCTGATCCTTGCGCTGCCCTTCCTCGCCTGGGCCGGCGCCCGGCTCTGGCTGCGCCACAGCGAGGCGGCGCGCCATATGGCCGACGGCCTCAAGTTGCGTCTGTTCGTGGTCGGGCCGGTGCTGCGCAAGATCACGCTGGCGCGCTTCGCGACCTATTTCGGCCTGATGTACGGCTCGGGCATCACGATCCTCGATTGCATCCGTTTATCGGAGGGCATCGTCAATAACCGCGTGATCGCGGCCGGCCTCGCGCGCGCCGCGCGCTATATATCGGAGGGGCAAAGCGTGACCGCGGCATTCCAGAACACGGGGATTTTTCCGCCGTTCGTGATCCGCATGCTCAAAGTCGGCGAGGCCACCGGTTCGCTTGACGCGGCCTTGCGCAACGTCAGCTATTTCTACCACCGCGAGGTGCGCGAGACGATCGAGAAGGTGCAGGCGATGATCGAACCGGCGATGACGGTGATCCTCGGCCTCTTGCTGGGATGGATCATGCTGTCCGTGCTCGGCCCGATCTACGACACCATCAGCCAGATCAAGACCTGAGGCGCCGGTGTTCAGAAAACAGTTTTTCATCATCAGCAACGAGCAACTGAGCACCTTCGGGTGGCGCCGCGGCGTTCTCACGCCCGGCCCCGTGTTTGGCGCCGACCGCGCGGGCAGCGCCGCCTTCGGCGCCTGGCTAGTAGCGCAGTCCGAAATGCCGGCCTACGCCGTGGCCGACGTCATCGAAGAGGATTTCCAGCGCCATCTGCTGCCCCACGTAGGCGGCGCGGGCGGACGCGCGCTGCGCGAGCGGCGGCTGGGCCAGCTTTATCGCGACACGCCGTTCAGGCATGCCGCCGTGCAGGGACGCGAGCGCGACGGCCGCCGCGACGACCGGGTGCTGCTGTCGGCGCTGACCAATCCGGCGCCGATCGCGCACTGGCTCGGGGTCATCGAGACGCAGGCCGTGCCGCTCGCGGCGCTGTATTCCACATCCTTTCTGGCAGCATTGCTGGTGCGACAGCTTGGACTGGCGCACCCCCATCTGCTGCTGGTGACGCAGCAGGCGGGCGGCCTGCGCGAGAGCTACTTCGAAGGGCACGAGATCAAGTTCAGCCGCCTGACCGCGCTCGCCGAGGGCGCGGCGGCGCCGTCGATGCTGGTGGCCGAGGTCGGCAAGACGCGCCAATTCCTGACCAGTACGCACCAGTTGGAGCGCGAGCAGCAAATCGACGTCGTGATCATCGCCACGGACGCCGTCATCGACGCCTTGGAACCGCTGTGCGAGAACGGGCCCGAAGTGCGCTGGCGGTTTATCGGGCTCGCGGCCGCCGCACACAGCCTCGGCATGGCGCAGACGGTGCCGCCGCTGGCCGACCACTTGCTGCTGGCGGCGCTCGCGCGGCGCACCCCGGCCAGCCACTATCTGCTGGGCCCGCTTAGACGCTTCTACCGGACATGGCGGGCGCGCGGCGCGCTCAAGCTTGCCACCGGCGCGCTGCTGGCCGTCGGCACGGGTTGGACGGGAGCCAACCTGTGGGCGGCCGGCGTGGCCAGCGCCCAGCACGCCACGCTGCGCGAGGAGACGCTTGCAATCATGGCGCGCTACCGGCAGGCGAGCAAAGCGTTGCCGCCAAGCGTGGCAGAACCGGCCAAGATGAAGGCCGCCGTGCAACTCGAACAGATGCTGGCAAGCCAGGGCCCGCATCCGGGGGCGCTGCTCGCGATTCTCAGCGGCGCGCTCGACCAGTTGCCGCAACTGAAGCTGAGCTTGCTCGAATGGCAGGTCGCCCGGCCCGCGGGCGCGCAAGAAAATGCGCCGCTCGCATCGAGCATGCTCGGGATCGGAAGCCGTCCGCGCGAAAACCTGCGTGTGCACGCTGAGCTCGCGCTCGACCAAGGCAATTACCGGGACGCGTTCGACAGTATGAACCGGCTGGTGTCGCTGCTCTCGGCCCAGCCCGGACTGCGGGTGCGAATTGTCGCCGCGCCGTTCGACATCAGCCCGGGCGCGCGCCTGTCCGGCACGGCCGGGGCCGCTGTGATCGAGGGCAAGGCGCGCTTTGTCCTGTCCTTGGAGTGGACCCGATGAGGAGCGCCGATCCGCGCTCGCTGCGCCGGCCGCTGCTGATCTGCGCGCTGACGCTGCTCGCGGCAATAGGCGCGGTCGGCCTGAGCCACCATGTGCTGGGGCAAACGCGCGACGATCTGGCCTACGCCGCGCAAGCCCGGCGCCTCGCCGCCAACGGGCTTGCGGCACTCGAAATCGGCAAGCTTGAAGCGGCCGTCTACCAGACCCGCTTCATGCAGCTCCAGCATGCAGGCATGATCGGTAAGGAACAGCGCCTCGCATGGACCGAGGCCATCCGGGGTATCCAGGCCGCAGGCAAGTTGCCTCCCTTAAGCTTCAGCTTCGCGCCCCAGCAGGGCGTGGCCATGGATGTGCCGATGGCGCTTGGCGGCTACGCCTTACGCGCGAGCCGCATGCAGCTGTCGATGGGGATGCTGCACGAGATGGATCTATTCAATTTTTTGGACGCATTGCGCGCGCATGGCATGTTCACCATGCAAGACTGCAGCATCGTGCGCAAGGAGGGGCCGGCCGGCTCGGTCAGGACGGCGCGCTTTGCCGCCGATTGCACCCTGGTGTGGATCACGCTGTCCGACGGCGCGGGGGGAGCGTGATGAAACTATGGATTTTCTTTATTGCGGGCGCGTTCGGTGCCGGCCTCGCGGATGCGCAAACGCCCGCGATCGGACGCCTGTTCACGACGCCGTCCGAACGCGGCGAACTCGACGCGCTGCGCGCGGGCGATGGCGCGCCGCCCGCGCCGCCGGCGCCGGCACCGGCCGCACTGGCGCCGCCACCGCCGCCGCTTATGCTTAACGGAATCCTTCAACGCAGCAAGGGTAAATCGACGGTATGGATCAACAACGTTGAGCAAAAGGACGACCGGAATGGCGTCTCGGCGCCCGGCACCAAGCCGGCGCTGACACTAGAGCTCGGCACGAGCAAGCGGGTCAGGCTGAAACCCGGACAGCGTTACGACCCGGCACAGGAAAGTCTCAAAGATGTTACGCAACCCTAAGCGGCGCCAGCGGGGTGCGGCCCTGCTCATCCTGGTCACGCTGGCCGGTCTCGGCGCCGCCTCGCTGCTGATTGGCACATTCGGGCGCGCCAATCCGGACGCGGCGCGCGAACGGCGCACCTTGCTCGCGCTGGCGCAGGCGAAGGAGGCACTGGTCGGCTTTGCGCTCGCCAATGGCCGGCTGCCGCGGCCCGCAGCGTCCGCCGCCGACGGCCGGGAAAGCGCGCTGCCTTGCAACGACGATCAAACCTGCACGGGATTGCTGCCCGGCGTCACGCTCGGCGTCGATCCCGTCGATGGCTGGGGCAAGTTGCTGCGCTACAGCGTCACGCCCGCGTTTGCCAACGCCGCCATCGCGGGCGGCGCGCTGGCGCCGAGCAAGACCGTGCTCGACCGCGACAGCCGCGGCATGCCGTACTACGTGGCCGGCCAGGCCGCGTGCGGACCCGAAACCCAGTGCGTGCCGGCGGTGCTCTTCTCCAGCGGCAGAAACAATCTTGGCACGAGCGCGGCGGGTGTCTTGCAGGCAAACACCTCCGGCACCAACGCCGACGAACTGCAGAACCAGCGCGCCGGGCGCGACTTCATGCGCCGCGCCGCGAGCAGCGACCCGCGCCTGCCCGGCGGCGAATTCGACGACATGCTGAGCTGGATCCCTTTGACGGCGCTGATCGACAGGATGCGCGCCGCGCGCGCCTTGCGATGACCATGGGGCAAAGGATGCAACGGGGGTTCACGCTGGTCGAGATGGCGCTCGTGCTCGTCATCGTGGGCTTCATGGTCGGCGGCCTGCTCACGCCGCTGAGCATGCAGCTCGAACAGCGCAAGGCCGGCGAGACCCAAAGGGCGCTCGACGAGGCGCGTGAAGCCGTGCTCGGCTTCGCACTGCGCAACGGCTATCTGCCCTGCCCCGCGGTATCGGCCGGCAACGGCCTCGAGGACCGCAGCGGCGACAACTGCAGCGGCGGCAAGCGCGCCGGCTTTTTGCCCTGGGTCACGCTCGGCCTGCCCAAGCTCGACAGCTGGGGCCATCTCTACCGCTACAGCGTCACGCCGGCGTTCTCCAACAGCCGCGTCCTGTTCACGCTCGCAAGCCGGCGCGACATCACGGTCGGCACGCGCGACGCGGGCGGACGGCTGATCGGCGCAACCGCCGTCAATGACATTCCGGCCGTCATACTCTCGCACGGGAAAAACGGCTACGCCGGCATCAGCGACGAGGGCGTGCGGGCCGGCTTCGATTCGGCGTCGAATGTAGACGAGCGCAGCAATGCGGGCAGCGCGGGCATCGCCTTTGTCACGCGCCATCCGGGCAGCGATCCGGCCGCGCCGGGCGGCGAGTTCGACGACATGCTTGCATGGGTCTCGCCCAACATCTTGTACAGCCGCATGGTCGCGGCCCAGAAACTGCCATGAGCGCGGCCTGGACGATCGCGGCCGCCACCCTGCGCGAGGCCCTGCACAGCCGCGTCCCCTGGCTTGTGGTGCTCGCGGCCGCGGCCGCGCTGGGCATCAGCAGGTTTGCCGGCGCGCTCGCCTTGACCGAAAGCGAAGACATCGCGCTGGCGCTGCTGGCGGCGATGTTGCGCGCCTTCGGCGTATTCCTCACCGCTTTGTTCCTTGTTAGCAGCATCGCGCGTGAAGCCCAGGACAAGGGACGCGAAATGCTACTGGCGCTGGACCTGTCGCGCTCGACCTATCTGTTCGGCAAGCTGTCGGGCTTCGCCTCGGTGGCGGCCGTGCTTGCGCTGTTGTCGGGGGCGCTCGTGTGCGCTTACGCGCCCATCGAGCAGGCATTGTTATGGAGCGCGTCGCTGCTGCTGGAACTGTGGATCGTGGCCGCCTTCAGCCTGCTGTGCGCGCTCGGCTTCAGCCAGGTGCTGCCCGCGCTGTTTGCGTGCGGCGCCTTCTATCTGCTCGCGCGCACGATCTCGAGCATGCAATTGCTCGGCGACGGTTTGCTAGGCCAATGCATCGAAGCACTGGCCGCACTGCTGCCCCATCTCGACGCGTTCGCGCGCACCGAGTGGCTGGTTTACCAGAACGGCAGTCTGGCCGAGTTGGGCCCGCAGGCAATGCAGGCGCTCATTTATACGAGTTTACTCGGCATGGCCGGCTGCTTCGACTTGCACAAGAAGGAAATTTGAAAACCTCGCGCGTGCCCCGTGTGGTCCGGGTCGGCTTGCTCGCCGCCGTCGCCGCGCAACTATTGTGGCGCCTGACGCAAGCGCCGGCCGCCGCCCACGCTTCGCCATTGCCGCCGCCTCCCCCGCTCTCCGTGCTGCGCCTGATGGCGATCGGCGAGCCGATTGCGCTGTCGAAGCTGTTGATGCTTTCCGTCCAGGCGCACGACGACCAGGCCGGCGTCAGCATCCCCCTGCGCGCACTCGACTATAGAGTGCTGCGCGCCTGGCTCGAACGGATCCTTGCACTCGATCCGCGCGCGCAATATCCGCTGCTCGCGGCGAGCCAAGTGTATGGCGCGGTCGACGATCCGGCGCGGGTCCGCGTGATGCTCGACTTCGTGTACGACAGTTTCGGCGCCGACCCGGAACGGCGCTGGCCCGCGCTCGCGCACGCCGCGCTCGTTGCCCACCACCGGCTGCACGACCACGCGCTGGCGCGCCAATACGCCAGCGCAATCCGAACCCGTGCGCTCGGCCCCGCCGTCCCCGCCTGGGCGCGCACCCTCGAAGCATTCATGCTTGAGGACATGAACGAACTCGACAGTGCAAGACTGCTGATCGGCGGTCTACTGCACGACGGTGTGGTCAGCGATCCGCGCGAACTGGCCTGGTTGTCGGCGCGACTCGAGGCGATCGGCGCGCGCCAACAGGCGCACGAAAAGCGATAAGGAACTCAACACCGGCCACCATCGGCGCGCTTTTCCTATAGACTTGGAAAATTGCTCCAACGCTCTATCGCCGTGAGGTTTTCAATGCAACAAGTTAAGGTTCGCCAAGCCGGTTTCACACTCGTTGAAATCGCCATTGTGCTTGTCATCATTGGGCTGCTGCTTGGCGGCGTGCTCAAGGGACAGGGCCTGATCGACAGCGCCAAGGTCAAGAACATCATCCAGCAAAGCAACGCGCTGTCGGCCGCCGTCAATGCCTACCAGGACAAGTTCCGCGCCTTGCCGGGCGACGACCTGCTCGCCACGAGCCACGTGCCGGGCGCGACCAGCAATGGCAACGGCGATGGCCAGATCAGCGAATACCTGGGCGCGCCCCAGCACCTCGCGCTGGCCGGGTTCATCACCGGTTCGTACAATGGGACCAGCGATTTCATGACCAGCGCGCAAGGCGGCGCGGTCTATGTGTTCAACGACGCCGTGGGCGGACGCAGCGGCAACGGCGTGCGCATCGACAACCTGCCCGATGCCTTCGCGCAGCAGATCGATAGCAAGCTCGACGACGGCGTCGCGGGCACCGGCGCGGTGCGCGCGGCGGCGCCGTACACCAACACGGGGGCGATCGTCAGCCGCACCGCCCTGTTCTTTTAAACCTGATTTCCCCTAAAAAAATAACTCATGTCCACCATCCCCAGCAAACGCCGACGCGTGTTTTTGATGCGCCACGGCAGCGTCACCTACTTCGACGAATCGGGCAAGCCGATCCTGCCCGAATTCGTCCCCCTCAACGAACTCGGCCGCGAACAAGCGAGCGCCGCTGGCCGCGTGTTCGCCGCGCAGGAGATCCGCTTCGACCGCGTGATCGTTTCCGGCCTGCCGCGAACGGTCGAGACCGCCACACGCGTGCTGGCCGAGACCGGACAGCAGGTCGCGCTCGAGGTCTGGCCCGACATGGTCGAGATCCGGGGCGGGCGCCTGTCGAACATCCCCGAAGCCGAACTCAAGTCAGCCTTCACGGGCGTGTTCGAGGGCCTCGTCAATGAAAGCCAGCGTTTTCTCGGCGGCGAGTCGGTCGGCGAACTCATGGACAGGATCCACCCGGCGATGCAACGCCTGCGCGCCGACCCGGCGTGGGACACCGTGTTGCTGGTCCTGCACGGCGGCGTCAATTGCGCGATTTTATCGCTCGCGCTGGGCGGGCAGCGCTTGTTTTTTGGCGGCTTGTCGCAGACCGCCGGCTGCATCAACGCGCTCGACGTCGGCAGCGACGAGGCCGACTGGGTGGTGCGTTTTGTTAACTACTCGCCACCGGGTCCGCTGCAGCAGCAGTCGCGCGAAACGACGATGGAGCAATTGTTCGCGCAGTACAAAAAAACGGATGCAAACCAGCAAAATAAATAGCACGGGCGTTCTTTTAATGCGCTAGAATAGTCGTCAAACTATTAGCAGGAGACACCATGTTCGAAGAAATGATGGGCACCAAACCCGTGTCGGAGCGCCAGAAATTCGACGTCGACGCGCTCGCCGCCTATCTGCAGGAACATGTCGCCGGCTACCCCGGCGGGCCCCTCGCCGTCGAGCAATTCAAGGGCGGCCAGTCGAACCCGACCTTCAAACTGACCGCCGGCGGCCAGCATTATGTGCTGCGCACCAAGCCCGGCCCGGCCGCCAAACTGCTGCCCTCGGCGCATGCGATCGAGCGCGAATTCCGCGTCATGGACGCGCTGCAAAAGGCGGGCTTTCCGGCCGCGCGCCAATACGCGCTCTGCGCCGACGAGGCCGTCATCGGGCGCGCCTTCTACATCATGGAATTCATCGAAGGGCGGGTGCTCTGGGACCAGTCGCTGCCCGGCATGACGCCGGCCGAGCGCAGCGCGATCTACGACGAGCAGAACCGGGTGATCGCCCAGTTGCACATGGTCGACTACAACGCGATCGGCCTGGGCGAATATGGCAAGCCGGGCAATTATTTTCTGCGCCAGATCGAGCGCTGGACGCGCCAGTACCAGGCCTCGGCCACCGAGACGATCGAGGCGATGGACCAGTTGATCGCCTGGCTGCCCAACAACATTCCGGCCGGCGACGACACGGCTATCGTGCACGGCGACTTCCGCCTCGACAATATGATCTTCCACCCGACCGAGCCGCGCATCCTCGCCGTGCTCGACTGGGAATTGTCGACGCTGGGCCATCCGGCCGCCGATTTCTCGTATCACTGCATGAGCTGGCACATCCCGCCGGGGCAGTTCCGCGGCATCGCCGGGCTCGACCTGGAGGCGCTCGGCATCCCGGCCCAGGACGACTACATCGCCCGCTACTGCGAGCGCACGGGCAAGGTCATCCGCGCCGAGGATTTTAATTTTTATCTCGCCTACAACATGTTCCGCCTCGCGGGCATCATGCAGGGGATCATGAAACGCTACGTCGACGGCACCGCCGCGAGCGCGCAGGCGCTCGAGAACGGCAAAAAGGCGCGCCATATGGCCGAGCTCGGCTGGCAATACGCGAACGGCAAGAAAATCTAAGCGGCACACCACCCACCACAAGGACACGACATGGATTTCGACTACTCAGACCGTTGCAAACAATTGCAGGCGCGCCTGCTCGCGTTCATGGACGAGCACATCTACCCGAACGAGGCCGCGTTCAAGCAGGAGATCGACCGCAACGGCGTCGAAAAAGGCAACCGCTGGATCCCGACCGAGCTCATCGAAAGGCTCAAGCCGCTCGCGCGCGAACAGGGCCTGTGGAATCTGTTCCTGCCGAAATCGGTGCGCGCGCCGGAGGGCCTGTCGAACCTCGACTACGCGCCGCTGTGCGAGATCATGGGCCGCGTGGTGTGGGCGCCCGAGGTGTTCAACTGCGCCGCGCCCGACACGGGCAACATGGAAACGATCGAGCGCTACGGGTCCGAGGAGCACAAGCGCACCTGGCTCGAACCGCTGCTGCGCGGCGAGATCCGCTCCGCGTTCGCGATGACCGAGCCGGGCGTGGCCTCGTCCGACGCGACCAACATCGAGACGCGCATCGTGCGCGACGGCGACGACTACGTCATCGACGGCCACAAGTGGTGGATTTCGGGCGCGGGCGACCCGCGCTGCAAGGTCTACATCCTGATGGGCAAGACCGACTTCGACGCCCCGCGCCACGCGCAGCAATCGATGATCCTGGTGCCGGCCGACACGCCGGGCATCACGGTCAAGCGGCCGCTGCCGGTGTTCGGCTACGACGACGCGCCGCACGGGCACTGCGAGATCCTGTTCGAGAACGTGCGGGTGCCGGCGTCGAATCTGCTGCTCGGCGAAGGGCGCGGATTCGAGATCGCGCAGGGCCGGCTCGGGCCGGGGCGGATCCACCATTGCATGCGCTCGATCGGGGTGTCGGAGCGCGCCTTGGAATTGATGTGCAAGCGCCTGAACCAGCGCGTCGCTTTTGGCCGCAAGATATCGGAACAGGGCGTGTGGCGCGAGCGGATCGCCGAGTCGCGCATCCGGATCGACACGGCGCGCCTGCTCACGCTCAAGGCGGCCTCGCTGATGGACATTGCCGGCAACAAGCACGCGCAGGCCGAGATCGCGATGATCAAGGTGCTGGCGCCGAACGTGACGCAGCAGGTGCTCGACTGGGCGATCCAGGCATACGGGGCGGCGGGCGTATCGGACGACTTCCCGCTGGCGGCGCAATGGGCCGGCAACCGCACGCTGCGGCTCGCGGACGGCCCGGACGAGGTGCACCGCAACGCGATCGCCAAGCTCGAGCTGGCCAAACACGGCTAACTAACCTAACCGGGGTCAGACCCGGGTCTGACCCTGGTCTGTCCCCAGTCTGTCCCCGGTCTGTCCCCGGTGTGTCCCCAGTGTGTCCCGGTCAGACCCCGGTTACAAAACGTTTATGTGAAGCAGCGCAGCAGCAGGTCGGCGGCGCAGACGGGCTTGGCGCTGCCTTCGCGTTCCACCACCACGCTCCAGCCGAGCTGGGCGCCGCCTTCGATGTCGTCCATCGTCTGCAGCGTCAGCCGTGCGCGCACGCGGCTGTCGACCGGCACCGGCGCCGGGAAGCGCACCCGGTTCAGGCCGTAGTTCAAGCCCAGTTTCACATCCTTCATCGCGAGCGCCGATTCGAGCATCGCCGGCAGCAGCGACAGCGTCAGGAAACCGTGCGCGATCGTCGTCCGGTACGGCGACTCGCGCGCGCACCGTTCGGCGTCGAGGTGGATCCACTGGTGGTCGTTGGTTGCGTCGGCGAAGGTGTCGATGCGATGCTGGTCGATCTCGATCCATTCCGAGACCGCCACTTCGGCACCGATCAATCCGCGCATGTCGGCGAGGTGGCTGATTTCACGCATCCTGCCCCTCCGCCGGCCGCCGTTTGAACATCCCCATCCCTTCGATCGTGCACACCAATTCGCCATGCTGGTTGCTCGCCGCCCAACGCGACCACACGACCCCGCGGTCGGGCCGCGAGGCCGACGCTTTCACCGCAGTCGTGTGGTACGCGACGCTAAGGGTGTCCCCTGCGCGCACCGGCAACAACCAGCGCACCGCGTCCACCCCCGGCGATCCCATGCTCGACGAGGAGCCCATGAAGCCGTCGACCACCATCCGCATCATCATGCTGCAGGTGTGCCAGCCGCTCGCGATCACGCCGCCGAAGATCGATCCCTCGGCCGCCGCCCGGTCTATGTGGAACGGCTGCGGGTCGAACTGGGTCGCGAAGGCGATGATCTCGTCCTCGCTCACGAGGCGCTGGCCCAGGTCGATCTGCTGGCCGACCACGAAGTCTTCGAAGTACCAGTCGGTTTGGCTCACGCTTCGGCACCTTGCGTAAATCCGGGCAGCGCCATGAAGCGCGCCAGGTGGTGGTCGGAGTCGCCCAGCGTCAGCTCGATCATGGTCAGCCGCTTGAAGTGGTGCGCGGCCGGCAGTTCGTCGGTCACGCCCATGCCGCCGTGCAGTTGGACCGCCTGCTGGCCGACGAATTTGAGCGCCTGGCCGACCCGGAATTTGGCCGCCGACACCGCGCGCCGGCGTTCGTTGGCGTCCTCGCCGCCGAGCTTGACGGCCGCCAGCAGCGCCATCGAACGCGCCTGCTCCAGGTGGATGTACATGTCGGCCATGCGGTGCTGCAGCGCCTGGAATTTGCCGATCGGCACGCCGAACTGGCTGCGCGTCTTCAGGTACTCGAGCGTGGCCGCGAAGATCGCCTCCATCGCGCCGAGCGCCTCGGCGCACAGCAGGCCGGCGCCGTAGTCGGCCGCCGCTTCGAGCACGCTCCAGCCGGCGCCGGCGCCACCCACCAGCGCGTCCGCGCCGACCCGCACGTTCTCGAACACGATGTCGGCGGCGCGCTGGCCGTCGAGCGTGCGGTAGTCGGTCACGCGCACCCCGGCCGTGGCGGCCGGCAGCACGAACAGGCTGATGCCCTCGGCGTCGCGCCGGGCCCCGCCGCTGCGCGCCGAGACGATCAGGCTGCCCGCCTGGGCGCCGTGCAGCACCACGCTCTTGCGCCCGTTGATGACGTAGCCGTCGGCATCAAGCGTGGCCGTGGTGGCGATGTCGCACAGGTCGTGGCGCGATTGTTTTTCGCCGAGCGCGCAGGCCAGTTTGAGTTCGCCGCCTGCGACTTGCTCGAGCAGGCCCGCGTGGCCGCCGCCGCGCTTGAGGAATTCGGCCCCGAGCACGGTCGCGAAATACGGTTCGACCACGAGGCCGCGCCCGAGCTCCTGCATCACGACGAACATGTCGACCGCGCTGCCGTTAAAGCCGCCCTGCTCCTCGGGCACCGGCAACGCCGTCATGCCCAATTCGGCCAGCGTGGCCCACGCCGCGTCGGAGACGCCGGCGTCGGAGGCGATGATTTTCTTGCGCGCCTCGAAGCTGTAGTCCTTGCCGACCCAGCGTTTGAGCGCGTCGCCGAACTGCTGCTGTTCTTCCTTGAAGTTGAAGTCCATGTTCAGTTCCTCACAGGCCCAGGATCATCTGGGTGATGATGTTGCGTTGGATTTCGTTCGAGCCGCCATAAATCGACGTCTTGCGGAAATTGAAGTAGTACGACGCCAGCGGCGCCGCGTCGTCGTCGTCAAACACGCTGTGCGCGCGCTCGCCCTCGAGGAAGGCCGGGTCGAACGGCATCGCCATCGGTCCGACCGCCTCGACCATGAGCTCGGTCATGGTTTGCTGGATGTCGGTGCCGCGCACCTTGAGCACCGAGGCCTCGGGCCCGGGCGCCTTGTGCGCCTGCGCCAGCACGCGCAGCACGGTCGTCTCGAGCGCCATCAGTTCGATCTCGAGCGTGGCGACCTTGGCCCCGAACAGCGGATCGGCCAGCAGCGGCCTGCCGTTTTTTTGCTGCGCGCCGGCGAGCTGCTTGAGGAAGCCCAGTTCGCGCTTCGAGCGCCCGACCGCGGCGATGCCCGTGCGCTCGTGCCCGAGCAGGTATTTGGCGTAGGTCCAGCCCTTGTTCTCCTGGCCGATCAGGTTATGCGCCGGCACCTTGACGTTGTCGAAGAACACTTCGTTGACCTCGTGGTCTTCGTCTAGCATGATGATCGGGCGCACCGTCACGCCCGGCGTGTGCATGTCGATCAACAGGAACGAGATGCCCTCCTGTTTGCGCACGCCGGTGTCGGTGCGCACCAGGCAAAAGATCATGTCGGCGTGCTGCGCCAGCGTGGTCCAGGTCTTTTGGCCGTTCACGATGTAGTCGTCGCCGACGCGCTCGGCGGTGGTCTTGAGCGAGGCGAGGTCGGAGCCGGCGCCCGGTTCCGAATAACCCTGGCACCACCAGTCCTCGCACGACAAGATGCGCGGCAGGAAGTGCGCTTTTTGCTCGTCGTTGCCGAAGGCCATGATCACGGGGGCGACCATGTTGACGCCGAACGGCAGCACCTGGGGGGTGCCGGCGCGCGCGCATTCGTCGTCGAAGATATGGCGCTGCACCGTGCTCCAGCCCGGCCCGCCATGCTCGACCGGCCAGGCCGGCGCGACCCAGCCCTGCTTGGCCAGCGTCTTGTGCCAGCGCACGTAGTCGTCCTTCGACAGGCGCAGGTGGTGCCGCACCTTGTGCTGCAGGTCGGCCGGCAGATTGGCCTCGAGGAAGGCGCGCACGCTGTCGCGGAACGCCAGGTCCTCGCTCGTATAGTTCAAGTCCATACCGTCTCCTTGTTATCGCCGGGCAAAAAAAAGCACGACCGTTCACAAGATTGTACCGCAAAAAAAATGCCTTGCGTGGACGATATGTCCAGGCAAGGCACAGGTTTTTTGCAGAAGGCCGGGGCCTAGGAGGCGGTCGGACTTAGGATCGTCGGCTGCAAAAAGTGTCGGACGGTACATATTTCGCCGCTTTCTCGGCCAATAGCTCGCTATTGGCACTGCGAAATCGTCAAAATCTGTCCTCGCCCGGCACTTTTTTCGCTTCGACTCCCTAAGTCCGACAGCCTCCTAGTTGCTGCTCGCCTTGGGCGCCGACTTGTACAACATCACGCGCGAGGCCAGGCGCGAGTCGGTCGCGAGCATGCCGACCTGGTCGCTGAGGATGTGGGCCGCTTCGGTCAGCATCACGTCCTTGGCGTCCTTGGCTTCTTTTTCGGCCGCCAGCTCGGAGGCCAAGTTGCGCTCGTCGGCCTGCAGGCCGTCGTCCTGGCGCGCCTTTTTACGGGCGGCCTCGGTCGTAGGCGTGTTGGCGTTGCGCACGCTGACCTGGCGCGCCTCGCGCAGCTTGGCGCGCGCCTCCTGCGCGTCGCGCTCCTTGCGGCGCACCACCTCGTTGAGCGAAATCGCGTTTTCCTTGCGCAGCTTGCGCACCTCGGCCAGGTCTTCGTTCAGGTAGACGAAGTCCTTGTCCTTGGCGATGCGTGCCTCGTGGCGCGCCTGCAGCGGGGCGATCACTTCGCGCTGGTCGCCGGCCGCCACAAAGCTGGCCGGTTCGATCGAGGTCCATGGCAGCGCGTTGTCGAAGCTCGACTCGCCATAGGTTTCGAGGTCGGCCAGCACCGGCATCTTGATGTCGGGCGCGACCCCGCGCAGCTGGGTGGTGCCGCCGTTGATGCGGAAGAACTGCGCGGTCGTCATTTTGATCTCGCCCAGGCGCTCGCTCTCGTCGAGCCGTTTGAGCGATTGCACGGTGCCCTTGCCGAAGGTCGGCTCGCCCATGACGATGCCGCGGCCGTAGTCCTGGATCGCGGCGGCGAAGATTTCGGATGCCGAGGCCGAGCTGCGGTTGATCAGCACGCCCACCGGGCCGTCCCACGCGATGCCGGCGTTGGTGTCGACTTCGACGGTGACCTTGCCGTTGGCGCTGCGGTGCTGGACCACGGGGCCCTTGTCGATGAACAGGCCGGTCAGTTCGATCGCCTCGTCGAGCGAGCCGCCGCCGTTGTTGCGCAGGTCGATCAGGACGTTGTCGACCTTGGCCTTTTTGAGTTCGCCGAGGATGCGGGCAACGTCGCGCGTGGCGCTCTTGTAGTCGCGGTCGCCGCGGCGGCGCGCCTCGAAGTCGAGGTAGAAGGTCGGCAGCGAGACCACGCCGACGCGGCGCATCACGGCGCCGTCGCGCACTTCGATGATCTTCTTCTGGGCCGCCTGCTCCTCCATGCGGATCTTCTGGCGCGTGAGCGTGACGATCGTGTGCTTGGCGTCGGTGCCGGCGTCGGCCGGCAGCACGTCGAGGCGCACCTTGGAGTCCTTGGCGCCGCGCACCAGCGGCACGACGTCGTCGATGCGCCATCCGAGCACGTCGACGAATGGCGCGTTACCCTGGGCCACGGCGACGATGCGGTCGCCCACTTTGAGCTTGCCCGACATGAAGGCCGGGCTGCCCGCGACGATCTCGCGGATGACCGTGTATTCGTCGCGCGTTTGCAGCACCGCGCCGATGCCCTCGAGCGAGAGGCGCATCGAGATGTCGAAGTTGTCGGCCGCGCGCGGTCCGAGGTAGTTGGTGTGCGGGTCGATCGAGGTCGAGTAGGCGTTCATGAAGGCCTGGAACACGTCCTCGCCATCGAGCTTGCGCACGCGTTTTTGATAATTCTCGTAGCGCTTGTCGAGCGTCTCGCGGATCGCCTTGTCGTTTTTGCCGGCCAGCTTGAGGCGCAGCCAGTCGTTCTTGACGCGCTTGCGCCAGATGTCCTTGGCTTCGTCGTCCGTTTTGGGCCACTCGGCCTTTTCGCGGTCGAGCTGCAGGCTCTCGTTGAGCGTGAAGTCGGGCTTGGTGTTGAGCAGTTCGCGCGAATACGCGAGCCGCTCGGCGAAGCGCTGCTGGTACAGGGAATGGATGATGAACGGCACGCGCAGGTCTTCGCTGGCGATCGCGTCGTCGAGGCGGTTGCGCATGACCGAGAACTGCTCGATGTCGCTGGCGAGGAAAATGAGCTTGTCGCCGTCGAGCGACTTGAAATAACGGTCGAAGATTTTCGCCGACATGCCGTCGTCGAGCGGCATCGCCTTGTAATGGTAATTGGTGAAGAAATGGGCCGTCATCAGCGCCGCCTGCGTCTGCGAGGCGAGCGGCTTGAGCTGGACCGGGCCGGGCGCTTTTTTGTTTTGCGCCATGGCCACTTCGGTGGACACGGCCAAGGCCATCAGGGCGATCAGTAGTTGCTTCTTCATACGATGTTTCTCCGAGCGTTGTTCGGGTGTATCTGCGGGCATTTGGTGCTATTCCAAGTGCGCCTCGAGGCAATCATTCCTCACCTTACGCGATTCTAACAGGATCGGCAGTTCGCAGAGCCAGCTTGCAGGAAGCGCGCAACGCGAGCTTACCGCCTTTGTCAATCGGGTCTCACGATTTTACAAATTGAAACAGACTCCACGCCCCGCCCCAGGCCAGCCAGGCGGCGCCGGCGAGCAACAGTGCGAGCGGCCAGGAGCGCGCCGCGACCCGCCAATCGGCACCCGATGGCCAGAACGACAACCACTGCGGCGCCAGCGCGAACCCGATCGCGACGTCGGCAAGTTCGAAGCGCCAGCCCGGGCCGGTGCGCCACAGGGCCACGGTGAACGGCAGCGCGATGATCAGGAACGGCGCCAGCGCGGCGGGCGCGGCGTTATACCAGCGCACCCGCGTCAATGTGACCGAGCCGAGCTGCCAGTGCTGGCCGGCGCGGCGCGGCACCACCGACAGCGAGCTCGGGCGCGCGCCCGTGAGCCAGCCCACGCAGAAGTGTGCGAGCTCGTGGCACAAGGTGCCGGCGACGGTGAATATGAAGAAGAACGGATGGCGGCCCGCGAGCGCCCGGATCACGAGCGCCAGGCCGACCGAGGGCAGCAGGTACAACAGCACGTCGCTGTGCCGGCATGCGATGGCCGGCGCGAACGCGCCGCAGGCGAAGTCGGGCATGGTGGGACTCGGGGCGGGTCGGCCTCAGAGCGCGTAGAAGCAGCGCCCGCAGGCCTGGAAGTAGCGCTCGTTGCCGCCGATGCTGACCTGCTCGCCCTCGCGGATGCGGCGGCGCTGCTCGTCGACGCGGATGTTCATCGTCGCCTTCTTGCCGCAGGCACAGATGTTCTTGAGCTCTTCGATGTCGTCGGCGAGTGCCAGCAGATAGGCCGAGCCCGGAAACGGCTCGCCCATGAAGTCGGTGCGCAAGCCGTAGCAGATGACGGGCACGCCCTTGACCTGGGCCAGTTGGTGCAATTGCTTGGCTTGGGCGGTGGAAAGGAATTGGGCTTCGTCGACGAGCACGCAAGCGACCTGCGGCACGCTGGCCAAAAAGTCGGTGTTGCCGTCGAAGGTATCGACCTGGCGCTGCGGGCCGAGGCGCGAAGTGACTTTGCCGATGCCGTAGCGGCTGTCGATGAAGGCCGTGTACAGCAGCACCTCCTGGCCCTGCTCCTCGTAGTTGTGGGCCACTTGCAGCATCGCGGTCGACTTGCCGGCGTTCATCGCCGAATACCTGAAATAAAGTTTTGCCACTGCCCGCTCTCGCCAACTCGAAAGAGCGCGATTATAACAAGGTCGGCAATGACGTGGAATCAGAGGCTCTCAGACTCTCAGCCTCTCAGCCCTCGTTTTGCTTGATCAGCCAACCCATGACCAGCAATCCGGCCAGCAGCATGACGTAGCTGTCGGCCTCTGGCACGGCGAGCGTCATGTTGTTGGCAGTGGGCCAGTAGTTGGCGCCGGCGGTATGGAAGGTGACGGCCCTGATCGGCTGCGTCGAAATGAAACCGACGAAGCTGTCCGTGGTCGTATTGACCAGCGTAAAGGTGCGCGTGGCGGCGCCGTCGGTGGCGCTGAGCACCACCTTGGTGTTGGGAATGAACGAGCCGGCGATATCAGAGCCGAAGAAGTTGCCGCCAAGCGCATAGACGCCCTGCGAAAACTGCGAAAACGCCATCGTGGCGCCGGCGTTGTTGGTCGAAAGCCAGAAGTCGCCGCCCGTGCCGCCGGCGCCGAAGATGGCCGAGCCGATGCCGCCGTCGACCAGGTAGCCGACGCCGCCGGCCATGCGCGCCATCGTCTCGCCGTAGGCGGCCACGGCGAGGTTGTCGAAGGTGTCGGTGCTTTGCACCGGCCCCGTGATGGCGGCCAGGAACTCGGCCTTGCTGGTGAAAACGGTGATTTCGGCCCGGGCCGCTGCGCCAAAGCTCAGCAGCAGCGCGAGGGACAGGGCTTTCAGGGCCGGCAGTTTCGTGGTCACGTTTGCACTCCTGTAGGGAAAGTTACGGTGAAAGAAAGCGTGATGCTTCGCCTTTCCCAGTAAACAGTAATTCCCCACGGATTACAATTAAAATAACATTAATCAACTATTACCTTGAGCGTCGATAAACCCCGGCGCCCCTACTGGCCCGGGTGGTATTTGCGCTCGAGGTGGCGCTCGATATCGGCCTTGTAGAACAGCACGTCCTTAAATTCGCCCTTGCTGTACATCTCGGCCTGGTCGTTGAAGTGGGGCGAGGCCGGATCGCCGCTCTGCCCGCCCGCGAGGATGCTCTTGGCGCGGATGCGCGGGCCGAACTCGACCACGGCGACGAAGCTGTTGCCGCGGTCGCCATAGATGCGTTTGGTGGTTTTTTTCGCCGTCATGCCGAACGACGCCAGCGCGCCCCACTTGGCCGACGGAAAGGCCACCGGATAGCTCGGCTTGCTGTCGTCGTATTGCTGGCGCACATCGCCGCTGAGCCGCTGGAAGCGGTTGATCTGGCCCCACGGCGTCTGCCAGCTGCCGAAGTCGGCCTCGAGCTTGGCGCTGGCGCGCGCCAGCGCCTCGAGCTGCTCGCGCGGCGCCACGTTGGCGGCGATGTAATCGTGCACCTCGACCTCCCTGGCCTTGGCGGCGGCCGCCGCGCCCGCGACCATGTCCTGGCCCCAGTAGATCGCAAGCGAGGTCGGCACCGACTCGACAGAGTAGCGCGTGTCCCAGCCGCGCAGCGCGGCGACCTGGGCTTGCAGGCGCGCCTTTAGCGGGTCGTCGGCGGCCAGGGCGTCATAGGCGCCGCCGAGGTTCGCGATGAGCCGCTCGAAGCCGGGCAAGGCGGTGTCGTAGGCGCTCGCGATCAGGCTCTCGAGGGTGAAGCCCTTGCGCTTTTCGAGCACGCGCACGGCGTGGATGCCGCGGTAGTTTTCGGGCAGCGTCCACATGTACGAGGGATAGCTTTCGAGGCGGGGGCTGCTGGCGCCGGCGGCCGCGAACGGCCAGTTGTTGGTGTTGAGGATGTACCCGCTCGCAGGGTTGAGCAGGGTGATGGTTTCCTTGATCTGGTGCAGGCCCTTCCATTCGGTGGCCGGGTCGCTGCCGTCGACCGGATGCTTCCAGTCGAAGCGCACATCGCGGCGCGGCACGAAGTTGCCGTGGAAGTAGGCGATATTGCCGTCCCGGTCGGCGAACACCGTGTTGTTCGAGGAATTGGTGCGCAGCTCCATGGTCTGGGTGAAGGCCGCGTGGTTTTTGGCCTTGGTGCGCGAATACGACTGCATCAGCGCCTTGAGCGGCTCCTCCATCAGTTTGACCGCGATCCATTTGCCGTCGGCCGCGCGCACCACCGGGCCGTGGTGCGTGAAGTAGGCGGTGATGGTCTTGCTGTCCATGCCGCCGGCGCCCTTGAACGGCAGCGTGATCGGCACCGCGCGCAGCGCCCGCTCGGCGCCGCCGTATTTATAAAAGTACTTGCCGCCCTTGTCGAACACGGTCTCGCGGTATTCGTCGAGCACGTCGCCGCCGCCCGAGGTGTGCATCCACCCTGCCCGCTCGTTGAAACCCTGGTACACGAAAAACTGGCCCCAGGTGACGGCGCCGTAGGCATTGAGGCCCTGCCCGCTGACCATATGCACTTCGGGCCGGAAGTAGAACGAGGTGTGCGGGTTGATCAGCAACAGCGCATTGCCCGTCGCGCTCAGCTTGGGGGAGATGGCGAAGCCGTTCGAGCCGCTTGGCTCGGCACTGGCACTGGAGCGGGCATCGGCCAGCGCCGGTTTCCCGCCTTTGCCATAGAACTGTTCGAGCGGGCCGAGCTCGATGTCTTCGATGTCGCCGCCGATGCTGCCCTCGCTGAAGGCGAGCGCCATCCACGGTTCGAAACGGGTGATCAGCTTCGGTTTGACCTCGGGATGGGTGTGCAGGTAAAAATTGAGGCCGTCGGCGAACGACACCATGAGCTTTTTGAGCCATGCGGGACTGGCCGCATATTTGGCTTTGAGCTCGTCGGGCCTGATGAACAACTTCATTCGCAGGTCGCTCCAGAGCGCCGACTCGCCCTCGACTTCGGCCATGCGTCCGAGCGCCGTGATGTAGTTGCGCTCGACCCGGTTGAAGTCGTCCTCGGCCTGCGCATACAACAAGCCGAACACCGCGTCCGCGTCCCGCTTGCCGAAGACGTGCGGGATGCCCCACTTGTCGCGCAGGATGGTCACGTCGGCGGCCGATTTTTTCCAGCGCGCGTGCTCCTGCGCGTTGTGCGCCTGGACTGCCGGCTGCGGCGCGACGACGGCCGCAGTGCCGGCCATGGCGCCGAAGGCGGCGCATCCGAGCAAGCTCACAACGGTGAGGCGGGTTTGGAACATCGGGTACTCTCCTGTGCTGATCGCCGGATCTGGCGCGGTGCGTGGTTTAGTCGAGCGCGGCGAGGCGCTCCCTGAGGACGGCGTTTTCGGCCGTCAGGCTATCGACCTTCTCGCGCAGCGCGGCCACTTGCGCGCGCAACTCCGATTCGGCGTCGGCCGGCGCCTCTTTCGGCGGCCGGGCGGCGGCCTTTTGCTCGCGCACCTGCCGGGCCGCCTGCTGCAGCTCCTTGCGCCCGCCCGCGACCGCGGCGATCTGTTCGGCCTCGGGCAGCGAAGCGACGTTGGCGGCGGCGTTGATCGAGATCGTCCCCGAACGCACCGCCTCGACCAGTTGCGGCGTGGCCGCCTTCTGGATGCGCTCGATCTGGCCGATCGTATTGGGCGACACGCGCGCCGCCTTGGCCACATCCTCGCGCGTGTTCCATGGCGGCGGCGCCGGCGCGGCGGCGGTATCGGGCGCGGCGGCGGCCGGCTCGGCGGCGCGCTGCGCGGCGACGATGTCTTTCTTGCGCAGGGCGAGCACGCCGCGCTGGTAGTCGGACACGCTGCGGCGCGCCAGGTGGTTATCGATCATCCACAGCATCACGTCCTCGAGCGAGGCGAAGGTGACGTTTTGCACGGTCTTGAATTCGATGTTGTGGCGCTGGCAGATCGCGTAGCGGTTATGCCCGTCGATGAGCACATCGCCCCACAGCACGAGCGCGTCGCGGCAGCCTTCGGCCAGCAGGCTGCGTTCGAGTGCGGCGTATTCGTTGGAGGTCAGCGGATCGATGAAGGAACGCAGTTCCTCGTTGATGGTGATGTTCGCAGCGTTGTTCAATTCTGGTCCTTGGATGGTCGGCGGTGCCGGGCGTGGGCGGCCGCCACGCATGCTACACCATACAAGCCGCAACGGGAAAGTGGGCGGATCGGCCGCAGCTTGTGCTAAACTCTTGGCCGCTGCCCGGATGGTGAAACTGGTAGACACCCGAGACTTAAAATCTCGTGCTCGTAAGGGCGTGCCGGTTCGATTCCGGCTCCGGGCACCATGAAGCTGCGTTACGCTGAATTATCAAACATCAAACCCTCATTGCCTTCATGCGTGAGGGTTTTTTTGTTACAAACAACATAACCGCATATCATGAGATACCATTGAAACGATGGTAATTTTGATCGTTGCGACATGCCGTCGTCCAGAATCTCTTACGGTTGTCGCGTACAGCGACACCGTAACTGGCAACAATTACAAACAGTCAAGCACTTCATTTTCTCGTAAGCTCGACCTGGAAATATTACCAAAAATACATTGCCCCTTAACGTTAGGTCTCAAGCGATGCAACATTTAGTTCACGCGTCCGTGATCGTATATTCGCAGCTCCGTGACGAACTTCAGCATGTAATTAAGATGACGCGGCAGATCGATCCTAAATATGCCTCGTATTCGGCAACTGTATTGCAGTATTACGCGGAGAGAAGTCAATCCCAAACATTACTACTTCAAGCATGGAAGCTTTGGGACGCCGACATAATCATGCGTTCTATGTTGGAGTGCGCCACGCGTTTCCTGTTTGTAAGCATTGCAGCACCGGACGAGCGGGCCCAGCGGATAGAGGAATACACGATATCGTTGAACGAAATCGAGAATCTGCAACGCTCAGAAAAGGCGAAAGATTTTGTCGCCACTTCAATCGATGAGGACACTAAGATGCTAATTGGAGGTGTCGTGTTTGGGGCAGAAGATGAGGCTGAACTTCGAGCGAGATGGCCGAAGGCTAAGCGAAAAGCACTGAAACAAAAGTGGTCGTTTACCGAAATCTCTCACGTTCTGTCAACGTTCCATGTGGACCGCCTTGACCTCCGAAATTACAAGTCGTTCCTCCATGGATATGGGCTTAGCAGTCATCTCATTCACGCAGACCAGACCTCTATGGATCTTGTAAAGGATCGGGCAGGTCGTGAACCTCAAGAAAAGGCAATGCTAGAAAAAGCACATTTTGCGCGCCTCGCGACGGAGCCAGTTTCCATTCTATTCCTCTGCTGGCGTGCGATGGCATACGCTTCCGGAGTCGACTCTAAGAACATAGAAATTGTTAAAAGCGTAATCGCCCTAAACGAGCAGGCCGCAGTTTATCATCGCGCCTTCGCCGAGTCTCAAAGGGATCTCTATAGCCGGCCACTTGGCCATGAGGCGTGATTCTATGACGATGCCCGCCGGAACCTCACGTGAAGCGTCTATTTCAAGCGTAAGGCAATTATGACTGACATACAACGAGCGCTTGAGAGCTTGAAGTCATCGCTATGTCCGGAGGTCGACGTCGGCGGACTAGTGTCGCGCAACGCTACAACACACAAGTGGAAGGCTCCTTGGCGCTCCCTGCTTCTGCGGGCGACCGTCGCGTGGCGCTTGCATGACCTACTGGAACAGTCCCGCCTACTCGCGGCCTCAAACAAAATGCTAGGAGCGCGTATATTGTTGAGGTCAGCATTCGAAACGCTGGCGGTGTTGGTGTACCTAAACAAGACGATGCGTAGCGTTACGACTGGAACTCTTGACTTTCACGAATTTTCTGAGAAAACGGCCCGTCTGCTTCTCGGGTCCCGCGACAAGTCTACATCTTTAGAATCAATCAATATCTTAACTGTCCTAAAAAGCGCGGATAAACGCTATCCAGGGCTTGAGGATTTGTATTTCGCTCTGTCGGAAAGCGCGCACCCGAATTATGAAGGCATGCTCTTGGGTTACTCTAAAGCCGACCGGCAGAATCACGTGACTACCTTTCAAAACCAATGGAACACCCTATATGGAAGCAACCATGGCTCGGCAATTATTGCCTGTCTGACGGTTTTCGTAGGTGAATACAACGAGGAGTGGGAAGCTGCATTCGAAGCACTGGAAATTTGGATCCAAGAACACGACGATGAACTCGAAGCCAGCAAGCCAAACTCGGAAGGCACCTAACCGTTGGTCTGGCTAGGCGCAGCGTAGCTTTAGGTTTCCTTAGCCCAGTTTTTGTTCGCCCCCCATCAGTTCACCACTATCGCACCCATAAATATGTAATCGATATCGGCGAACTAGAGTTGCCACCGAAAGTGAACAACGGCCTTCTCAGAGCGACAATCCTTCCCGTACCAGTGTCCCTTTAAAGGCAAGTTTCGTTCTTGCGACGGCGTGACAAAGAATGCACGCGGCGACCAGCCGACCGGTGTGCCGCAATTAATCCGAATCCATCTTCCCCAGCACCGACAGCAATTCGGTGGCATGCCGGATGATCGGCCCGGCCATCGGCTCGCGCTGCATGGCCGCCATCGGGCCCTCGCCGAAGTACAGGCCGTCCGACACGAGGAACGACAAGCGGATGTTCCCGCGCACCGGTGGCGGCTGGCGCGCCTTGCTCCACGGTCCGATCTGGGCGACGACGCTATCGGATGCGTCGAGCAGCTCGCCGACCATGGTTTTGAGCGAATTGCGGATCGCGATCTGCTTGCCCGACTGGTTGATGTAGTGGACGCCGCCGTCCGAAAACGCGGCCAGCGTGTCGAGTCCGTCGGGCAGGCGCACTTCGATGATCACGCCGAGCAAAATCTTCGGCCGCACTGGCTGCCCGTGCCGGCGCAGGCGCGCGTACGCGAGGTAGCGGATCTGCCCCTCCTGCGCGGCATCGGCGGCAAGCGCCTCGAGGGCCGCGAAATCGGGCGGCGATGAAAACAGGATGGCCTGCCATGGCGCCGGGCTCACGCTGCGCTTCGGTTTGAAGACCGTCGTGTTGTCGCTGAACAGCAGGTTGTAAATGCCGTTTGTCGCCCGGCTGACGTAGGGGGCGAATGGCGGCAACAGCATGGTCGGCGCCGGGCTGCCGCTGCGCAGGCCGGCGGCGGCATCGAGGAGATTATTTAGCATAGGTGTCCAACGCTTGAAGCGGGCGCCAGGACGCCCGGGATTTATCAGGACTGCGCCACGGTGGCGCGTTCGCCTCGTCTATTATTAATTAGGCCAGTCTCGAAAAGTATAGCGTGAGTTGCCGCTGATGTGGGGCGGGATAGGCGTTTCCGTCGCTAAAACCGCACGTTTCAATCTATTGGAAATCGTGCAATATGCCGGAAAAAACAAGCAAACACGCAGCGGCGCCGCGCGATTTTCGCCGGCCGCCACCGGCCGGACATACCCGTGCTTGCTCAGCTGCCCTGTCTTACCAATTGCGTCACGGCGTCCGACGAGATCAGGCTCAGCAAGGCCTCGACATTGACCGGCTTGACCAGGTACTGGCCGAAGCCGGCGGCGATCGCGCGCGGGCGCCCCTCGGCCATGCTGAAGCCCGATACCGCGATCGCGAACGGAATATGGGCGGCGGCCGAACTGCGTAGTTTGCGGATCAGTTCATAGCCATCGAGCCCGGGCAAACCGATGTCGCAGATCAAGACGTCGAAGCGGTGCGCGTACGCCATCGCCAAGCCGGTCGGGCCGTCGTAGGCGGTGACCACCGAATGGCCCTCGTGGCGCAGCAGCATGCTCAAGGTGTCGCTCGCATCGACGTTGTCCTCGACCAGCAAGATATGGCGTCCGCGCCTGGCCGGCTCCGGCCCGGATGCGACAGGGTCGGACGGCAGGCCGGCGCTTGAGAGCGGCAAGGTGACCGTGAACATGCTCCCGCTCATCTGGCCGCCGCTCGCGGCCACCACCGTGCCGCCATGCATGTCGACGATGTTGCGCACCACGTTCAAGCCCACGCCGAGGCCGGCCTCGGGCCGCGTCAGCGAGGACGGCCCGTGCGTGTACAGGAAAAATATATGCGGCATCACCTCCGGCGCGATGCCGGCGCCATTGTCGCTGACCGTGACCACGGCCCGGCCGTCGAGCACGGCGGCCGTGACCTCGATGCGCCCGCCGTCATGCGTGTATTTGGACGCGTTGACCAGCAAATTCGAAAACGCCTGCACCAGCCGGGCCTGGTCGCCGTCGACCACGATCGGCGCCGGCCCGACCTGCACGGTCAGCCGCTGGCGCCGCTCGCTCACGCGGCCCTGCACCGCGTCGGCGGCGCGCGCGAGCAAGTCCCCAAGCGCTACCGGCAGCGCCGCCAGCGCGATCTGGCCGCTGCTGATGCGGGCGGCGTCGAGCAGGTCGTCAAGCAGGCGCGACAGATGTTTTACCTGGCGCTCGATGATCGTTTGCAGGTTCAGCAACTGGGACGCCGAGCCCGGCGTCTTGGTCAGCATGCTGCCTGCCAGGCTGATCGGCGCGAGCGGATTGCGCAGTTCGTGCACGAGCAAGGTCAGGAAATCGGCCTGGCGCCGCTCGATCTGGGCCGCATCCTCGCGCAGGACCTGGGCCTCGACCGAATTGAGCAACAGATTCTGGTTGGCCTCGCGCAACTGGTCGACCAGGCCCGACAGCGCGGCGCGCTCGGCGCCGGCCAGCCGCAGCGCCTCGACCTCCTCGGTGAGCAGCGCGAGCGCGGCGCGCAGTTGCGGCTCGTCCATGTGGGACTGCGCCGCATGGCCGGCGAGCGGACCCGGCACCGCCGCCGCACCTTCGGGCTTGGCCATCTCGCCCATCCTCAGAAATGTCCGCGCTTGAGCATCGACAGATGGCCGTTGAGCAAGCCCTGGAACTCCGGCGTGGCGTCGATCTCGAGGCCCGCGTCGGTGATCACATAACGGCGTAAATCGGAGCTGTGCCCGCTACCGCGGACCTTGACCACGGAGATGAATTTGTTCAGGCGGCCTTCGAACTCGACGTAGCGCATGGCGATGATGGCGTCGACCAGGAAGGCCGCCTCGTCCTGGCTGAAACGCAGCTCGTTATAGCGGTCCTCGAGGCCCATGATGACCATCACCGTCACGCCCTGGTGGGCGAGGCAGGCGAGCACGCGGAAAATGGTCTCGCGGTAATCCTGGCGGAATTCGGGCGCGAGGAACAGGCCGACCTCGGACAGCGAGTCGATCACGACGCGCTTGGCGCCGCTGCGTTCGATCTCGCGCACGAGGTCGTCGAGCACCTCCTCGATCGACATGTCGAGCGAGCGCTTCTCGACGATCGAGACCTGGCCGGCCCGGATCATGCGCGAGAGCTTGTCGTTACGCAGGCGCAAAGGCCCCTTGTCGAAACAGGCGACCACGCCGTGCTCGCCGGCGCGCACGCCCTCGGCCAGGAACGCGGTGCCGAGGATGGTCTTGCCCGAGCCCGGCGGGCCGACCACCATCACGGCGTGGCCCGGCGGCAAGCCGCCCGCGAGCATGACGTCGAGTTCGGCGTTGCCCATCGCGATCCGGGGCGCCTCGGCGTCCTCTTCGCGCTCGAACGGCGGCTGCGCCAGCGACGGCAGCAGGCGCGGATAGATGCGCAGGCCGTCGCCCGTGATGCGGAAGGTGTGGGCCCCGGTCAGGTGCGCCTGGCCGCGCATCTTGACGATGCGGATCTTGCGCACGGCCGAATTCTGGGCCACCTGCTGGCTCAGCGAGAACATGCCGTCGGCCACCGTCATCACGGGGTTGGCCTCGATGTCGGCGTTCGCGTACTCGCCGATCAGGAAGGTCGTCGCCTGCCAGCTCGTCATGCGGGTGCCGAGCTCCTGGATGAAGTGCTGCAGGTCGGCCACGCCCTCGTTGCCGTTCTTGGCCATCTGGATCACGGAGCGGAACGAATCGACGAACACCAGCCCCGGCGAGAACGCCTCGACCTCCTTCATGATCCGTGCGAGCACGCCGCTGAAATCGCCCGTGCGCAGGTCCTCGGCCAGGTTCACGTAGCGGATGCACGAATCGACCTTGTCGATGTCGAAAAACGCGTATTGCTGCTGGTAGCGCAGCATTTTGAGGGGCGGCTCCCCGAGCACGGTGAAGAACAAGGCCCTTTTTTGTTCGGACGCCAGGCAGAACATGATCTGGTGCGCCAGCGTGGTCTTGCCGGTGCCGGGCGCGCCCGCGATCACGTTGAAGGAAAACTCGCCCAGCCCGCCGCCGAGCAGGATATCGAGCCCCGGGACGCCGGTGGCCTGGTAACCCAACTTCACTTTGTCGTTCATGTACTCTTTCCGTCAGGCCCAAAGGCCCATGCTGTATTCAGAAGGCGGATCGTCAACGCCTCTCCTATCAAGCCCGCCAGCAGCTTGGTGAAGGTCTCGAGCAAGGCCGTGTTGGCCGCGCTTGCCTTCGATGGCGCGACCGCCGCGAGACTGCTGTTGAGCGTGGCAAGCAGGGCGGCGATCGAGCGCACGCCATGGGTCGCCGCCGGCCAGTCGCCGTCGGGCGAGGTCAGGCGCACGGCGCGGCCATACAGCGCGCAAAACCCGGCTTCGCCGATCAAGGGACTCAGATGCGCGGCCAGTTGCACCCACGCGAGCATGGCGCGGGCGAGCGTGTCGGCGTGGGCGTTCTTTTCTGCCGGCACCGCCAGCACCGCGCGTATCAGCTGCAGCCGCTTTTCGTCGTTTTTTTCCATGCGGGCAGGTAGGTAGTCAATGATCGGCAACATTGCCGTCTTTCACCCTCTAGTATGGGGGCAATCGTGACAATCGTCCATACTGCAAGGCGCGCGAATCCAGCGACACACATTTAACACTTCCTTATGTGCCCTAGCGAACGGATTGCTGATCTGTATTGCGATATCGTCGGCTTGTCTAATTCGACATACAGCACTTCCACCGCAGCCGAGGAAATAAAATGAATATCCTAATCAGCCTTATCGTTTACCTGATCGTGTTCGGGCTCATATGGTGGCTTGTCAGCATGCTGCCACTGCCCGCGCCGGTCGCCCAGATCGTCCGCGTGCTCTTCATCATCTTGCTCATCCTGATCGTCTTGTCGGTGTTCGGCGTGATTCCTGGCGGTTACCTGCCAAAACTGAACCTGTAGTCCCAACCCGCGTCGAAAATCGAAAAGCCCGGCAGCGATGCCGGGCTTTTTTTTATGCCCGTTTCAAGCCGACACCAGGCGCACGCGCGTGATTTCGGACGGCGCGCCGAAGCGTTTCGGCGGCCCCCAATAGCCGGTGCCGCGGCTGGTGTAGACCCAGAGCGCGCGCAGGCGGTTCAGGCCGGCCGTGAACGGCTGCTGCAGCGGCACGAACAGGTTCCACGGGAAAAACTGGCCGCCGTGCGTGTGGCCTGACAACTGCAGGTCGAAACCGGCCGCCGCGGCCGCCTCGGCGCTGCGCGGCTGGTGCGCGAGCAGGATCTTGACGCACACATGCGCGGGGGCGCCAGCGGCGGCCGCGTGCGGGTCGCTGCGGTGCGAGGCGTCGAAATGGTGCGCCGTGAAGTCGGTCACGCCGGCGATCATCACGCCCTTGCCGTCGCGTTCGCGCACCACGTGCTGGTTCAGCAGCACGGTCAGCCCGAGCCGGCGCAGCTCGGCTATCCATTGCTGGGCCCCCGAATAATATTCGTGGTTGCCGGTCACAAAAAATGCACCGTCGCGCGCGCGCAGCCGCGCCAGCGGCGCCGTGTGCGCCCCGAGCCGGCTCACGCTGCCGTCGACGAGGTCTCCGGTGATCGCGATCGCGTCGGGGCGCAGCGCGTTGACCTTGTCGACGATCGCGTCGAGGTAGCCGCGCTTGATGGTCGGGCCGACGTGGATGTCGGAAATCTGGACGATCGCGTAGCCGTGCAAGGCGGCCGGCAGGCCGGCGATCGGCACCTCGACCTCGACCACGCGGGCCAGCCGGCGCGCGTTGAACAGGCCCACCAGCGTCACGCCGAGCGCGAGCAGCGGCACCGCGAACGCGCTGCCGGCGGCGATTGGCGCGCTGGCGGCGCCGATCACCGCCAGCAGCAGCAGCATGACGTCGCGCAGCAAGGTGAGCATGAGCAAGGACGAAAACAAGCCCATCGCCAGCAAACCTGCCCACGACAACTGGTCGGCAAAGCGCAAGCGCTTCAGGCTCGGTGCAAGCAGCCCGGTCGGCACCAGCACGAGCGAGGCCAGCAGCAGCGCGATGCCCAGGCCGAGCCCGGCCGGCCCGAGCGACATGGCCGGCAGCAGGCGCATGCCGATATAGGTATGCAGCAGCGCGAGCAGTGTCACGACGGTAAGAATCACGCGGCGGGGAGGCATGGCGAATCCGGGATCGAAGGCAGGGGCCATCTACATGGGGGGCGGGCAAGCCTTGTGCAAGGGTATTTTTACGGGCCCCCGGAGTTCCTGTCTACGAGGCAATTTTGATTTACCATATGGCGCTGACCATAAACGGAAGACACTCATGCTCAAGGGCTCGCTTTGTACGGTAAGGCACGTTGTTGCCGCCGACCTCGACTCCTACATCGCCCTGTACAACGACCTGTCGACGCGCGGCGAGTTTTTCTCGACCCAGTTGCGCGCGCCCGAGAACATCCGCCAGGAGTTCGCACAAACGGGGATGGTGACGGACGAGCGCGAACATTTCATCCTCGAAGACAAGCCCGGGAACATTGTCGGGCTTATCACGCACTTTAAAAGCCGGACCCCGATCTGCCGCGAAATCGGCTACCGCATGCTGGTCCCGGACGCCGCCGGGCGCGGCCTCATGACCGAGGCGACGCGCATGATGTGCGATTATTTGTTCATGACGTACGCCTACAACAGGCTCGAATTGCTCATGGATCCGCACAACACCGGCTCCGAACGCATCGCGCAAAAGTGCGGCTTCACCTACGAGGGCACGATGCGCGGCGGCTTTTTCACGCGCGGCGCGATCCGCGACACCAAGGTGTACAGCCTGCTGCGGGCCGAATGGGAAGCGCGCGCCACATGTTAAACTGCCGCCCCATTTGTAAGCATGTGTATAAACTCTGGCGATAAATTCTGGCCCAAGTATAGTGAATTCATGCCCGGCGATTTAGTGATCATCCCGATCTCGGCTGCGGTTAAAGGAAACGCCATGTTCAACAAAATTTGCTTAGGCGCGGCGATACTGGCCGCTTCGGTCACCTCTTCCGCAGCCATGGCTAGCGACCGTGGTGTCAACACTGCAGTCGGTGCCGTCATCGGCGCCGCGATCGGCCACCATACCGGCCACCGCAACGGCGCCCTCGTCGGCGGCGTCATCGGCGCCGCGGTCGGCAGTTCGGCCGGCCGCCACCACAACGGTGGCTACTACGACAACCGCTACGACAACCGTGGCGGCTATTACGACAACAGCTACCAGGACCGTCGTTACAGCAACGGCGGCTACTATGTGCAGCAAAGCTATGCGCCCACCTATTACGCTCCGGAGCCGGTGTATTACGAGCCGCAGTACTACAGCCCGCCGGTGGTCGTCATCGGTAACAGCTATGGCTACAGCCAGCGCAGCCGCTACTATCGCGGCCACCACGGCCACCATCGCGGCCATCGCGGCGGCCATCGCCGTTAATCGCCAAGATTAATCGCGCCAGCACCATCCAAACCGCCGACCGGCTTTTGCCGGCCGGCGGTTTTTTACGTCGGCGCGCACTGCATCGGATTGAAAAACACGCCCTTTACGCACTGCATGGGCGCGGTCGGCGCAAAGCCGAGCGCCAGATAGGCGCCGACCGCGTAATTCGACGAGTTGACCGTAAATACACCCTGGTTGCCGCCCTCCACCGCCACGCGCCGGGCCGCATCCCACAGCGCGCGCGCCACACCACGACGCTGCCATGCCGTGTCAACGAACAAATGGAATATGTGCGCATGCGCGCGCACGCCGATGAAGCCGGCGATCGCGCCTTCGGATTCGGCCACATGGTAGACGAAACCCTTGGCGAGATTGGCCGCGACGCCAACCTCGTCGTTTTCGCCCAGGAAAAGACGGCCGGCGTCGGCATCCATCTCCGGCAGGATGAACGCGCCGGCGAGCTCCCGCAACAGGCGCGCGACCTGCGGCAGATCGCCCTGCTCCATGCGCCGTATGGTGTATCCAACCGTTTCAGGCGCGTGCTTTTGCATGTCTTTCATTCCCGATAAGTGATTTTGCAATCGCACAATAAGTGCACAAACCCGCCGCCCATAAAGTTGACTGTGAGCATCATAACGCCGTAGACTTGCCGGGTCAGACCCCTGCCCGGCTTCACGCGCTTGCGCCCGCATTATGCCAAAAGATACATTGAACGGACCCATCCAGGAGCGGCGCGCGCACGTGCGCGTGCCCATGTCCAGGCCGCTGCGGCACGCGCGCTACCGCCGGCTCTGGTGCGCCAACCTGGTGTCGAACCTGGGCACCTGGACCCAGACCTTCGCCTCGGCCTGGCTGATCGCCTCGCTGTCGCACTCGGCCTCGGTGACGACCCTGGTGCAGACGGCGGCCTACCTTCCGATCGTCCTGTTCGCCCTGTTCGCGGGCGTCCTCGCCGACCGCATGGAGCGCCCCAAATACCTGTTCTTTTGCAATCTGTTCATGGCCTTGTGCGCCTGCGCGATGGCCGTGCTCGTGATGTCGGGGCGCGCCTCGGCCGCGCCGGTGCTCGCGCTGACCTTTTGCGTCGGCATGGGTTCGGCCTTCATGTGGCCGGCCTGGCAGGCCGCCATGGCCGAACTGGTCGAGCCCGACGAGATCGAGGCGGCCGGCTCCCTCAACAACCTGAGTTACAACGTGGCCGCGATCGCCGGGCCCGCCCTGGGCGGCCTGATGTTCAACTGGATCGGCGCCGGCGCCCTGTTCTGGCTCAACGCGCTCTCCTTCCTCGGCATCCTTTCGGTGTACTGGCTCTGGTGGCGCGAGGGCGGCGCCGTCAGCGTGGCGCCATCGCGCTTCTTGCGCAGCCTGACGACGGGCTTCGGCACCGCCTTTGGCTGCGCCCGTTTCCGCCACCTGCTCGGCAATGTCGGCGGCGTGTTCTTCAGCACCATCGTGTTCGCGTCCCTGCTGCCGCTGTTCGTGCGCGACGTGCTGCGGCTCGATTCGAATGTGTTCGGCACCCTGATGGGCAGCCTCGGCGTCGGCGCGGTCGCGGCCGCGTTCATTCTGCCGGGCGTGCGCTGCCGCTTCGACCGCTCCCATCTGCTGGCCGGCGCCATGTTTGTCTACGCCGCCATGTTGCTGGCCATACCACTGAGCACCTCGCTGATGCTGCTCGTCCCCCTGATCGTGTGCGGCGGCATGGCCTGGTCGACCATCGTGACCACCCTCAACGCGGCGGCGCAGGCCTCGTTCGGGCCGGCGGTGCGCGCGCGCACCATGTCGATCTACCTGTTCGTGATGGCGGGCGGCTATACCGCCGGCAGCGTCGCCTGGGGCTGGGTGGCCGACCGGTTCGGCGTGCGCGCCGCGTTTGCCGCCGCCGGACTGTCCCTGATGCTCATCGGCCTGCGCCTGCTGGCCCGAAAACGGGAAACCCCCATCTGATCGTTGCATCAAACCGGCCGGAGTGCGCTAAGCTATGGCAATTGCCATCCCGCCTACAAGGTCACGTCCAATGACGCCAGCGTTCGACCCGCTCCAGTTTGGCCCGATGTTGGACATCGCCTGGCGCACCTGCGCCGGCGCCGACGCGTTTCCCGGACTCGAGAACCAGGATAATCTCCTGCTCATCGATGCGGACGGCCGCGCCGTGTTCCTGCGCGACCAGCAGACGGTGCAACAGCGCATCCACGGCTGGCCGCAGGGCCAGGTCCGGCTCGCCGTGCTCGACGGCATGGGCGGGCATGGACGCGGGCGCGAGGCGGCCGAAGCGGTCGTGGGCGGATTGCTCGAGATGCCCGCCTGCGCCGACATCGAAGCACTCGCCGCCCATCTCGACGCGCTGCACGCGCGCCTGCAGCGCCGCTTCGCGCCCGGCCCGCAGGCCGACAGCAGCCGCCGCCCCGGCACCACGCTGACCCTGCTCGAACTGCGGCCCGGCCAGCCCGCGCTGCTGTACCACGTGGGCGACTCGCGCCTGTACGAAATCGCGTACGGCCGCGCCACCCCGCTCACGATCGACCATGTGCCTGCCACCTCGTACGCGATGGCCGGCGCGCTCGGCGAAAACGAATGGTGGCGCCAGGTGCACGGCGAACACCGCTCGCAGATCAGCCAGGCTTTCATATTGGGCAATGCGTTCGACACCCAGCTCCAACTCTCCGACTCCCTGTGCGCGCTGTCGGCGGCGAACCTGCCGCCCTACCTGAGCCATCTGCCCGACCGCCGCGCCGTCGAACTGCAGGCCGGCGCGGTCTACGCGCTGGCCACCGACGGTTTCTGGGCCTGCGCCACGCCGGCCGCATGGGTCGACAGCTGGCCGCAGCGGCTGGCCGGCTGCGGCGACGCGCGCGCCATGGCCGACACCCTGTTCGACGACCTGCTCAGCGACCCGCCTGCCGGGCTGCACGTCGACAACCTCACCGCCATCGTGATCCGCGTCGGCGGCGCGCCGTCGGCTGTGAGCGCCGCGGGCGCCTGAACCTTAGACCATGAAAAAGTGCAGCCACCCCGCGCATCCGCACTGCACCCTTTGGGTGATGCCGGGGGAACCCGCGTGCGCCGGCGGCCACCGGCAAACGGCCGCGCCGCCGAGCAGCTTCGAGCTGATCAACGCGCTGCGCGGCGCCCAGGCCGCGCCGGGTGCCACGGCCGCGCCGCGCGCGCCGGCCGCGGCCACTGCGGCGTGTAGGCCCCACCTGCATGTGAGCGGCTTCGACCCGCGCGCGGCCGGCGGGCGCCAGGCCATCAAACTCGAACTGCGTGGCATGCCGCCGGACTGCGCGCCCGAGGCCGCGATGCAACTGCGCTCGGCGCTGGTCGCGCAAGGCGGCGCCGGCCACGTGTTCGCGCGCACCTCGCGCGGCGACTGGCGGCCCGTGTTCATCGAATTCTCGTCTCGCAACAAGGAGCACGGGCAGTACCAGATCGAGGTCGAGCTGCGCAGCGAGCTGGTCGGCGGCGCGCCGCGGCGCTGGGCCTGCACGCTGCTGATCCTGGTGCCGCGCGCCGACGCCACGCTCACCGAGATCCACCAGATCTTCCTGTCGACCCACAAGAACGTGCGCGTGGTCGCCGACGACGCCTCGATCGCGCGGCTCGACGCCAACACGGGCGGCGGCCGGATCGACATCGACGTCACCGCGCGCAATGCCTCGATCGCCCACCTCAAGCTCGACGCCCAGTCCGGCAAGGTGGACATGGGGTTTTCGACCATCGCCTGGGACGAGGACCTGATCGAAATCGACGCGCCGGCCGCGCGCGAGCCGCACCCGCACCCGAGCCGCGCCGCCTGCCTCGTCAACGCGGCGCCCGAAGCGGGCCTGCCGCGGCAGATGCGCCTGTTCGCGCTCGACGAGTGCGTGCTGGGCCGCTTCGAACAATGCGCGCCCGAGGCCGATGTGCTGCTGTCCCATTTTTGCGCCGACGGCCAGGACCGCGACGGCCTCACGCGACGGATTTCGGGCCGGCACGCGCTGATCCGGCGCGGCGCCGGCGGTTACGAGATCGAAGACGTGTCGCGCTACGGCCTGCTGGTCGACGGCGCCTGGCCCGGCAAAGGCCAAGCGGTGCGGCTGCGCCTGGGCATGCGGCTCGAGCTGACCGCGAGCATCAAGGGCGTCGTCGTGCTCGGCGTCGGCGCGCTGCTGCCCAACGGCGTGATTTTGCACCGGCTCGACCAGGGCGCCTGCGCCGAATGCTTCTACCTGCTCGACCCCGAGCGCCACCCGGGCGCGCCCGGCGCCGTGCCGGCCACCCCGCGCGCCGCGGCGCTGCCGCTGCTGTTCCACCAGCACGGCGGCTTTTGGCACCTCGACCAGGCCAGCGGCGTCGAGACGGCGCTGCACCCGGGCGCCGCGCTCGAACAATTGAGCCAGGTCGCGCGGCACAACCGGTTTTCGGCGGATCCGTACCCGGACGCGCTGATTGAGCGCGAGGGCGGAATCGAGCGCTACCAGTCCTCGCTGCTGGCGCGCACGGCCTCGCAGCCCAAGGTGACCGCGTGACGGAAATGGCGCCAGCTGCCTGAATGGGGACGCTCGAGAAGCATCAACGATACTAAGCGCCGTCTTTTAATCTAGGCCGCTTCAGAAATCGTGTCGATAAAACTTAGAAACTCTAACCCAAGCTCGTCCTCGCGGAGGAGGCTGTCGCAAAACTTGAAATGAGCCGCTTGATTTGGCAGAAATCGCGACATCATTAGCCTCTAATACCTTAAACCAACATCGTCCTCGCGCATGCGGGGACCCATAGAACAGCGGCTCAAAGCAA
>JAZKIN010000027.1:0-2576 GCA_040384885.1 Pseudomonadota bacterium | reverse complement strand
GATGTTGGTTTGAGTTTGAGAGGCTTGTAATGTCGCGATTTCTGCCAAGTCACGCGGCTCATTTTAAGTTTTGCGACAACCTCGTGCGCGAGGACGATGTTGGTTTGAGCTATTGGAGCTTAGTGATGTCGCGATTTATGCCAAATCGAGCGGCGCATTTTAGTTTTGCGACAGCCTCTCTTGCGGGGCCGCGCCTGCTTACATGATATGGGTGCCGATCCACCAGGCGATCGCCGCCATGAAGGCCGAGGCCGGGATCGTGAAGATCCACGCCCACACGATGTTGCCCGCCACGCCCCAGCGCACCGCCGACATCTTCTGCGAGGCGCCCACGCCGACGATGGCGCCGGTGATCGTGTGCGTGGTCGAGACCGGGATGCCCATCGCGGTCGCCACGAACAGCGTGATCGCGCCGCCCGTCTCGGCACAAAAGCCGCCGACCGGTTTGAGCTTGGTGATCTTCTGGCCCATGGTCTTGACGATGCGCCAGCCGCCGAACAGGGTGCCCAGGCTGATCGTCGCGTAGCAGGCGATGACGACCCAGAATGGCGGCTCCTTGTCGCCCGCCGCGGTGACGCCGGCCACGATCAACAGCATCCAGATGATGCCGATGGTCTTTTGCGCGTCGTTGCCGCCGTGCCCGAGGCTGTACGCGGCGGCCGAGGCCAGCTGCATGCGGCGGAACCAGGTGTCGACCTTGCGCGGGGTCGACTTGACGAACGCCCACGACACGATGAGCATGATGATCGAGCCGAGGATAAAGCCCATCAGCGGCGAGATCACGATGAACATGACGGTCTTGAGCAGGCCGCTGCCGACCAGCGCGTGCGAGGACGAGGACGGGATCCCGTAGTACCAGGTGATCGCGTTCCAGATGATGGCGCCGACCAGCGCGCCGAAGATCACGTACTGGTCGACCACGGTCGGGTCGATCGTGCCCTTGCCCACCACCGCCGCCACCTTCAGCCCCACCACGAAGATCGCGATGAAGTTGAACACGGCGGCCATCGCGACCGCGGTCTGCGGCTTGAGCACGCCGGTCGAAACCACCGTCGCGATCGCGTTGGCGGCGTCGTGGAAGCCGTTCATGAAGTCGAATATGAGTGCCAGCGCGATCAGGGCGCACAGCACATAGATACTCATTGTGAGATTTTCCATGGAGCGCTTTCGCTTACGCGTTCTCGACGATGATGCCTTCGATGATGTTGGCAACATCCTCGCAGCGGTCGGTCACGGTTTCGAGGATCTCGTAGATGGCTTTCAGCTTGATCAGGTTGCGCACGTCCGGCTCGTCGCGGAACAGCTTGGACATGGCGGCGCGCATGACATGGTCGGCGTCCGACTCGAGGCGGTCGATCTCTTCGCAGATGGCGACGATCTTGCGCGAGTTGTCCATATTGTGCAGCAGGCCGACGGCCGCCTGCACTTTTTCGCAGCAGGCCAGGCACAGCTCGGCGAGCCGCTTGGCCTCGGGCGTGACGGCCTTGAGGTCGTACAGCGACACGGTCTGGCCCGCGTCTTCCATCAGGTCGAGGATGTCGTCCATGCGCGTGATCAGCTTGTGGATGTCGTCGCGGTCGATCGGCGTGATGAAGGTCTTGTGCAGCATGTCGACGCACGCGTAGGTGATCTTGTCGGCTTGCTTTTCGAGGCTCTCGATGGCGTGGACGCGGTTTTCGAGGTCGTCGAAATTGGTCATCAGGCCGACCATCTCGTGCGCGCCCTTCACGCACAGCGCGGCGTGCTGGTTAAACAAATCAAAAAATTTGCCCTCGGTGGGCATTAAGCGTCCAAACATGGTTCTCTCCGTTAAATCGTGGTGATGCTGCAGAAGGCCGCGGACGGCGGCTTGCTCTTCGTACTGACAAATGACATTCAAATGCAAAAACCGGGAAGCAAATTCGGGGTGTGGAAAACGGCGGAAAAACCGCTCAATCGCCCTGGTACAAGGCCAGCCCACCGCTGTAATTGCCAAACTTGGTGTACTGGCCGATCCAGGTCAGCCGGATCGAGCCGATCGGACCGTTACGCTGCTTGCCGATGATGATCTCGGCCGTGCCCTTGTCGGGCGAATCGGCGTTGTAGACCTCGTCGCGGTACAGGAAGATGATGACGTCGGCATCCTGCTCGATCGCGCCCGACTCGCGCAGGTCGGACATGATCGGGCGTTTGTTGGGGCGCTGTTCGAGCGAGCGGTTCAGCTGCGACAGCGCGATCACGGGGCAGTGCAACTCCTTGGCCAGGCCCTTGAGGCCGCGCGAGATCTCCGAGATCTCGGAGGCCCGGTTGTCGCCCGGCTGGTTGCCGGTCATCAGCTGCAGGTAGTCGACGATGATCAGGCCGAGCTTGCCGCACTGGCGCGACAGCCGGCGCGAGCGCGCGCGCAGCTCGATCGAGTTGAGCGCGGGCGTCTCGTCGATGTAGAGCTGGGCGTCGTTCATTTTCTGGATCGCGTGCGTCAGGCGCGGCCAGTCCTCGTCGTTGAGGCGGCCCGTGCGCAGGCGGTGCTGGTCGAGCTGGCCGACCGAGCCGAGCATACGCATGGCCAGCTGGGCGCCGCCCATCTCCATCGAGAA
>JAZKIN010000026.1:0-80926 GCA_040384885.1 Pseudomonadota bacterium | reverse complement strand
CTCCGCGAGGACGATGTTGGTTTTTGATATTTAATTTTCTTCGATGCGATTTCTGAAGCGTCTCAGGCACCAATTTAGGACATTGCCCCCCTTTCGCGACAGCCTCATACGCGAGGACGATGTTGGTTTAGGTTGCTTCTGAAAATCTGAGCTTTCGCGATCCCTACTTTAACGACGGGCGCGTTCCGCTGCGCGTGCTTTTTCAAGTCCAGCCTCGAACGCCTTCGTGCCCGCAGTCGGCGCCGATGGTCCCGCCACGCCCAGCGCCACCCTGAAGCCTTCGAAGCTGCTCGCATTGCTCGGGCCCGTATGTCCGCGGCCGGTCGATGCGGCGCCGGCGCGCGAGCCAAAATTGCCGCCCCGGGTCATCCGCATATCCTTCGAGCAATTCGTGGTCCACGCAGAGCCATCGGCCGGAGCGCCCGTGTAATTGTCGTGCTGGCAGTCCTCCACGATCTCGCCTAGATTGCCGATCATGTCGTACAAGCCGAATTGGTTTGGCGCATACATGCCGACCACCGAGGTGAACGCCGAGCCGTCGGTGCAGAACGCTTCGGCGCCCGGTTTGCCGGTCAGTTTGCCGATCGCATCGCGTCCGAGGGTGTCGCGGATATTGCCGTACTTGCACAGCTGAGCCTCGTCGGTGCCGAAATGGTATTTGTCGGGGCTGCCGGCGCGTGCCGCGTATTCCCATTCAGACTCGCTGGGCAGGCGGTATGGTTTGCCGGTTTTTTCCGCCAGCCACGCTGTGTACGCCTTGGCGTCGGTCCACGAGACGCACATCGCCGGGTGGTACGCGCTTTGCGGATAGGCGTTCGATTTCCAGGTGCCCGGGCCGGCATCCATGCCCCAGTCGTTCGCCGCATGTTTCCAGCAGACGGCAGGGGGCTGGCCTTCCGCGAGCGTCGGCTTATGCCCGGTGGCCTCGACAAACTGGCTGAACTGCCCCACGGTGACTTCGTACCGCGACATCTGGAAAGCGGGGATTTTCACTTGGTGGATGGGCTGCTCGACCGGGTAATCGCCTTTCGCGAGCGTGGTCGCGCTACCCATCGCAAAACTGCCGGCCGGGATGCTGGCCATCGACGGCTCGAGGATTGGATCGGCTGCCATTGCCGAACCGACGTGGGCGATCAGCATCAGGGCGAGTAGGGAATGTTTTTTCATGGTTTGTGCAGTCGTGAAGTGAATGGATTTGCTGAAACAGATTAAGAATGCCGACGGCGCGCGCCGCGGTGAAACGGCTTGCGACGAATCGACGGCAGCACCGACGAACGGCAACCGGCCTGCGGGCATTCGCCCGCTTGCGCTGTCCGAGGCCGGCTTGACCATCAACTCGCCGGAATCTCCGCGCGCTTGCTGCGCTTTTCGCGCTCCTTCTGTTGTTCCGCCGCCAGCTCGATCGCGAACGCGCTCGGCGCGCTCTTTACCGGATTATCTGCCGTCCCGTCGCTGTCGAGCGCAACCCTGAACCCTTCGAGCACGCCCACAAAATCGAGTGGCGTCGCGCCGCGCTGGTGCGCGCCCCAGCCCGCCCAATGCCAGTTGCCCCCGCGATTGGCTTGCGTCTCGCACTTCGCGTCGAGCAAGGCCGAGCCATCCGCCGGCGCCCCCGCATAGCCCGACTTCATGCAATCCTGAACAAACTCCGAGATGTTGCCCAAGGTGTCGTACAAGCCGAAGGCATTGGGCTCGTACATGCCCACGATGCTCGCATAGTCGGATTTGTCGTCGCAGGGCGCAACGCCGACATGCGTTTTCGACTCGAGCCCGTCATAGTCGCGCTTGAACGCGGCCTCGGCCGAGCGGTCCGCGATGTTCCCGTAACGGCAGGCCAGCGCCTCGTTGTTCCCGAACGGATACTTGCGCGTACTGCCCGCGCGGTGCGCGTATTCCCATTCGGCTTCGGTCGGCAGGCGGTACTTCTTGCCGGTTTCCTTCGCCATCCATTTGATGTACGCGTCCGCATCCTTGGGGCCGATGCAAGTGACCGGCTCGAAGCGGCTGTGCGAGAGGGTGTTCGCGTTCCAGTTGCCGGCCATGCTCGCGAACCAGGGATTGCCCGCCATTTGAATGCATTGGCGCGGCGCCTTGTAGCCCGTGGCGTTGATGAACTGCGCAAACTCTTTGACCGTCACTTCGTACTTGGCCATCTTGAACGCCTTGACCGACACCGGGCGCTCGGGCGAGCTGCTCTTCCAGTTGTTCGAGCCCATCGTGAATTGCCCGGCCTTGATGGCGACCATTTCGGGCTCGAATGGTTTCTCGTTCGCCGCCAGCGCGTGGCCCGCGAATGCCATCAGGATCAGGAAGGTCAGGTGTTTGGTTTGCATCGTGTTGCTCCTCTGTGAATGTGTTTTGAACAAACAAGAGGATCGCAAACCGCCGGCCGCAAGCTACGTCAAATGCGACGAGTCGACAGCAGCGCCGATAAATGGCAAGTCGATCACGGCCCGTGTGCCGGGTGCATGGGCCGCCAGTGCCAGCGCCGCGTTGCTGCCATAGCGCGCTTGCAAGCGGGCACGGATGTTTTTCAGCGCGAGCCCGGCCCGCTGCGGCGCGGCGGGCAGTCCTACCCCATCGTCGAGCACGGAAACTTCGAGCCGGCCGAAGCGGACGGTGGCGTGGATGTGCACGCTGCCACCGCCGGCCTTGGGCTCAAGGCCATGCCTGATCGCATTTTCTACGAGCGGCTGCAACAGCAGCGGCGGGACGACCGCGGTGCGCGCCTGCGCGGTGGACTCGATCGTGAAGTGCAGGCGTTCGCCCATCCGGAGCCGCAGCAACTGCAAATAGCACTGCGCCATGTCGAGCTCGGCGGCGAGCGTGCTGTCGGAACGCCGCAACTGGCCGAGGCTGGCGCGCAGGTAGTCGGTGAATTCCTCGAGCATCTGGCGCGCGCGCTCGGGGTCGTGGTCGAGCAAGCCTTGCACATCGGCCAGCGTGTTGAACAGGAATTGCGGCTCGATCTGCGCCTGCAGCAGATGCAACTGCGCCTCGGTGGCGCGGCGCTGCTGGTCGCGACGGCGCGCGCGCAGGTAGCCGAAGGCGACGTTCGCGCCGATTAGTACCAGCACGAACAGCGCGAAGTGGGTCCGGTGGCGCGCGGTGGCAAGCCCATCCTTCAGCGGTGCGAACTCCGCTGCGCCGCCACAGCACAGGTAGCGCGAGAGATCGGCTGGCGTGTAGAGCGCGTAGACCACGGCCATGCCGATCGCACAGCCGAGCACGATGCCGCCGGCGGCAAGTGCGTTGACGATGATGACCCAGCGCCATCCCGCTTGCGTGCGCAATCGTTCGAGCGCCGCCTCGGGCAGTGCCAGTTCAAACCCGCGGAATAGGCCGAGCAGTGTATTGCCGACCGCGACGCCGACGATGAGGAGCGGAATCGCCAACGAGCGCCACCAGTTCGGGTCGAACCAGGCCAGCCGCAACAGGCCCGCCAGCATGACCAGCGCGAAGCTGAGCGCGAAGGCGGTCGCATTGGCGATCAGCACGCGCGCCCATGCCGGTTCGGCGCGGCACTTACGCAGGATCCAGAAATCGGGCCATGCCCGGCGCAGTTGCGCGGCGATGTCCATGCCGCTACATCGCCTTGAACAGGTGCACGAAGGCGCGGCTGACCGGCAACTCGGCGTCGTGGCCGCTCAGGCGCACGAACAGGCGGCTGGTCTCGTCGCGCCGGGTGCCGGCCAGGAAGTCCAGGTTGATCAGCGTCGAGCGGTGCACCTGCCAGAACTGGCCCGGGTCGAGCTGGTTGGCCAGCTCGGCGATCGGGGTGCGGATCAGGTGCTCGCCGGCGGCGGTCTTGACGACCGTGTATTTGTCGTCGGCGTGGAAGAACATGATGTCGGCGACCGCGACCTGATGCGTGAGCGCGCCCTGTGCCGCGCGCACGTAGCGCAGGCGTTCGGGCGCCGGGGCGGGCGCGCCGAGCAAGCGCTGCAGGGCCTGCGCGAGCATGGCGTCGGGCACCTGCGGCGCCGCCAGCGCAACTTTGACGCGTTCGAGCGTGCGGGCCAGGCGTTCGTTTTTGAGCGGCTTGAGCAGGTAGTCGAGCGCGGCGTGGTCGAAGGCCTGCACCGCGTACTCGTCGTAGGCGGTGACGAACACGACCCGGGTCGGCCCCTCGATCTCCTGCGCCACCTCGAGCCCGGTCAAACCCGGCATCTGGATGTCGAGGAAGGCGAGGTCCGGCTGCAATTCGGCAATCTTCGCGGCCGCCTCGATGCCGTTTTTGGCGACGAAGACGATCTTGAGCTCGGGCCATAGTTGCATCAGCTGTTCCTTGAGATGCTGGGCCAGGTGGGGTTCGTCGTCGGCGATCAGGGCGCTGGTCATGGTCGAGGGGTGTAGGGCAGGTGGATGGAAGCCTGGGTGCCGAGCGCGCGCGGCGTCACGCTCAGTGCGGCGTGCCCGGCATAGCGGGTGCGCAGGCGCGCGCGGATATTGTCGAGTGCCATGCCGTTGCCGGGGCGCCGCGCGCGCCGCGGCGCGTCGAGGCCGAGGCCGTCGTCGGTGACCACGATTTCGAGCCGCCCGTCGCGTACGCGCGCGCGGATGTGCACCGCGCCGCCTTCGACCTTCGGCTCGAGGCCATGGCTGATGGCGTTCTCGATGAGTGGCTGCAACAGCAGCGGCGGCAGGATCGCGGCGCGCGCCTCGGCGTCGGCCTCGATGTTGTAACTGAGGCGCTCGCCCATGCGGATCTGGAACAATTGCAGATAGCTGCGCGCCATGTCGAGTTCCTGCGCGAGCGTGCTGTCGGCATGGCGCAACTGGTCCAGGCCCACGCGCAGGTAGTCGGTGAAGTCGACCAGCATCTGGCGCGCGCCGGGCGTGTCGTGCCCGATCAGGCTTTGCACGTTCGCCAGCGTGTTGAATAAAAAGTGAGGTTCGATCTGCGCCTGCAGCAGGCGCAGTTGCGACTCGGTCGCTTGTTGCCGCTGGGCGCGTTGGTTTGCGCGCAGGCGCCACCAGAACCAGTTTGCCACGCCGATCACGAGCACGAACAACAGCATCCTGACATGGATGCCCTGGTGCGCGACGTTCATGTAGATATAGTCGAGGCCGCGGTGCGAGCGCGCGGCGAGCAGCAACATGGCGATCACGAAACCGAGCACGATGCCGACGAGGCCGAGCGCGTTCAGCAGCAAGGTCGCCTGCCATTTGCCGCCGCTGGCGATGGCGGCCAGGGTTTGCGCGGGCAAGCTCAGTTCGAGGATGCGGAACAGCGCGAGCAGGGTGTTGGCGATTGAAATACAAATCAACAGGTTGATGGGCGCCATCACAAACCACCAGTTGCCGTCACTGGCCAGGCCCGTGAGCAAACCGGTGAACAGCATCATGACCGTGCCGAGCAGTATCGCCATGCCGCTGCAGGCGAGCACGCGCGCCCAGGCGGGCTCGCTATGCTTTTTTTGCAGCACCCACAGAGAGTGCCACGCTGCGACGACGGGCGGATTTTTCATGCCGCCATTCTAAACGTGGCGGACCCGGCGGCAAACCCGCGTGTGACGAATCGACAGGCGGGGCGACGGACGGCAAGCTCTGGTTCAGGCGGCGGCGCCCAGGTTCCTGAGCATGCGCCGGTTGGTCTGCGCATACTGCGCCAATTTCAACAGGGTGGCCTTGCCCAGCGCGATGCTGCCTTTCCAGACAAACATTGCCATCAAAATCCAGAACAAGCCGATCACGCCCTTGAACGGGGCCGGTTGGTCCGCGCGGTATTGTTCCGGCGGCAGCGGTTTGACGTAGGCATTGATGTTCGCATAGCCGATGTAAATGGTCGTGATGCGTTTGCCCGAGGGCCGCTCGACCTGGTTGTTTTCAGGCTCGAGGTACAGGCGTCCGTCCGCCTTCGACAACACCACGCGGTCAACGCCGGTGATGCCGCTGGCGAGGTAGGACAGGCCGGCGACGCCGAAGGCTATGCTCACCGAAAAGAATGTGACGATCAGCAGAGGGACCACGAGGGCGGGGATGGCGACCAACAGATTGAAGCTGAACATGCCGAGCAAGGCGCGCAGCAGGCGCCCGAAGTTGCGCAGGCTGCCGCTTTGCTTGGCTTGCTCGAGGCGCAGCGAGGCGCGGATTTCGGCCGCCATTTCGCGCGGCGGGCCAAGGCCGGCGCTGAGGTCGGCTTCGGAGCGCCCCTGCGCCTTGCCGTCGATGAAGTGGCGTTCGAGGTCGAGCACGATATCGGCGAGCGCGTCGGCGGGCAGGTCGGACAGGGCGCGCCTGATGGCGCCGAGGTATTCGTGGCTGTTCATAGGGTCGCTCCAAGGATCTTGTTAACTTCGGTCGTGAATTCGTGCCAGTCGCGGCGCATGCGGACGAGTTCCTCGTGCGCGGTCGCAGTCAGCTTGTAATACTTGCGCGGCGGCCCAGATTCCGATTCGACCAGATAGGTCGTGACCCAGCCCTCGGCCTGCAGGCGCCGCATCAAGGGGTAGATCGTGCCCTCGCTCATGTCGAGCCCGCCCTCGAGTTGCGACACGATGTCGTAGGCGTAGCTGTCGGCCTTGGACAAAATGGCGAGCACGCACATTTCGAGCGTGCCTTTTTTTAATTGAATCTTCATGTTGCCGTCCGCGTGAAGGCGTGTTCTTTGTGCTGTTGAGCGAAGTTTATTACAAGGTACCTTGCGATGCAAGGTAGCTGGTAAAAAATTTGCTGAGGGCTAACGTGATCCGGGCGTTCGCAGAAGTCATTTGATCAGGAGTGATTGCAACTCGCGACGCTGTGCGCAAATGACGTGTTCATACCGGACGTCTTAAGGGAGCACCGGCTGTACTGCGAACTTCATTTTCAAGTTCGGCGAGTACTGACGCGGCGGACGTAAATTTCCCCTGTTCGATTTGTTGGCGGCCTAACGCGAGGATCTTGAGGAGTGCCAGCGTTTCCTCGTCCTCCTCCCAACTCTTAATGTCTCGAACGACAAAGGTGGTCTCCCCATTTTGCGTGAAGAACATCGGCTCGCGGCTTCGAGTAATTTCGCTGACGACCTCTGCGGTGTTGTCTTTGAGATAGCTAATAGGCTTTTTGATCCGCTCCGAATAACGCATGCCGGTTCTCCTAACTGACTTCGGAAAAGACATCATGCGGTCAGTGTTCAGCCGTGTCAAACGCAGTTCTCCTGGTTGGAAAAATCTCACAGTCCTGCCAAGGACATGAAAGTTACGCTATCGGGGTCATACCCCGATAGCGTAACTGTTGCCCCGGTTACGCGTCAGGCGGCGCGGCGCAGCGGTACGGAGGGAAAGTCGACCGGCACATCGAAGGCGACATTGACGTAGTTAGTGAACAAGTTCAGTGCGACATGCGCGACAATCTCGACGACTTCTTCGTTGCTATAACCTGCCGCACGCAACGCTTCAATGTCCGAAGCGCCGACCCGGCCGCGTTCCGCGACCAGCTTGAGCGCAAAGCGCAGCGCGACGGAGATCTTTGGATCAGCCGATTCGCCCGCTTGCGCAGCGCGCATTTCTTCCGCGCTCGCGCCGGCCTTGCGGCCCAGCGCCGTGTGCGCCGCGAGGCAGTATTCGCATGCATTGCGGTCGGCAACAGCAACGGCGATCTGCTCGCCTAGTTTTGCGCTGAGCACGCCGCCGCCGAGCGCGCCAAACGACGACCACATGCTGGCAAGCGCAGCGGGCGAGTGCGCGACTGCGCGGAACATATTTGGCGTGCTGCCGAATGCGCCGTTGATGGCGTCAAGCAGCAGGGCGCTCTTGTCGTTGGCGTTGGCGCGGTCGATCAGGGGAATATGGGACATGGCGGTTTCCTTTGGGTTGATGTGGTGGGTGGCTGGGAATTCCTCAGCACCCAAGCATTTTCCGATAAAAAGCGATACTATATGCATCGTTAAGTACATCAAACAATGCAGTTCGTCCAAATACGACCATGCCTGAACCAATCGACCGTCTCTCCGCGTTACTCGAGCGTTTTCGCGTGCGCATGCACTTGTTCCACGCCGGCGCGCTGTGCGGCGTGACCAATTTTGACGCAGAGCCCGGACGCGGTTTCCTGCACGTGCTTCGGCGCGGCGAAATGGTGGTCACGCACAAGGCACGCGATGGGGTGGCGCGCAAGATCGTTGTCACCGAACCGAGCCTGCTGTTTTATCCGCGTCCGCTGTCGCACGCCTTTAACAATGCACCCGTGGAAGGCTCGGACTTTGTCTGCGCGACGGTCGACTTTGACGGCGGCATGAACCATCCCTTGGTGCGCGCCTTGCCGCCGCTGGTGGTGTTGCCGTTAAGCGCGGTCGACGGCCTCGAGCACACGCTCGCGCTGCTGTTTGCCGAGGCGGAAACGCTGCGTTGTGGCAGCCGCATTCTTGCCGACCGCATGTTCGAAGTACTGATGCTGCAACTATTGCGCTGGCTGCTCGACCATCCGGAGCAGGCCGACTTGCCGCGCGGCCTGCTAACCGGTCTGGCGCACCCAAAAATTGCGGCGGCGCTCACGGCAATGCACGAGCGGCCCGGGCTCGACTGGTCGCTCGCGGCGATGGCCGAGGTGGCCGGCATGTCGCGCAGCGCGTTCGCGGCCGCGTTCAAAACACATGCGGGGGAAACGCCCGCCGAATACCTGAGCAAATGGCGCGTTTCGATCGCGCAGGGCATGCTGCGCAGGGGGAAGTCGGTCAAGGCGTCGGCCGATCAACTGGGCTACCAGAGCGCTGCCTCTTTCTCGCGTGCGTTTTCGCAGGTGACGGGCATGTCGCCGCGTGCATGGCTGCAGGCGAATGGATGAGCTATTCAATTTTTAATGGCAGGCGCCTGAGCTATTGATTTTTGTATAGCTGTTCAGTTGGCAATGCGTTGCGATTTCCAATAATCGAGCGTCGAATTTCCAACCAGCTTACCGAAATTGCGCGTGAAATGCGTCTGGTCGAAAAAGCTGGGCGCGCCGGCCAATGCCGCTTTTCCAACTTATAGTTCAATCCGCATTTAAGAGGAAACATTGTTCTGGGATAAATGTCGCTGCGATATGGTTTGGTAAATTTTCGATGTTATCAATTTCCTGTCGGAAAAATTATTATGAGCGCCACCCTGACCGACCAGATTAAAAGTGCGCTGGCGCAGTTTTCCAGTACCACCAGACTGTACGAATTGACGTTGGGGGCAGCCGGCGCTGACTTTGGCGCTGGAGGACTCTTGGTAGAGGCGTTTGCGGCCGACGACCAAGTGCAGGGTGTCGGCGGGCGGGATGTCATCGTGCTTTCCACAAAAGCGCACATTGCACTAGCACCATTGCTCGGGAAGTCGGCCAGTGTCGAAGTGAGCCTGGCCGACGGCACGCGCACCAGATTTACGGGCACTATCAACGAAGCAGCCATGCTGGGCAGCGAAGGCGGGCTGGCCCGCTATCGCCTGCGCCTGGTCCCATGGATGTGGTGTTTGAGCCAATCGCGCAACAGTCGCGTTTGGCAAGACAAGTCCGTGATCGAGATTGTCGACGCGGTGTTCGAACCGTACAGGCCGTCGGCGATTTGGCGCTGGAGCGATGAGACGGTTCCGTTCATGGAAGGGGCCGTGCCACGCAGCTATTGCTGCCAGTACCGCGAATCAGATCTGGATTTCGTGCAGCGCCTGCTGACCGAAGAGGGGCTCTGCTGGCGCTTTGAACAAACGGATGCCGGCCTCGGGGCCGTGCTGTTTGCCGACAGTACCCAATTGTGCGCGGTACCAAAAGACTCCAGCAGCAAGGCGGACGGCGGCATCCGTTACCACAACGTCCGCGCGGGGGAGCGCCAAGATACCGTGCAGGCACTGCGCTCGCAACGCACTATCAGCGTGTCGTTAACGACGGTGCTTAGTTACGATTACAAGTCCAAGAGAACGGTGGCCGCGAGTTCGCCGTCGCGTCTGCAAAACGGCAAGAGGATGCCGCCGTTGGAATCGTTCGACGTACCCGGGCAATACGCCTACGCAAGCGTGGACCAGGCGATGCGATACGCGGACCTGCAAATGGAGGGCCGTGAAGCGCGCGCGCAACGCTGGAGCGGCCGCTCGACCTTGCGCACGCTGCGTGCGGGCACGCGCTTGACGATTCTTGGTGTGCCTCTGGAGCAACTCGGCGCCGCACCCGCGTTCACCGTGCTGCGCGTGACCAGCGTGGGCGTCAACAATCTGCCGGCGCCAGCACAGCACGCGCTCGCCGAACTGTTCGGTCCGATTCCGGAGTTGCTGCAAGAGATCGTGCGCGGCAACGAGCCGTTTGAGTTTGCGTTGGCGATCGATCAGGCCCGCAAGACGGGTTACGCCAATTGCTTCGAAGCGGTCCGCGCCGACGTACCGTGGCGTGCGCAAATGCCGGGCAGTGATGGCCGAAGCCGCGCGCATGCGACCGCCCCCGGTTCGCAAACGGCCATCGTGGTCGGCGCCGATGGCAACGACCGTGCAAACGGCGCCGACGAAATGTTTTGCGACCGGCTTGGTCGCGTGCGGATTCGCTTCCACTGGCAAGACGATAACGCGGGTTGCTGGGTGCGCGTTGCGCAGCGCTCGGCAGGCGGCGGCATGGGCACTCAGTTTCTTCCCAGGATAGGGACCGAAGTGCTGGTCAAATTTTTGGAGGGAAATATCGACCGGCCGATTATTGTCGGTGCCTTGTACAACGGCCAAGGGGAAGGCGCGATTGCACCGACGCCCGACGGCGCGGTCGGCAAGCCGAGTGGGGCATCGCGCTTCCATCCCGCGCATGACCAAAGGTCGTCCGCGCAAGGCAACCTGGCCGGCGGCAACAGCCCGGTTTGGCATGGCGCTTCCGCCGACTCGGCGGGCCATCGGAACGGGGCGGCCCAGTGGGGTATCCGCAGCAAAGAGTTTGGCGGGTCCGGCTATAACCAACTGCTGTTCGACGACACCGACGCGCAGGGACGCGTGCAGCTCAAGTGCAGCCATGCCGCGACGGAACTCAATCTGGGACACCTGATCCACAGCGCGGACAACTACCGGGGCAGTTTCAGGGGCAGTGGGATCGAGTTGCGCACCGACGGGTACGGTGCGATCCGGGCCGGCGCGGGGCTGCTCATCACCAGTTACACGATCAGCCATAACGCGCACAGCCGCGACCCTGCGGGAGACAACGCGCCTGCGATCGCAATGCTGAAGCAGGCCGTGAAGATGGCGGAGACCTTCAGCGCCGCCGCGACCACGCACCAGACCGTCGCCTTGGCGGCGCATGTTGGCGCGGCGAAGGCGAACGAAAGCGCGCTCGACGCTAAGGCGGCGCCGCTCAAGGCGCTGCTTACCGCCGTCTCCGGCATGGTCAGCAATGCCGGCGTGGATGCGGCAAAAGCCGACGCGAGTGGCAAGAACACCAAGCCCGACGACGAAAATTTGCCTCAGACGACAGACGCAATCATCGCCATCGCGGCCAAGGCGGGCCTGGGTGTGCAAGCGGGGCAGAGCCTGCAAATGGCCAACGGCGAAACCTTTACCCTGATGAGTGGGCAGGACACCCAGTTCGTCGCCGGCGGCCAAATGCGCGTGCATTCCGGCCAGGCGATCGGCATCTTGGGTGGTGCGGTGCAGGCGGGCGAAGGGAATGTTGGCTTGCAAATGATCGCTACGAAAGGCTCGATAGAGGTTCAGGCGCAAAGTGACGTACTCAATATTCAGGCCCGGGACGAAGTCACCATGAGTAGCGCGAACGCACATATCGACTGGGCGGCCGCCAAGCGCATTAGCTTGTCGACGGCGGGCGGGGCGAACATCACCATCGAAGGTGGAAATATTACTGTTCAATGCCCGGGAAAGTTATTGATCCATGCAGGCAAGAAGAGCTTCGCCGGTCCGGAAAGACAGCATTTTCTATTGCCTGTTCTGCCAGTCAGTATCATCGCACCTTCGAAGCAATATAAGCTAGAAAGTACATTTGCATTCGACAACTTGACTGCCTTCGCAAAAAGCAATACCAAAGCGGAGTTTGTGTTGTTGATCGTGACGACTTTTGGGTTCGATGTCCCAGCGCACACGTACATCAAGCTTTACGAGGCGCTGCGTGTCGGTGAGATCAAGAATCCGGAAATCGTCGTCATGTCGGGTGGTCACTATCCCGCATCGTTCGATAACGAGTCCCGGAAGATTCTCGTACATCAGGCGGCGGCGGACAGGGCAGTAAGGGACAACGCAGAAGCTTGGGAACTGGCTGCGGCATTGCTGCATGAGTTTGGACATTACATCGATGCCGTTCTTCGGTTGGATCTGGCTGACAAGAACGCAGATGGAAGCTCAACTTTGATGTCGGACGCTCCTGAAGACGAAGGGGCAAAATTTGCATACTGGATCGCGGGTTTAGACTTGCAAGGTTCTTCAAAAACGGTTTTTGCAAACTATAAGTCTTCTAACTATTCCGGCCCTCTGCGCATCAACTACAACGAGGCGCGCAAGATGATTCAGCAATCGCAGGGGCGCGTCGCCCAGATGATCGAAGGCAAGATAGGTTCGCTCGAGTACTTCCCCGCAAGTCCCGAAAGTCCAGACAAACCCAACGAATCATTTGGGCACGAAACCATTGAACAAGCGTTGCGCGAACTTGGTGGAATTTTCGACGATGCCCAGGTCCTGAAACAGATTTATTTCGGTAATTGGCTGCGCGATAATTCGCAGCTATTGGACCCTAAAGTAGTCCGAAATAAAGATGTGCCAAAGGACATGACTCAGTACCTTTCGCGAGCGGCATTGACGAAAATTGTCGGGGTAATGGCAAAGAAAAAATTCGGACATTCGAAAAAAGATCGCGTTACTTACGCGGTAACAGAAGACCGTCTTGGTGTTTACCGCGCAGTCGAACATATCGACAATCCAACGAGCAGCGCTCCAGCAGGTTCCGCTTCGACCGATCCAAGGACGATCGACCGGGATTTTGAAGGGCCACCGACGCGGGCGTATGTCGGGGTTGATCAGACCACCAAGATGAAGAGGTATATTGCGAATTCAAAGCAATATATGATGTCGGAAATTCGGAAAGCCGCCGAACTCGGTCCGACTACGGATGGCTTCCGACATTTCGGCGCCGGACTGCATGTGTTAGAAGACTATTTTGCCCATAGTAATTTTATTGAAGTTTCCTTAATTAAGCTCGGATACGCAAAGGTATTGCCTTGGACCTCTTATATACACGGGACCAAAATATTTCCCATTGTTACTGGAATGTTTACGTCGGAGGATGTAGTAGCTAGTACGTCGGGCATGATTGCGGATGAACTCTTTAAAGTCCAGTGGAAATATGAAGCGTATAAGCCAGGTGTAGTGCTGCCATCGGACGAAATTGCTTTGATCATACTCGAAGAACACAGCGATCAACGATTGACCAAAGAGCAGCGAAGGGGGCAGCCGACGATGTTGGAGAGATACCAATGGTGGATGCAGACCCGCGATCAAATTAACAGTATCCCAGGAATAGATATCCCTAAAATTGTCGCTCACTACACTATTGGAGCGGTGGCTAACGCGCATAACGCGGTCATCAATCCAATGATACATGCCAGTGGCAATGGTGTTTCGGATGCCCAAGTCGCTGCCAAAGGTTATCCTGGGCATACTGGGTCGACGGATCCATCGCACTCCCAATTGGCGAAGGATCATGATGTGCATGTCTTGCATGTGATCGCCGCCCAACTGTCAAAAACTGCAGTGAAGAGTGTCGGCACACTTATGCTCAAACGTTGGGAAGGGGATCTGACCGCTGATCCAGCAGCAATGGCGGGAAGTTTTCTCGTACATCCGCTTGATTGCCATTGGCAAGATAAAAGCCTCGCTGTTTGGGCCAAGGCGCATCCTACTCAGCTTGAACGACTTGAGTCCGCTACTGAATACCAACATCAGGTAAAAATAAGGGAGCGTCAGTTTCGAGAAGATGTTACACGACAAGAAAAAAATCGACGGGAAACCTATAATTATTGGGTTAAACATTACGAGGCGTTTTTCCCACCGGCAGACAAGGCGAAGAAATGATAAAAATTTTCCTGACTGTGTTTTCAATAATGCTTATGGCGTCGTGTGACGCGCAACCTATGGCCGGAGGATCGGCATCTGGTCCAAACTCAAGCCGTGAAAAGACCCTTCCAGTCATTGTCGTAAGCGGTTCTAAAATAAATATCAATGGCACAGAGGTTTGGCTTGGCGATACCTTAATAGCGTGGAAGCGAACTCTTGGGGGAGCTCCGGTTTGTTATGATGCCGGAATGATCGTAACTTGTGTCTGGCACTCCAACGGACTCTCTCTAGGCACGGATCACGCTGATAAAACGAGGGTGAAATTCATGAACATTCATTTAGCTATGGAGCCACGAGAATTAGGCGAACGAGCGCGGTCGTGGCCAAAATCGCCGTTCCACGGGACCCTTGAACTCGATGGTTATCCAATTTATGCCGATACGGAATTTCGGGACCTTCGTCGTAAAGTTGCGCCCGCTCGGGAGTTGCGATGCGGAGGGCGTGACTGTGGAAATCCGAGCGCCGCTTTCAGTGAAGGCGCAAATATCTATATGAGTCTGGCCGGACGTTCAGAAAACTCACGCATCTTGCATTTCTCGATCAGTTGTTCAAGTACGGAGTCCTGTACTAATCTTATGCCTAGAAAAGAAAAACGGTAACGTCCAATCTCATTATCGCTGTTATTGCTAGGTCAAAAAATTCGAGTCCAACAAGAAAAAAGACAAGGAACGCGATCGTGATATGCAGGAACTGGCATGGATTGCTCGATTTTCGAGAACGATGCAATTCGCATCAAATATATTTCTCTGACACGGCACGCCGGGTAGTTATTTAGTAGTGCCCTGCAAACAGCAGAGCGTGCTGCGCGCGCGGACGAGACTCACTACTGCTATTATTGCTCTACGCCTGCTCTCTTGTAATCTAAATCTACGTAACCGGATCGGTAAAAGGTAGAGCCAATTGCCGTGAGGTTTTCCGTCGAGGCGATCGCTGAAGGGGCAGGAGATTTATCCCAAATTTGTGCAAGAGTTTCGTTTCGCTTATTCCCGTCGCCGAAAGCTTGTACTCGACTGTTCGGGTCTTGATACCGTTATTCTCACGGGCACGAACTTCGTAGTAAGGGTGATATCCTTGATTAAAGTAACGACTAATGTTGTTTTTTGATTTATTTTCCAAAAATTTTTTATTTAGCGCTGCCGCGATTTCTGTGGTTGTGAGCCAAAGATCCACTGAGAGATGGTCGAACAATGTCGACAAGATTAACGGTTCTAAGTTTGAGTCAAATCTAGGACGTCCTATATTTGACCGTTGCATTTTAAAAATCGCCCGATATTTTGTCCGCAGAACCGAATATAGTAGTTGTATATCTCCATCGTTAGAAATATGAGTTGCCGATGATGCTTGTGCAATTTCATTTACGCCCATTCGCTCCTCTTGGTCGTTTCGTTTTTGGAATTTTTCCTCGGTGATCTGATCTCTATTTCGCAATATCGCTCGCTCTAGTCGGACAGCCTTCGCCGCATCTAAAAATATCAATTCCGTTTGAATATCAGCGGAAATTCCAGCGTTGAAAATTTGTACTTCTGCTGCAGCACGAAAACCGGTCACAACGGCCGAGCTATATTGTTTTTTTTGAATATGGGCAATTATCTGTGAGGCAACTATGTCTGGCTGCGAGATAAGTGCAGCTTCCGCAAAATCACCTATTTTCGTGGCTGATCTTAAACCGTGTCGCTCCCAAAAGGCCTTATACATAAAGTCACTGGCTTCAATATGTGGAATGTTATACCGCTCTGTCATCCAGCCAGCCGTAGTGGTCTTGCCGGCGCATGTTGGGCCGCAAATAACAAATATTGAAGGGTACGATTGAACTCGAGGAAGCTCAAGTTGCAGAGCCGATTGAACCTCATTAGACTGAAAGAATTGTAATCGACCTAATTTTTCGACAATTTTTAGGAATGCCAATCGCCTGAAATCGAAATTGTTGGCCTCGTCGATATTGAGCGCGCTAATCGGACTTACTGCACCTGTGGGTACAAACCATCTATTAAATGACTTGTCATCAAGCCAAGGGTAAACCAAATTCATGTCGATAAGCTCTTCAGTATCGGCAATGTTCCCCTTAACTTCACCAAACACCCAAAGAAAGTCATCTGTTGTTCCAATCAATTCTTTCCATTTTTTCGGGAGGTGCATAACGATATCAGATCGCACAGAAGCTTTCCTGTTGTTACCATTTCTTTTAAGCTCTGCATCAAGTTTCTCAAACGACATCTCCTTCATCCAAAACTTTATATTAACGCCAGGAATCTCAGCATATTGGCTAAGCGCGTCTATACGTACAGACGTATCCTCAAAGAAGAACGTTGCAGTATCATCGTCGAACTTGCCTTGTCGCCTTTGCCATTGTTGGAGCGCGCTTTGGTAACTTAATCGAAGTAGCTCCGCTCTATCGTCCACTTTCGGCTCGTTATAACTCGCATAATAATTAACTTCTTTAAAGCTGCGAACGGTAAGACCGAACTTGCTGCCAAGGTAACGAAAATGAGTAATTTTCGTTCTATTTGTAGAGAAGAAAATTAAGTCAACCATTGGAAATTATCCTCCCGATGTCTGATGGAAATGTACATTTCACGGTCGCTTCAGGAAATCTTTGATTGATCCTTAGCATAGTTGCTGAAAAATTCTTTGCAAGAAAGAATAATGTCGGCCCCACACTACTCATCCCAACAGCATTTGCGCCCAATTCTTTAAGGGCATTTATATTGTTCACTAACGAAGTGCCATGAAGGGCGACTTCGCTCTTTTTCCAAGTGCATTGCTGTATTTCATTTGTCGCTTCACAAAAAGCCTCAAAATCGCTGTCAAGTACGGCAGCGCAAATCCCAAAAACAGCATGATAAGTTGTTTTATATACTTCTTCGGAAGTTAGTGGTAGCACGCCTGCGAATAGGCGACGCTCTGTCTCTCGCGTAACAGCGTCATGGCCAGGTGGAAAAAATATCCCAATAGGCCACCTTGGCATGGGTTGTTGCAAAAATATCGATGGCAGGATATCGGGTTTTAAAATATCATCTGATGATCGAAATTCTTGATTATCAAATTTTCTACCTACATCAAATAGAAAACCGCCGTCAAAGTAGCTATGGATACCAATTCCAGAGGTGCCACCCCTTCCAGATCTAAATATAATCTCGCGCGGTTCTACAGGGTGATTATTCAAGATATAGTACGCTTCGATACATGCCAAGGCGGTAATAGTCCCTGTTCCTAGTCCGCTATGTCGCGCTGGCGCGCTCACTTTTGCCAGGCAAATTCCAGTAAAACCCAGTTCAACTTGGATTTTTTGAAGTTTTCTCGAAAGTGATACTATTTCTGCTTGATCGTAGCCGACTTCGCATAATAGAGATAAATTAATTTCCGCGCATGCTGAAAATAAATAACTTGAATTAGGTTCCTCAATAGAAAATCCGATACCGCCATTTCGACGATAACCTGTCGCGCTTAAATCGATAAGCGTCATATGTAACCGCGAAGGAACACTAATGTTTATCATTTTTTTGGACGAACCGTTCAGAGCGATTGAAAATGGCGAGCATGTATCTATGAACAAGTCTTTATCTCAAATCGGACGTGCAGTATTCCATTCGGCATCAAAATGATTTAGGTAGCTTTGAGCTAAACTACTGCCGGCCAGTGTGTGAACGGCCGGCGTGTTGCGACTAAGGATATTGTCAAAAATTGGTCCAACCAGTACATCATCGTCAACTCTCACAATCGATGTGTATGGATTATGAGAAAAATATCTCACTTGGATCATTGTGGGATATAGCGCCATTAAACTTGTTAGCGCGCTGGTAGTAAATGGAAATTTCTGTGCTTGATCTTCTAACGATAAAAAATTCTTCTCCGGTAAAAGAAAGCGAACTTTCACACCGCGCTTTAAAGCACTAATCAAAACTTTCTTTTCCTCTCTCAAGGAGGTCGGATCTGCAAAATCTCTAACAAATCTCGATGCAGTAACCCCTTCAACGTCGATTTTTGTTTCTGCCGTAGCTATGAGCTTCGCATAATATTCTTCACCATCACGGCTATTTAACACACCTTTAATCTTCATAGAACTAAACTTTGATATTTGTTTGAATTCTGCCCAACTTAAAATAAATTGCATTAATGCAACCATTAAGCCTGGGACAAGTCCAACTGTAAACACCCAAAAAGGTCCTTCATTTTGGAAGAATGTTTTCGATGTCATATTTAATGAGATGATTACCAATGGGATGAAAAGCGCAATTGTGCAGAGTAGAATCATCCATGGTAACGAAAGGCTTAATTTTCTATTGTAGATTGACATTTATTGGCCTATTATTAGTATTTCAAAAGATTCTTTTTTTGACAGTGCTTTGTTAAATGATCTGCGCGATAATCTAACTCGGTCGAAGTTTTCTTTAAAGAGATTAAATAGTTCATCTTCTGTTGGTGCTTCGCCGGAAACATAGGAAAGTACAAATTTCGTATTTTGATGCGACTGAATCATTGTTCTCAAATTGGAAATCATATCGAATTTGTTTGTCCATTCGTCTCGATATGGCCCTTTTATTATTTTCTGACTTGATGCGTAATCAATTATGCTTGGCCATTCCGTAAAACGCGCTAAGCCTTCTAAGAAATGATATCGTTGGAGGTATGTGTCAGTATTTCTTTTTGAGTGCTTAAAGTACGGTGGGTCAATATAGATTAGGTCATATTTTTCTGATATTTTTTTTGCGCAGATTGCTGAATTTACTTGGATCAATGACCTGTTTACAAAATGAGTCGTTTTCAACTCTTCGTAGGTTTCAAAAATATGTGTGGCGAAAGACTTGCTCCACGTTGTTCGGTTTCCAAATTGCACGGGTATATTAGATGTTCTCAGCTTTAAATTTGAACGATGAAATAAATTGAATGGACGTTTTTTTAAGCATGCTTGGAATAAAAAGTGCAAAAGCAAATCTCTTCGTTCGCTACTTTCACCGTTGAGTGAGTTCATGAAGCCATCCAGCCATCTATTCTCGTCAGATTTAAAATAAATACCTTCATATGTTCTTGAAATAAAGCCTTCAACAGGTACAACTTGCTCTAGAAATTTGCTTAGATCGTACCTTGAAAGACTATTAATACTATTGGAAAAAATAGCCCGAGCCGAAATAGTATTAAATTCGAAAATATCATTGTATGTTGTTTTCCAGCCAAGTTTCGCCAAGAGATGCGAGACTGCTCCAGTACCGCCGAACGCATCTAGTGCATTTGACCCAGTGAGGCGGCGCAGTTCTTCTTCTAACCAAGGCGATTGTTTGCGCTTACTTCCATAAAATCGGGTAGAAGGAAAAATATCTGAATCACAAGATGGCTTTCTAGAGCTGACGGGCGGTTTTTTCAAACACGTCCATTCTGCTCGTTCCCGTCTTCGAATAAGAAAATTGTTAGTTGAGATTCTCAATTTTTACGATCTTTTACTTGGAATGCGAATTAGTACGTTTAATCGATAATGTTCGATTTGGGTGTTCTTTGGGGGCGACGCGAATCAGTATATCCGCTTTTTAACGAGTTTTCTACATAGGCGAGCTGTAGATGATGTTGATCGTTCAAGACCTCGGGATATTTTTGCCGGCGAACAGCGGCTAGTGCGAGAAATTCACCAAGACTTGGACCGTTGGCGACGACGTATAGGGACTCTTGGCGTTGCGTTTTGCAATGTCGAAGCGAAAATATCGTAATTTCGGACGTTTTTGGTCTCGGCACAAGACGACGGACGTGCACGGGAATGCGAATGACGTGCACGCTTCGATAGAAAAATTTATGAGTTTAGAGTTCGATTTAACTGTAACGCCAGCTGTTAGATTAGGGGGGGGCTAAAATTGCAGTTGTGACAACTCTCTTCGGGTCGATTCAGGAATCGGCACCGGAAGGTTACTGCGGCGCTCGACATATACATGTACGAAGTGACCGACCGCTGCCGGCGCTCTCTCGTCGTTGCGGTAAATCCCGATTTGGTAGCGCACGCTCGAATTTCCCAACTTCGCGACCCGGATTCCTACGTGGACCGTATCGGGAAACGCAATCGCGCTGAAATACGAACAGCCGCTGTCGACCACAAAGCCGACCACATCACCCTTATGGATGTCGAGCACGCCGCGCCCGATCAAAAACTCGTTCACAGCCGTGTCGAAATAGCTGTAGTACTGCACATTATTGACATGGCCGTAGACGTCGTTGTCCATCCATCGCGTAGGAATCGCCAGAAAATGCTTGAATGCGGCGCGGGGCAGGTCACGCATCTCAGTGCTTGACATCGCTGGCGGGAATCAAGGTCTCGGCCGGGGTGTCGCTTGCAAACAATTGCGCGCAGTCGACCTTGTCGAAGTCGTAGTGCTGGCCGCAAAAATCGCAGTCGATCCCGAGCTGGCCCAAGTCGGCCAGCGCGTCGTCGATCTCGGCGCGCCCGAGCATCTTGAGCATATTGCCCACCTTCTCGCGCGTGCAGCTGCAGTGGAAGCTTGGATGCGCCGGCTCGAACACGCGGATCGTCTCTTCCCAGAACAAGCGATTGAGCAAGGTTTCGATGCCGGTCGAGAGCAGCTCGGGCTGCTTCAGGGTCGAGGCCAGCATCACCGCGCGGTTCCAGGTCTCAAGGTCTTCGGCCTCGCTCGCCTGCACGAGCTGGTCTTCCTTGCCGCTGTGGCGCGGCAGCTTTTGCAGCAGCAGGCCGCGCGAGACGGTCGCGTCGGCCGCCAGCCACAGGCGCGTGTCGAGTTGCTCGGAGCGCAGCATGTAGTTCTCGATCACGGTCGCCATGTCGTCGCCGTCGAGCGGGACGATGCCCTGGTATGGCTGTTGTCCCGGCATTTTCTCGAGCGGGTCGAGCGTGATCACGAAGCGGCCCTTGCCGTTCACGTTGAGCAAGTCGCCGAGGGTGGCGTCGTCGGCCACGACCGCGTCCTCGACCAGCTTGGCCGTCGCGCGCAAGCGCAGGTCCGAATCGCACTCGACCACGAGCAGGCGCACCGGGCCGTCGCCGTGGATCTGCATGATGATCGCGCCGTTGAACTTGAGGTTGGCCGACAGCAGCGCGGCCGCCGCGACCATCTCGCCGAGCACGGTCTTGACCGCGGGCGGGTAGTCGTGGCGCGCCTGGATCTCGCGCCAGGTGTCGGAAATTTCGACCAGCTCGCCTTTGACGGCGGCGTTGTCGAAGATAAATTTTTGCAAGGTGTCCTTGCTTGGCTTGTCACTGGCAATAATTTGGGTCATTACGTTTATCCGATGCGTTTGAGTTCGGCCTTGAAGAACTGGCCGCGCGCCACGTAGTTGGCGGCGTTGCTTTGCAGGCGTGCGAGGTCGGCCTCGGTCAGGGTGCGCACGGCCTTGGCCGGGCTGCCGATGATCAGCGAGTTCTCCGGAAACTGTTTTCCCTCCGTCACCAGGGCGCCGGCGCCGACCAGGCAACCCTTGCCGATCACGGCGCCGTTCAGGATCACGGCCTGGATGCCGATCAGGGCGCCGTCGCCGATGGTGCAGCCGTGCAGCATCGCCTGGTGGCCGACGGTGACGCCTTCGCCGATCGTGAGCGGGTAGCCCATGTCGGTGTGCATCACGGTGCCTTCCTGGATGTTGCTGTTGGCGCCGACCGTGATCCATTCGTTGTCGCCGCGGATCGTCACGCCCGACCAGACCGAGGCGTTCTCGCCCAGCGTCACTTTGCCGATCACGCTGGCGCTGTCGGCCACGTAGGCGGTCTCGTCGATCTCGGGGGCGTCGTCGCCCAATTGGTAAATGGCCATGGCTGTCCGGTGGGGGAGTGGAATTGCCGCTATTTTACGCCGTCCGCCGCTTTAGGCTGGCCTCGGGCGGCGCCGCCGATCTCGCGTACAATAGAACGGTCGTACTTTTATTGATAGAAAAACATGAAACCTTCCCGATCTGAATTTATCACCGTGCGCGGCCTGCGCAGCCATGTGCGCCACTGGGGCAGGGAAGGTGCGCCCAAGATTTTCATGGTGCATGGCTGGATGGACGTGGCCGCCTCGTTCCAGTTCGTGGTCGACTGCCTCGAGGGCGATTGGCATGTGATCGCGCCGGACTGGCGCGGCTTCGGCCTGAGCGAGCGGACCGCGTCGGACACGTATTGGTTCCCCGATTATGTGGCCGACCTCGAGGCCATCCTCGACCGCTATGCGCCCGAGGGGCAGGTCAACCTGCTCGGCCACAGCATGGGTGGCAACGTCGTGAGCCTGTACGCGGGCGTGCGCCCCGAGCGCATCCGGCGCCTGGTCAACCTCGAAGGCTTCGGCATGCCGGTGACCAACCCGGGGCAGGCGCCGCGGCGTTACGCCAAGTGGCTCGACGCCTTGCGCGAGCCGACCGAACTGCGCAGCTATCCGAACGTGGAGGCGGTCGCGGCGCGCCTGCAAAAGACCAATCCGCGGCTGTCCGACGCGCGCGCGGCGTTTCTTTCGCAACACTGGTCGGCCCCGAACGCCGATGGCCGGTGGGAGATTTTGGGCGACCCTGCCCACAAGCGGCCCACGCCGCTGTTGTACCAGGTCGAGGAGGTGCTCGCCTGCTGGCGCGCCATCACGGCGCCCGTGCTCTGGGTCGAGGCCGACGACACCAATATGTGGCAGTGGATGGGGCCGAAGGAGCAGGCGCGCGTCGAAATCGACCGCCGCCTCGGCCACCTCGCCAAGGTCACGCCGAAGATGATGGCCGACGCCGGCCACATGTTGCACCACGACCAGCCCGAGGCCCTCGCGGCCATGCTCGAGGCGTTTCTTGCAGAGTAGTTATTTTTCTGTAGCAATTTCCGCCAAGTCGGTGCGGGCGCAAGGCGGAATGTCGCGAGCGCGTACAATGGTGGCTTCGCCATTGCACTGTTAAAACAGCGTTTCCACGTATGCTTAAAGTTGACCTTCATTGCCACTCGAATGTGTCCGACGGCGTGCTCACGCCCGAGTGCGTGGCCGAACACGCGCACAAGGCGGGCGTCGACGTCTGGGCGCTGACCGACCATGACGAGGTCGGCGGCGTGGTGCGCGCGCGCGCGGCGGCCTTGGCGCTGGGCATGCAATTCGTGTCGGGGGTCGAAATTTCGATCACCTGGGCCGGCATCACTGTTCATATCGTCGGCCTGCAGGTCGATGAGACCAACGCCACGCTGTTGCAGGGGCTCGAGGCGACGCGCAGCGGGCGCGACTCGCGCGGGCGCGAAATGGCCGAGCAACTGGCGAAGGTCGGCATCCACGGCGCCTACGAGGGCGCGCTCAAGTATGTGGGCAACCCGGACCTGATGTCGCGCACCCATTTCGCGCGCTACCTTGTCGAGTGCGGCGTTTGCGCCAACCTGCCCGAGGTGTTTCGTAGATATTTGACCGAGGGTAAGCCGGGATTCGTGCCGCACCGCTGGGCAAGCCTGGAGCAGGCCGTGGGATGGATCCGCGCCGCGGGCGGGGTGGCCGTGGTCGCGCATCCGGGGCGTTACAAGATGGATCATCTGATGCAGGGCATCATGTTCGACGAGTTCAAGCAGTTGGGCGGCAAGGCGATCGAGGTGGTCACCGGCAGCCATACGCCGGATCAGTATCCGATTTACGCGGCGCTGGCCAAACGGTATGGGTTTTTGGCTTCGCGCGGGACGGATTTCCATGCGCCGGGGGAGGCCAGGGTTGATTTTGCGGGGTTGCCGCCGTTGCCTGCGAGTGTGACGCCGGTTTGGCATGACTGGTTTTGATGCTGGTCCTGACAATTTAAGCAAACTTCGCACACCAACCCATCGTCCTCGCGAAGGCGGGGACCCATAGAACAGTTGCTCATCGCCAGCGTTCTATGGGTCCCCGCATTCGCGAGGACGATGTGTTTAGGTTTTCGTTCTAATTGGTGTCGCGCGCCAGTCGCACTTCAATCCTGCCGGGCGTGGGTTGCCGCACCGTCCGCAACCCCGAGCACTTGAATTTTTCGGGCGCGGCCCGTATCTTATCGACCTGATATCCATTTCCCGTGCGGCCGGAGGCCAAAATGAAACGCATCGTGCTGTTCCTCGTCACTAACCTTGCCGTGCTGCTCGTGCTGTCGATCGTGCTGTCGGTGCTTGGCATCGGCCGCGGCGTCAGCGCCGCGGGAATCGATTTCGGCTCGCTGCTGGTATTCTCGGCCGTGGTCGGCTTCACGGGCTCGATCGTCTCTTTGCTGCTCAGTAAGAAAATGGCGAAGTGGTCGACCGGCGCGCGCGTGATCGCCTCGCCGGCCAATTCGAGCGAGTTGTGGCTGGTCAACACCGTCCGCGCGCTGGCCGAAAAGGCCGGCATCGGCATGCCCGACGTCGCCATCTACGACGGCGCGCCAAACGCTTTCGCCACCGGCGCCTTCAAAAACTCCGCGCTGGTGGCGGTCTCGACGGGCCTGCTCGAGAGCATGGAGCGCCACGAGATCGAAGCCGTGCTCGGCCACGAGATCGCCCACGTCGCCAACGGCGACATGGTCACGCTGTCGCTGATCCAGGGCGTGGTCAACACCTTCGTCGTGTTCCTCGCGCGCGTGGTCGGCTTTTTCGTCGACAAGGTTTTGCTGCGCAATAACAGCGAGCGGCTCGGCATCGGCTACATGGCCTCGGTGTTCGTCTGCGAAATCTTGTTCGGCATCCTCGCCTCGATGGTCGTCGCGTGGTTCTCGCGCCAGCGCGAATTCCGCGCCGACGCCGGCTCGGCGAAGTTGCTGGGCAACTCGCTGCCGATGCAGCAGGCGCTCGCACGCCTCGGCGGCCTGGCGCCGGGCGCGCTTCCGCAGTCGATGTCGGCGTTCGGCATCTCGGGCATCGGTTCGGGCTGGGGCGCGCTGTTCTCGACCCATCCGCCGATGGAACAACGCATTGCCGCGCTGCGCGCGCTGCCTTAAACAGACCGCGAAAGCCTGCGCCGCCGATGAGCCAATTTTTCCAGATCCACCCGGACAACCCGCAACAGCGCCTGATCAAGCAAGCCGCCCAGATCATCCATGGCGGCGGCATCGTCGCCCTGCCGACCGACTCGTGCTACGCGCTCGTGTGCCACCTCGACGACAAGGCGGCGGTCGAGAAGATGCGCCGCATCCGTGGCGTTGACGAGAAGCACCACCTGACCTTGCTGTGCCGCGACCTGTCCGAAATTGCCGAGTACGCGCGCGTCGACAACCGCCAGTTCCGCCTGCTCAAGGCGGCCACGCCGGGGCCGTTCACGGTGATCCTCGAGGCCACCAAGAGCGTGCCGCGGCGCCTGTCGCATCCGTCGCGCAAGACGATCGGCCTGCGCGTGCCCGAGAACGCGATCGCCCACGCGCTGCTCGAGGAACTGGGCCAGCCGCTGCTCGGCGCCACGCTGATCCTGCCCGGCGACGAGGACGAGGACCCGCTCAACGACGCCGAAGCGATCCGCGAGCGGCTCGAAAAACAGATCGAGTTGATCATCGACGGCGGCGCCTGCAGCCTCGAGCCGACCACCGTGATCGACCTGACCGGGGAGCTGCCGGTGCTGGTGCGCCACGGCCGCGGCGACCCGGCCGTGTTCGGCCTGTAGCTGGGGTGCTGCGCCGGCGTGTGCGGCGCGTCAGGCCGCCGCCGCGTGGGCCTCACCGGGGCAAGCTCAAACCGGTTCCGGGCCGCGCAAGGGCCGCCCGTGGCGTCTCTGATAGAATCGCATCCCATGGATGACATCATACGCACCATTGCGATCTACGCGCTGCCGGTCCTGCTTGCAATCACCTTGCACGAAGCGGCGCACGCGTATGCGGCCAAATTGCTCGGCGACGCCACGGCCTACCTCGGCGGGCGCATGAGCCTCAATCCACTCAAACACATCGATCCCTTCGGCACCGTCGTGCTGCCGCTGGTCATGTTCATCGCCAGCAGCGCCTGGATGGGTTCGGGCTTTTTGTTCGGCTACGCGAAACCGGTGCCGGTCGACTTCAGCAAGTTGCGCGCGCCCAAGCGCGACATGGCCTGGGTCGCGCTGGCCGGGCCCGGCGCCAACCTGCTCATGGCGTTCGGCTGGCTGGTGCTGCAGTTGCTGCTGCGCCCGGCCGGCGTCACCCACGAATTCGCCTACCTGATGGCCAGCGTCGGCGTCTCGGTCAACCTGATCATTTTCGCGATCAACCTGTTTCCGCTGCCGCCGCTCGACGGCGGCCACGTGGTGCTGAGCATCTTGCCGCGCCGCCTAGCCTACCATTACGCGCGGATCGAGCCGTTCGGCTTTTTCATCGTGCTCGCCATGATTCCCTTGCAACTGCTTGCGTATTGGACCGACCCGGTGATGGCCGGCGCGCTTTACCTGCTCGACAAGATGACCTTCCCCCTTCAATCCCTTCTGAACTGACTAACCGACAATGTATCCCGATCGTGTTGTATCCGGTATGCGCCCCACGGGCACCATGCACCTTGGCCATTTCCACGGCGCCCTTAAAAACTGGATCAAAATGCAGTCCGAACAGCCCTGCCTGTTCTTCGTGGCCGACTGGCACGCCCTGACCACGCACTACGACGACCCCACCATCATCGAGCGCAGCACCTGGGACATGCTGGTCGACTGGCTCGCGGCCGGCGTCGACCCGTCGCAGGCGACGCTGTTCATCCAGTCCAAGGTGCCCGAGCATGCCGAGTTGCACCTGCTGCTGTCGATGGCCACGCCGCTCGGCTGGCTCGAGCGGGTGCCGACCTACAAGGACCAGATCGAGAACCTGAGCAACAAGGACCTCGCGACCTACGGCTTCCTCGGCTACCCGCTGCTGCAGGCGGCCGACGTGCTGATCTACCGCGCCAGCCAGGTGCCGGTGGGCGACGACCAGGTGCCGCACATCGAAATGATGCGCGAGATCGCGCGCCGCTTCAACCACCTGTACGGCAAAGAAAAAGGTTTCGAGGAAAAAGCGATCGAGGCCGTCAAAAAGCTCGGCAGCAAGCGCGCCAAGCTCTACCTCGAGCTGCGCACCGAATACCAGCAGGACGGCAAGGACGAAGCGCTCGAGCAGGCCCGCGCCATGCTCGAGGACGCCCAAAGCCTGTCGATGATCGACCGCGAACGCCTGTTCGGCTACCTCGAGGGCAGCCGCAAGCTCATTTTGGTCGAGCCGCAGGCCAAGCTGACGGTGGCCTCGCGCCTGCCCGGCCTCGACGGACGCAAGATGTCTAAGAGTTACGGCAATGCGATCGCCCTGCGCGAGGACAGCGCCTCGGTCGTCAAGAAGATCCGCACCATGCCGACCGACCCGGCGCGCGTGCGCCGCACCGACCCCGGCGACCCGCGCAAATGCCCGGTCTGGCAATTGCACGAGGTTTATTCGGATGGCGAAACCAAGGATTGGGTCGTGAAGGGCTGCACCACGGCCGGCATCGGCTGTCTCGAGTGCAAGCAGCCCGTGATCGACGCCATCGTGCACGAGCAGGAACCGATGCACGAGCGCGCCCAGCAATACCTGGACGACCCTTCGCTGGTGCGCGCGATCGTCGCCGACGGTTGCGAAAAGGCCCGCAAGCTGGCCCAGGAAACCATGCGCGACGTGCGCGAGGCGATGGGCCTGTCGTACAGCTGATGGGCGAGGCCTCGCCCTGGGTGGCGCGCTTCGCGCCGCTGGCCGAACCCGGTCCCGTGCTCGACCTCGCCTGCGGCGGCGGGCGCCATGCGCGCCTGTTCGCCGCGCGCGGCCATGCCGTCAGCGCGCTCGACCGCGACCCGGCGGCGCTGGCGTTAGCTAGCGGGCCCGGCATCACGACGCTGCAGTGCGAGCTCGAAGGGGAGGGCGCGCAATGGCCGTTCGGGCCGGCGCATTTTGCGGCGGTCGTGGTCACCAACTACCTGCACCGGCCGCTGTTCGCGCAGTTGCTCGCGAGCCTGCGGCCGGACGGCCTGCTCATCTACGAAACCTTCGCGCATGGCAACGAGCGCTTCGGCAAACCCTCGAATCCGGCCTTTTTGCTCGCGCCCGGCGAGTTGCTCGCGCACGCCGCGCGCGCCGGCCTGCGCGTGATCGCCTTCGAGGACGGCGTGGTCGGGCGCCCGAAACCGGCGATGCTGCAGCGCCTGTGCGCCTGCGGCCCCGATTTTCCCCTCCAGAAAGCGCTGTTGGACCCGGTTTGAGCGCCGTTTCTCTGCAAGAATGGACCACGGGGGCGGGCGATCAGCTACAATCTGACTTTTATTTACGAGCATAAGTGTGTGAATATGATCAAGGGCAGCATCGTTGCAATCGTTACCCCCATGCACGCCGACGGCAGCCTCGACCTTCCAGGCTTGCGCGCGCTGATTGACTGGCACATCGCCGAAGGCACCGACAGCATCGTCATCGTCGGCACGACGGGCGAGTCCGCCACCGTGAGCGTGGAGGAGCACTGCGAGCTGATCAAGCTGGCGGTCGAGCACAGCGCGGGGCGCATCCCGATCATCGCCGGCAGCGGCGGCAATTCGACGGCCGAGGCGATCCGCCTGACCGCGTTCGCCAAGGAAGCCGGCGCCGACGCCGCCCTGGTCGTGGTGCCGTACTACAACCGCCCGACCCAGGAGGGCATGTACCAGCACTTCAAGGCGATCGCCGAAGCGGTCGACCTGCCGATCATTTTGTACAACGTGCCGGGCCGCACCGTCGCCGACATGTCCAACGACACCGTGCTGCGCCTGTCGAAGATCCCGAACATCGTCGGCATCAAGGATGCGACCGGCAACATCGGCCGCGGCACCGAGCTGCTGAGCATGGTGCCGAAAACGTTCGCCGTGTATTCGGGCGACGATCCGACCGCGATGGCGCTGATTTTGTGCGGCGGCGCCGGCAATATTTCGGTCACGGCCAACGTGGCGCCGCGCCTGATGCACGAGATGTGCAAGGCCGCGCTCGCGGGCGACATCGCCCGCGCCGTTGAGATCAACAACAAGGTGCTGCCACTGCACGCGAAGCTTTTCGTAGAACCGAACCCGGTCCCGGTCAAATGGGCCCTGGCCGAAATGGGCAGGATGCCAGCGGGCCTGCGCCTGCCGCTGGTGGCGCTCTCGGCCGATTGCCACGACACCGTCCGCGCCGCCCTGCGCGATGCCGGCGTCCTATAACAGCCCTGTGACCCGCAAGGGTTCCGGATTATTCCCGCTCATCTTTTAGTGACGACATGACTACTCGCAAGACACTCACCCCGGCCCTGGCCGCTGCCAGCACCCCCGCCGCGCGCGGCCTCGTCGCCTCGGCGCTCATGCTCAGTTTGACCGGTTGCGGCATGATCGGTTCGCTCATCGAGTCCGACAAGGTCGATTACCGGGGCGCCAAGAAAGCGCCGTCGCTCGAAGTGCCGCCCGACCTGACCCAGCTCGAAAAAGACAACCGCTACGCCGTGCCCGATACGCGCGGCGTCGCGACCGCGCTAGGCCAGCAAGGCCGCGGCGCGGTTGCCGTGCCCGGCGGCCCGGCGATCGGTCCGGTCAACACGGCGGCGGTGCGCGTCGAGCGTTCGGGCAGCCAGCGCTGGATCGTGGCCGGCCAGAGCCCCGAGCAACTGTGGCCGGTGCTCAAGCAGTTCTGGGCCGATTCGGGCTTTACGATCATCGAGGAATCGGCGACCACGGGCGTGATGGAGACCGACTGGGTCGAGAACCGCGCCAAGATCCCGCAAGACATCGTGCGCCGGACCATCGGCAGGGTGTTCGATTCGGTCTACGGCACGGGCGAGCGCGACAAGTTCCGCACCCGGCTCGAGCGCGGCACCGACGGCGGCACCGAGATCTACATCAGCCACCGCGGCGCCGAAGAGGTGTTCGTCGGCCAGTCGCGCGACACCACCAAATGGACCGGCCGCGCCAACGACCCGGCGCTCGAGGCGCAGTTCATGAGCAAGCTGGTCGCGCGCCTGAGCAACAGCGAAGTCAAGCTGGCCGAGAGCGTCGTCGCCAACCCGACCGTCGCGCCATTGCACGCCAAGCTGGTCGGCGATGCGGTCGAGGTCGACGAAGGCTTCGACCGCGCCTGGCGCCGCGTCGGCCTCGCGCTCGACCGCGTCGGCTTCACGGTTGAAGACCGCGACCGCGTCAACGGCGTGTACTTCGTGCGCTTCGTCGATCCGGATGTCGTCGCCAAGGAAGGTTTCCTCACCAAGCTGTTCAGCTTTGGCAAGGATTCCGAGAAGTCCAAGGAAGCGCAGCGCTACCGCGTCTCGGTCAAGGCCGCCGACGGCGCCGCCGTGTCCATGGTCAAGGTCCAGTCCAACGACGGCAAGCCGGAAACCTCGCCGACGGGCGCGAAGATCCTCAAGCTGCTGGCGGACGATCTGAAGTAATACGCGGGCGCATCGCGCTTGCAGGAAAACCGGCCTGTGGGCCGGTTTTTTTACGTCTGGATGGGGCGAAATGCCCAGGCTTCGGATAACGTTCCGCAGTCGATTCCGGTCGACGCCGCAAACGCTGGTCCAATGCACAGCATCCGGCATGCCTCGCTTCGGAAGTCGTGTAGATTGAACCAAAAAAACAAAAACCAACATCGTCCTCGCGCAGGCGGGGACCCATAGAACAGTTGCTTTGAGCCGACGTTCTATGGTTCCCCGCATCCGCGAGGACGATGTTGGTTTGGTTTTTCTTAGGTATCCGCTTCGCGATTTCTGCCACTTTTAGCCGCGATCTTGCATGAGCACATCTCAAAAAAATTGCGCCTTCATTGGGATCACGTTTGCTCAAATGCCCTTTTCCGTCCAGAATCCCTCAACCACAACAATCCAGGCGAAAAAAAACCGACCCGAAGGTCGGCTTTTCTATCGAGCTGATTACTTTGCTGGAACGGCTTCAGCAGCAGCGGAAGCAGCGGTCGAAGCAGCGCTCGAAGCGACAGCAGCAGCGTCAGCAGCAACCGAAGCGGCTTCCGAAGCGACAGCAGCGGCGCTAGCGGCTTCTGGGGTGCCAGCAACTGGAGCAGCTGCAGCAGGAGCGGTTTCAACAACTGGAGTTGGCTCAGGAGCAACAACTGGAGCTTCTTCTTTTTTCGTGCAAGCAGCCAAAGCAACGGCCAACAGGGAGACGATCAGCAATGATTTTTTCATGGACTTTTCCTTAATTGTTTCGGATGTAAAAACTATGTATTGCGATGAATAACTACCGGTAATTATCGCTCTAAATTAGGGAATTCTCGTGACGTTGGTACCTGTGACGGTGCTTGACAGACAACGGAAACTTCCTAACCCGGTATTATAACGAAATTCTCACGTTCGCAATAGCTCCGATGAAAGATTTTCGGACCAATTTACAAAACGCTAATAATGTCGCGCGAACAGGATTTTTTCGGCCGAAACGGCGCCAAAGCGATCCAGCGGCACCCGTTCTCAGCCTTATAAACCGGTGGTTGTCGGGTGCAGCCCGGGCAGCGATTCAACCCAGATGCCTGCAAAACGCTCCAGACTGATTTCGGTTGACATGGGAGCATTAAAATCTGCTTCGCCCCGCATGTGGTCGCAATGGAAGCGGCGCACGATGTTGACGCGGTCGCCGATGCAGAACGAATCGGTCAGCTGGTGCAGGCTGCGGCTCGTCACGCGGCACTCGACCTTGTGGCTGTAGTCGCGCAGCAGGCGCTGGAAGCGCGGATAGTGCTTCTCGATATGGGCGCTGCGGTGCATCGCCAGTTGCACGCTGCCGCCGGCGGCCAGGAACGCGCGCAGGGCGGCGTCGGTTTCGGTCGAGCCGAGCGGGAACACGGCGAAATCGGGATCGAACAACTGGAGCACGGAGTTCGAACGCGCAATACAAAGCTGGAACTGTTCCTCGAATTCGAGGTGGGTGCTGAAGCGTTGCGCGGTCGTCTCTTCCATGGCGGTCATCCTTCCGGGTCGGTTGCGGGCGGGTTGCAGTCAAATGCGCGTGGTTCGGGCGTGTTTTCAGTCTTTATGCTCAGGCCAGCTCGAGCCAGCCATCCTGGTACCAGGTGAACAGCGACTCCATCACATCGTCGGAGGCGCCCTCGAGCGCGGCGCCTTCGAGCCTGCGCTCGTTGGCCAGCGCGTCGAGCAGGGCCTTGTCGGCGCGGCCCACCGCGAACGACTCGCCGTTGATGAAAACGTGCTTGCCACGATACAGCATCTGGCTCTTGAGCGAGAGCGCCACGCCGCGCTTGCCCGCGCTCTGGACGAAGCGGCCCATCGTCAGCGGCTTGGCCGGGCCCGTGAAAAACACATTGTGTTTCGGCTCGGACAGGTGCTCGCCGAGGAAGATCGTCACGTCCTCTTCGGTGAAACGCACCTTGTTCATCTCTTCGGCGACGTCGGCGAGCAGTTCGCGCGGGATTTCGGCCGGGTGTTTGGCCGGCTGCAGCTCCGGGTCGGCGTAGCGGCCGGGCAGGTCGATCGAGTCGGCCATGAACTGGAGGAAGGCTTCGCCGAGTTCCTGGTAGGCCGGCGCGCGGAAGCCGATCGAGTAGGTCTGGCACTCGTCCTCGGCCACGCCGTCGTGCGCGTAGTGGGGCGGCAGGTACAGCATGTCGCCCGGCTCGAGCACGAATTCCTCCTGCGGCTTGAACTTGCTGAGGATTTTGAGCGGCATGCCCTCGACCAGCGACAAGTCCTTTTGCGCGCTGATGCGCCAGCGCCGCCTGCCCTGCGCCTGCAGCAGGAACACGTCATAGGAATCGAAATGCGGGCCGACCCCGCCGCCCTCGGTCGCGTAGCTGACCATCAGGTCGTCGAGGCGGGCGTCGGGGATGAAGCTGAACTGGCGCAGCAGCGCGTCGGCGCCGGCGTGGTACAGGTTGACGCCCTGCACCAGCATGGTCCAGGCCTTCTGGCTGCGCGGGGGCAGTTCGGGCAGCGGGCCGTGCTGCATGTCCCAGTGGCCGTCGACGCTCGTGATCAGGCGCGATTCGATGTGGTTCTCGCGCGCCATGGCGGCCAGCGCCTCGAGCGTGAGCAGGGGCGTGAAGCCGGGGATCGCGGCGCGGATCAGGAGCGGCTTTTTATGCCAGTAGTCGCGCAGGAACTGCGCCGGCGTGATGTCGCCGAGGAGCTGTAATTTTTTCATACGCCATTATAACCACGCGCGCTATTACCCATCCACCGGCCGAGGGTATAATCTGCCTGCCAATAAATGAAAGGGATTACCCATGAAGATCGCCAAGAACACGGTAGTAACAGTCAACTATAAACTATCGGATGCGCAGAACAATCTGATCGAAGACGGCAGCCAGCCAATGGTCTATCTGCACGGCGGATACGAAAACACGCTCCCGAAGATCGAAGAAGAACTCGACGGCAAAGAAGTCGGCTACGCGACTATGCTCCAGATCGAGCCCGACGACGCGTTCGGCGACTACGACCCCGAGCTCGTCAAGGTCGAGGCGCGCGCCAACCTGCCCGAGCCGCTCGAGGTCGGCATGCAGTTCGAAGGCATGCCCGACGGCGTCGGCGACAGCGAGGAATCGACGATCTTCACGGTCACCGAGATCGCCGACGACAAGGTTGTGCTTGACGGCAACCATCCACTGGCCGGCATCGCGCTGCGTTTCGAGCTGAACGTGGTCGACGTGCGCGCCGCCACCGACGAGGAAGTCATGCACGAGCACGTTCACGGCGCGCATGGCCACCACCATGGCGACGACGAGGACGAAGGCGACATGGGCGACGAGTTCCGCAGCCATCCGGTGCACTAAGCCGTTCACGCGATACGGCGCCCGCAGTAAGGCGCACGCAATACGGCAAGCGCAATACGCCACGCGCCCCCGACCGCGGGGCGCTGGGGCCGGGATGGACGCCGGCCTGGTTCCCGACGGGACCAGGCCCGCGGCGCCCGGACCGGCTATCTATTTTTGAATAGATACGGGCTCGGCAATGCAAAAATGCATAGCCCCGCGCCCCGGCTCACTTTTCCTTCCTGTCCTTCTTGTCCTTTTTGTCCTTCTTGTCGGCGCCTTCCTTGGCCTCGGCGCGCGCACTCTTGAGCGCGAACAGCGTCGCCGAACCCGGCGTGACCTGCACCCGCACCGCCTGCGCCCCCAGGCTCACATGGCCGAGGTTGTCGCGCCAGGTGATCTCGGGCGCCGCGTCCTTGGCCAGCGCGGCCGTATCGACGAGCAGGACCTTTCCCTTGAATTTTTCGGCGAGCTGGCCGATCTGGCGCCGCGTCGCCGCGAAACCGTCCTGCCGCTCGGGGGCGCGGGTGAGCAGGGCGCGCAGCCGGCTGACTTTTTCGAGCGCCTTGACGTCGCCCTCCGAAAACAGCACCACGGCCTCGAAATTGCTGCGCCGGGCCAGCGCGAACAGGCGGTTGAGCCAGAAACGGTTGGCCACCAAGCGGTCCTCGAACTCGCTGTTGCGCCCGGCCGCGGTCAGGAAGTTGTTGTTATTGGCCGGCAGGTTGATGGTCGCGTACAGCACCGGCCCCACGATCCAGTGCGCGTTCTCGCCGTAGCTGCGGAATTTGCCGTTGTCGGACTGGCGCGTGAGCGCGAGCGGCTGCTTGCCCAGCGAGATCGGCGCGTTGAAGAAGATCTCGCGATAGCGGTTCAGGCGTTCGCTGGACGCCTTGCGCCCGGCCGGCGTCTTGCAGTCGCTCCAGTCGCTCGCCGCCGGCGACACGATGGTCGGGCGGCGCGACTCGTCGAACACGGCGCGCCGCTCCAGGTACAACTCGTCGCTGCACGATTCGCGGCTGCCTTTGATGCCGGTGGCGACCACGAACGAGAGCGTGCTCTCGTCGAACGCGGCGCTCGATTTCTTGAGGCGTGCGAGCGCCGGCGCCTGGTCGGTGTCGGTGCCGAAGTGGTGGCCGATCAGGCCGAACTGGTGGCGCTCGGGCGGCTCGGATTCGTGCGCGAACGCGCCCGGCGCGGCCAGCAGGACGCCAAGCAGCACGGTCGCGAGGGACAGGCGTGGCGCGCTCATGCCGACAGGCGCTTCAACTGGTACAGCTGCTCGAGCGCCTCGCGCGGGGTCAGCGCGTCCGGGTCGATCGCGGCCAGCGCGGCCAGCAGCTCGGCCGCATGCGCGGGCGGGGCCGCGCCGTCGGCGTCCCCGCGGTCGTCCTCGTCCTCGACGCACGGCAGCGCGAACAGGTCGAGTTGCGGCGTGGTCGCCAGGGCCTGCGATTCGAGCCGCGCGAGGTGCCTGCGCGCGGCCTTGATCACGCCTTGCGGCACGCCGGCCAGCTGCGCGACCTGCAGGCCGTAGCTTTGCGAGGCCGGGCCGGCCTGCACCGCGTGCAGGAACACGATGCTGTCCTTGTGTTCGACCGCCGACAGGTGCACATTGGCCGCGGTCGGGTGGCTCTCGGGCAGCTGCGTGAGTTCGAAGTAATGGGTCGCGAACAGGGTGAAGCTGCGGCTCGTGTCGATCAGGTGGCGCGCGATCGCCCACGCCAGCGCGAGGCCGTCGAAGGTCGAGGTGCCGCGTCCGACTTCGTCCATCAGCACCAGCGAATGCTCGGTCGCGCCGTTGAGGATCGCGGCCGATTCGGTCATCTCGACCATGAAGGTCGAGCGCCCGCCGGCCAGGTCGTCGGTGGCGCCGATGCGCGTGAAGATGCGGTCGATCGGGCCGATCATCGCGCTCGCGGCGGGCACGTAGCTGCCCACGTAGGCCAGCAGCGTGATCAGCGCGACCTGGCGCATGAAGGTCGATTTACCGCCCATGTTCGGGCCGGTGATCAGAAGCAGGCGGCGTTCGTCGCCCAGCTCGCAGTCGTTGGCGATGAAGCGCTCGATCTGGTTCTCGACCACCGGGTGGCGGCCCTCGCGGATGTCGAGGCAGGGTTCGCGCACCAGTTGCGGCGCGCACCAGTTGTGGCGCAGCGCGTGCGTGGTCAGCGCGGTCAGCGTGTCGAGCTGGGCGAGCGCCTGCGAGATCGTCTGCAGGGTGCCGATGTGGGGCGCGAGGTCGGCCAGCAGCTGGTCGTAGAGCAGCTTCTCGCGCACCAGCGCCTTGTCCTGGGCCGACAGCGCCTTGTCCTCGAACACTTTGAGTTCGGGCGTGATGTAACGCTCGGCGTTCTTGAGGGTCTGGCGCCGACGGTAGTCGTCGGGCACCTTGTCGGTCTGGCCGTGCGTGACCTCGATGTAGAAGCCGTGCACCTTGTTGTACTCGACGCGCAGGTTGGCGATGCCGGTGCGCGCGCGCTCGCGCGTCTCGAGGTCGACCAGGAACTGGCCCGCGTTCTCGGACAGGCCGCGCAGCTCGTCGAGTTCGGCGTCGAAGCCGCGCGCGAACACGCCGCCGTCGCGCACCATCGCGGCCGGCTCGGGCGCGACCGCGCGCACCAGCAGGTCGAGGCACTCGGCCGGCGTGGCGATCGCCTCGTGGATGCTCGCCAGCAGGCTCGCCTCGCCGGCGATGAAACTCTGGCTGACGGCGCGGCGCAGCGCCGGCAGCTGCTGCAGGCCGTCGCGCAGGCTGGCCAGGTCGCGCGGGCGCGCCGACAGCAGCGCGATGCGGGTCGTGATGCGTTCGATGTCGGGCACCTCGGCCAGCGTGGCCGAGAGCGCGCCGGCGGCGTCGCTCTGGCCCAGCGCGCCGATGGCCGCATGGCGCGCCTGCGCCACGCCCTGGTCGCGCCGCGCGTGGTGCAGCCAGTGGCGCAGCAGGCGCGAACCCATCGCGGTGCGGCAGTGGTCGAGCAGCGAGAACAGGGTCGGCGACTCCTGGCCGCGGATGGTCTCGGTCAGTTCGAGGTTGCGGCGGGTGGCGGCGTCGAGCCCGATGAATTCGTTTTCGGTTTCGGTGGCGAGGCTGCGCACGTGCTGCAGGCCGCGGCCCTGGGTCGAGTGGGCGTAGCGCAGCAGCGCGCCGGCCGCGCCGAAGGCGGCGCCCATGCCGTCGGCGCCGAAGCCGGTCAGGGTCGCCACGCCGAGTTGTTCGAGCAGCGCCTTGTGGCCGCCGACGACGTCGAAGTGCCAATCGGGCACGCGCTGGGTGTGGGCGAACGCGCCGTCGTCAAGCAGGTCGGCGTCGTCGCCGCGCAAAATCTCGGCCGGCACGATGCGTTCGAGCTCCTGCTGCAAGCGGGTGGCGGCGCTGGCCGCGCTGCCCGAGAACTCCATCAGTTTGAGCACGCCCGAGGCGAGCGAGAGCCACGCGAGGCCGGTCGTGACGACCTTGCGCTGGTTGATCACGCACACGGCCAGCAGCGGGCGTTCGGCTTTTTCGGGCAGCAGGTCGGCATCGGTGAGGGTGCCGGGGGTGACCACGCGCATGACCTTGCGCTCGACCGGTCCCTTGCTCGTGGCCGGGTAGCCGATCTGCTCGCAGATCGCGCACGACTCGCCGAGCTTGACCAGCTTGGCGAGGTAGGGATCGAGCGAGTGGAAGGGGATGCCACACATCTTGATCGGATTGCCGTTCTGGGCGCCGCGCGCGGTCAGCGTGATGCCGAGGATGCGCGCCGCTTTTTCGGCGTCGGCGTGGAACAGCTCGTAAAAGTCGCCCATGCGGTAGAACACGAGCATGGTCGGGTATTCGGCCTTGATGCGCAGGTATTGCTGCATCATCGGCGTGACCTTTTCGGTCGCGCCGTTCTTGATCGCGGCGGCGTTGATTTCGTTCGGGGCGGTCGTCATTTATTCTTCGTCGATGAGGCGGCGCCTGCGCGGGCGCCGTTGCGCCGCTGGCTGCAGGTGCCAAGGGCGCCATTTTACCGCTTTCGCGAGCGGATACATCCGTGGAATGGCCGATGCGTCAGTGTGAGTGAAAAGAAATGTCAAATCGGGGCAGCGTGGCTTCGCTCGGCGCGCGGCGCGCGACGTCGCCGAACGCGAAACCTACCACGGACGTCAATGTTGTGGTGTTTTCGACCGACCCCGTTCGCGAGTACCGCAGACCTGAGTATCAAGTTTGCAAAATGCCAAACCTTGCCCTTGCTGTCAGCGCACGTTTCGGCCTTCCGAAAGTCCAACTAATCTCGGCAGGGGCCGCGCTGACGATGGCCGAAGCGGAATCCTGTCGCCCGCTGCGCTTCCGCAGCCGTGATCGACTCTTCCGGACACGTCGTGTGATTGTCGCCATTGAGTAAACCTATTTTGGAGATCCGATTAACATGAAAACCGCAAACGACAGATTGCCCAATGAACGCATACGGATGAGAGCGAAATTCGCGTGGCAAAGGAAGCGGCTCCGCTCGTTCGTCAAAAATCCGACGTTCGATTTGCGATTCAAATTGATCGCCATGTCCATCGCCAGTCCGCTGATCGCGGTGGTCGGCGGCGCGCTTGCCTCCTATGGACTGGTGACGGCGGGGTATGCGTTCGCGTTCTGCATGTCCGGGGCCGCGTTGGGCCTGGTAGTCCTGGCTACGTTGACAAGCCGTTTCTTGGATCGCCATTTCGCTGAATTCAAGTCCGCCAAGATTCTCGCGCTCGCGATGATCGCTCTGGCTACCTACGTCGCCCATGGCAAAGCGGTGGGCGAGGTGAATGCCATTTTCCAGCTCGACGCCTCGGCGCTTCCGCACGCGACGACGGCCGCGTCGGCGATGGTGATCGCGACCTGGATCTATATGGCGGCCGTGCTGCCGACGTTGATCGGCAGCGCCGTCCTCATGCTCTACTACTACGGGAAGTCTGAGGGCGGAAACGCCCTGATCGCCTTCGCAATCCTCATGTGCGCCGTTCTGTGGGCGGGGCTGCTCAACGTTCAAGCGGTGCCCGCCCATGCGCGCAAGAGCAACTTGTATCAGATCGCGCTTGAAATGGATTTCAACAAGAGGTCCCACTGCTCCGGCGTTCCCATGGATTCGGAGGGCGTCGTCTTCATCGGGCCGGATCAACGGCGGGCGATTGTGGCTCCACGATTAGTCGAAATAGAGAGGAGCCCAAGAACAATTTTCACGCAAGTCCAAGTGCCGGAAAATTTTGACATCGTGAACTGCCCTTAGCCCGAATGGTTTATAAAGCGCCGCCGGAGTCTCAGTACGGTAGCATTGGACATCGTGCTGAAATGGCTGTTGCCACGAACGAGGATATGGTTTCGGTTTACCGGATCGCAGAATTGCAGCGACAAATACGCCCGACTGCCCGTCGAGGATCATCCGAGGCGCCAGAATGGCCGGCCTCCCTCAAAGGGATTCCGGAAGCGTCGTCTCCTTGGTCAGCTTTGGCTCGCAGAGGAGCTTTGTCTTATAGCGCATCAATTCGTCATCGGGCACGTCGAAGCGGGTGAGCCACTCCTTCGCTGCTAGGCCGGTGAGCCTCGAAACTTCATCTCCACAATCTGCTTGATGTTGTCCTGCGTCGGGTGCTTATAAGCAGCCTTCACGACGACGTCTGGACGGCGAATGAGTCCGATGCCTGCCGTGTAGGTTCTCGAGTGTTCCGGGATTCCGCGGCTTCACTTTCGACCCACTGCGTGTAACCCTCGGCGTCGGTCATGCCGGTCAAATATCGGCCGCTAATGGAGCGCACGCGGACAGCCTTCCCTTCGATGGGTTCGCCGTGCTTGCCAACGCGTTTATCTACTTTCGGCGAGCTGTGCCCGCGTAGGCCGCGGATAAAATACTGTCGATGTCCACGTGGTCACGCTTTCATTTGCCGGCGCAAACGGACCATTAGATCCTCAGCAAGCTTGGCGGCATCGAAGCGCAACGCCGCCCGTGGAAAGTCGGTTGACGAAATGGGCGGCTGTTGCGCATTCCCCATGCGCATCGATCCAGAGTTCGGACTGGCGTCTTGCTCTGCTTGCGTGCGCCATCCCATGTAGTCGCTTGCCTCAATCGACGCTGCTATAGCGACATGCGTGATGCGCTGTGTTGGATCGATCTCGTCCAAGACCCACGCTGAGAAAGCCAATGAGGTCGCCAGTTCGCGCAATACGTCCTCTTGAATGATGGCGGAGAAACCGAACCCGTTGCCGCGGCTGTTCTCTGTTTTTACAAGGGGGAGGCGTAGCGAAAGCGAACCGTTCTCGCCAAGCTGAATGCGGGCGCCGCCCTCCTGTTCAAGGTTGAGGGCTGAGTCGTTGATGCTGGAGTCGACGCCTTTCGACTTCGAGAAGAGTTTGGGCTCGACAAAAAGCGCTTGTTGATGGATAGCGTCGGCAAGCTTGGGGGACTCCAATTCCGCAGGCCGGAGGAGTTGTTGGATGGGGCCGCATATAATGCCAACGTGGAGTGCAGGGGAGGGATTTTGACGGTTTTGCCGAGCAGTGGGAAGCAGGGCTAGGGCCGCTGCCAACATAGCGGCAGTGTCGAGTGGGCCGGCAGCGTTTGCAAGCTGATAGTCGTGGATTGCGCGTGTTACCAAATCTCGCAGTTCGTCGGCCGTTTTGAAGCCCGCGCGAAAATGCCCGGTTTGCCAAGCCCCCACCTCTGAAATGAACTTGGCCTGCTGCTCGTCGCGCTCTACGCCTTCCTGGACGAACATTAGAATGGGCTTGCTTTCTCGGGCTTCCAGATACTCCTCGTGGGTCGGAGAGACGCCAGACGCGCCTTGGACGATTCCGTAGCGCGACCCGAGGATCAAGACCACTAGGTCGGCGGACCGCACGCCTTGGAGACATGAGACTTGCGGCGAGGTTGACCGGGCGCCGAAGTCTTCGGCAACCACGGGCTCGTGGCGCAGCGCGACGATTGCCGAGCGCGCGGCGGCGCGCAATTCCTCGAATCCGCCGATCAACGAACTGATAAAAATTCTCATTCAGAGTCTCTAATGGTTGGGCACAAAGAGATTGTAATCGCTCTCAGGTTCGGAACTTCCAGGTTTTCACCTTGCGGACTGCTAACGCTGTACGAAGCGCTTTCTGACAAGCAGCTTCTGCTACCGCGCTTTTACGCGCGAGACGACGACACGACCACGCATAAGGCGAGGGAAGTGTCTGTGTCCTTGTGCAATGCGTCGAGTATTTTACAAACCCAGAAAACAGGTAATGCGGGGGGAGATGGGGGACTGACAATTCCGAGACAGGCACAATGGGACTTCCTTAGGTAGGTGAAGCCACAAAAAAGTCATCTTCAGGTATTGCTGCAACATCGCCGTTACCTTTTCTGTCGCGCCGTTCTACCGATTTCGAGCTCCAAAACAGGGCTGGAATGGCTCGGCAGGACCTCGTGGCTGTAAACTAATGTGAAAACGTCTGCCCGAATCGCGCGAAAAGCCCTTGAAATTGATCTTTCGGTGCTAAAATTTTTTCTTTATCCCAACCCACCGACAATGATGAAGCCGCTCAAATTCCTCTTGCTTGCCGCCTTGTTGTCCAGCCCGCCAATAATGGCGCAGGCGCAGCCCCAGGCGCCGACGCCCGAGATGCAACGTTTCCTCGCGCGCGGCAACGCGGTGCGCCACCTCGTGATGTGCGGCGAACAGAAGCGGCAGGTCGAAACCGGGCCGCGCAACCTCGACGACCTCAAGGCGGTCACCGCCGCCGCCAAGGCGGGCGTGCAGACCTGCCAGGCCCTGCTTGGCCGCTGGTACGAGCTCGGCGAAGGCGTCTCCCGCGATTACGGCCAGGCGGCCCAGTGGTACGAACGCGCCGCGGTCGACCGGCCGGAGCTGTATGTCGAACTCGGCCGGATGGCGGAACGCGGCTGGGGCCGCCCGGCCTCGAACGAGGAGGCGATCGCGCTCTACCGCAAGGCATCCGACGCCGACACCGGCGAGGGCCACCTGGCGCTCGGGCGCATGGCGGAATTGGGCAAAGGCATGCCGGTCGATCTGGCCATGGCCGCCGAACTCTATCGCAAAGCGGCCGCGCGGTCGAAGGACCTGGGCTGGGAGAACCTCGACCGGCTCGAGACCAAGCACAAGCTGCTCAGCGCCGAGCAGATCGCCAACGACCGGCGCCGCTGGCTCGGGCTGCTGATGGCGAAGGTCGGCACGGCGATCGACGAGGATCCACGATTCCGTGCATTCCGCGCAAGCAAGAGTGCCCAGTTCGCGCTGACTTTCAATCGCGGCAATTCGGCAGCGACCGTCGCGATGGATAAGTCCTCCGGCGACAAGGCCTTCGACGCGCTGACGCTCGCGACGGTCGCCAAAATCTCGATGCCGCCGCCGCCGATCTATTCGACTGACAACAGTTACCGCGTCCTCGTCCCGGTGCGCTATGAAATGGAAAAGCCCTGACCGTTGACGTGCTCGGCAGCGTGGACGGCAACTGATACACCGGTGGCAGTGAAAGGGACGGCTATGCAGCACCGCAAGATCATCGTTATCGGCGGCATCAGCTTCGTGCTTGCGGCATTGGCCTTCGTCGGCGTCTTCAGCTACCTGGCGGCCAATTTCAACTACCCGGACATCCTCGATGGCAGCGCCGCCGACGTCCTGCCGCGCCTGCGCGAGGGCGGGCCAAGCATGCGCGCCATCTGGGCGATCTACGCATTCCTGCCGCTGATGCTGTTGCCGGGCGCCGTCGCCAGCTATTTCGCATGCCCGGCCAGCCGCGCGCGCATGACGCTCGCGCTCGTCGCTGCCGCGCTAGGCGCGCTCTCGATGTGCCTCGGATTGATGCGCTGGCCGAGCATCCACTGGGTCCTGGCCGAAGCCTATCTGCAGGCCGGCGCCGAGACAAAAACGGGCCTGGCGGCGGTCTTCCATGGCCTCAACGTTTATCTGGGCAATTACATCGGGGAATTCCTCGGCGAGACCATGCTGGCCGTCTTTTTCCTGCTGGCGGGACTTTCAATGCGCGACGAGGCGCGCTTTCCCGCCTGGGCGGGCTGGGCCGGCATCGCCTTTGCGTGCCTGTTCCAGGTCGGCGCCTTCCGCAACGTGTCGGGGGCGGTGCAGTTCATCGCGGACATTAACAACGCGCTGCTTCCCCTGTGGCTGGTCGTGATGGGCGTGCTGCTGGTCTGGTATGCGCGGGACCCGCAGGGAAAACCTGCGCCTCAGGCCTGAAATTTTTTGTTTTAATAGCAATTTTTTTGGCGTAAGATGTGGCGCAGCCGGACAGTCAGAGCCGGCGCCTTGTGGCGGCTCATCCGCTTGCGCCCGGGGCCAAAACATCTTCCACGCCAAAACAGGAAAAACATGAAAATCGGCCACGTTTCCCGCTGCGCAGCATTGCTGCTCTCCCTCGTTTCAGCCGCCACCTTCGCGACCGCGCAGACGGCCGCCGCCGCCCCCGAGGCAGCAGTGGCTGCGGCGGCCCCGGCCGGCCCGGCCGCCGTGCCGGCCCCTGCGGCGCCCAAGGGGACGCTGGCCGAACGCCAGTTGCCGAAGCTGGTCATGCGCTGGGATTGCGGCGATTGCAAGCAGAACGACAAAGTGTTGCCGCTGATCGAAAAGAACTATGAGACCGATGCCGTGTCCGCCGGCTACACGATCTCCGACAGCGAAACCGCCGAGCTCGCAATCACCGCCTACCGCCAACGCAACCCGGGTATGCGCGTCATGTTCGGCATCATGGCGGGCAAGGATGTGCTCAACACGCGCGTGACCTTCCGCAACAAGGAATTCCTGGCCAAGGACTATTCGGCCAACGCGTTCCAAGGCATGAACAATCTGTGCGCCGACGTCTCGAAGAAGGTGATGCAACAACTCGTGCTCGGTTTGCAGGCGCCGTAAGCTTTCTCCATGGACACCGGCGGCGCCGGGTCCGTTTCCATCTTCGAGCAGGAGTAGTGCATGTTCACGCTTCCCCAGATTCTCGTCGCCGCAAGCGCCTTCATCTTTTTATTCCTCGGCAGCGCCCACCTGCTGTACACCTTCGTCGGCAATAAGCTGCATCCGCGCCTGCACGCGGTGCAGGCGGCGATGGCGGCCGATTCGCCCGTGCTGACCCGGCAAACGACGATGTGGCGCGCGTGGATCGGCTTTAACGCGAGCCACAGCTACGGGGCGATGTTCTTCGGGCTCGTCTACGGTTACCTCGCCTTGTTCCACGACGCCATGTTGTTCGGCTCGACCTTCCTTATCGTGCTCGGCCTGGCGATGTGCGCGGGCTACCTCGTGCTGGCCAAACTTTACTGGTTCCGGATTCCATTTCGCGGCATTTCACTGGCGAGCGCGCTGTTTGTGGCCGCGCTCGTGGTCCGGCTCGGCTGAGGCGGGACGCGGCCCGGGCCTCAATGCGCGGCCGGCAGCTCGCCGAACGCGAGCGCGACCCGGTTGCGCCCGGTGTTCTTGGCGCGGTACATGGCCGTGTCGGCGTCGCTCAGCAAGTCGCTCCAGTGCGCGTGCCGCGCCGTCAACAGTGCGACCCCGAAACTGGCGCTGAAGCGCAGCACCCCTTGCGGCGTGTCGACCTCGATGTGCTCGATGTTGCGGCGCATGCGTTCGGCGCAGGTCAGCGCGTCCTGCACGCTCGTTTCGGGCATCACGCAGACGAATTCCTCGCCGCCCATGCGGCCGAAATGGTCGATCGAGCGCATGCTGCGCTTGCAGGTGTTGACCAGTTGACGGATCACCTCGTCGCCGACCGCATGCCCATACACATCGTTGACGCGCTTGAAGTGGTCGATGTCGAGCATGGCGACGGCCAGCGGCCGCGCGTGCCGTTTGGCCACCGCCATTTCGCGCTCGGCCAGTTCGGTCAGGTAGGCCTGGTTGGCGGCGCCGGTCATGCTGTCGTGGCGCGAACTGTAGAGCAGCTTTTTCTCGGATAAAAACGCGCGCTGGCGGAACACCCGGATCGCGAACATCAGGATGGCCGCCATGACGACCGAGAAGCCGTACAGGATCGCGCCGTTGATGAAGCCCAGCATCGGCATTTTTATTGCGCTGAGCACGAAAAACAGGATCGTGGGCGCGCCGATGATCAGGAAAAACGTGCGCAGGCGGATCGCGATCGCCGACACCATGAACAGGCAGGCCGTGATGCCGGCCAGGCCGTACAACAGGCCGTTTTCGAGCATCGCGGCGGTGACCGTGATCGCGCCGGCATGGGTGGCGTAGATCATCGCGCAGCGCTGCACCGGCGACCAGCGCAGGCCGGTCGCGAAATAGGCGCTCGCGCCTATGCAAACGAGCAACAACCGCGTGAGGAAGGTGTTGCCGGCCTGGGAGGGGTCGATCAGGTAGTCCCAGGCCGTGAACAGCAGGATCGACAGGCCGAAGAAAGGCCCCAGCACGGGCAGCATCGGCGCGATCATGGCGTTGTGCTGCGCGTTGAAGCTGGCCTCGTCCTCGCGCGGCAGCGACCACTGTTTATTAAACGCGCCGTCCATCTTGGGCTCCGCTTCCTGATAGGCTTGCTGCTGGTGCTTGGTTATGAACAATATCAAGTACTTGCCGTGGGACAATTGATCTGTATCAAACGTTTCCGTGGCAACAAAAAACGCGGCAGCGGTATGATCGCGTAGCCCATTACAAAGGAGACCAGGAAATGCCCGCCCCGTCGCGCCCCAATTGTCACGCCTGCGAAACGCCTGCGACCGCGCAACACACGGTCGAGATGCTAAACAGCGAGTGTTTCTGCATCAGCCTCGAGGAGGGCGCCGTCAAGCGTGCCATTGCCTTGGATCTGGAATCGAGCGCCGTGTTCGGGCTCATCGAAGAACGTTGCCCGCATTTGTTTTCGGCGCGGCCAGTGTTCGTCTCGGCCGGCCAGAGCGCGCGCATGGCGCAGGTGGTCGGCGCGATCGAGGCGGTCGTCAAGCTGCCGTCGTACCGGGCGCGCGTGCTCGCGCGCGCGCCCGGGATCGCGCGGCACGATCCCGGCGGCGCGCTCGGCGTATTCTTCGGGTACGATTTCCACCTCGATGGCGAGCGCGCCGGCCTTATCGAAATCAACACCAACGCGGGTGGGGCGATGCTCAACGCCGTGCTGGCGCGCGCGCAACATGCGTGCTGCGTCGAAATGGACTACCTCCAGTCGGGCGCGGGCGGCGCCGGCAGGCTCGAAGCGGACATCGTCGCCATGTTCGGCGACGAGTGGCGCCGCTCGGGTCGCACGCGCGCGCTCGCGCGCATCGCGATCGTCGACGCGGCGCCGCGGCAGCAATACCTGTACGCCGAATTCCTGCTGTTCCAGCGCTTGTTCGAACGCGCCGGCATTGCCGCCGTGATCGCCGACCCGTCCGAGCTCGCGTGGCGCGACGGCGCCTTGTGGCATGCCGACGGCGAGGTCGACCTGGTCTACAACCGCCTCACCGATTTCATGCTCGAGGCGCCCGCCAGCGCCGCCTTGCGCGCGGCCTACCTTGCGCGCGCGGTGGTGCTCACGCCGCATCCGCAGGCCCATGCGTTGTATGCCGACAAGCGCAATCTTGCCTTGCTGACCGACCAGCGGGTGCTCGATGAGCTCGGCGTGCCGGCGGCGCTGCAGGAAATTTTGCTGGCCAATATCCCGCGCACCGAGATCGTCCAGATTGCGCATGCGGAACGCCTGTGGCAGGAGCGGCGCAAGCTGTTCTTCAAGCCGGCGGCCGGCTATGGCGGGCGCGCCGCGTATCGAGGCGACAAGCTCACCAAGCGCGTGTGGCAGGAGATCATCGAAGGCGGCGACTACATCGCGCAGGAAATCGTCACGCCGGGGGCGCGCGTCAGCGGCACGGCCGACAGTCCGCTGCAGTACAAATTCGACATCCGCAACTACACCTATGACGGCCAGGTGCAATGGACGGCGGCGCGCGTGTACCAGGGGCAGACGACCAATTTCCGCACCGAGGGCGGCGGCTTCGCGCCGGTCTACAGCATCGGCGACGACGACCTGCGGCTGCGCGAGGCGCTGCGCGCGGCTTCGGGCGGTTAGAAAGGCGTAGCAGAAATTGCGAAGCCGGTAAATTCCAAAAACCTAAACCAACATCGTCCTCGCGCATGGCTCGGCGCCCCCGCGTTGACCCATAGAACGTTCGCGATGAGCAACTGTTCTATGGGTCCCCGCATGCGCGAGGACGATGTTGGTTTTTGATACCTAAATTTTTCTCTACACGAATTTTGACACGGCAGCCGAAAAAAAAGCCGCGCGGGCGAACCCGGCGGCCTTTTTTACCTACCTACGTGCTGCTTACTGTTCGACAAACACCACCGTGGTGCGGGCCGGGATGCTGAAGCTGCCGCTGGCGGCCTGGTAGGTCGCGGTCTTGGCGCGCGTGTCGCCGACCGATGCCAGTTGCTTGGCGTGGATCGTGAGCGACTTGTTCTTGAGCGCGTCGATCGCAATGACCTTGGCCACCTTGTCGACGTTGAACAACACCACCACGCTCTTGTACTTGGCACCCGCGTAGGCGCTCGGCGCCTGGCCGTTGATGCTCATCACGACCAAGCCCTCCTGCTGCTGCGGCCCGGTGTTGTGGAACGCGAGCCGGTCGATGACGTCCTGCGCCGTGCGCAGGCGGAACAGCGAGCTGTCCTTGCGGATCGCGAGCATGTCGGTGAAGTAGTCACGCGCGCTGATGATCGCCGCCGTGTCCGGCTTGATGAGTGGATTGGTCAGGATCGGCCGCATCAGATACCAGTTGCTGCCGTTGACGCCGCCCATCGGCAAGCCCACGCCGAAGTTGTTGCTCGTGTAACTGTAGTCAAGCAGGTTGAACCAGTCGCCGGCGTTGTAGCTGTCACGGTCCATCGACTTCGAGCGCAGGATCTCCTGGCCCGCATGGAAGAACGGCACGCCCTGCGACAACATATTGATCGCAGCGCCCAGGTTCTGTACCCGCACACGGTCGGCCAGGGTGGTCGTGGTCGGCAACTTGTAGGCGTTGTAGTCGAACAAGGTCTGGTTGTCATGCGCCTCGACATAGTTGATCACCTCGGCCGGGTTGGCCGCGAAGCCGGCGTTCTGGCCGAAGTAGTCGATCGCCGAGTTCTTGCGCAAGGTGCCCGTGCGGTCGGTGAAGCTGTATTCGCGCAAGGTGCCCGACAGGCCCACCCGCACCAGGTCGGCCAGCCGCAGCGCGTCGTCCTTGGTCTGGGTGCTTTGCGCGTTGCGGTCGGTGAACACGCCGTTGATGAAGCCCTGCTGGTTGACCAGCGCGTCGCCGCCGTCGCAGCAGCCGCCGCCGCGCACGGCGTCGCGCAGGCGGTCGTTGAACGAGCCGATGCCGGTGCCGAACATGTTCGACTGGCGCGCCTGCACGAAGCGCGCGTCGTTGCCGACCGCGCCGAAGTTCCAGGCTTCGCCGTACAGGTAGATCTCGCGCCCGGCGGCGGCGTCGACCGCCGTTTTGAGGTTGCTGATCACGCCCAGCGGATGCATGCCCATGATGTCGAAGCGGAAGCTGTCGACCTTGTACTGGGTGGCCCAGGTCGCGACCGAATCGACCATCAGCTTGGCCATCATGGCGTTCTCGGCGGCGGTGTCGGCGCAGCAGCTGTCGTTGATAATGCCGCCTTTGGCGTTGAGCCGGTAGTAGTAGGTCGGCACGATCTTGTCGAGCACCGACAGCGGCCCCTGCTGCGAAGAGCTCGTGTGGTTGTAGACCACGTCCATCGCCACGCGCAGGCCTTGCTCGTGCAGCGACTTGACCATGGTGCGGAATTCGCGCACCCGCACCGCGCCGTCGTTGGCGTTGGTCGAGAAGCTGCCCTCGGGCGCCGTGTAGTGCACCGGATCGTAGCCCCAGTTGAAGCAGTCGCTGTTCTCGCTGGCGGAAACGGCCGCCTGTTGCGATTCCGAGTCGGCCGCCGCCGGCGCGATCGTCGGCGTGCTGCAGCCCGCCTCATTGATGCTGGCGATGTCGAAGCTTGGCAGCATGTGGATGTGGGTCAGGCCGGCGCTTTGCAGCGATTTCAGGTGGCGCATGCCGTTCGAGGCGGTCTCGGCGAAGGCGAGGTATTTGCCGCGGTTGGCCGCCGGCACCGTCAGGTCGCTGGCGCTGAAGTCGCGGATGTGCAGCTCGTAGACCGAGATGTCGGTCGGATGGGCCAGCGCCGGGATCACATGCGCGTCCCAGCCGGCCGGCTTGAGCGCGGCGCTGTCGAGGTTGGCGATGAAGCTGCGCGTGCTGTTGGCGTTGACGCTGAGCGAGTACGGGTCGGTCACGGTGTTGCTGACCAGGCTGTTGTTGGCCCAGCGCGAGATCACGCCGATCTTGAAGGTGTAGTAGGCCTGGTTGGTGTAGCCCGCGTCGGCGGCGGTGTAGCTCCAGATGCCGGTGTTGCTGTCGAGCGTCATTGGAAGCTGGGCCGTGCTGGCGCCGTTGGCGTCGGGATAGATCGTGACGGCGGCCGTTTTGGCCGTCGGCGCCCACACCCGGAAGGTCGGCACGCCGCCCGCGCTGAAGGTCACGCCGAGCTTGGCCGAGGCCGCGTTGGCCGCGAACAGGGCGTCGAGCATGCCGGCCAACTGCAGCGAGGTCACCTGGATCAGCTTGCCGGCGGCGTCGTACTGGGCGATGGCGAACTGCGACGACTGGCGGTCCTTGAGGTACTGCAGGTCGGTGTCGCTGATCGTCAATGCGAGCGCGCCCGACAGGTGCGGGAACTTGGCCTTGAGCGTGGCCGACAGGGGGCCGCCGATGTTCAGCACGACGTTGCCGTCGGCGCCGGTGACACCCGTGTTGTTCGAACCGAGGCCGCCGTTGTTGGCGTAGAACAGGCGGTAGCTACCGGTGGCGGGCGTGCCGGGCCAGGCCAGCGTGTTGGCGTTGAGCCAGTGCGCCGAGGCAGAGCCGAGGTCGCCGAAGCTGATCGCCGGCATCGTCGCGTAGACGGTGCAATCACCCTCGCGCAGCCACACCTGCTGGCCCTTGGTCGCGATGTCGGCGGCGAAGTTGACCGACTGGTCGTCGCCGCAGTTCTTGTTGCCGCTGCCGTCGGTGACGAGGAACTTCATCGCCGCCTTGGCGGTGTCGACGGGGATGTCGACAAACGCGCCGAACGCGACTTCGGTGCTGAACATGAAGCGGTCGGCGATCCAGGCCGCGCTCGGCACTTTGGGGCCTTCCCACGAGTACACGCCCCAGCTCGCCATGTCGCGCTGGACCCGGTTGTAATACACGCGCAGGGTGGCCGCCGCTTGCGGCGGCGGCGGGACGACCACGGGTTCGGGCACGGGGACCGGCACGGGCACGGGCACCGGGGTCGGGGCCGGACTGGCCGAGCCGCCGCCGCCGCCGCAGGCGGCGAGCACGATTGCACATGCGCATGCCATCAGCGCCTGTCGAAAATGTGAAGGAATACTACTTAGTTGATGCATGCTCAACTCCATTATTATGTGTGGACGTGGAATGTGGGCAAAGTCGGCAGGTTTACCTGTATCCGTATGGAAATTGAGGCATCAACTCGATCTTTGGGTATGTAATATTACTACACAAAAATCGGATGGGGTGTTGTATCTATGAGTATTCGTCTGCCGCGGCGCACCATTTCAGGGCGTGCGAACGGACCGCGCCGGGGCCCTCCCGGGGCGCGGTGCGCGTGGCGCAGTGCAGTGTGGTTTAGTGCCGGGACAGGAAGCGGTCGACCGTTCCGGCGCTGATCAGCCCGGATTTGGCGACGCCGACCCCGTCCGCGCCAAACCAGTAGCTGCGCGGCAGTTCTCCGTGCCATGCCTGGTCGACGGCGTAGCGCAATTGTTCGACCGGCTGCGGGCCGAAAGCCCAGGCGTTGTGCGTCAAGCCGAGCGCGGCCAGGCGTTGTTGCATCAGGGCGGCGCTGGCGGGGTCCGACAGCGGGTCGGTGCCGAGGGTGACCACGCGCAGGTTTTTGTTGCTGCGCATTTTTTTGGACAAGGTGCGCAGGCTCGCTTCGCAAAAGGGGCAGTCGAGCGACCACAGCACGAGCACGAAGGGCTTGCCTTTCTGGGTCTCGCGCAGGGGGGCGAGGCTGTCGGCGTCGAATTGCCGGATCGTCGCCTCGGCCGTGGCCGCCGCGCTCGCGGCGAGCAATGCCAGGGTGCAGGCCAGGGCGCGCGCATAGCGTAGGAGCGGCCTCATGGGGCGGCCTTTCGGACCGGCACCACGCGCACGCCCTCGGCCTCGGTGCGCCACACGAGCACGATGCCGGCGGGCGTGGCCAGCAGCCGCGGGTGGTCCGAATTGCCGCTCGTCGAGGCGAGCACGTGCTGCTCCCACGAGGCGCCGCGATCGCGCGAGTGGCGGCCCACGACCGCGGTCGCGCCGCCGTCGAACTGCTTCCATGCGAGCGCGACGGCATCGCCCTGCACGGCGATATCGGCGTGTTGCGCCTGCGCCGTGCCGAGCGTGGCCGGCACGGCCAGCGCGCCGCCGGCGGGCGCCGCCGCGTAGAACAAGCCGCCTTGCCCGCCCTTGATGTTAAACCAGGCCTGGTGCCGGGTGCCGTCGGCGGCGTAGGCGAGCGCCGGCCCGTGGTGCGGACAGGCGTCGACCTTCCAGTCGTCGAACGAGGCGCGTTGCATCGGGGCCATGCGGCCGTCCGGCGTCAGTTCGCGCAGCGCATGGTCGCGCACGTTCGGTGCGAACACGTGCCGCCACAGCGCGACCGGGGCGCCCTTGCCGTTGAGCGCGAGCCCGATGCGGCAGCACTCGCAGCTGTGGTCGGCGATCTTGAAGTCGCCCGCGAAGCTGGCGCCGCCGTCGCGCGAGACCGCGTAGTAAATGGCCGCGCCGCGGTAGGCCCGCTTGCGCGCGCTCGCCGCCTCGCGGTCGCGCTTGTCGATCCAGGCGATGTAGACGTGGCCGGCCCGGTCGACGATGAGCGACTCGAAGCGGTGCGTGATCTCGTCGCGGTTGACGTGCACGGTGACGGGCGCCGAGAAGCTGTTGCCGCCGTCGAGCGAACGCGCGAACCGGATCTCGCCCGTGTAGGGCTTGGCCAGCGGCCGGGTGTAGGCGACATAGATTTCGCCGCGCGTGCCGAACGCGAGCTTGGGACGGCTTTCGCCTTCGGCCGCGAGCGCTTCGGGCGTTTGGCCGATGCGTTTGGGGGCCGACCAGGTCGCGCCGTTGTCGATCGTGGACTGCAAGACCAGGTACTGGCCGCCGGCCGCGTCGGTCTCTTTGCCGGCGATCCACAGCCGCCCCTGTCCGTCGACCGCGGCCGAGGTGCCGAGCTCGGGCTTGGTGGCGCCGTGCGCCATCGGCCCGTGCGCGTGCGCGCTGCCGCAGAACAAGGCCGCGACGCCGAGCGCCTTCAGTAAATTAATTATGTTCATCGTGTTCCTTAGTAGTCGAATGTGAGGCTCGTGAAAAAGGTGCGCTGCGGATAGGGGTTCGGATTGACGTAGTACTTGAACGAGCCGATGTTGTTGACGCCCGCCGAGGCGGTCCAATGCCGCGCCAACGCGAGCACGATCTTGGCGTCGAGCACGCTGTAGCGGCTCACCGCGCCGTACACATCGGGGTTGACGTCGTTGTAGCTGCCCGTGGCCGTGTTGAGCAGGGCGTTGTGCTGGCGGCCGCTGTAGCGGTAGCTCGCGCTGTACGAGAGCCGCCCGGACTGGCGGTAGAGCGCGACGAAGGTGGCGCGCCAGTCCGGGATGCGCGGCTGCGCGCTGCCGGCGAGGCCCGGGTTGCGGCTATCGCGCGCGATGGTCGACTTGACATAGGTGACGCTGCCGTCGAGCTCGAAACCATGCAGCTTGCGCAGCGCGAACACGGCCTCGGCGCCGTAGGTGCGCACCCGGTCGACGTTCTGGATGCTCGAGATGGTCGGCGTGACGGTCGTGTCGGTCTGGGCGATCAGCGCGTCGCGCTTGTTCTCGCGGAACAGCGACAGGCGCAATAGGCCGTGCTCGATGCCGCGCTCGGCCGTCAGTTCGGCGGCGAGGACGTTCTCGGCCTTGAGGTTCGGGTCGTTCTGCTTGACGCTGTTGGGCAGGCTGATGACCTGGAAGATCTCGGCGACCGTCGGAAAGCGCACGGCCCGGCCCAGCGAGCCGCGCAGGTTCCAGTCCTGCAATGCGCGGTAGGCGAGCGACAGTTTGGGCGAGGCATCGGTGGCCGAGCGCTCGGAATAGTTGAGTTGGCGGTAGGGCAGGGCGTTGGCGGCATTGAAGTTGCTGCCGTCGTAGGCGCGCCAACGCTCGAGGCGCAGGCCGGCCACGAGCAGCCAGGCGGGGGCGAGGTCCCAATGGTCTTGCCCGTAGAGCGCGTGCGTGCTGGTCTTGCCGTAGGAGTTCGACGAAGGCGTGCCGGCCGCCGCGCCGCGCAGCCAGTCGGCCGCGACCGCCGAGCTCGCCGACTTGAGCGCGTAGCGGTCGCCGTGCAAGCCGACGCTGAACCTGTGCGCGCCCCGTTGTTTCGATTCCGCGCGCAGGTCGAGGCTGGCCCAGCCGGTGCCGGCGGCGTCGGTCAGGGTGCCGCCCGGGCGCTGCACGCCGGTCCCGGAATCGGACAGCGCGCCCGTGTTGGCGGCCGTGCGGCCCGTGTCCCGGTGTTGCCGGTAGGCGCTCGCGACGGCCTGCCACTGCCATGCGCCGCCGTCGCGCCAATCCAGTGCGAGGCCATGCATGCTGTGTTCGCTCTCGGCCTGCGACGGCGAACTTCCGGCGAGCGTGTAGTAGGCGGGGTCGCCGGCGAAGCGCACGTAACGGCCGGCCTCGCCCGTGCGCGCGGTGTTGTAGACGGGGGCGCCGGCGGCGTCGCGCAGGTAGCTTTGCACGCGCGCGTCGGAGCGGTTTTGCCACAGGCCCAGCGTGTAGGCGGCGCGCAGCGACGGCGATAGGTCGAGCGCGAGCTTGAGCTTGGCGTTGTCTTGCACGGTATGGTCGGCGCCGATAGCGCTCGTGATGATGCGCGGCCGGCCGTTGGTGTCGATGTCGCGCAGTTCGCCGCTGACGGGCGTCGCGCCCGCCGGCGCGGCCGGTGTGGCGCGCTCGGCGAAGCCGAAGGTTTGCGGCTGGCCGTGGCTGTCGAGGCGGTCGGCGCTGAGGCGGTACGACCAGGCGCCGGCCTTGTTGCCGAACGACGCGCTCGCATGCGCGCCCGAGAAATTGCGCGCGGTGCCGTAGAGCTTGAAGCGCTGGTCGAACAGGTCGAGCTTCGCGCGCGCCTCGAAGCGGCCCGGCGCGCGCGTCGTCATGAGCACCACGCCGCCGGCCGAATTGCCGGGGTACAGCGCCGAGAACGGCCCGTACAGCACGTCGACATGGCTGATTTCTTCGGGGCCGACCATGCCCCAGCGCGGCGCCGTGCTGAAGCTGTTGTTGAGCAGATTGGACAGCAGCAGGCCGTCCGCGTAGACCAGGGTCTGGGCGCTCGCGACCGAACTGTTGACGCGCATGACGAGCACCGCATTGCGGTCGCCGATGTAGCGTTCGCGCACGTGGACGCTAGGCAGGTAGTTGAGCGCACCGGCGCTGCCGACCGTGTTGATGGTCGCGGCGATGCGCTCGGCGCCGATGGTTTCGACCGTCGCCGGCGTGTTCGGCGGCGCCTTGGCGCGCTCGCCCTTGATGACGACTTCGGCCATCGGCGCGCCGGGCGCAAGGTGAGAGGCGAGCGCGAGCGACGCGTGCGCGCACGCGCCCAGCGCGGCGGCCGCGATTGTGATGTGGGTTGGCATTGCAACTCCCGGGGAATGTTTGTGTGCCGGCCGGCGGCGCGCACAGGCGCGCCGGCAGGGCTAAAGCATTGTCAGGATAGGGAGGGCGGGGCGCGCGACTGTGCGCTGGCCCAAACGAACTGCGTACGCGGGGATTGGTAGTACAGGGAGGGGAAACGCTGCACGGCGGCGATGGCCGGCAGCACCGTCCGCACGGCGGGCGGCAGCGCGGGCGTGTCGGCATGCGTCTGGCAGAACGGGCAATTTTCGCCGTGCGCGGCGCCGTCGGCGGGGGCGGGCGCGGCATCGGCGAAGGCGGTGTAGACGAGCCTGGCGCCCTTGGCCGAACAGAGCTCGACCCAGGCGCCGCCGGCATTCTCGGCCGCGAGCAGGTGGGCCATCGCGGGAACGAGCGCAGCCATCAGGAACGCCATGCAGGCGATCCAGGCCGACGCGCGACGCTGCAGTTTGTTCATTCCCATGGGGCGGCATCTTAACCGCCGTGGCCGCCGAGGTCAAATCCGGGGCTTGGCTCGGCCCTGCCCAAGACTTGAATTAGGTGTTTGATGCTGCAGAGATCGCGCCGGTGAGAGCTTCAATAAAGACCCAAACCAACATCGTCCTCGCGCATGCGGCGGCGCATGCGCCGCCGCATGCGCGAGGACGATGTAGTGGCTTTAGTTAGGACGGGATTTTTTGGCAAAAAAAAGGCGGCCCCTTGGGGCCGCCCTTGCTTGGCATCGCTGTTGCCGTCAGCCCTGCGCGTCAGCCCTGCGCGATCCGCGCCGCGATGTGCGCCAGCGCCTCTTCGACCTGGTCGATCAGGATCAGGCACAGGTCGCCAGCGGCCAGTCGCGCCAGCGCCGTGTCGATCGCCAGGAATTCGCCGGTGATGGTGTCGATATGCGTGGTGCGGGCGGCACCGGCGAGGCCCTCGCGCAGCAGTCCGACGACTTCGCCGTCGGCGCGTCCGCGCTGGCACTGGTCCTGGTACAGCAGCACGTCGTCGAAGGCGGCGCCGAGGATTTCGGTCTGCTGGCGGATGTCCTCGTCGCGGCGGTCGCCGGCGCCGCTGATGACGACCGCGCGGCGTTTGGCCGGCATCGATTCGACCGCCGCCACCAGCGCCAGGATCGCGTCCGGGTTGTGGCCGTAGTCGGCGATCACGGTCGCGCCGCGGTAGTTGAACACATTGAAGCGGCCCGGCGCGTTGTCGCTCTCGTTGGCGAACGAGGCCAGGCCGGCCGCGATCGCGTCCCACGACACGCCCACCGCCCACGCCGCGGCGACCGAGGCCATCGCGTTCTCGACCTGAAAGCCGATCGCGCCGCCGCGCGTGATCGGCACCGCCGCCAGCGGCAGGCGGTGCGCCTGCGCGCCTTCGGAGGCGACCAGCATGCCGTCTTCGACATACACCACGCGCTGGCCCTGCGCGCGGTGGGTCGAGAGCACCGGATGGCCGCCGTCGGCGGCGAAGAAGGTGACGCTGCCGCGGCAGTTGCCCGCCATCTTGACGACCGCCGGATCGGTCGCGTTGAGCACCGCGACGCCGCCGTCGGCGACGTTCTGGACGATCACGCGTTTGAGCACGGCCAGGTCTTCGACCGTGGTGATGTAATTGAGCCCGAGGTGGTCGCCGGCGCCGATGTTGGTGACCACGGCGACCTGGCAGCGGTCGAACGCGAGGCCCTCGCGCAGCATGCCGCCGCGCGCGGTTTCGAACACGGCGGCGTCGACGTCCGGGTGCAGCAGCACGTTGCGCGCGCTGCGCGGGCCGCTGCAGTCGCCGCTGTCGATGCGCCGCCCCTCGATATACACGCCGTCGGTGTTGGTCATGCCGGTGCGCAGGCCGCCGGCCGTGAGCAGGTGCGCGATCAGGCGCACCGTGGTGGTTTTGCCGTTGGTGCCGGTGACCGCGACCACGGGGATGCGGCCGTCGTCGCCGTCGGCGAACATGGCGCCGATGATCGCCTCGCCGACCGGGCGGCCCTTGCCGAACGAGGGCGACAGGTGCATGCGCAGGCCCGGCGCGGCGTTGACCTCGACGATGCCGCCGCCGAGTTCCTCGATCGGTTTGAGCACGCTGTCGCAGACCAGGTCGACGCCGCAGATGTCGAGCCCGACCATGTGGGCGGCGGCGATCGCGCGCGCCGCCACGGCCGGATGGACGTCGTCGGTGACGTCGGTGGCCGCGCCGCCGGTCGACAGGTTGGCGTTGTTGCGCAAGATGACGCGCTGGCCCAGCGGCGGCACCGATTCGGCCACATAGCCCTGGCTCGCGAGGCTCGCCAGCGCGATGTCGTCGAAGCGGATCTTGGTCAGCGAGGTCGCGTGGCCGTTGCCGCGGCGCGGGTCGAGGTTGACCAGTTCGACCAGTTCGCGCACCGTGCGCTCGCCGTCGCCGACCACCTGTGGCGGGTCGCGCCGGGCGGCCGCGACCAGCTTGTTGCCGATCACGAGCAGGCGGAAGTCGTTGCCGGGCAGGTAGCGCTCGACCAGGATGTCGTCGCGGAATTCCGAGGCCGCGAGGAAGCCGGCCGCGAGCTGCTCGCGCGTGCTCACGTTGACGGTCACGCCCTTGCCCTGGTTGCCGTCCTTCGGCTTGACCACGACCGGCAGGCCGATCTCGAGCGCGGCGGCCCAGGCGTCGTCGGCGTCGAGCACCACGCGGCCCAAAGGCACGGGCACGCCGGCGGCGTCGAGCAGGCGCTTGGTCAGTTCCTTGTCCTGGGCGATGGCCTCGGCGATGGCGCCGGTGCGGTCGATCTCGGCGGCCTGGATCTTGCGCTGGCGGCTGCCCCAGCCGAACATGACGAGGCTGCCGTCGGTCAGGCGCCGGTACGGGATGTTGCGCGCCAGCGCGGCCTGCACGATCGCGCCGGTCGAGGGCCCGAGCCGCATGTCCTCGTCGAGCTCGCGCAGCTGCGCCAGCGCGCCGTCGAGGTCGAACGGCAGGTCGGCGGCGGCGGCCGCGCACAGCTGCTCGGCCAGCTCGAGCGCGAGGCGTCCGACCGACTCCTCGGAATACTCGACCACGACCTGGAAGATGCCGGTTTCCAGGGTCGCGGTGGTGCGGCTGAAGGTGACCGGGCAGCCGGCCTGCGCCTGCAGGCCGAGCGCGGCCAGTTCGAGCACGTGCGCCATAGGGATCGTGTCGTCGTGGCCGTTCGGCTGCAGCGGGCTCAGTTCCGGGAAGCGGGCGCGCAGGCGCGTCTCGTAGCCCGGCATCGCGCCGACGCACTGTTCATCCGGGGTGCAGGCGACGATCGCCTCGACCGAGGTGTGGTGACTCCACAGGTTGGGGCCACGCAGGGCTCGTACGCGCGAAACTTCCATAAAACTTCTTCCTTGTCCTGGTGGGGCGGCGGCAAGCGCGTGACGCTGCATTCGCCGCCCGCCCGGCGCGCGGCCGGGCTTTGTTAATTTTCTGTACTGCGTTGTCTGCCGTACTGCCTTGTCTTCCGTGCCGCGCCTAGTAATTGCTGGCCGGCGCGTCCGGGTCGAAGCTGCGCAGGCCGGCGGCGATCAATTCTTCGGGCACCGCCATGGCCCACGCGCCGGCGATTGCGGCGAGCATGCATTGCGGCTGCGCCGCCAGCGCCGGCTTGAGCTGGGCCAGCGCGAGCAGGCGCGTCTCGAGCGTGCCGTGGGCGAGCACGATATGGCCGTCGCGCAGGTAGACCGCGCGCTCGCCGGCCGCCACGTGCTGGGCGATGATCGCCAGTTGCGGCTCTAGCGCGTAGAAAATCACCTTGCCGTCGCACAGCTGCGCGAGCGCGGCCACGGCCGGGTCAAACGCGTTGAGCACGGCCGCGCCGTCGGGCAGGATCACGTCGACCTGCGTGCGCATCACGCTCGACAGGCCGTCCTCCTCGTTGAGGTGGAATTCGGCCAGGCTTGGATCCCAGTCGAGGTCGGTGACAATGCCTACCGCGCACTTGTCATAGGCCAGCCCGTGGCTCAGGATCATGCGCGCATTGCTCTCGAACACGGCGGCCTGCACCGTGCGGTTGATCAAGAGGCGCTGGCCGGCGTCCCAGTCGATGCCGTTGGCGCGCGCGATCTGGCGCTGGTCGAGGAACAGGCCGCGGCTGTTGGCCACGCCGGTGTGCTTGCCGGTCAGGTGCAGCAGCGAGCCGACCAGGCGCGCGATCAGCGCCGCGCCGCCGTTGCCGGTCACGCCGACGATCCCGATGCGCCCGCTCTCGCCCGCGGCGAACAGGTTGTCGACGATGGCCGTGCCGACCGGGCGCCCGGGGCCGTTGGCCGGCTTGATGTGGGCCAGCAGGCCCGGGCTGGCGTTGACTTCGATGACGGCGCCGCGCTGCTCGTCGAGCGGTCTCGAAATGTCCTCGACCACGAGGTCGACCCCGGCGATGTCGAGCCCGACCACGCGCGCCGCCAGCGCCGCCGCGTGCGCGATCGACGGGTGCATGCGGTCGGTGACGTCGAACGCGACGTTGCCGTTGGGCTGGATCAGCACCTTCTGGCCGGCCAGCGGCACCGAATACGCGGTCAGGCCCTGGCGTTCGAGTTCGAGGATGATCTCGGCGCCTTTTTCGGGCGCCAGCGCGTTGAGCGGCGAATCCTCGGTGGTGCCGCGGCGCGGGTCGGTGTTGATCTGGCTGTCGACCAGCGCGCGGATGTCGGCCGTGCCGTCGCCGGTGACCCACAGCGACTCGCCCTTGGCGGCGGCGACCACGCGCTTGCCGACCACCAGCAGGCGGTGCTCGTCGCCGCTGATATAACGCTCGACGATCACGCTCGGGCTGCCGCCCTTGCGCGCGGCCAGCTCGTAGGCCGCCACGACGTCGGCCTCGGTCATCAGGTTGAGCGAGACGCCGCGCCCGTGGTTGCCGTCGTACGGCTTGACGACCACCGGCACGCCGATGTCCTGCGCCTCTTCCCACGCTTGCGCGGCGCTCTTGACCAGGCTGCCCTCGGGCACGGGCACGCCGCACGACTTGAGCAGCGACTTGGTCAGGTCCTTGTCGCTGGCGATGCTCTCGGCGATCGCGCTGGTCTGGTCGGTTTCGGCGGTCCAGATGCGGCGCTGGGCGGCGCCGTGGCCCAGTTGCACCAGGTTGCCGTCGGTCAGGCGCAGCGAGGGGATGCGCCGCTCGGTCGCGGCCTCGACGATGTGGGCCGTGCTCGGCCCGAGGCAATGCTCGTCGACCAGCTCGTGCAATTGGGCGACGTTGGCCTCGACGTCGAACGCGGTGTCGTTGATCGCGGCCATCAGCAGCGTGTGGCCGGCCTCGAGCGCGGCGCGCCCGACCTGCTCCTGGCGCGTGCGGAAGGCCATCTTGTAGATGCCGTGCGCGCCCGTCGAGCGCGTCTTGCCGAAGCCGGTGCGCATGCCGGCCAGGTTTTGCAGCTCGAGCACGACGTGCTCGAGGATGTGGCCCGACCAGGTGCCTTCGCGCAGGCGCTCGAGGAAGCCGCCGCGCTCGCCGACGCCGCAGCGGTGCTCGACCAGGCCGGGCAGCCAGGCCAGCAGGCGCTCGTACAGGCCGGGCAGGGTGTTCGAAGGGAAGTCTTCCAGTTCGCCAAGGTCGAGCCACGCCTCGATCACCGGACGGTAGGTCCAGATGTTCGGTCCGCGCAGGTGTGTCACGCGGAGAAAGGCGATGTCGTTCTTCTTTGCGTCTTTAGTTGTCATGTAATTATTCTGGTACAAGAGTTCTGGTACAAGACCGCGGCGCCGGGCGCCCGGTCATTCTCGAAAGGCCCGTCCTCCAGCCCGTTTGCAATGCTGTTTTTCCTGCCACGAAAGACGCTGCGCGGGCGTGCCGGCGCGGCGCCCGCGGGCTGTTGTATTCGCGCGCAAACAAAGAGGATTATTTCGATCCAAGTTTTTGTTCCAGCGCGAAGCCACCCTATACAATACCGTAATTGCTCCACGACATGGCCCACCAAGTGCCGGCAATCGACCAAATTTTCCAAATCCCTGCCTCGGCGGGCTTGGCGCACCGCCGGAAACCGCTTTTACGATGACTACTGAACAACCTTTTGCCGCTGTCGCGGCCGCCGCGCCGAACGCCTTCCTGCCCGGCCATTGGCAGGCCGAAGTCGAAAAAAACCTGGCTTCCGGGGAAAACGTTCTCAGCAGCGTAGAGGTTGACCTGGACGCTCGGCTGCGCTTCACCAAGGGCCTGCTGGTCGCCACCGACCGCGGCCTGCGCGCGCGCGCGCCCGGCGAGCTTGAATGGCGCGAGTGGCGCTACCGCCCGGGCCTGGTGCTCAAGCACCACGACCACGCCGGCGTCGGCCACCTCGAACTGTTCGACGCGCAGGGCCGGCTGGCCGCGTGGCGCTTCACGTTGGGCCAGAACCTGCTCGCGATCCGGCTGGTCGACCAGTTCCGCGAACAGCTCGAGAGCCACCTGACGGGGCGCCCGGTGCACGTGCCCGAGCAGCAGGTGTGCCCGAGCTGCAAGGCGCCGCTCGAGCCGGACCAGGAGGAGTGCCCGATCTGCACCAAGGTGATCCACACGCCGCCGTCGACCTGGACCCTGTTCCGCCTGTGGCGCTTCGCCCACCCCTACCGCGGCCAGCTGCTGCTCGGCTTCATCCTGATGCTGCTCTCGACCGCGGCGCACATGATCCCGCCCTACCTGACCATGCCGCTGATGGACAATGTGCTGATCCCCTACCAGAACGGGAAACAGATCGACCCGATGCTGGTGGTGCTGTACATGACGGGCCTGCTCGGCTCGGCCGTGCTGGCCTGGCTGCTCGGCTGGTGGAAGACCTATGTGCTCGCGCTCGTGTCCGAGCGCATGGGCGCCGACCTGCGCTCGGCCACCTACGAGCACCTGCTCAAGCTCTCGCTCGAGTTCTTCGGCGGCAAGCGCACCGGCGACCTGATGAGCCGGATCGGCAGCGGCAGCGACCGCATCTGCGTGTTCCTCTCGCTCCACCTGCTCGACTTCGCCTCCGACGTGCTGATGATCATCATGACGGGCATCATCCTGTGCTCGATCAACCCGTGGCTCGCCGTCATCACGCTGGTGCCGCTGCCGTTCATCGCCTGGATGATCCACGTGGTGCGCGACCGCCTGCGCACCGGCTTCGAGAAGATCGACCGGGTCTGGGGCGAGGTCACCAACGTGCTCGCCGACACCATTCCCGGGATCCGCGTGGTCAAGGCCTTCGCCCAGGAGAAGCGCGAGGCCAACCGCTTCCGCGAGGCCAACAAACACAACCTCGCCGTCAACGACAAGCTCAACAAGGTGTGGTCGCTGTTCTCGCCGACGGTCTCGTTCCTGACCGAACTGGGCCTGCTGGTGGTCTGGTGCTACGGCATCTGGCAGGTCTCGAAGGGCGAGATCACGGTCGGCGTGCTGAGCGCCTTCATCGCCTACAGCTCGCGCTTCTACGGGCGGCTCGACTCGATGAGCCGGATCGTCTCGGTCACGCAAAAATCGGCCTCGGCGGCCAAGCGCATCTTCGACATCCTCGACCATGTCTCGAGCGTGCCGGAGCCGGCCAACCCCGTCAAACTCGACAAGATCGAGGGCCGCATCGAGCTGCGCGAGGTCGGTTTCAGGTATGGCAACCGGGCCGTCAACCGTTCGATCTCGCTGACCATCAAGCCGGGCGAATTCGTCGGCCTGGTCGGCCACAGCGGCTCGGGCAAGAGCACGCTGGTGAACCTGATCTGCCGCTTCTACGACGTCTCCGAGGGCGCGATCCTGCTCGACGGGGTCGACATCCGCTCGTTCGCGGTGTCGGACTACCGGCGCCACATCGGGCTGGTGCTGCAGGAGCCGTTTTTGTTCTTCGGCACCATCGCCGAGAACATCGCCTACGGGCGCCCGGGCGCGAGCCGCGAGGAGATCATCGCCTCGGCGCGCGCGGCGCACGCGCACGAATTCATCCTGCGCCTGCCGCAGGGCTACGACTCGATGGTGGGCGAACGCGGCCAGGGCCTGTCGGGCGGCGAGCGCCAGCGCATCTCGATCGCGCGCGCGCTCTTGATCGACCCGCGCATCCTGATCATGGACGAGGCCACCTCGTCGGTCGACTCCGAGACCGAGAAGGAGATCCAGAAGGCGCTCGACAACCTGGTGCAGGGCCGCACCACGATCGCGATCGCGCACCGGCTGTCGACGCTGCACCGGGCCGACCGCCTCGTCGTGCTCGACCGTGGGGTCGTGGTCGAGCAGGGCAGCCACGACGAGCTGATGGCGCGCGAAGGTGCCTACTTCAGGCTGTACGAGGCGCAGGCGCGCAACGTCGACACCGACATGGATGACGAGGACTGATATGGCCGGCACGATTGAAAACAACACCTCCAGCACCCCTGCGCACAGCGCGGCCGACGGCGCGGCCCCCACGGGCGCCTTCGCATTGCGGCGCGACGCCTTCGGCAAGCTGGTGCTAACCACCTTCGACGGCGTGGTGCACGAGGGCGTCACGCCGGTGCGCGCGTTCCCGATCCAGTCGCCCGACAAGGGCATTTCGCTGGTGCTGCACGACGGCCGCGAGGTGGCCTGGATCGACGCGCTCGCGGCGCTGCCGGCGGCGCTGCGCACGCTCGTGCAGGACGAACTCGAGGGCCGCGAATTCATGCCCGAGATCTCCCACATCGCGCGCGTGAGCAGTTTCGCCACGCCCTGCACCTGGTACGTCAAGACCGACCGCGGCGACACCGAGTTCGTGCTCAAGGGCGAGGAGGACATCCGCCGCATCGGCGAGGCGGCGCTGCTCGTGGCCGACAACCACGGCATCCATTTCCTGATCCGCGACATGTTCACCATCGACAAGCACAGCCGCAAGATCCTCGACCGCTTCCTGTAGCCGCGCGCGCCGGGCAAGCGGTTTGCAGCCCGGCCGGCGCGTCGTTGGTGCTACTATTCGAGCATTGTTTCGTGTGGCAAATCAACTTCATGATCGAGACCGACCAAGTAACCCATACGGCCGCGCAAAAGGCGCGCGCCGCGCTCGAGGCGCTCGGCGCGCTACGCCCGCTCGAGGCGATCGCGCGCGAGCACGGCGTCACGCCGTCCGAGCTGACGCAATGGAAAATGACGCTGGTCACGCGCGCGGCCAGCCTGTTCGGCACCGAGCAGGGCGCGCGCGCGCCGGCCGCGCCCGCCGCCGTTGCCGTGCCCGCCGCCGTGCCCGCCGCGGCCGCGCCGGTCGCACCGCCCGCGAGCGCCGAGCAGATGCAGGTCAACGAGGCGCTCGTGTTCAAGGTGCTCGAGCTGCAACAGGCCGAGGACGCGCTGCAGCGCTCGAAGGCCAGCCTGCACGAGCTGCTCGGCCACCACGAGCAGATCCGTGAGGAGGAGCGCAAGCGCATCGCGCGCGAGATCCACGACGACCTCGGACAGAACCTGCTGGCGCTGCGCATCGACGTCTCGATGCTGCACGCGCGCACCGGCCCGCGCCAGCCGCGCCTGCACGGGCGGGTCGGGGTGGTGCTCGAGAACGTGGACGCGACGATCCGCTCGGTGCGCGCGATCATGAACGACCTGCGCCCGTTCGAGCTCGAACTGGGCCTGCTGGCGGCGATCGAGTGGCAGATCCGGCGCTTCGAGCGCAGCGGCATCGCCTGCCGCCTCACGGTGGCCGAGACGGCGTGCGGCTACGCGCTCGACGCCGCGCGCACGCTGGCCGTGTTCCGTATCCTGCAGGAGGCGCTGAGCAACGTCGCGCGCCATTCGCTCGCCACCGCGGCCGAGATCACGCTCGCGCGCGACGAGCACAATGTCGTCATGACGGTCAGCGACAATGGCATCGGCTTCAGCCCCGAGGAACGGCGCCAGGCACGCGCGTTCGGCATCGCGGGCATGATCGAGCGCCTCGGCGCGCTCGGCGGCACGCTCGTGCTCGAGCGCGGCGCGGGCGCGGGCGCCGCCGGGCGCTCCGGCATGTTGCTTCGCATCAGTGTGCCGGTCGGCGCGGCGGGCGCGGGCTAGCCGCGCTCGCGATGCGTCGCCTTGAGCTGCGTGGAATGGCTCAGCGCTCTTCCAACAAGCCTGTCGGAAGCACGGCAGAGGTTTTGCAGGAAGCGGGGGAGGCGCGGGCAATCGAGCCGGCTCCCATCGGTAGCGAGCCGGTCGCGCGACGATCTCGCGCGACGCTCCTATGCAGTTAGGAAATATAATTCCGTACGCAGCCCATCCGGGCCGCCTTTCGCACACCCATTGCACACCCATTGGAACCCCATTGGGGATCGGGCTCTACATCGCCCGCGAGATCGTGCAGGCGCATGGTGGAACAATTAAGGTCGCCTCCACTGACGAAACGGGAACCGTATTTCAGCTCGTCTTGCCGCGGCAGTCGCGCGGGAATGTTCTGCAGCGATGGACATCCCCGGTCGGCGGCCTGCACTGAAATCGATCCAATAGCCACCGGCGAATTGCGGGCGCGGTTCTCCAACGTGCGCCACCCAGCACGTGTCAACCGAACCCATCTGCGCGGCTGCCTGGTTTACGTTAAGCTCGGCATCATCTTGGGAAGGCGCAAGGCCTATGAGTCAGAGAATCCTGTTAATTGAAGACGACTCCGCAAGTATGGAGTTGATGCTCTATCTACTTAAGAGCTACGGCTTCACCACAATCTTCGCGTTTGACGCGCACGACGGGCTCACGCTCGCCAAGTCGGCAGCACCCGATCTGATTTTATGTGATGTATCGCTGCCTGGGATGTCCGGCTTGGCGTTGATGCGCAATCTCAAACAGATTGATGCGCTGCGCGGGGTGCCGATCGTCGCGGTGACGGCGATGGCAATGGCCGGCGACGAGGAGGGCCTCATGGCAGTGGGATTTGACGGCTACATCGCAAAGCCGATCGACCCGTATGGCTTGGAGGCCCGGCTGAAAAGCTATCTCGCCGCCTGAGGCCAAAAAAAGCGGATAAGCCCGCAGCCAGTGGCACGGTGGCGCTGCGGCGGGCGCGCTCTGTGGCGGCACACGAACGCTTTTGTTCCCGTCGATACGCCGCTTGCGTGCGCGCGTTTGGCAAGCGCCGCACGCGCGGCCGCTAGTAATCGCGCGCGCGCCCGAGCAGGGCGCCTTCGAAGCGCACCGGCGCGGCGCCGATGACGATGCCGTCGGCGGTGATGTCGAACTGGCGCAGCTGGCGGCTGTGGGCGCTGCCGCGCAGTTTGACGACCGTGATCACGGTCTTTAATTCGCCGCGCGCCTCTATATAGCGTTGCAGCACGATCGCGTCGGCCAGGAAGGCGCTGCCGTAGGGCGACAGGCGCAGCCCGCTGTAGCAGTCCTCGAGTTCGGTCGTCAGGACCAGCGTCACGCCCTTGTCGCACAGCACCGTCACCATGCGGTACAGCGATTCGCGGAAGTCCTCGCGGAACTCGGGCGCGAGCGCGAGCTCGAAGCCCGACAGCGAGTCGAGCACGACGCGGCGCGCCCCGGTCGCCTCGATCAGCAGCAGCAGCTCGTGCAGCGTCTCGTCGACCGAGAGGTCGAGCTCGCGCATATTGAGCATCCCGACCTTGCCGTCGCGCACCATCTGGTCGAGCTTCCCGTCGCCCGGCTGGCCCGCGCTTTTCTCGAACGAGGCGAGCACCGCGCGCTCGCCGAGGCGCACGCCCTCGGCCAGGAACGCGGTCGCGAGCGTGGTCTTGCCCGAACCGGACGGGCCGGCCAGCAGCATCGAGTAGCCGACCGGCAGCCCGCCGCCGAGCATCTCGTCGAGCGCCGGCACCCCGAGCGAGAGGCGGCGCAGCTGGCGGCGCGGCGCGCCGGCGGCGGCCGGGTCGGGCGCGGCGATCACGCGCGGGAAGATCTCGACCCCGGCGCCGCCGATGCGGAAGGTGTGCAGGCCGGGCCGCTGTTTCTGGCCGCGCATCTTGATGACCTGCATCTTGCGCACCATCGCGTTGCGGTGCACGTGCTGGCTGAGCCAGACGATGCCGTCGGCGACCGTGAAGATCGGGTTCTTGTCGGTCTCGTTGAGCAGGTATTCGCCGATCAGGAAGGTCGTCGCGTTCCAGCCCGTCATGTGGGTCACGAGCTGCTGCACGAACGACTGCAGCACGTGGACCTCCTGCTGCTCGCCCTTGGCGCCCTGGGTGAACGAGCGGAATGAATCGATGAACACGAGCGAGGGCGCGTGCAGCCCGACCTCCTTGATGATCTGGGCCAGCACCCCGTCGTAGTTGCCCGCGCCGACCTCCGCGGCCAGGCTGATGAACTTGACGTCGGTGTCGACCTTGTCGAAGTCGAAGAAATCGAATTGCTGCTGGTAGCGCAGCATCTTGACGGGCGGCTCGCCCATGGCGGTGAAGAACAGGGCCTTGCAGCCGGGCCCGGCCAGCCCGAACATGATCTGCTGGGCGAACGTGGTCTTGCCGCTGCCCGGGGCGCCGCCGATGATGTTAAACGACAGTTTCGGCAGGCCGCCGCCGAGCACGAGGTCGAGGCCCGGCACGCTCGTGCCGAGCCGCTCCAGCTTGAGTTTGTCGGTCATTCGGGGGTCTCCTCGGGGGGGGCGGGCGTGGCGGCGGGGAAGGCCGAGCGCAGGTACTGGAAGGTCAGGCGCGTGCCGATCAGCGACGCCATCAGGCTGACGAAGGTGTCGAGCACGGCGGCGGTGGCGGCGGCCACCTCGGACGCCTCCCGCGCGGCGAAGCTGTGCTCGAGCGCGGCGGCCTCGGCGCTGCGCGGCAGCCACGGGAAACGCGCGCGCTGCGTCTCGAGGCTGCGCGCCAACAACAAGGCGAGGCTGGCCGGGCCGACCAGCGGGCGGAACTTTTGCCCGATCCGCTCGCACAGGGCGGCGGCGGCGCCGGCCACGGGGGTGCCGGCGCCGCAGGCCGCCAGTTCCCGCTTGATCGCTTGCAGCAGCTCGGTGTGTGTTTGCATGGTCGGCGGCGCCGCGGGACGGGGGCGTGGCTCTCCCCGGTGTGTCTCTTTGGCGCAACAATATTAATTTGTGACATTTTAGCCCAAAGCGGCGGCGGTCCATAGCATCGCACCCGTGCTGGCGGCGCGGGCGGCGCGCCGTGGCCGCGGCGCCCCGCAGTGGCGGCCCGCTGCGGGGCGCACGCGCTTGGCGCGCATTTCACAGTCGCGTTGGCAACTTGCTATAATGTTGTCAGGAGTAAATGAAATGAGCGTTTGTTACGCATGCAATGGGTTTGCGGATGTTGTTTTATCGCATAAAGTTTCCAAGTTTTGAGGTAATGTGCGGTAGCGAACTGAGCAGAGTTATTAAAGCGGACATAGTGGAGTCTTGGTGGCAGTCAACACGTTGCGAGTCGCTTCATCCAAGCGCCTTGTGCGATGTGAAGGCAACAACAGCCGGACGCTACACCGCGCGCCATTCCGATCATGAAGTAAGAAGTAAGAAATTGACCAACCCTCACTGGAGAATAAAATGAAATTAGCAACAAAGATGGGTACATTCAGCGCAGTCGCGTTCGCCTTTTTCGCGCAAGGCGCGATGGCCCAAGACGGCGGTTTCAACAACCCTGAGTGGGCCAATTCGGCTTGGTACATCGGCACCGGTATCGGCCAGTCGCGTGCGGACCTCGACGTTGCAAGCATCCGCGCCACGCTGCCAGCAGGCACCCTGGCCACGTCGACCATCGGCGACACCAAGGACTACGGTTCGAAGCTCTACCTCGGTAAGCAACTGAGCAAGAACTTCGCGGTCGAAGGCGGCTACTTCCAACTGGGCCACTTCCACACCCACACGACCGCTTCGCCGCCGCCTGCCGGCGTGAACATCGACACCGCGTTCCGTGGCTTCAACTTGGACCTGCTGGCGCAAATGCCGCTGTCGCAGCGTTTCTCGATCTATGGCCGCCTCGGCCTGCACTACTCGGAATACAAAGCGGAAAACAGCGGCAGCAGCGTGCTGGTGAACCGCGTCGGCGGCCGTGAAGTCAGCGAGCGCAGCCTGAACCCGAAAGCCGGTCTGGGCCTCGAGTACAAATTCACCGAAGCTTGGGCCATGCGCGTCGAAGCCGAGCGCTATCGCGTCGACAAGTCGGTCGGCCTGGGCAAGAACGTCGACCTGTACTCGGTCAACCTGATCTACAAATTCGGCCGTCCGGTCGCCCAGCCGGCGCCAGTGTACGTCGCTCCGGCACCTGAGCCAGTCGTCGAAGTGGTCGCACCGGCCCCGGCACCGGCACCAGCACCGGCCCCAGTGCCAGTGTCGGAAAAGGTCTCGTTCGCCGCCGAAGCGCTGTTCGACTTCGACAAGTCGGTCGTCAAAGCCGAAGGCCGCACCGCCCTCGACAACCTGCTGGCCCAGCTGCAAGGCATGGACACCGAAGTCATGGTCACCGTCGGCCACACCGATTCGGTCGGCTCCGACGCGTACAACCAGAAGCTGTCGCTGCGCCGCGCCGAAGCGGTCAAGGCATACCTGGTCTCGAAAGGCGTCGATGCAAGCCGCGTGTACACCGAAGGCAAGGGCGAGTCCCAGCCGATCGCCGACAACAAGACTGCCGAAGGCCGCGCCAAGAACCGTCGCGTGACCGTTGAAGTCGTCGGTACCCGTACCGTCATGAAGTAAATCGGACCCGGCGCGGCGACGCGCCCCGTCCTGCGAAAAACCGCCCGGCGCATGCCGGGCGGTTTTTTTTCGTGCGCGCCGCGCGTGCATGGGCAAGCGCCGGCTTTTGTTGTTTTTATGTATTAGTGGGTCACCCGGCGGGCACTATGTTCGCAAACGAACGGAGTTTCCTTTTTGAAAAGTTGATAGTCGAGCCTTGGCGGCCCCGACAGTGGGTTGCAACAGGTTTTCTACACGACCTCCTCAAAAGCGAAGGAAATACCATGAACGGTTTCAAGCAACAGACACGCACACTCCTATGCGCTGTCGGCATTTTCGCCAGCGCCTTGCTGTCGGCCTGCGGCGGCGGCGGCGACCAGGGCCGCGACCCGATCCTCGGCGTGCCCGGCACCACGCTCGTCTCGGTCGCGGTGACCCCGGCCACGGCCTCGGTCGCCGCCGGCTTCACCCAGCAATTCGTCGCCACCGCGACCTACTCGGATAACTCCTCGCGCATCGTCACGACCGAAGCGGCCTGGGCATCGGCCAACCCGGCCGTCGCCACCGTCGTCGCCGCCACGGGCGTCGCGCGCGGCGTGACCACCGGCACCACCAACATCAGCGCCACCCTCGGCGGCAAATCGGGCGCCGCGGCGCTGACCGTGACCCCGGCCGTGCTCGTGTCGATGCAGGTCGCGCCGGTCAACACCTCGATCAGTGCCGGCATCAACCAGCAATTCACCGCGATGGGCACGTTCTCGGACGCGAGCACGCGTGACATCACGGCGGCGACGACCTTCGCCTCGAGCCTGCCTGCGGTGGCGACGATCAACGCCAGCACCGGCGTCGCGCGCGGCGTGACCGCCGGCACCACCGTGATCACCGCAAGCTCGGGCACGAGCAGCGCCTCGACCAACCTCACGGTCACCGCGCTGGCCTTGGTGTCGGTCCAGATCACGCCGGTCACCCCGACCGTGCAGATCGGCTCCACGCGCCAGATGTTCGTCACGGCCCGCTACTCGGACCTGAGCACGGTCAACGTCACCGGCAGCAGCACCTACGTGTCGGGCTCGCCGGCGGTGGCCACGATCAATGCGAACGGCATCCTGACCGGCGTTTCCGCCGGTAACGCGCTGGTGACGGGCACCTTCAACGGCATGAGCTCGAGCACGCTCGCCAATGTGCCTTCGGCGACCATCACCTCGATCGCAGTGACCCCGGCCGCGGCCAGCGTCGCGGTCGGCAACACCCGCCAGTTCACCGCGACCGCGACCTATTCGGATGCGAGCACCGGCAACGTCACCAACAGCGCGCTTTGGACTTCGAGCAATCCGCTCGTCGCGACCGTGCTGCCGACCGGCGTCGCACGCGGCGTCGCAACCGGTGTCGCCAACATCACCGCCACCGTGGGCGCGAATGCGGGCTTCGGCGTGCTGACCGTGACCGCGGCCCCCGTGGTACCGGCGCCGGGCACCATCAACCTGGGCAACGCCAACACCTTCGGCGTGCTGGCCGGCACCTCGATCACCAACAACGCCGGCGGCCTCACGCTCGTCACCGGCGACGTGGGCGCGCCTTCGCAAACCACCGACCCGGTCCAGACCGCCGGTTACAGCAACTACAAGTCGGGCGCACCGCTGGCCACCGCGCTCGCCGACCTGCAACTTGCGATCACCGACGCCAATTCGCGCGTCTGCACCGTGACCTCGGCGGCCGGCATCAACCTCGGCGGCCTGACCCTGACCCCGGGCGTGTACTGCTACGGCGGCGCCATCACGCTGACCGGCACCTTCACCATGAACGGCCCCGGCCTGTATATCTTCCGCACCGCCTCGACCCTCAACACGAGTGCCAATTCGGTGGTCCAGCTGATCAACGGCGCGGCCGCTTCGAACGCGTTCTGGGTGCCGGCGCAGGCGACCACGCTGGGCGCGAACAGCTTCTTCAAGGGCACCATCATGGCGCAGTCGGCCGCGATCACGCTCAACGACATGGTCGACCTGCAGATGGGCCGCGTGCTCAGCGGCGCTGCCGTGACCCTGACCAACAACCGCATCAGCATCATCGACTAACCTACGGGAGCATAAAAAATGACATTCGCAAAAAAAGTGGGGACGTTCACCTCGGTCGCCATCGCGCTGCTGGCCAGCCAGGCCGCGTTCGCGCAGGACCAGTTCGTCAACCCTGAATGGGCCAACTCGGCCTGGTACATGGGCGCCGGCATCGGCCACAGCAAGGCCAACATCGACGAAGAGCGCATCCGCGCGGCGATGCTGTCGAACGGCTCGGCCAACTTCGCCATGGGGGTCGACGAGAAGGACCGCGGTTTCAAGGTCTACCTCGGCAAGCAGCTGAGCCGCAACTTCGCGATCGAGGGCGGCTTCTACGACCTCGGCGAGTTCTCGTTCGCCTCGAGCGTGACGGCGCCGGCCGGCGCGTTCAACGGCCGCGCCGCCTTCCGCGGCCTGAACCTCGACCTGGTCGCGATGCTGCCGCTGTCGCAGCGCTTCTCGGTGTTCGGCCGCGTCGGCGCCGCCTACACCCATGCGAAGGCTGATTTCACGGGCAACCGCCTGAACGCGGTCACCGGGCCGCACCGCAGCGAGAAGAAGTTCGGCCCCAAGGTCGGACTCGGACTCGAGTTCAAGTTCACCGAAGCGCTCGCGATCCGCGGCGAAGTCGAGCGCTACCGTGTCAACGACGCGATCGGCAACCGCGGCGACGTCGACATGGCCTCGGTCAACCTGGTCTACAAGTTCGGCCGCCCGCATGCGCGTCCGGCCCCGGTCTACGTCGCCCCGGCGCCCGAGCCGGTGGTGGTGGTAGAGGCGGCGCCGGCGCCCGCGCCGGCCCCGGTGCCGGTGTCGGAAAAGGTCTCGTTCGCGGCCGAGGCGCTGTTTGACTTCGACAAGTCGGTCGTCAAGCCCGAAGGCCAGAGCGCGCTCGACAACCTGCTCACCCAGTTGCAGGGGATGAACACGGAAGTCATGGTCACGGTCGGCCACACCGACTCGGTCGGTTCGGACGCCTACAACCAGAAGCTGTCGCTGCGCCGCGCCGAAGCGGTCAAGGCCTACCTCGTCTCGAAGGGCGTCGACGCGAGCCGCGTCTACACCGAGGGCAAGGGCGAGAGCCAGCCGGTGGCCGACAACGCCACCGCCGAGGGCCGCGCCAAGAACCGCCGCGTGACGGTCGAAGTGGTGGGCACCCGCACCGTGATGAAATAAGCCGTGCATGCCTGAGGAAACCGCCCGCCCGCAAGGCGCGGGCGGTTTTTTTTCGCGTGCGATCGACGCAAGCGCGGCTATCGGGCATGTAGGGAAATACTATTTCAAATACCTTTCCAATAGCTCTATACTTAGGTTCCGCAGCACTTTTTACCAACCATTGCAAGGAAGCTCAAGAATGAAAACCGTAGGCGAGAAACTAGACGCGTTCAGCGTGCCGGCAGCCAAGCCAGGCTTCAATCACCACGAAGAGAACGGCGTATCGGCTTTCGAGACGATCACCGAGGCTTCGTTCCCGGGCAAGTGGAAAGTCATCTACTTCTATCCGAAAGACTTCACCTTCGTGTGCCCGACCGAGATCGTCGAGTTCGCCAAGATGAACGAGGACCTCAAGGACCGCGACGCGGTGCTGATGGGCGGCTCGACCGACAATGAATTTTGCAAGCTGGCATGGCGCCGCGAGCACAAGGACCTCGACAAGCTGAACCACTATGCGTTCGGCGACGCCACCGGCGCGCTGGTCGACATGCTCGGCGTGCGCGACCAGGCCGCCGGCGTGGCCCTGCGTGCGACCTTCATCGTCGATCCCGACAATGTCATCCAGCACGTTTCGGTCAACAACCTCAACGTCGGGCGCAACCCGTCCGAAATCCTGCGCATCCTCGACGGCCTGCAAACGGACGAACTGTGCCCTTGCAACCGCTCGGTGGGCGGCGCCACGCTCTAAGGCGTGTGCATCACGGAACCCGCCGCGGCGGGTTTTTAAACGCATAATCGATAGGAAATAACTATGGAATTTCTGCAATCAATTAAGGCGATGATTCCCGACTACGCCAAGGACATCCGCCTCAACCTCGACGGCACCATCGCCCGCTCCAGCCTTGAGGGCAACGACGCGGTCGGCGTCGCGCTCGCGGCCGCGTTCGCGGCCAAGAGCCGGCCGCTGATCGACGCGATCCTCGCCGGCGGCGTGCTCAGCGAGACCGAGAGCAACGCCGCGCTGACCGCGGCGGCGCTGATGGGCATGAACAATGCGTGGTATCCGTATGTCGAGATGACGGGAGACGCCGACCTCAAGAGCCAGCCGGCGCAGTTGCGCATGAACGCGTATGCGAGCAACGGCGGGGTCGACAAGCGGCGCTTCGAGATGTACGCGCTGGCCGCCTCGATCGTCGGCAAGTGCCATTTCTGCGTGAAGTCGCATTTCGAGTTGCTCAAGCAGGAGGGCATGAGCGCCCAGCAGTTGCGCGACGTCGGCCGCATCGCCGCGGTCGTCAACGCGGCCGCGCAGGTGGTGGCCGCCTCGCACTGAGGCTTTGCCGGCGGTTGGCTAGTGGAACACCACGGCCATCCCGGCCAGCAGGTTCGTCGAGCACAGCACATAGGTCGCCGCGCCGGCCACGCACAGGTGCACTGCGGTCCAGATCATGGGAAACATGCGGGTCATGGGGTGCTCCTGGGGTTCGGGGGTGGGGATGCTTCATAGTAGTACAGCCCGCTTCTGGCGGGCATCAGCGGAATGTCCACGGCTTTGTAGGACAACACGCCGTCGAGGGGTTCGCGGGCCGCGCGCCCGCGCACTTCCTACACCGGCATCAGGCTCGGTCCTACGGCGCGCGCGCCGGCCGGCCCGTACATTGGGGCCATGAACAGACCCGACCCCACCGACGTCCCGCGCCACGGCCCGACCCACGAGCCGACCCACGACCCGACCCTCGACCCTACCCTCAACCCGACCCTCGACCCTACCCTCAACCCGACCCACGGCCCGACCCACGGCCCGGGCAAGGGCGCGCGCGCGGGCCCGGTCCCGATGCGCGCTGGCGCGCGCGCGGTGCGCCGGCATGCGATCGGCAAACTGCTGCGCGGCGTGTTCGGCGTCGAGCGCCTGCGCGACGGCCAGCAGCAAGTCATCGACAGCGTGCTCGACGGGCATGACACGCTCGCCATCATGCCCACCGGCAGCGGCAAGTCGCTGTGCTACCAGATCCCCGCCAAGCTCATGCGCGGCACCACGGTCGTGGTCTCGCCGCTGATCTCGCTCATGAAGGACCAGCTCGAAAAACTCGACGCGCTCGGGGTCAAGGCGATCCAGGTCAACAGCAGCCTGACGCGCGAGCAGGAGCACGAGGCGCTCGCGCGCATCACCGACACCGACAACGAGATCGTCTTTTGCACCCCCGAGCGGCTCGCGCTGCCGGCGTTCATCGCGGTGCTCGCGCAGGTCAAGGTCGACCTCGTCGTGCTCGACGAGGCGCATTGCATCTCGCAGTGGGGGCACGACTTCCGCCCCGCCTTCCTCGAGATCGGCGGCGCGCTCGGCGCGCTCGGCAAGCCGCCCGTGCTCGCGCTCACGGCCACCGCCACCGACGATGTGGTGGCCGACATCGGGCGCCAGTTGGGCCGCCCGAACATGCGTGTGGTCAACACCGGCATCTACCGCGCCAACCTGCACTACAGCGTGATCCAGGTCACCAACCCCGACGAGCGCGCGGCCCAGGCGCTGGCGCTGGTGCGCGCGCGCGCCGGCGTCGGCATCGTGTACGCGGCCACGGTCAAGGCGGCCGAAGAGATGCACGCGCTGCTCGAACAGGCCGGCGAGAGCGTGGCGCTGTACCACGGCAAGCTCGGCGCCGCCGAGCGCCAGCAAAGCCAGGACCAGTTCATGGGCGGCGAGCGGCGCGTGATGGTCGCCACCAACGCCTTCGGCATGGGCATCGACAAGCCCGACACCCGCTTCGTGATCCACCTGCAGGTGCCGGCTACGCTCGAGGCCTACTACCAGGAGTCGGGCAGGGCGGGGCGCGACGGCGCCGACGCCGACTGCATCTTGCTGTACTTCGACGACGACAAACGGGTCCAGCAGTTTTTCCTCGTCAAGCATTATCCGGGCGCGGCCGAGCTGGAGGCCGTCTACGACGACGCGTGCGCGCTCACGCGGGGCGGACCCGCCACGTTCGAGGCCTTGCGCAAAGGCCAGTGCGGCGGGGCGCAGTTGGCGCCGGGCAAACTCAAGGTCTGCCTCAAGCTGCTCAAAGACGCGCGCCTGCTGCGCCAGAACCGCCAGCTCGCCTACCTGCCCGGCAAGGCCGCTCCGAGCGCGGCGCTGTACGAGGAGTTGGCCGGCGTGTACGCGCAAAAGCAGGAGCGCGACCGCGAGGCGCTCGAGCAGATGGTGTCGTACGCGCTCAGCGGATTTTGCCGCTGGAGTCTCCTGCTCGACTATTTTGGCGACGAGGTCGATGGTTTCGAGCGTTGCTGCGCCTGCGACAACTGCCGGCGCGCGCCCTTGGCCGAGGCGATCACGATCCGCGACGACGAGTTCGACGCGGCGGCGCCCGCTGGCGCGCCGGCCCCCGCGCCGGCCGCGCCCGCGTTCGAAGTCGGCGCGCGCGTGCGGGTGCCAAAATTCGACGCCGGCACCGTGCTCACCGTGGCCGGCGACCAGGTCACGATCGCCTTCCCCGACAGCAGCACGCGTACCTTCATGGCCGACTACGTCAGGCCGGCATGACGCCGGCCCGGTAGCGGCCGTTCGCTTTTTGCTCGCCGTGCCGGCGCCGACGATGTAAATATCTAAGTACGCTAGCGCACAGACCTTCGGGGTGCGCGGGAGTAATCTTGCTTCATACGCTGAAATGAATTTCCGCGCCGCAGTACAACCACCCAAGGAGAACATCATCAAAACCTCAAATAAACTAGCTGCTGGGCTGCTGGCAGCGATCCCCCTCTTTTCCCTGACCCTGGCCGCGCCGGCACAGGCCCAGCAATCGGTGTCGGTCGTCACCGCACCGGCCATCCGCGGCTTCGCGGTCGACGAGGTGCGCCGCCTTGCGCCGGGCGTCGAGCTCGACTTCATGCTGTACGGCACCCCAGGCGGGCGTGCGACCCTGAGCATCGCCGGAGCGCGCCGCAACCTGAACCTGACCGAGACCAATCCCGGCCAGTACGAAGGCACCTACACCCTTAGCAGCCGCGACCGTGTAACGGGCAGCAGCCGCGTGACCGCCAACCTGCGCGTCGCCAACCTCGTCACCAGCGGCGTGCTCAGCGAATCCTTGCTGCGCGTGCCCGGCATGCGTGCAAACGGGCGCAACGGCCGCGATGCGCGTGACGCACGTGACTATGCCGCGAACGCGCCGCGCATCGAAAAATTCCAGGTCGTCGGCAGTACCGACCTGCGTGCCGGCAACGATATCAACTTCGCCGTCTACGGCACGCCTGGCGCCAAGGTCGACATGAGCATCACGGGCGCGCGTGGCACCTTCTTCCTGCCGGAAGTCGCGCCGGGCGAATACCGTGGCGACTATGTGATCCGCCGTGCCGACAACATCCGTCCTAACAGCGTCGTGGTCGCCAACCTTCGCATCGACAACCGCGTCGCCACCGCGACCTTGGCGCAGCCACTGCAAGCGACGGCGGCAATCCAGCCGGTGGCCCAAGTGGCGCGTTATTGCACCAATTGCGCGACGATCGAGGCGGTCAACGTGGTTGAAGTCAATGGCGATGGCAATTACCTCGGCACCATCGGTGGCGGCGTGGTTGGCGCGGCGCTTGGCAGCCAGGTCGGCAAGGGCAGCGGCAAAACGGCGGCACAAATCGCCGGCGCCATCGGCGGCGCGTATATCGGGCGCAATATCGAACGCAATGCCAAGAAGACCAACCACTACGAAGTGGTGGTCCGCTTCCAAAACGGCGGCACCCAGACCGTGACGTACGAAAACGATCCGGGCGTGCGCGTCGGTGAAAAAGTCCGTGTCAACGACGGCGTGCTCACGCGCGACCAGTAATTGCTCACCCGCCCGCGCCGCAATACAGCGCAGGCGACAAAAAGCCGGCCCCGTCAAGGGAGCCGGCTTTTTGTCGCCTGCGGCAAGCGAATCGGCCGCTCGTCGTGTACGCACGCTGAAACGCTTATTAACGCGGCGCCCGACCATGGGCAAGTTTCAGCAGGACATCGGACGTGGCCCGGCCAGCAGAAGCCCGGCGCCTGAAGGTGTAATGGCTGTAAGCCTCAAGCGCCTAGCCGCGTTCTCCAAACTTCTCGCTTGTAGCTCCAGCGTCCAGCTTCCAACTTCCAACCTCCAGCTTCCAGCTTCCAGCTTCCAGCTTCTCGCTTCGAGCTTCTCGCCATTTGCTTCCGGCTATCTGCTGCCCCTATTTTTAAAAAAAGCGCCGCATCGTCCCCGCGCCCGGCGTCCCACTTTGCAAGGCACCATAGAACGTTGGCTCATAGGAAGCTTTCTATGGGTTCCCGCAAGCGGGGCGACGGGCCCGAGGACGAAGTGGTATCGGTTTATCCAGCGAAAATAATAGTGTAGTTACTACTAGCTACTCCTAAAAGCCGCAGGAGCCAGGAGCCATAAAGGAGCCAGGAGCCAAACAGGAGCCAGGAGACAAACAGGAACCGGGAGCCAAACAGGAGCCAGGAGACAAACAGGAACCGGGAGACAAACAGGAACCGGGAGCCAAACAGGAACCGGGAGCCAAACACGAGCCAGGGTCCAGAAACCAGAAATGACTGTTTCTAGAGTGCGCCCCATTCCCATGTGCAAAAACGATCGGGGCAAGCGCCAAATGGCCGGCACTTTTAAAAGGTGCCGGCCATCGTTAAAGCGCTGCTTTTGTTGTTACAGTTGCTCGCTTCCTTTAGATCGTGGCCGCGAGCAGCGGTGCGTCGCCTGGCTGTTCGGTTTCTGCCTTGAGGCGTGCTGCGCTCGATTGTTTTGCGCGCGAGCGCGACGGCGGCAGGCGGCGCAAGGTCTTGAGGGCTTCGGCGTCTTTGATGCCGATGGTGCGCTGGTCGACGGTGATCAGACCGATTTCGTTAAAGGCCGACAAGGTCCGGCTCACCGTTTCGAGCGTGAGGCCGAGATAGCTACCGATTTCGTGGCGTGTCATGCGCAGGTTGAACAGTTTGCTTGAGTATCCCATCGCGGCAAAGCGGTCGGCTAGCGAGACAAGGAAGCGTGCAACGCGCGCTTCGGCCGAGAGCGCGCCGAGCATGCCGATCATGGCCTGTTCACGCACCAGTTCGCGGCTCATCACGCCATACATGACGTTTTCGAGTTCGAGATGAACGCGCCCAAGCGCCGTCAATTTTTTGAACGGCAGCAAGATCAGGTCGCAATCGGACAGCGCGACCGCCTCCGAAGCGTAGTGGCGGGTGTGGATGCCGTCGACGCCGAGCATATCGCCCTTCATCGGGAAGCTCAGGACTTGCTCGTTGCCGAATTCGTCGATGAGCACCGTTTTGAGGAAGCCTGAGTTGACGATATAGAGCGTGTCGAACGCTTGTCCTATGGTGTGAACGCGCTGCCCCGTCTTGAATTGAACGTGCTGGAACAGGAGTTCTTCGGTGTTGACCGAGACGGCTGCGGTAATGTGCAGCAGGTCGCAAACCTCTTTAAGGTTGGACCAGAGTCGGCCCTGGCGTTGACGGCCAGCTTCCATCGGAGATGAATGCAAAGTCGACGAGGAAGTGGGGCGTGGTTCTGACGTTGACTGCATGCTCATCTCCAGGTGAGGGAACTAAATGTTTTGGCTGCAGGCGATCACGGTGTTGTAACGAGGGCCTGGTGCTTGTAGGGCCGTCGCTACTGTGTGATGGGCAGCAAGATTGCAATGGCTTGCGGGCTGATATTGGTGCAGGCAAGTCGTTTTGCTTGGATTTAGTATGCCAACTCGAGTCCGGCATTGATATCAGCGAACGCTGATTTGGAAGGTAGGATAGGGCGCGGGTTTGTAGGACTAGTCTTACATTTACTGCCGGCGTACAGAGGGTGCGCCGCGATCCCGGGCGAACTGCCATTGACGCCTGCGCATTCGGCGCGAACGCGTCTGATTGACGCTTATCGGCACAAAAAACTGGCGCTGCTGTCTAAAAAAATTCGGCCTAGTTTTTGAAGGGCGACAGCAGGCGATGGGCGACCGCGTACTGCACCATTTCAGACAAAGAGGTCATGCCCATCTTTTGCATGATGCGTGTCTTATGGGTACTGACGGTCTTGACGCTCAGGTGCAGGCTGTTGGCGATTTCGGTGATCGACTTGCCGCTCACGAGCAGCGAGAAAACCTCGAACTCGCGGTCGGAAAGCTGTTTGTGCAGCAATTGCTCGTTGGGCGTCATGATATTGAGCGCCAGTTGCTCCGCGACTTCGGTGCTGATATACGGACGGCCCGACGCCACTTTGCGGATCGCACCCACGAGCTGGGTGCCCGCGCTCTCCTTGGTCAGGTAGCCTTGGGCGCCGGCGCGAATCGCACGCACCGCATATTGTTCTTCCTCATGCATTGTGAGAATCAACATGGCCAGCTTGGGCGCCTCGCTGCGGATCTGGCGGATCAGGTCGACGCCGCTGCGGCCGGGCATCGACAAGTCAAGCAACAGCAGGTCGAAGCCGCCCTGGCGCACATGCGACAAGACCTCAAAGCCATTGATTGCTTCGCCAACGATGTCGATGTCGAGCGCGCCGTCGAGGATCCGTTTGAGGCCCTCGCGCATGATCGTGTGGTCGTCGGCAATAACAATTCGTATCATAAGGTGCATTCTTGCTTGTTGACGCCTGCAGGCTGTGAAAGCCCGCATGCGGAGTACTGTTGGTAATGCAATAAACTAACCATCGCTCAGGTCAGCAGAGTAAAGCCAAATTGACAGTTGCGCAATGTTCGATTGGCGACAATCCGGCGTGCCACGTTCACTTCACTTCGCTACCGGTTCATTGATCAGCCGATGCACCAGGACCGGCTTGAGCGTGTGCGACAAGACCTTGTTGGTAACGCTGCCAAGCAACAACTGGCCCCATCCGCTGCGCCCGTGCGAGCCCATGAAAATCAAATCGCATCGTTGTTCGTCGGCGACGCCGATGATCTTCAGCGCGGTCGAGTCGGAAAACGCCGTCGTGCCGGCCGCGACCATGCCGTGGGCGCGCGCCGCGTCGAGGATTGGCTTGAGGTTTTCGGCGCCGATGCGCTTCATCTGGTCCACGTATTCTTCTTCACTTGGATATGAGGGCGGGATGATTTCCACATAGACCGGATACTGGTACTCCGGCGCCACGAACAGGGCCAACACCTCGGCCCCCATCTGACGGGCGAATTCAACGCCCGCGCAGGCCGTGTGCTGCGAAACCGCCGAGCCGTCACTGGTGATCAGAATTTTCCGGTACATGGCCTTTCTCCCTTTTAAGCACTGAGCATTTTCCATTGTAGTTCGGTATCTGACTATTGATAGAACGAAAACGTTTGACATAGCTCAAGGTGGGGCAATATTTCGATCATGGATATTGCAACGACGAGTGCTTGTATGGCAGGGTGCGGGCAATCTTAGTTTCCGAAATACAACACATGCTGACGAGAAGCTGTCAAAATCGCGACCTCGTTGGCTATGAGACAGCTTTGACACGGATTTGGCGGCGCGCCGCGCATGCCGATTTACCGATCCCGTCGTGCGCTGCTACACTCGTGTGCATGAGGCCAATCTTTCTTTCATCCACGACGGGCCCGATGTTTGCGACGTTCGCTAGTGACAATAAATTAGGGAGAAGTACGAATCATGACCGACGCCGCTGATGATTTCGACGCACTGTTCGACGAAGTGGCGGCCCAGCGCGAGGCCGGCTTGACCGTTTCGGCCACCCCGACCGCGCCGGCCGAGCTTGCCGAAGACGATATGGAAGGATTGTTCGACCAGGTCGCCGCCGCGCGCCTGGCGCCTGCCGTGTCCGCGGCCCAGGAGGGCGGTTGGGAAACACCAGCGAAGCCCGCCTCCAAGGCCGGCTGGGAAACACCCGAAAAACCGGCCGCCAAAGCCGGCTGGGAAGCGCCAGCGAAGCCCGCCGCCAAAGCCGGCTGGGAAACGCCAGAGCAGCCCGCCGCCAAAGCCGGCTGGGAAGCGCCAGCGAAGCCGGCCGCCAAAGCCGGCTGGGAAACGCCAGAGCAGCCCGCCGCCAAAGCCGGCTGGGAAACGCCAGAGCAGCCCGCCGCCAA
>JAZKIN010000025.1:56596-73303 GCA_040384885.1 Pseudomonadota bacterium | reverse complement strand
CGGCTCGTTTTCTTTAAGGCGAATAGTGGTCATGTAAAAATCAAACCGTTAGATTAGGGGAAGAACGAGATCTTAGCATCGTTTGCGGCCGATGGGAAGCCTTTTCCCGGAACTGTTCCCTGCCGGACACCCCGAAAAGCGACGTCAGGAAGCAACATCCTCCTATGAAAGCCGGGCTTTTCGGACGTCGTTTTTTTGCCGGCTTATTTATTCTCTTGCTGCGCGCCGGCGGCGAGCGCGAGCCCGGCCGCCATCGCCGATGCCCATGCCCATTGGAAATTATAGCCGCCGAGCCAGCCCGTCACGTCGACCGCCTCGCCGATGAAATACAGGCCCGGCACCTTGCTCACCATCATCGTCTGCTGCGACAGTTCGCGCGTGTCGATGCCGCCCAGCGTCACCTCGGCCTTGCGGTAGCCCTCCGAGCCGGTCGGCACGATCGACCAGCGGTTGACCGCCGCGCCGATCGTGCGCAGGCTGGCGTCGGTCATGTCGGCGAGGCGCTGGTCGGGCGAGAAGCCGTTGGCCTGCAGCAAGCCTTCGACTAGACGCGTCGGCAACCATTGCGACAGCACGTTGCCGACCTGCTTCTTGAGCGTGCCCTTGCCCTCGATCAGCGCCTCGGCCACGTCCATCTCGGGCAGCAGGTTGAGCACGATCGGGGTGCCCGGCTGCCAGTAGCTCGAAATCTGCAGGATGGCCGGGCCCGACAGGCCGCGGTGGGTGAACAGCAAGTCTTCGCGGAAATAACCACGCTTGTTGCCCTTGCCCTTGTTCGAGCCCGTCTCGACGTCGACCTCGAGCGCGATGCCCGCCAGCGGCACGAACGGCTCCCAGCTCGGACCGTCGAAGGTCAGCGGCACCAGGCCCGGGCGCGGCGCGACCATCCGGATGCCGAACTCGTCGGCGATCTTGTAGGCGAAGTCGGTCGCGCCGATCTTCGGGATCGACAAGCCGCCCGTGGCGATGACGAGGCTGTCGGCGAGGATGTCGCCGGTGTCGGTGGCGAGCAGGAAGCCGTCGTCCATCCGCTCGACCGACTCGACCTTGGTGGGCATGCGCCAGGCGACGTCGCCGCTGGCGCACTCGGCCTTGAGCATCTGGATGATCTGTTCGGCCGAATCGTTGCAGAACAACTGGCCGCGGTGTTTCTCATGGTGCAAGATGCGATGCTTCTTGACGAGCGCGATGAAGTCCTGCGGGGTGTAGCGCGACAAGGCGCTCTTGCAGAAGTGCGGGTTGTCCGACAAGAAATTGTTGGGTCCGGCGTTCAGGTTCGTGAAATTGCAGCGTCCGCCGCCGGAGATCCGGATTTTTTCGGCAAGCTTGTCGCCGTGATCGATCAACACCACGCGCTTGCCGCCCTGCCCGGCCGCGGCCGCGCACATCATGCCGGCCGCGCCGGCCCCGATCACTGCTACATCATATTGTTTTGCCATGGCTGTGCCGATTTCCGCGAATCACTAAAAGACGTGATTGTAAACGGCGCGGGGGCGGGCATCGAGAAACCATGGCGTATGGGCGGCGCCAAGGCACAAAAATCGCGCAGCTCGAGACCTTCAGCCAAGACCTAAACCAACATCGTCCTCGCGCATGCGGGGACCCATAGAACGCTAGCACAAAGCAACCGTTCTATGGATCCCCGCATGCGCGAGGACGATGTTGGTTTGTGCTATTTAAGTTCAAGCGGCACGATCTCTGAAGCGCCCCCTTGCCGGATTCACTCCATGCAGTTGTAATGAGAAGGCAGCAGTGCGCAAAGGCGCCTACGCCGCGGCGCTGCGCGCCAGCACTTGCACCGCGTCGGCGCAGCGCACCACGTCGCCGACCACGATGATGCTCGGGCTGCCGATGCGCGACGACGCGAGGTCGTCGGGCAGGCTGCACAAGGTCGTCAGCAGGTGCTGCTGGGCCGCGCCAGTGGCCGACTGCACCACCGCCACCGGGGTGGCGGGCGACATGCCGCCGGCCAACAGCCCGGCCTGGATCTGGCGGCAGCGCGCCACGCCCATGTAGATGACCAGCGTCAGGCCGGTCTGCGCGAGCAGGGCCCAATCCGGGCTGCGCGCGTTGCCGGCCTCGTCCTTGCGGTCGTGTCCGGTCACGAAGACCGCGCCCGAACTCCAATCGCGGTGGGTCAGCGGCACGCCGATCGCGGCCGGCGCGGCCAGGCCGCTGCTGATGCCGTTGATGACGACCACCTCGATGCCGGCCGCCATCAGGTGGGCGCGCTCCTCGCCGCCGCGCCCGAAGATGAACGGGTCGCCGCCCTTGAGACGCACCACGCACTTGCCGGCCGTGGCCTCGGACACCATCAGGCGCTCGATGAAGGCCTGCGGCGTCGACTGGCAGCCGCCGCGCTTGCCGACGTGGACGATGCGCGCGTCGGAGCGCGCGTGCGCCAGGATCTCGGGATTGACGAGGTCGTCGACGAGCAGCACTTCGGCCGCGGCGATCGCCTTGACCGCCTTCAGCGTCAGCAGTTCCGGATCGCCGGGACCGGCGCCGACCAGATAAACCTTAGCTTTGCACTCCATGACGACCACCCGCGTTTGCCTGTAATGCCTTCGATACAAGCAAACACTGTGCCACTTGCTCGGCGATCGGCCCCGGCACCGGCACCTCGCCGCGCAGGGCCTGCGCGATCCAGTCGGCGGTCACGGCCGCATCACGGGCGGGCGGCATCTGCGCCAAATCGTCCGTCGGCGCGTCTTTTTGCACCAACAAGGTGCGTGCACCACCGTGGAACCAGTCGATCTGGTTGGCGCGGTTGGCGTTGGCCACGGTCTCGCCCTCGGTGCCGCGCATCAGGAAGGCGTCGCCGCGCTGCGCCGTCGCCGCCGTCAGGAAATATTCGCCGAGCATCTCGAGATATTCGGGGTGGGTGTACGACACCAGGCGCAGCGCCGGGCCGGCAAACGGCTGCATGATCTTGACCAGGGTGTGGGTCGAGTTGCGCACGTGGAGGATGCGGCGCAGCGCGAGCAGGCGCGCCATCTTGGGCGCGAGCAGCTCGACCGGAATGAAGCTCGGCTCGCCGCGCGCGAACGCGGCCTGCACGTCGGCCTGCGACGCCGCCGGCGCCAGCCCCATCGCCTCGAAGATGCGCGCCGTGGTGACCCGGCCCGGGTCGTCTATGACGCCGTGCACCAGCACCGGCACGCCCTCGCGCGCGAGCAGCATGGCCAGCAGCGGTGTCAGGTTGGCAAGCTTGCGCGCGCCGTTGTAACTGGGGATGAGCACCGGCGCGTACGCGCCGCCGGGCGCCGCCAGCGGCGTGAACGAGGCTTCGGCGGCGTCGAGGAAACCGCCGATCTCGTCGACCGATTCGCCCTTGATGCGCAGCGCCAGCACCACGGCGCCCAGTTCGAGGTCGGACACGCGGCCGTCGAGCATGGCCGCGTACAGCTCGCGCGCGTCGGCGCGCGACATGCTGCGCGCACCCTTTTTGCCGCGCCCGATCTCTTTGATCAGATGGCCGGCCTTGAATGGTTCGTCGATTGGAGTCATGGGCAGCAGTGTATACCGCCGCCCGCCAACCCGCAGGCGGGCCTGCAATAAATTTTTACAAATTTGAATCCGACGTATGCACGAGCCCGTATATCCCCCTGTACACAGTCGTGTCACAACCCATTTCAGGAGAGAGACCATGAAACAGATGAAACTGCGGGCCACCATCGGCGCCGTCCTCGCGGGCAACCTGCTCGCTTGCTTCGCCCCGGCGGCGATCGCATCGAGCCACCGCGAGGCGCCCTTCATCACGCGCGCGCCGAAGGTCGACGCCACCGACTTCTATATGTTCCGCAGCTACCAGGCTGGCCGCAGCGAGTTCACGACCCTGATCGCGAACTACATCCCGCTGCAGGACGCCTACGGCGGCCCGAACTATTTCTCGATGGACCCGACCGCGCTGTACGAGATCCACATCGACAACAACGGCGACGCCAAGGAAGACCTGACCTTCCAGTTCCGTTTCACGAGCACCAACAAGGACTTCAAGTTCACCGTCGGCGGCAAACAGGTGTCGAGCCCGCTGACGATCAACGGCGGGCCGATCACCGAACCGAACGCGGCCGGCAGCACCGTGCGCGAGACCTACATCGTCAACGTGGTCCGCGGCGACCGCCGCACCGGCACCCGCAGCGCCCTGACCAACGCGACCGGCGGCGGCACCACCTTCGACAAGCCGGTCGACAACATCGGCAACAAGGCGATCCCGAACTACGAGGCGTATGCCGCCAAGCACGTCTACAGCGCCATGATCCCCGGCTGCGCGACCCCGGCGCGCATCTTCGTCGGCCAGCGCAAGGATCCGTTCGTCGTGAACCTCGGCGAGACGTTCGACCTCATCAACATCAAGGCGCCGGCGGTCGAGTTCGACGCGAACGCCGAGAAGGGCGCCAAGGACGACCTGGCGCGCAAGAACGTGACCTCGATCGAGATGGAGGTGCCGACCGCCTGCCTGCTCAGCGCGACCGCGGCCGACCCCGTCATCGGCGGCTGGACCACGGCCAGCATGCGCCAGGGCCGCCTGCTGAACCCGGGGCCGACCTCGAACAGCGACGCCTCGAAGGAAGGCGGGGCCTGGACCCAGGTCTCGCGCCTGGGCATGCCGCTGGTGAACGAAGTCGTCATCGGCCTCAAGGACAAGGACCGCTTCAACCACAGCAAGCCATCGGCCGACGGCCAGTTCGCCGACTATGTGACCAACCCGACCCTGCCGGCCCTGGTCGAATTGCTCTACAGCAGTGCCGGCGTCAAGGCGCCGACCAACTTCCCACGCGCCGACCTGGTCGCGACCTTCCTGACCGGCATCACCGGGGTGAACAAGCCGAAGACCGTGACGGCCGCTGAAATGCTGCGCCTGAACACCTCGATCGCACCGACCGCGGTCGGCGCGCAGATGCGCCTGGGCGTGGTCGCCGGCGACAACGCGGGCTTCCCGAACGGTCGCCGTCCCGGCGACGACGTGGTCGACATCGCGCTGCGGGTGGTCATGGGCAAGCTGTGCACCATCAACATCGGCTGCGCACCGGCCGACGCACCGTCGGGCGCGATCCGCTTCACCGACGGCGCATTCCTCGACGAAACCTCGTTCACCGCCGGCTTCCCGTACCTGAAGTCGCCGGTGCCGGGCTCGCCTCAGATGTGATGGCCGCCAATCAACCGAACCGGAGAGCATGATGAAAAAACTTAGCCTGATCCTCGCCGCGCTGCTGCTCGCCGCCTGCGGCAGCGGCGGCGGCAGCGGCGATACCAGCACGCCAGATACGACCCCGGCGCCACCGCCGCCGGGCGACGTCTTTACCAAGTACGTCAGGGCCGAGATCGCCAGCGCTCCCGACGACACCGAGGGGCTCGTGGTGGAAGCGCTGTTCCCCACGCTGCCGGAGGACACCGAGCCAGAAAGCATCTGAGGCAGCTCCGCGCCGGCCGGGAACGCATCCCCGGCCGGCGTCGCACCCGCATCAAGCAGCAAAAAATAAAAAATAAAAACCACACGCTCACGCACAGAGAACACCATGTCCAATCCAATCCATAGCCTTGCCTGCGCGCTGCTGCTGCTCGCGGTGGCGGCGCCCGCACAGGCCGCGCCCTACGTGCCCGCCAACGGCGACGAAGTGCTCGAACAGCTGCCGCGCCGCGCCGACCCGGCGCAACAGGAACTGCGCCGCATGCGCGCCGAACTGGCGGCCGACCCGGGTAACCTGCAACTGGCCACGCGCACGGCGCAAAGCTACATCAGCACCGCCCGCAACGAGACCGACCCGCGCTACTACGGCTACGCGCAGGCCGCGCTGGCCCCGTGGTGGAACCAGGCCGCGCCGCCGCACGAGGTGCGCCTGCTGCGCGCGACCCTGATGCAAAGCACCCACCACTTCCCCGAGGCGCTGGCCGACCTCGACGCCATCGTCGAGGCCGACCCCGAAAACGCGCAGGCCTGGCTCACGCGCGCCACCGTCATGACCGTGCGCGGCGACTACGCCGGCGCCACCGCCAGCTGCGGGCGGATGTCGCCGCTGACGCTGGAGCTGGTCACGATCACCTGCATCTCGAGCGTGGCGACCATGACCGGGCGCTCGGCCAAGAGCGAGGCGCTGCTCGAGATGACGCTGGCGCGCCACGCCGGGGCCGACCCCGACCTGCAGTCGTGGGCCCTGACCCTGCTGGCCGAGATGGCCGAGCGGCGCGGCGACGCGGTTTCGGCCGAGGCGCGCTACAAGCGGGCGCTGGACCTGAGCCCGCGCGACAGCTACCTGATCGGCGCCTACGCCGACTTCCTGCTCGAGCAAAAGCGTCCGCGCGACGCGCTGGCGCTGGTCAAGGACCAGCGCCGCATCGACGCGCTGCTGCTGCGCCAGGCGCTCGCGCTGCGCCAGATCGTCGGCGCGGGTTCGGACGCGGGTGCGGGCGATGCCTTGCGCGCCGCCAGCACCGAGCTCGGCGCGCGCTTCGAAGCCGCCATGCGGCGCGGCGACAGCGTGCACCAGCGCGAGCAGGCGCGCTACGAGCTGCACGTGCGCGGCGACGGCAAGGCCGGCCTGGCGCTGGCCCAGAAAAACTGGGCCGTGCAAAAAGAGCCGGCCGACATCCGCATCCTGCTCGAAGCGGCCCTGATGGCGCGCGACAAGGCCGCGGCCGCCCCCGTGCTCGCGTGGATCGGGCAGCATGGCTTCGAGGATGTGGTGGCGGCCCGGCTGGCACGCCAGATCGCGGCGCTCGCATGACTTACGCGTCCACATTGCGTCTCGCGTCCATTTTGCGTCACGCGTCCACATTGCGTCTCGCGTCCATCCTGCGCGCCTGGCAACGGGTGCTGCTGCTGGCCGCGCTGTGTTGGGTGCAATCGAGCGCGCACGCGCACAAGCCGAGCGACAGCTACCTCACGCTCGAGGTCAAGGGCGCGCAGGTGACCGGGCAATGGGACATCGCGCTGCGCGACCTCGACTTCGCGCTCAACCTCGACCACAACGGCGACGGCGAACTGACCTGGGACGAGGTGCGCAGCCAGCACCAGGCGATCGCCGGCTATGCGCTGGCACGGCTCGAGCTGTCGGCCGGCGGGCGTTCGTGTCCGCTGGTCGCCGGCGAGCAGTTGGTCGACAAGCACACCGACGGCGCCTACACGGTGCTGCGCTTCAGCGCCGACTGCGGAGAGAAGGTAGGCGTGCTCAATGTCGGCTACCGCCTGTTCGCCGAACTCGACCCGCAGCACAAGGGCCTGCTCAAACTGCGCCACGGCGGCCAGCTCTCGACCGCCATCTTCAGCCCCGGGCAGGCGCGCCAGGCGCTGTCGCTGGCCGCGCCCAACCGGCTGCGCCAGTTCGCCGACTATGTCTGGCACGGGGTCTGGCACATCTGGATCGGTTTCGACCATATTTTGTTCCTGCTGTCGCTGCTGCTGCCGGCGGTGCTCGTGCGTGCGGCGGCCAAAGCGGCGGCGAAGCGGGACCCCGATGGAGCGGCTAGCGGAGCCGACGACGGGCCGGCCAGCCTCAAGGCGGTGCTGTTCGACGTGCTCAAGGTCGTCACCGCGTTCACGCTGGCACATTCGATCACGCTCACGCTCGCCGGCCTGCAGCTGGTGAGCCTGCCGTCGCGGCTGGTCGAGGCGTCGATCGCGGCCTCGGTGGTGCTGGCGGCGCTCAACAACATCTTCCCGCTGTTCGGGCGGCGCCGGCCGCTGGTGGCCTTCGTGTTCGGCCTGATCCACGGATTCGGCTTCGCCGGGGTGCTGGCCGGGCTCGGGCTGCCGCAGTCGTCGCTGGTGCTGTGCCTGTTTGGTTTCAATGTCGGCGTCGAACTGGGGCAGTTGGCGATCGTGGCCGTGTTCGTGCCGCTCGCCTACCTGATGCGCGCGACCTGGTTCTACCGCCAGCTGCTGACCACGGGATCGGCGCTGATCGCGCTCATCGCCGCGGTCTGGCTGGCCGAGCGCGTGTTCGACTTCAAGGTCTTGCCGATGTAACGATTGGGGCGGTGCTTAGCCCAAAAGAGTAAGTGCGTGGTTTTGGGGTGGCAGTGCGCGCAGGCGCGCCGCCACCCTTTTTTTCGGCCCGCGGCCGGCATCTTGCGCCAAATAACGCTAAACTCATGGACTCCCGTCGTAAAAAACCCATAAAGAAGCAGCAGACCCATGATCACGCCAGACATCGAAAACAGCAACGTCACCTCGTTCGCCGCAATGCCCACGCCCGAAGAGCTGCACGCCAAACTCCCCCTGACCGAAACCGCCTGCGACACCGTGATGAAGGGGCGCGAAGCGCTGCGCGACATCATCGACCGCAAAGACAAGCGCCTGTTCGTGGTGGTGGGCCCGTGCTCGATCCACGATCCGGTCGCCGGACTCGATTACGCCCACCGGCTCAAAAAGCTGCAGGCCGAGGTGGCCGACACCATGCTGCTCGTGATGCGGGTGTACTTCGAGAAGCCGCGCACCACGACCGGCTGGAAGGGCTACATCAACGACCCGGACATGGACGACTCGTTCCACGTCAACGACGGCATGGAAAAGGCGCGCCGCTTTTTGCTCGACGTGTGCGAACTGGGCCTGCCCACCGCGACCGAGGCGCTCGACCCGATCTCGCCGCAATACCTGGGCGACCTGATCGCCTGGACCGCGATCGGCGCGCGCACGACCGAATCGCAGACGCACCGCGAGATGTCGTCCGGTTTGTCGACCCCGGTCGGCTTCAAGAACGGCACCGACGGCGACATCAGCATCGCGATCAACGCGATTCTGTCGTCGGCGCATCCGCATTCGTTTTTGGGGATTAACGGGCAGGGCACGGTCTCGATCGTGCGCACGCGCGGCAACGCCTACGGCCACGTGGTGCTGCGCGGCGGCGACGGCCGTCCGAACTACGACTCGGTATCGATCGCGATCGCCGAGCAGGCGCTGACCAAGGCCGGGCTGCCGGCCAACCTCGTGGTCGACTGCTCGCACGCGAACAGCTACAAGAAGCCCGAGCTGCAGCCGCTCGTGATGTCGGACGTGGTGCAGCAGATCCGCCACGGCAACCGCTCGCTGGTGGGCGTGATGATCGAATCGAACATCGTCGGCGGCAACCAGAAGATCCCGGCCGACCTGTCGCAGCTCAAGTACGGCTGCTCGGTGACCGATGCGTGCATCGACTGGGAGACCACTGAAAAGATGCTGCGCATGGCGCACGAGCAGTTGCGCGATAGGCCTTAATACATCGACCGTAATCGCGCACCATAATCCCCCAACACATCGTCCTCGCGAAGGCGGGGACCCAAAGAACAGTTGCTATGTGCCAGCGTTCTATGGGTCCCCGCATTCGCGAGGACGATGTTGGTTGTTGATATTTTGGTTCCTGCGACACGAATCCTGCGGCGACCTAAAACTACGCGGCCTTCGCGTCAGCCTTCATCGTCGCAAACACAATCTGCTTCAACTCCGGCACGCACGAACCGCAGTTGGTTCCGCACTTGAGCTTGCCCTGCAAGGCCGCCAGCTTGTCCGCGGCGCCCATCCCCGGCATCGCCGCGAGCTGCTCGCCGATCTCGTTCTGAGACACATTGAGGCAGCTGCACACGATGCGCCCGCGCGCCTTGAAACCCTGCGGCGCGCTGCTCGACGGCGACAACAACAAGCGCCCCAAACCCGCCACCGAGGCCTCGCCCTCGAGCATCTGCTTGAGCCAATGCTCGGCCGTGATATCGCCCGCCAGCGCCACCGCCGCGAGCTTGCCGTCCTCGACGAGGATATGGCGCGAATTGCCGCGCCGCGTGTCGTCGTAGCGCAGCACATTGACGCCATCGATCCCGAACAACAGCTCGATCTCGCGCACCAGCGCCGGGTCGGCCGCGTAATCGTCGGCCGCGCGGAACAACACGCCGGTACGCTCGCGCCCGAAAAGCGTGCACGAGGCGAACGCGAACTGCGCCATCATGGGGCGCAGCAGCGACTGCAGGCGCAGCGCCTTCGCCTCGTCGGCCCAGCCGAACACCAGCAAACGCGCCGGCAGCTCGGCCTTGAGGATCTTGACCGCCGCATGTTTGAGCTCGGGCTGCTTCGAGCTCGGATCGAAGGCCGGCATGGTCAGCACGTTGACGCCATGCGAGGCGCCGCGCCCCGATAAATATTCCTGCCCCCAGTGCATCGCGATGAAGGCCTGCCCGGCGCGCATGTCCTCGCCCGCCTGCACCGCCAACACCTGCGAGCCGCGGCGGCTCGTCACGTGCACCAATTCCCCGTCCCTGAGCATGCGCCGGTCCATGTCCGCGCGCGCCATCACGACCGACGGCTCGGCCGCGTGCGCGAACGCCTGCGCCACCGTGCCGCTGCGGCTCATGCCGTGCCACTGGTCGCGCAGGCGCCCGGTGGTTAGGTGCAGCGGAAAGCGCGCGTCGACCGGTTCGGCCACCGGCAGGTACGGCGTGACCACAAATTTGGCACGCCCGTTCGCGGTCGGGAAGATGCCGTCCTCGTACAGGCGCTTCTTGCCGCCCGCCGCCCCTTCGGGATACGGCCATTGCTGCGGCCCCCGCTCGTCGAGGATCTTGAATGACAGCCCGGTGATGTCGAGGTCGCGCCCGCGCGTCGATTCGCGGTGCTCGTTCCAGATTTGCTCGGTGCTGCCGAAGGTGAAGCGCCCGGACGGCTTGCCCAGCAACGGCGCCAGCCTGGCCGCGAAATCGCTCACGATCTCCCAGTCGTGCCGGGTCAGCCCCGGCTTGGGCAGCACCGGATGCAAGCGCGTGATGCGGCGCTCCGAATTGGTGACCGTGCCCTCCTTTTCGGCCCAAGTGGTGGCCGGCAGCAGCACGTCCGCGTAGGGCACGGTCGCGGTGCTGGTGTAGGCCTCCTGCACGATCACGAGTTCGGCTTTTTCGAGCGCCATGCGGATCAGTTTTTGGTCGGGCATCGACTGCGCGGGATTGGTACAGGCGATCCAGATGATCTTGATCTCGCCGCTCGCGAGCGCGTCGAACATCTCGACCGCGGTCTTGCCCGGCGTGGCAGGCACCGACTCGACGCCCCACAAGGCGGCCACCTCGGCCCGGTGCGCGGGATTGGCGAGGTCGCGGTGCGCCGACAGCAGGTTGGCCATGCCGCCGACCTCGCGCCCGCCCATCGCGTTCGGCTGGCCGGTCAGCGAAAACGGCCCGGCGCCCGGCTTGCCGATCTGGCCGGTGGCCAGGTGCAGGTTGATCAGCGCCGCGTTCTTGGCGGTGCCGCGCGCCGACTGGTTGAGGCCCTGGCAATACAACGACAGGCTCGCCTTCGACTGCGCGAACCAGCGCGCGGCCGTGACCAGGTCGGCCTCGGTGATGCCGCAAACCTCGGCCACGAAGCGCGGCGTGTAGTCGCGCACCAGATCTTTGAGTTCGGCGAAACCGTCGGTGTGCGCGGAGATGAACGGACCGTCGGTCAGGCCCTCCCACAGCGCGAGGTGCAGCATGCCGTTAAACAGCGCCACGTCGGTGCCCGGCAGGATCGGCAGGAACAGGTCGGCGTCGCGCGCGGTGTCGGTGCGGCGCGGATCGGCCACGATCACCTTGAGCGCCGGATTGCGCTTGCGCGCCTCCTCGAGCCGCCGGTACAGGATCGGGTGCGCGAACGCCATGTTGGAGCCGACGATGAAGATCAGCTCGGCCTCGTCGATGTCCTCGTAGCAGCTCGGTGGCGCGTCGGCGCCGAGCGTCTGCTTGTAGCCGGCCACCGCGCTCGACATGCACAGGCGCGAATTGGTGTCGACGTTGTTGGTGCCGATCAGGCCCTTGACCAGCTTGTTGAAGACATAGTAGTCCTCGGTCAGCAGCTGGCCCGATATGTAAAAGCCGACACTGTCGGGGCCATGCTCGGCGATCGTGGCCGCGAAGCGCTGCGCCATGAACTCGAGCGTGTCGTCCCACGACGCCGGGGCGCGCTCCTCGCCGCGCGCGCGGCGCAGTTCCGGCACCAGCGCGCGCACCTGCTGCTGCAACAACGGGCTGGCCGACTGGTGCAGCGCGCTGCCCTTGCTGCACAGGCGCCCGAAATTGGCCGGATGATCGGGGTCGCCCCGTACCGCGAGCACCTGCACGCCGTCGGTGGTGGCGATCACGCCGCATCCCACACCGCAATAGCAGCAAGTAGTCTTGACGTCGCGCGGTACGGTCAGATTCATGCGGCCTCGATATGGGTGGCGACCTGGAACGAGCCGGCCAGCGCGGCCTCGGCCTTGCTGGCCGGCGCGCTCAGTTCGTTGAGGTCGAGCGAGACGTTGCCGTCCTCGACCTTGACCTTGAAGCTCTTGGCGCAGCCGACATCGGGCGCGGTGGCGCAGCCGCTGGCGAGCTCGATGTTCCAGTTGTGCAGCGGGCACGCGACTTTTTCGCCGAACACGATCCCCTGCGACAGCGGGCCGCCCTTGTGCGGGCAGCGGTCGAGCAGCGCGAACACCTTGTCTTCGGCGTTGCGGAACACCGCCACGTTCGGCAGCTCCTGCCAGGCCAGACCGCGCTTGACGACGCGCGCGCCGAGCACCGGGATGTCCGTGACTTTACAAATTACTTTCCATTGTTCCGACATATCCTGCTCCTTGTTAAGCGGTCAGTGGATCGAACTGACGCGTGTCGACCATCGCTTCTACCGGCTGGTGCCACGGATCGGGCTCGCCTTCAAGCGCAAACTGCAGGCGCGCGTAAAGCGCCTTGCGATTTTCCGCGTCCTCGACCACGTGCTTCTTTACGTGCTCGAGGCCGACGCGGGCGATATAGTGCACCGTGCGCTCGAGGTACCAGCCCTCGGAGCGGTACAGTTCCAAAAACGCGCCGCTGTATTCCATGACTTCTTCGTGCGTCTTGAGTTTGCAGAGGAACTGCGCGACCTCGGTCTTGATGCCGCCGTTGCCGCCCACATAAATCTCCCAGCCCGAATCGACGCCGATCACGCCGACATCCTTGATGCCCGACTCGGCGCAGTTGCGCGGGCAGCCCGAGACCGCGATCTTGACCTTGTGCGGCGCGTACATCAGGCACAGCTCGCGCTCGAGCTGCTGGCCCATCAGGGTCGAATCCTGGGTGCCGAAGCGGCACCACTCGCTGCCGACGCAGGTCTTGACGGTGCGCAGGCCCTTGGCGTAGGCCAGGCCGCTCGGCATGCCGAGGTCGTGCCAGACATTGCGCAGGTCTTCCTTCTTCACGCCCAGCAGGTCGATGCGCTGGCCGCCGGTGACCTTCACGCTCGGGATCGCGTACTTGTCGACCACGTCGGCGATGCGGCGCAGGTCCTTGGCCGTGGTCTGGCCGCCCCACATGCGCGGGATCACCGAGAAGGTGCCGTCCTTCTGGATGTTGGCGTGCGCGCGCTCGTTGATGAAGCGCGACTGCGGGTCGTCCTTGGCCTCATGCGGCCAGGTCGAAATCAGGTAGTAGTTGAGCGCTGGCCGGCATGAGGCGCAGCCGTTCGGCGTGCGCCAGGCCAGGAACTCCATGGCCGAGGCGATGGTGATGAGCTTCTCGGCGCGGATCGCGTCGCGCGCCTCCTGGTGCGTGTGGTCAGTGCAGCCGCACATCGGCTTGGCCTTGGTCGAGAGCGAAAAATCGCCGCCGGCGGTGAACATCAGGATCTGTTCGACCAGGCCGGTGCACGAGCCGCACGAGGCCGAGGCCTTGGTGTGCTTGCGCACGTCCTCGATCGTGAACAGGCCCTGCTCCTTGATCGCCTTGACGATGGTGCCCTTGCACACGCCGTTGCAGCCGCACACCTCGGCGCTGTCGGGCATGGCCGCGGCCATCGTGAAGCCCTCGTGGCCGACGTCGCCCGGGCGCATCGTGTTGGACTCGCCGAACATCAGCGAGTCGCGGATCTCGGCGATGCTTTTCGCCTCGCGCAGCAGCTTGAAGTACCAGCTGCCGTCGACCGTGTCGCCGTACAGGCAGGCGCCGACCAGTTTGTCGTCCTTGATCACGAGGCGCTTGTAGACGCCGCCGATCGGGTCCGACAGCAGGATTTCTTCGGTACCCTCGCCGCCCATGAATTCGCCGGCCGAGAACAAGTCGATGCCGGTCACTTTGAGCTTGGTCGAGGTGACCGAACCCTTGTACTGGCCGATGCCGAAGTTGGCCAGGTGGTTCGCGCACACCTTGGCCATCTCGAACAGGGGCGCGACCAGCCCGTACACGGTGCCGCGGTGGTTGACGCATTCGCCGACCGAATAGATGCGCGGGTCGAAAGTCTGCATCGTGTCGCTGACCACGATGCCGCGGTTGCAATGCAGGCCGCACGATTCGGCCAGCTCGGTGTTCGGGCGGATCCCGACCGCCATCACCACCAGCTGGGTCGGAATCACCAGCCCGTCGGTGAACTCGATCGACTGCACCTGGCCGTCGGCGTCGCCGAGGATCTGTTTGGTGTTTTTCTCGAGCAGGAACTTGAGGCCGCGGTCTTCCAGCGACTTTTGCAGCATCTTGCCGGCGACCGGGTCGAGCTGGCGCTCCATCAACCAGCCCGGCAGGTGCACCACGGTGACGTCCATGCCGCGCAATTTGAGGCCGTTCGCCGCTTCGAGTCCGAGCAGGCCGCCGCCGATGACGACCGCGTGCGTGTGCTTTTGCGAGGCCTCGATCATCGTGTTGGTGTCGTAGATGTCGCGGTAGGCGATCACCCCTTTGAGGTCCTTGCCCGGCACCGGCAGCATGAACGGGTTCGAACCCGTGGCCAGCAGCAGTCGGTCGTATTCGGCGATCGTGCCGTCGTCGGCGATCACGACGCGCTTGACGCGGTCGATCTTGACGATTTTTTTACCCAGGTGCAGGGTGATGTCGTTCTCTTCGTACCAGTCGACATCGTTGAGCATGATGTCCTTGACCGTCTGCTCGCCCGCCAATACCGGCGAGAGCAGGATGCGGTTGTAATTGGCGTAGGGCTCGGCGCCGAACACTGTTATGTCATACAAGTCGGGCGCAATCTTGCGCAGCTCTTCGAGCGTGCGTACACCCGCCATACCATTCCCAACCATCACCAGCTTTAACTTCTTCATGACCGTCTCCATCAAAAGGCTCCCTCTCCTATAAGCAAAAGCGATGCCAGCCGATTTGGCCACGTTTGTGCGGTTTGAAACGGGCGCTGCACCGTGCTGGTGCGAAAGCCGTGCCCGCTATTGGTGCGCGCCCCTCCCCGCCCACGGGAGGCGTGCGGTGGCATGGCACTTGCATTGAGCTCCGATGACATCACCAATATAGCGAGACACTCAATGGCAAAAACCTCCTTCTGGAAAGCCGGGCACACACCAACCCTGTTTGCGGCCTTCTTCTACTTCGACCTCAGTTTCATGGTGTGGGTGATCCTCGGCCCGCTGGCCGTGCAGATCTCGGCATCGCTTGGCCTCTCGCCCGCGCAGAAAGGCTTGATGGTGGCGACTCCGCTGCTGGCGGGCGCCCTGCTGCGCATCGTGATGGGCGTGCTGGTCGACCACCTCAAACCGAAAAAGGCCGGCATCATCGGCCAGGTCATCGTCATGCTCGGCCTGCTGTGGGCCTGGCAGACCACGCTCGACAGCTACGCCAGCCTGATCGCGCTCGGCGTGCTGCTCGGCGTGGCCGGCGCCGCCTTCGCGGTGGCGCTGCCGCTGGCCTCGCGCTGGTATCCGCCCGAGCACCAGGGCACAGCGCTCGGCATCGCCGGCGCCGGCAATTCGGGCACCGCGTTCGCGGCCCTGTTCGCGCCCGGTCTGGCGATCGCCTTCGGCTGGCAGAACGTGTTCGGCCTGTGCCTGATCCCGCTCGGGGTCGCGCTGATCGTGTACCTGACCATGGCCAAGGACGCGCCGATGTCGCCGCCGCCGAAGTCGCTGCCCGAGTATATGCGCGTGCTGAAGGACAAAGACGCCTGGTGGTTCATGTTCTTCTACAGCGTGACCTTCGGCGGCTTTTCGGGACTGGCTTCCTCGCTGACGATCTACTTCAACGGCGAGTACGGCCTGTCGCCGGTGACCGCCGGCTACCTCACGGCCGCCTGCGTGTTCGCCGGCTCGGTGGTGCGCCCGCTCGGCGGCCTGCTGGCCGACCGCATCGGCGGCATCAAGACCTTGTCGCTGATGTACGCGCTGGCCGCCGCCGCGCTGCTGGTGGCGAGCATCGGCATGAAGTCGCCGGGTGCGGCGGTGGCCGTGTTCGTGGTCGCGATGCTCGCGCTGGGCACGGGCAATGGCGCCGTGTTCCAACTGGTACCGCAGCGCTTTCGCAAGGAGATCGGCGTGATGACGGGCTTGGTGGGCATGGCCGGCGGCATCGGCGGTTTCTACCTCGCCTCCAGCCTGGGCTTGTCGCGCCAGCTGAGCGGCAGCTATCAGATGGGCTTGATCGTGTTTGCCTCGCTGGCCATCGTCGCGTTGATCGGGCTGTCGGCGGTCAAGACGCGCTGGCGCACGACTTGGGGCAGCGCGGCGATGACAGCTGCTAAAGTGTGATTAATACTCGGAGTAAAATAGAAATCGCGAAGCACGATTCCCAAAAGACCTAAACCCACATCGTCCTCGCGAAGGCGGGGACCCATAGAACGGTGGCACATAGCAACTGTTCTATGGGTCCCCGCATGCGCGAGGACGATGTGGTGGTCCTTTAACTGCTGCTTTGTGGTGGTCATTTAACTGCTCCTTTGTGGTGGTCATTTAACTGCTCCTTTGTGGTGGTCTCTTAACTGCTCCTTTGTGGTGGTCTTTTAACTGCTCCTTTGTGGTGGTCTTTTAACTGCTC
>JAZKIN010000025.1:4316-56496 GCA_040384885.1 Pseudomonadota bacterium | reverse complement strand
TGCTCCTTTGTGGTGGTCTTTTAACTGCTCCTTTGTGGTGGTCTTTTAACTGCTCATTTGTGGTGGTCTTTTAACAGCTCCTTTGTGGTGGTCTTTTAACTGCTCCTTTGTGGTGGTCTTTTAACTGCTCCAATGTATTGGTTTTTAACCGCTCCTATTTGGCGGTCTTTTAACTGCTCCTATTTCGTGGTCTTTCAACTGTTCCTATCAGCATGACCCTAACCATCACCGCCGGCCACGCCACGCGCTGCGGCAAGCGCGAACGCAACGAGGACTTCGTCGGGATGGTCACGCCCGATGAACCCGAGCGCAGCGCCAAGGGCGTGCTGGCGGCGGTCGCCGACGGCGTCTCCGGCAACGACGGCGGGCGCGAGGCATCCGAATACACGGTGCGCGGCCTGCTGGCCGACTACTACGCCACGCCCGACACCTGGCCCGTGGCGCAGGCGCTCGAGCGCGTGCTCAAGGCCACCAACAGCTGGGTCCAGCAACAAGGCACGGTGCGGCCCGAATTGTCGGGCATGGCCACCACCCTGACCTGCCTGGTCCTGCGCGGCACCTTTTACTATTTCGCGCACGTGGGCGACACCCGCCTCTACCTGCTGCGAGCCGGCGTGCTCACGCGCCTGACCACCGACCATGTGTGGGACCGGCCCGAGATGCAGCACGTGCTCACCCGCGCCATCGGGCTCGACTCGCAACTGACGATCGACCACGGCATGGGCCCGCTGCACGCCGGCGACCTGTTCCTGCTCGCAAGCGACGGCGTGTGGGCCGCCACCACCGAGTACGAGCTCGCCTACCAGCTCGGCCGCCTGGCGGCCGGCGAATGCGACAACGACGCCTGCGCCAACGCGCTGCTCGACGCCGCGCTCGAAGGCGGCAGCGGCGACAACCTCAGCGCGCTGGTCATGCAGGTGCAAGGCCTGCCGCAGCAGGACCTGCGCGACAGCCTCTCGAGCATGCAGCAGCTGCCGGTGCCGCCGCGCCTGCGTCCGGGCCAGGTGTTCGAGGGCTTGCGCGTCGAGCAGTTGCTGCATGCCTCAAGCGGCACCCTGCTCTACAAGGTGGCCGAGGTGGCCGAAGGCGGGCGCACGCTGGTGCTCAAGACGCTGCAAAGCGCGCGCGCCGGCGACGCGCTCGAACTGGCCGCGTTCGCGCACGAGGAGTGGCTCGCGCGGCGCGCGGTGGCGCGTTTCTTCCCGCAGGTGATCACGCCCGCCCAGAAAAACTACCTGTACTACCTGTCGACCTGGCACGAGGGCGCGACGCTCGCGCAGCGGCTCGAAGGCGGCCAGCATTTCACCGTGCCCGAGGTGATCGCGCTCGGCGAACAACTCGTGCGCGCGGTCGGCGCGCTGCACCGGCGCAGCATCATCCACCGCGACATCAAGCCCGACAACGTGCACCTCGGGGCCGACGGCCAACTGCGCCTGCTCGACCTCGGCGTGGCGCAATCGGGCATCGACGCCGGCAGCGCCGCGCCGCAGGCCGGCACCCCCTCGTTCCTCGCGCCCGAGCAGTTCGACAACGCGCCCGCCTGCGCCGCCACCGATTTGTACGCGGTCGGCGTCACGCTGTATTTCGGGCTCACGCGGCACTACCCGTACGGCGAGGTCGAGCCGTTCCAGCGCCCGCGTTTCGGCGAGGCGGTCGGCGCCAGCCGCTACCGCCCCGACCTGCCGCTGTGGCTCTGGCACGTGCTGCAAAAGGCGCTCGCGCGCGATCCGGCCGAACGCTTCGAGACGGCCGAGGAGTTCCTGCTCGCGCTCGAACGGGGCGCCGCCCACCCGCTGCCCGCACGCGCCGCGCCGCCGCTGGCCGCGCGCAACCCGGCCGGCATGTGGCGCGCGATCGCGCTGTGCGCGCTGGCCGGCAACCTGGTCCTGCTCTACCTGCTCGGGCGGTGAGGCCGCGGCCGCTGCGCTACAATGGCGGCCTGTCCCCACCACCGTCTGTGCCCCATGATTGTCCTCGGCGTCGAATCCTCCTGCGATGAAACCGGCCTTGCCTTATACGACACGCAACGCGGCCTGCTGTCGCACGCGCTCCATTCGCAGGTCGCCATGCACGAGCAATACGGCGGCGTGGTGCCCGAACTGGCCTCGCGCGACCATATCCGGCGCGCCATCCCGCTGCTCGAGCAAACCCTGGCCGACGCCGGCGTGGCGCTGTCCGAGATCGACGCCATCGCCTACACCCAGGGCCCCGGGCTGGCCGGCGCGCTGCTGGTCGGCTCCTCGATCGCCTGCAGCCTCGGGCTCGCGATCGACCGCCCCGTGCTCGGCGTGCACCACCTCGAGGGCCATCTGCTGTCGCCGCTGCTGGCGAGCGACCCGCCGCAGTTCCCGTTCATCGCGCTGCTGGTCTCGGGCGGGCACACGCAGCTGATGCGAGTCGACGGCGTGGGCCAGTACACGCTCATGGGCGAGACGCTCGACGACGCCGCCGGCGAGGCGTTCGACAAATCGGCCAAGCTGCTCGGCCTCGGCTATCCGGGCGGGCCGGCGATCTCGCGGCTGGCCGAGTTCGGCGACCCCACCGCGTACAAGCTGCCGCGCCCGATGCTCCATTCGAAGGACTTCAATTTCAGTTTTTCGGGCCTCAAAACGGCCGTGCTCACGGTGGTTAAAAAGCACGAACAGCAGCTCGTCGCCAACATTTGCGAGCAGGACAAGGCGAACATCGCGCGCGGCTTCGTCGACGCCATCGTCGACGTGCTCACGGCAAAATGCGTCAGCGCGCTCAAGCACAGCGGCCTCAAGCGGCTGGTGATCGCGGGCGGCGTCGGCGCCAACACGCAATTGCGCGCCTCGCTCAATGCCGCCGCCGCCTCCAAGAAATTCCGGGTCTACTATCCCGAGCTCGAGTTCTGCACCGACAACGGCGCGATGATCGCCTTCGCCGGCGCGATGCGCCTGCAGATCAATCCGCACGCGGCGCAACGCGACTATGGCTTCAATGTGCGCCCGCGCTGGCCGCTCGATGAAATCAAAGTTGTCTGAGCGTTTATATTGAACGCGCGTTGAACTCGCGGTGAACTCGCCTGCCTGAAATCGATCCTACCGTGTGACCGTCTTTTGGAAAAAGATGGCAAACTCGGCCGGTTTTGTTTTTCCGGAGGTACTATGCGCGTAGTCAGTTGGAATATTCATTGGGGGTGTGGCAAAGACAGCCGCATCCGCATCCACGCAATCATCGATGTTCTGCGCAAGTTAAATCCCGACGTCATCTGCCTGCAAGAAGTCGCATCCAATCATGCCGAGCTCGAAGGCAACGCGAGCGCAAACCAGTTCCGCCAGATCGCCGGCGCGTTCGGCGGCTACCAGCCCGTGATCGAGCCGACGAGCGAAATCTACAAGAACAATATGCCGCGCCTGTTCGGCAACCTGCTGCTGTCCAAATTCCGGATTACCCAGGTGCACCGCCACTCGCTGCCGTGGCCGCCCGATGCCGACAGTCCGGCAGGCATGCCGCGCGGCATGATCGAAGCCGTCATCGACGCGCCCGGCGGCAAGGTCCGGGTGCTGACCACGCACCTCGAGTATTATTCGCCGCTCCAGCGCAGCGCGCAAATCCGCCATCTCAAGTATTTGCACTGGGAGGCTTGCGAGCGGGCCCGTATATTCCAGCCCGATCCGAGCCTCGATCCGCCGTACCAGCTCGGTTACCGGCCGGGATCGGCAATCTATTGCGGCGATTTCAACTGCACGCCGGAGTCGGCCGATTACCAGGCGCTGATCGCGCCCGACGACAACGGCGCGCTGGCACTGGTCGATGCCTGGCGGCACCGTCACCCGGCGATCGCGCGCGCGCCTACGGCAGGCTTGCATGGTTTCCGCTGGCCCGAGAAGGCTGATTGCTACGATTATTTTTTTGTGACGCAAGACTTGCTGCCGCGATTGATTGAGGTCGATGTGCAGTCGGAGACGTCGGCCTCGGACCATCAGCCGATTGTGCTCGACATTACCTGATAAACCCACACATCGTCCTCGCGAACGCGGGGACCCATAGAACGGTAGCACATAGCAACTGTTCTATGGGGGTGGCGCATGCGCCACCGCATGCGCGAGGACGATGTGGGGTGTGCTTAGGCCGCGTCTTTTTGCGGCCGAGCTTGCCGGTGGTACAGGAACTCGAGCACACGCGTGCGGTACTCGATGTACAGGTGGTCGTGCGCGAGCGCGACCCGGTCGCGCGGTCGCGCCAGGCGCACCTGGACGATGTCGCCGATCGTCGCCGCCGGTCCGTTCGTCATCATCACGATGCGGTCGGACAGCAACACGGCCTCGTCGACATCATGCGTGACCATCACGACGGTCGAACCCGTCTGCGCGACAATGCGCATGAGTTCGTCCTGCAGGTGCGCACGCGTGAGCGCGTCGAGCGCGCCGAAGGGCTCGTCCATGAGCAAGACCTTGGGCTCCATCGACAGTGCGCGCGCAATCCCCACGCGCTGCTTCATGCCGCCCGAAATCTCGTTCGGACGCTTGCTCGACGCCGCCGTCAGGCCGACCAGCGCGAGCGCCGCCGCCGTACGTTCGCGCAACTTCGCGCTCGACTCCTTGGTGCCGAACACGCGCTCGACGGCAAGGTAGACGTTTTCGAAGCATGTCAGCCAGGGCAGCAGGGAATGGTTCTGGAACACGACGCCACGTTCGGGCGACGGCCCGGCGATCTCACGCCCGCCGCACAGGAGCACGCCCTCGGTCGCCGTGGTCAGGCCCGCCAGCAGGTTCAACAGTGTCGACTTGCCGCAACCGGAATGACCGATCAGGGTGATGAACTCGCCCTGTTCGATGGTCAGGTTGACATCGGCCAGCGCGTGGAAACTGCCCTTCTTGGTCTCGAACACCATCTCGGCGTGCTGCACTTCAATATACTTTTGCTTGCTCATTTTTACGACCCCGCTTCTTCGTAGGTGAACGACTTGGCCAGCGCCACCAGTGCCTGCTCGAGCGCGAGTCCGACCACGCCGATGACGCCGATGGCGATGATGATGTGCGGCACGTTCAGATTGTTCCACTCGTCCCAGACCCAGAAGCCGATGCCGACCCCGCCGGTGAGCATTTCGGCCGCGACGATCACGAGCCAGGCGGTGCCGATGGCCAGGCGCACGCCGGTCAGCATGTAGGGCAGCACCGATGGCAGCAGGATCTTGCTGAAGATTTTCCACTCCGACAGGTTCAGCACGCGTGCGACGTTCATATAGTCCTGCGGCACCCGTTGTACGCCTGCGGCCGTGTTGATGATCATCGGCCAGATCGAGCAGATAAAGATCGACCAGATCGCGGCCGGGTCGGCCGACTTGAACACGAGCAGGCCGATCGGCAGCCAGGCCAGCGGCGAGACCGGCTTGAGCAGGCTGATGATCGGATTGAACATGCCCGCCAAAAACTTGAAGCGCCCGATCATGAAGCCGAGCGGAATCCCGACGGCCGCCGCGAGGCCGAAGCCGAGGGCCACGCGCTTGAGCGAGGCCAGGATGTTCCAGCCGATCCCCTGGTCGTTCGGCCCGTTGCTGTAGAACGGGTCGGCGAACAGCTTGAGCGCGGCGTCCCAGGTCACCATCGGCGTCGGGAACGCGCTGTTGCGGCTGGCAATCATCTGCCACACCACGACCAGGAAGGCCAGCCCTAGCACCGGCGGCAACACCGCCAGCGTGAAACTGCGCAGGGCCGACTTGCCGGCGCCGATGCGGTAGCCCTGGTTGGCCAGGCGCACGCTGCGGCGCGGCTTTTCGGAGGCGAGCTTGTCGCTCGTGGCGGGCGAGAGCATCGAAGGATCCACTACTGCATTCATGAAAAACTCCTTAGGCTTTGATCTTGAAGGAAGCGGCGTAGGCCTTCGGGTTCTTGGCGTCCCAGACAGTGCCGTCGATCATCTTCACGCTCCGCATCGTCGTCTTCGGCACGCTGACCTTGGCCATGGCCGCCGCCTGCGTGTAGAGCTCGACCTGGTTGACCGACTTGGCGACGGCCAGGTAGTCCGGCTCGTCCTTGAGCAAGCCCCAGCGCTTGTGCTGGGTCATGAACCACATGCCGTCCGACAGGTACGGGTAGTTGACGCTGCCGTCGTTGAAGAACTTCATGTGGTTCGGGTCGTCCCAGGTCTTGCCCATGCCGTTCTGGTAGCGCCCGAGGATGCGCTGGTTGATCACGTCGACCGAGGTGTTGACATAGGATTTCTCGGCGATCGTGGCGGCCATCTTGACCTTGTTCGTGAGCGAGGCGTCGATCCACTTGCTCGCCTCGAGCACTGCGGCGATCAGCGCGCGCGCCGTGTTCGGGTATTTTTTGGCCCACTCGAGCGTGGTGCCGAGCGTCTTTTCGGGATGGTCCTTCCAGATGTCCTGGGTGGTCGCAGCGGTCACACCGATGCCGTCGACGATCGCGCGGTGGTTCCACGGTTCGCCCACGCAAAAGCCGTCCATATTGCCGACCCGCATATTGGCCACCATCTGCGGCGGCGGCACCGTGATGACCTTGGCATCCTTGAGCGGGTTGATGCCGTAGCTCGCGAGCCAGTAGTAGAGCCACATCGCGTGGGTGCCGGTCGGGAAGGTTTGGGCGAAGGTGTACTCGCGCTTGTCCGTTTGCATCAGTTTGGCGAGCGAGGCGCCGTCCACGCCGCCCTTGTCCGAGATCTTTTTCGACAGCGTGATGGCCTGGCCGTTGTGGTTCAGGTTCATCAGGATCGCCATGTCCTTCTTGGCGCCGCCAATGCCCATCTGCACGCCGTAGATCAGGCCGTAGAGCACGTGGGCCGCGTCGAGTTCGCCGTTGACGAGCTTGTCGCGCACGCTCGCCCACGACGATTCCTTGCTCAGCACGATCTTGATGCCGTACTTTTTATCAAAGCCGAGCACCGAGGCCATCACGACCGAGGCGCAGTCGGTCAGCGGGATGAAGCCGACCTTGACCTCCTCTTTTTCAGGTTTGTCGGAGCCGGCGGCCCAAACTCCGCCGGTGGCGAGCGCGCCCAGCGATACGCCGGCGCCGGCTTTGATCAGGCTGCGGCGGATCAGATTTGTGTTGTTATCGGTCGTCATAGTTCCCTCATTGGCAATCGGCTGGTGCTGTGGTTGGCCGGCGCGCTTGGGGCGCGCCGGCCGCTACCAGTCCTTCAGCAAATGGCGTGCCAGCAGGAATTGCGGGAAGACGATGGGGAAATGGCGTCAATACGGGCTGAAAAGCCCGCTTTTAGCACCGATGTTGTGCGTCGCACCAAAAACGCGCGCGCCTTTTGCGGCGTGCGCGCCGACTCAGCGCTCGACCTTGACGCCCTTCCAGAAGGCGACGCGGCCGGCGATCTGGCGCGCCGCCTCCATCGGATTGCGGTAGGTCCAGACCGCATCACGGTTGAGCGCGCCGTGGACGCTGAGGCTGAAATAGCTGGCGGTGCCCTTCCAGCCGCAGAACGATTGCGTCTCGCTCAGCAGGAGATACTCCTGGCGCACCGCCGACATGGGAAAGTAGACATTGTTTTCGACGATCTCGACTTCGTCGTCGCGCGCTTCGGCGACGACGGCGCCGTTCCAGGTGGCGGTCGGCATGGCTATTCTCCGGCGACGATTTGGCGCAGCGCCTGCTCGAACACCTGCGCGGGCTGGCCGCCCGAGATCAGGTGGCGCTCGTTGATGATAATGGCCGGCACCGAACTGATGCCCTGCTGTTGATAGAATTGCTCGGCCGCGCGCACCTCGGCCGCATAGGCGTCGCCGGCGAGGATGCGCGCCGCCTCGGCCACGTCGAGCCCGACCTCGCCGGCCAGGCGCAGCAGCACCTCGTGTGCGCCCGGGCTTTCGCCGAGCGTGAAATAGGCGCCGAACAAGGCGAGCTTGAGCGCATGCTGGCGCCCTTCGAGGCCGGCCCAGTGCAACAGGCGGTGGGCGTCGAAGGTGTTGTAGATGCGGTCGCGTTTGCCGGGGACGAAGTCGAAACCGACATCGGCGCCGCGCGCGCGGATCATTTCACGGGTTTTGGCGGCCTGCTCGGGGCTGGCGCCATATTTTTGCGCAAGATGCTCGTTGATGTCCTGGCCCTCGGGCGCCATGCGCGGGTTCAGTTCGAACGGCTGGAAGTGGATCTCGGCCGTGGCGACATCGGCCACCTGCCCGAGGGCCTGTTCGAGCGCCTTGAGGCCGATCACGCACCACGGGCACGACACATCGGAAACGAAATCGATCTTGATTTGCTTGCTCACCTGGCACCGCCTTATTCAGCATGGGCGGCGCAAGGTGCGCGGCCCGAACCGTTTATATTGGCACTTCCGCGTACTTTTACAATAGTGATTCGATAGCGCTTCGACAGTGCCTATTTTTTGCGCGAGCCGTTCCTGGCGCCATTGCCGGGCGCGGCGGCCTTGGGGGCGGCCTTGGGCGCCGGCTTGGCGGCCGCGGCCGCCTTGCCGCCGATGCGGCTTTCGGTGCCCGCGATCAGGTTCGCGATGTTCTTGCCATGGCGGAAGGCGAGCAGCATGCTCATGAGCACCACGGCGCCGAATTGCGCGTCCACGCCCTCGAGCAGGCCGTAGTAGAGCGGCGCGAGCACGGCCGCGCAAAGCGCCGCGAGCGACGAATAGCGCGAGAAATAGGCGACCAGCAGCCACGTGACGAGCACGGCCAGGCCGACCCAGGGGTTCAGGCCGATCAGCACGCCGAGCGCCGTCGCCACGCCCTTGCCGCCGATAAAGCGGAAGAACACCGGCCACAGGTGGCCCAAAAACACGGCCAGCGCGACGAGCGCGATGGCCATGTCGCCGAGGCCGAAGCGCTCGGCAAACAGTTGCGCGAGGAACACGGCGAGCCAGCCTTTGGCGCCGTCGCCGATCAGGGTCGCGATCGCCGCCTTTTTGTTGCCGCTGCGCAGTACGTTGGTCGCGCCCGGGTTTTTCGAGCCATACGTACGCGGGTCCGACAGGCCGAATGCGTGGCTCATGACGACGGCAAACGAAATCGAGCCGATCAGGTAGGCGGCGAGCGTGAATAGGGCTGTATACATGTTGTCTCTCGTTATTTATGTTCTTGTCCGGCCCGCTCTACTTCGGCGGGCCGCTGAATATACACCATCGACAGCGGCACGAACAGGGCCGGAAATGGCAGGCCCAGTACCGCCGCGATTGATGTACCTCGGTGCCATCCAGTATAATTATCGACTACTATCAAAATATAGCATTAAATTTTGATACCCTGCCCGGCCGCCGAAGTCGCGTGGCGACGAAGATTATGCGAGCGCCACGTCGACGAGCAGGGGCTCTAGCACGCGCAGCAATTCTTGCGGCGCAATGCCGACCAGGTAGCCGCGCCGCCCGCCGTTAATATAGATGAGAGGCCGCTCGAGGATAGTGCGCTCCATGCAAACCGGCATCTTCTTCCTGGTGCCGAACGGACTGGTGCCGCCGACCAAAAAACCGGTGTGCCGGTTGGCCACTTCGGGCTTGCACGGTTCAATCTTTTTGCAGCCGAACTGGCGCGCCAGGTCCTTGGTCGAGACCTTGCGATCGCCATGCATGAGCACGAGGAGCGGCTTGGCCGACTCGTCCTCCATGACCAGCGTCTTGACCACGCTGTGCTCGTCGACACCGAGTTCGCGCGCGGACGTGCTGGTGCCGCCGCGCTCTTCGTAGTCGTACAAATGGCTCGAAAACGCGACACCGTGTTCGCGCAGGAATTTCGTCGCCTGTGTTTCAGGACCGCTTGCCGCTTTCATCATGTCACCCAAAATAATGCGCCCGGTTCCCCCGGAAAGTTGGCACGGCAAGAGCGGCCATCGCGCATGTGTTACGCTAAACAATCAACGAGGAGTTTCTTATTATGCAGCAAGAAATTCGCTTTGCCACCTTCAATGTGTGCAACCTTGCCCCGCCGGGCATGCGGCTGTACGACAATTTGCCGCTCACGACGGTCGAGCAATACGAGGCCAAGCTCGACTGGACCGCGCGCCAGATCGACCTGCTCGACGCCGACCTGATCGGCTTCCAGGAAATCTTTTCCCAGGGTGTGCTCAAGGAAGTGCTCGCGCGCACCGTGCACTACCGCGACGCGGTCCACGTCGGCTTCGACCCCGACCCGCGGGCCGAGCGGCTCACGCCGAGCGTGGCGCTGGTGTCGCGCCTGCCTCTGGCCGCGCCCGCGATGCTTTACAGCGCCTTTCCCGACGGCATATCGACCCCGGGCGGCAGCCGCGACCCCGACCATTTCGCGCGGCCCGTGCTGCACGCGGCGGTGGTGGTCTCGCCCGACTGCACGGTCGACGTCGTGGTGCTGCATTTGAAATCGAAGCGCCCCGACTACCGCAACGGCGACTCGGCCGACGACGCCAAGCTGTACGCGCTGGCCTGCCTGCGCTCGCTGGTCTGGCGCGGCACCGAGGCCGTCGCGCTGCGCGTGCTGCTGTGCGATCTGGCGCGCGAGCACAAGCGTCCGCGCGTCGTGCTGGGCGACTTCAACGACGTCGCCGACGCCGTCACGACCGGCATCGTGATGGGCGCCGGCGCGCCGCTCGGCGAGCGGCTGTTCGACGCCGCCCAATTGCAACGCCAGCACGACCCCTTGCGCAACGTCGGCTTCAGCTGCCTGCACGAGGGCCACTACAGCACGATCGACCATATCCTCGTGTCGGAGGATTTCCATGGGGATTTGCCGAACGCGATCGGCGAGGTCGTCGACGTGGTCTACCTGAACGACCACCTCGTGCTGGGCCTGCCGCAGGCATCCGACCACGGCCAGGTGCTCGCGCGCATCCGTTTGTTCGACGAGACGCGCGGCCTCAGTGAGGCCGGGTTGTGAGGTCCGGGTCGATCGAGGCCTTGCCCGCGTAGTCGCCCTGGTATTCGTCGCAACCGTGCTGGCGCAGGAACTGCAACTGCTCGGCCGTCTCGACCCCTTCGGCGATCACGCGCAACTTGAGGCTGCGCGCGACCGCGATGATGGCCGGAATGATGGCGGCGTCGGCCGGGTCGCGCGTGATGTCGTGCACGAACGAGCGGTCGATCTTGAGTTTTGACAGCGGAAAGCGGCGCAGGTTCGACAGGCTCGAGTAACCCGTGCCGAAGTCGTCGATCGTCAGTTGCACCCCGCGCTCGCGCAAGGCGTTGACGGTGGTGACGGTCGCCTCGTTGCCGTTCATGATGACCGACTCGGTGATCTCGAGGTCGAGGAAGTCGGGCTCGAGGCCCGAGCGGCGCAGCGCCTCGTCGACGCTGTGCACGAGGTTGTTGTGGATAAATTGCAGCGGCGACAGGTTGACCGCGACCACCACCGGAAAACCCTCGTCGCGCCAGCGCCGCGCGCGCGCGCAGGCCTGGCGCAGCACCCACTCGCCGATCGGCACGATCAGGCCGCACTCCTCGGCCACGCGCAGGAACTGGACCGGCTGCAACAGGCCGCGCTCCGGATGGCGCCAGCGGATCAGCGCCTCGACCGCGATGATGCGCCCGCTCGCGATGTTGACCTCGGGCTGGTACTCGAGCACGAATTCGCCGTTGGCGAGGGCCTGGCGCAGGTTGTTTTCGATCTGGACGCGTTCGATCACGTGGGCGTTCATTTCGGGGCTGAAAAACTGGAAGGCGTCGCGCCCGCGCTGCTTGGCGTGGTACATCGCGACGTCGGCGTGCTTGAGCAAGGTGTCGGCGTCCTCGCCGTCGGACGGGCAGATGCTGATCCCGATCGACACCGACAGGCCGATGTCGTGCTCGCCCACCTTGTTGACCTGGGCGATCGCCGCCATCACGCTGCCGGCCACGTGCGCGGCCTGGTCGACGCCGCCGATGTCGGCCAGGATGATCACGAACTCGTCGCCGCCCTGGCGGCTCACCGTGTCGACCTCGCGCACGCAGCGCGAGAGCCGCACGGCGACCTCCTTGAGCACGAGGTCGCCGGCCTGGTGGCCGTAGGTGTCGTTGATGAACTTGAAGCGGTCGAGGTCGAGGAACATCACGGCGACCTTGGTGTTCTTGCGGTGCGCGCTCGCGATCGCCTGGTGCAGGCGGTCGAGGAACAGCACGCGGTTCGGCAGGTCGGTCAGGAAATCGTGCTCGGCCAGGTGGCGCGTGCGCTCCTCGACCCGCTTGCGGTCGGTGATGTCGGTCAGGATCGCCATATAGTTGCAGACCTGTCCGGCCGGGTCGCGGATCGCCGTCAGCGCGACCCAGACCGGGTATTCCTCGCCGTTTTTGCGGCGGCTCCAGACCTCGCCCTCCCAGTGGTCGTGCGCCGCCACGTAGTCCCATATCTGCTGGTAGAACGAAGCGTCGTGCACGCCCGCGCGCAGGCTCGGCACCGGCGCGCCGACGATCTCGCCGGACGAGAATCCCGTGATGCTCGTGAACGCGCCATTGACCGCGACCACGCGGTGGTGCTGGTCGGTGATCAAAATGGCGTCGCGCGAATTTTCGAACACCTGGGCCGCCGTCGACAGCGTGTGTTCGGCGCTCTTGCGCTGGGAGATGTCGCGGATCACGGCGTACGAGAGGAACTCGTGGTCGAGCGCGATCGAGGTCAGCAGCACCTCGGCCCAGAAGCCCTGGCCGTCGCAGGCCTGGTAGCGCCACTCGTAGCGCAGGTTGCCGTCCTGGTAGGTCTGGGCCGCGAGCGCGGCGTCGCGCAGCATCGACGACTCGCCCGAGGGCTGGACCGCGGGCGAGAAGTCGAGCAGGGTCTTGCCGACCATGTCTTGCGGGCCGGAACAGCGGAACAGCGCCGCCGCGGCCGGGTTGGCGTCGATGATGCGTTGGCCCTCGATGAGCACGATGGCGTCGGTCGAGCGCGCGAACAACTGGCGGAAGTTGGCGCCCGAACGCATCAGCACGGCCTCGTCGACCTTGCGCCCGGTGATGTCGATCTCCATGCAGAACACTTGCTGCGGGGTGCCGTTGCGGTTGACCGGGAAGTGGCTCGAATAGACCCAGCGCTCGGCGCCGTCGCGCCGCCGCAGGCGCCAGTCGCGCGGGCGCGGCGCGACGCCGGTATGCCAGATGGCGTCGATGACCGAGGCGAAATCGACGCCGCCGTCGCTATGCGTGGCCAGGCTGGTCAGGGGCCGCCCGAGCGCCTCGTGCGCGGGGATGCCGAACAATTCGGCGCAGGTGTTGTTCCAGAACCGCACGATGCCGTCGCGGTCGGTGCTGTGCATGGCCACCGTGGGGGTGAGCTCGATCGCGGCGACGAAGCGGTACAGCAATTCGAGCGCTTCGCGGCCGGGGCCTTCCGGTTCGGGCGCCGGCGGCGCAACGGTGGGGTCGACGCTCACGGCGCTTCCTTTCTATTGGACTGTGGTGGGACTGCCGTGCCCGGGAACGGCATCGGGCATCTGCCATTTTTGACGATGCGGCGGTGGACCAACTTGCGCGTGCACAAACAGGGGGGCGGGGAACATTTACACTTATACAAGGAATCCCGACCGATCCGCCGTAAACGCGATTGATCCGGCTTTTTTGCGCTTCAGCGTCCCAAAACGCCTGCCCGTCGCATTCCGTTAGCGCCGCCACGGCCGTTTTCTTATAGTGACAACATGCGCCTGGGGCTCCATCTTGTTTTCAAGACGGAGCACAAGCGCCCCCTTCCCACCCGTCCGAGCAAAGAACAACACCATGAAACTAGAATCCCTGCCGTTCGCGCCCGTCCAGCCCGCCACGAGCAAAAAGCGCTGGCGCGTCCCCGTGATCGTCCTGCTCGTGGCCGGCGTGGCCGCCGGCGGCTACGCGTTCACGCGCCCCGCCGCCAAGCCGGCCGCGGCCAAGGAGGCGAACAAGACCCCGGTCTACGAACTGGCCGGCGCCGAGGTCGCGACCATCGAGGCGCGCGAACTGAGCATGAATCTGCCCCTGTCGGGCTCGCTCGTGCCGCTGAACCAGGCGATGGTCAAGTCGAAGGCCTCGGGCGTGGTGCGCGAGACGCTGGTGCAGGAAGGCATGAACGTCGCCGCCGGCCAGGTCATCGCCCGCCTCGACAGCGCCGACCAGCAGGCCCGCCTCGCGCAGTCGCAGGCCACGGTCGACGAGGCCAGCGCGCGCCTGGCGATGGCGCGCAAGAACAACGCCAACAGCGAATCGCTGCGCAAGCAGAACTACATCTCGCAGAACGCCTACGACACGACCCAGAACAGCGTCGAACTGGCGCAGGCGAGCCTGAACGCGGCGCAGGCCCAGCGCGCGATCGCGCGCATCGCCGTGGCCGACACCGTGATCCACGCGCCGCTGTCGGGCGTGGTCAGCAAGCGCCACCTGCAGGCCGGCGAGAAAGCCTCGCCCGACATGCCGGTGTTTACCATCGTCAACCTGCGCCAGCTCACGTTCGAAGCCCAGGTGCCGGCCTCCGAGATCCCGCGCGTCAAGGTCGGCCAGGAGGTGCAGTTCCATGTCGACGGCTACCAGCAGCGCAATTTCGCCGGCAAGGTCGCGCGCATCAACCCGACCACCGAAGGCGGCTCGCGCGCGATGCTCGTGTATATCAGCGTCGACAACAGCGACGCCGCGCTGCGCGGCGGCATGTTCGCCAAGGGCACCATCACGACCGACAAATCGCGCACGATGCCGCTGGTGCCGCTGAGCGCGCTGCGCAAGGACAAGGGCGTCGACGTCGTCTACACGGTCGAGGCCAACAAGGTGGTGTCGCAGCCGGTCACGCTGGGCATGCGCAACGACGACGCCGGCCTGGCCGAAGTGACCTCGGGCCTGGCCGCCGGCGCGCGCGTGATCGTCGCCAAGCTCGACGGCGTGAAACCGGGCGACGCCGTCAAGCTGGCGCCGGCCGCGCCGGCCGCATCGGTCGCGGCCGCCGTCATCGCCGCGAAAGGCTAAGCCATGTGGATCACCAAGACCAGTATCAAGAACCCCGTCTTCGCCACCATGGTCATGGTGGCGCTGATGGTGCTCGGCCTGTTCTCGTACCAGAGCCTCGGCGTCGAATCGATGCCGGCCGTGGAGATGCCGTTCGCCTCGGTCGACGTCGTCTACCCGGGCGCTTCGCCCGAACAGGTCGAGAACGACATCACCCGCCCGCTCGAGGACGCGATCAACACGGTCGCCGGCGTGCGCACCATCCGCAGCAACTCGTGGGAGGGGCGCAGCGGCGTCTACATCGAGTTCCAGCTCAACGTCAACATGGACAAGACGATGCAGGAGCTGCGCGACCGCATCGCGCGCGTGCGCCCGACCTTCCCGCGCGAGGCCAAGGAGCCGTTCATCATGCGCGACGAGGGCGACAACACGCAGCCGATCGTCGAACTGATTTTGATGTCGGACTCGCGCAGCGTGCGCGAACTGTCGACCCTGACCGAGCAGGTCATCGTCAAGCGCCTGCAGAACGTGGCCGGCGTCGGCCAGGTGCTGGTCAACGGCAAGACCAACCGCGAGATCCTCGTCAGCCTCAAGCCCGAGCAGATGGCGAGCCAGCGCATCGGCGTCGACGAGGTGTTGCGCGCGATCCAGACCACCAACACCAACCTGCCGGCCGGTAACATCAGCCTCGGCGCGAGCGAGAACCTGGTCCGGGTCGAGGGCAAGATCAAGGATGCGCGCGGCTTCAACCAGATCATCGTGGCGCGCCGCGCCGGCGGCCCGGTCTACCTGAGCCAGGTGGCCGAGGTGATCGACGGCGAGCAGGAGGAGACCTCGATCTCGCGCATCAACGGCAAGCGCGCGATCTCCTTGTCGGTCACCAAGGTGCAGGACGCCAACGTGGTGATGGTGGGCAAGGGCATCCGCAAGGTCGTCGCTTCGCTCAAGAAGACCTTGCCCGCCGAGATCAAGCTGAGCGTGCTCGAAGACCAGTCCGAGCGCGTCCAAAGCCAGGTCGACAACGTCAAGAAGACCATCGTCGAGGGCGCGGTCCTGACCATGCTGATCGTGTTCCTGTTCCTGCATTCGTGGCGCAGCACCATCATCACCGGCCTCACGCTGCCGATCTCGGTCATGGCCAGCTTCATCGCGATGAAATACTTTGGCTTCACGATCAACTTCCTGACCCTGATGGCGCTGTCGCTGTGCATCGGCCTCTTGATCGACGACGCGATCGTGGTGCGCGAGAACATCGTGCGCCACTACAACATGGGCAAGAGCCACCTGAAGGCGGCCAACGAGGGCACCAACGAGATCGGCCTGGCCGTGATGGCGACCACGTTCGCGATCGTGGCCGTGTTCGTGCCGATCGCTTTCATGGACGGCATCATCGGGCGCTTCTTCTTCCAGTTCGGCATCACCGTCGCGGTCGCCGTGCTGGTGTCGCTGTTCGTCAGCTTCACGCTCGACCCGATGCTCTCGTCGGTCTGGCGCGACCCGATCAAGGACCGCTTCAAGTACGTGCCGTGGCTGGGCCGCATGATGGCCAAGATCGAGCACGGCATCGACGGCCTGCATGTGGCATACGGCAAGGTGCTCGCGCTCGCGCTGCGCTGGCGCAAGTCGACCCTGCTGCTCGCGATCGCGATGTTCTTCGGCAGCCTGGCGCTGATCCCGATGGTCGGCGGCGAGATGTTCCCCGAGACCGACAACGGCTACGTCAACCTGCGCTTTAAAACGGCGGTCGGCTCGAGCCTCGAGTACACCGACACCAAGGTGCGCCAGGTCGAGGCGGCGCTGTCCGAGTTCAAGGAGATCGACGTCGTGATGTCGAACGTCGGCACGCGCGACGGCCGCAACACGGCCCAGATCAACCTCAAGCTGACCGACGTGCTCAAGACCAAGCGCCGCTCGCAAAAAGACCTCGAGAAAGCGATCCGCGAGCGCCTCGCCTCGATCGCCGGCATCACCTTGCAGGTGGGCCAGCGCCCGATTTTCATCGCCATCCTCGGGCAGGACGAGGCCAAGCTCGACGCCACCGCGCGCAAACTGATGGACAAGATCCGCGCGATCAAGGGCGTGACGGACATCGAATACAGCCAGGAGGGCGCGAACCCGGCCACGATCGTCAAGATCAACAACGAGGTCGCCAGCGACCTGGGCCTGTCGACCCAGCAGATCGGCCTCGCGCTGCGCCCGTTCGTGGCCGGCGACCAGATCAGCCGCTGGCTCGCGCCGGACGGACAGAACTACGACGTCAACGTGCAGTTGCCACGCTCGGGCCGCGAAAAAATCGCCGACCTCGGCGAGCTCACGGTCGCGTCAAGCCGCCTGACGTCCGACGGCAACCCGGTCATGGTGCCGCTGCGCCAGGTCGTCGAGTTCGTGCCCTCGACCAGCCCGCAGGTGCTCAAGCGCCAGGCGCTCGAACGGCGGGTGGCGGTGTACGCCGGCATCCAGGGCCGTCCGAACGGCGACGTCCATGGCGACATCAAAAAGGCGATGGATGCGATGGTGCTGCCCGACGGCGTGCGCTTCGACGTCGGCGGCGACGCCGAGATGATGGCCGAAACCATGGGCGGCCTCGTGACCGCGCTGGGCATCGCCGTGATCTTCATCTACCTGGTGCTGGCCTCGCAGTTCGGCAGCTTCCTGCAGCCGATCGCGATCATGGCCTCGCTGCCGCTGTCGATGATCGGGGTCCTGATCGCGCTGCTGGCGACGGGTAGCACGCTCAACATCTTCTCGGTGATCGGCATCGTCATGCTGATGGGGCTGGTGACCAAGAACGCGATCTTGCTGGTCGACTTCACCAACCACGGCCAGCGCAACGGCAAGGGGCAGTACGAGGCGATCATGGATGCGGGCCAGGTGCGGCTGCGTCCGATCCTGATGACGACGCTGGCGATGATCTTCGGCATGCTGCCGATGGCGATCGGCATGGGCGACGGCGGCGGCACGCAGGCGCCGATGGGCCGCGCGGTGATCGGCGGGGTGATCACCTCAACGCTGCTGACGCTGGTGGTGGTGCCGGTTGCCTACACCTACCTCGACAACCTGGGCAAGCGCGCCGCGCGCTGGTTCAAGGGCGCGGACGCTGAAGATGAGCATGAGCGACACGAGGGAAGCGAACACGACAAGAAGGTCGCCGAACTCGCATAAGGCCACAAACGGGCCGCAAACGGGCCGCGCCAACAACAAACCCAGCCGAAGCATCAGGCTGGGTTTTTTTTTACCTTCCGGGGAATGGCTGGGGGACTGGCTGTATTAAGCCCGCCAACTCAGGTAGCCGGCGTTTCGGCTTCGGGCGCCGCGGCGTCGTCGTCCTGCGGCGTGTCATTCGCGTCGCCGCTGCCGTCGGGCTTGGTCTCGAGCTTGCGCCGCGCTTTTTCCTCCGCCTTCTTCTTCTTTTCTAATTCCCGCTGCCGCTTTTCGTACTGGAAATTAGTTTTAGCCATGAATCACCTCTTGGTTGTAGATAAGAAAGGAGTACTGAACCCGCATTATGACCCAGTTATGCGAAGGCCATTTGAATTAAGCACGTGGGTGGTGCTCGGCGTGCAAGTGCTTGAGGCGCTCCCGCGCAACATGCGTGTAAATTTGTGTGGTGGAAATATCTGAATGGCCGAGCAGCAACTGGACCACGCGCAAATCGGCGCCATGGTTGAGCAAATGGGTCGCGAACGCATGGCGCAGCGTGTGCGGCGACAGCGGCGCGCGGATCTCGGCTTTTAACGCATGTTTTTTGATCAGGATCCAAAACATCTGGCGCGTCATGGGGCCGCCGCGCGCCGTCACGAACAGGGCGTCGTCGACCTGGCCGTCGAGGATCACGCCGCGCGCCTCGCGCAGGTAGCGCTCGATCCAGCGGCGCGCCTCCTGTCCGAACGGGACCAGGCGCGTCTTGGCGCCCTTGCCCGTCACGCGCAACACGCCGTCGTTGAGCGACAATTCGACGAGCTTGAGCGTGACCAGCTCGGACACCCGCAAGCCGCTCGCGTACATCAGCTCGAGCATCGTGCGCTCGCGCAGGCCGAGCGGGTTGGCGACGTCGGGCGCGCCCAACAGCGCCTCGACCTGGGCCTCGCTCAGGGTTTTCACCACGCGCAAGGGTTGCTTGGCCGTGGGCAGGCGCAGGCAGGGGTCGGCCGCGACCTGCTGCTGGCGCAGCGCGAGCTGGTAAAAGCGCTTGAGCACCGAGCGGCGCCGGTTGGCCGAACTCGGCTTGGTCTGTTCGTGGCGCGCCGCAAAGTAGGCGTCGAGGTCGTGCGGCTGCACCTCGTGCAGGCCGTCGCGGCCCGGGCGCGTGACTTCGAGCCAGCGCGCGAACAGGCGCATGTCGCGGCGGTAGGCTTCGAGCGTGTTTTTGGCGAGCCCCTGTTCAAGCCAGAGGTTGTCGCAAAACGCGTCGATCAGGGAAAGATTGTCTGCTGTTGCCATGGTGATCCGGCAGCCACCCCTTCATGCGCGAGCAACCAGCGCTTGACGCCCAAGTGAAAGCCGTTCTCGTCGTCGTGGTTCGAAAAGCCGCCCAGCCCGCCCGCCGCCGTAACGCGGTGGCAGGGGATAATCAGGGGGAACCAGTTGGCGCCGCAAGCCTGGCCGACCGCGCGCGGGGCCGAGCCGATGTGTTTGGCGACCTGGCCGTAGGTGCGCACCGAGCCGCGCGGGATCGAGGCGATCGCATCCCATACCTTGTGCTGGAACACGCTGCCGACCTTGGCCAGCGGCAGGTCGAAGCCGGCGTCGGCGTCGCGCAGGTAGCGCTCGAGCTGGCGCGCGGCCAGGTCGGAGACCGCGTCGGACGCGTCCTTCTCGGCGAAATGGGGCGGCAGGTAGACCAGCTCGCGCAAGACGCCGGCCTCGCTGCGGATGCCGACCGCGCCGAACGGGGCGGCCACGATCGCGGTGAACAGTTCGCTGCCGGCTTGGGCTTTGGCTTGGGCTTTCAATATCGTCATGCGCGCAGTTTACCCCATTCGGGCGCGCCCTTCGCGGTGCGTACGGACGAAAAAAAACGCACCTTGCGGTGCGTTTCAAATATGGTCACGTTTCCGGCTGTTTGGCGGTGCCAACGGCATTCTGTAAAACGCGTGTCTCCTCGATATTTCCCCGGTATGGACTACCGTGCTCTTATGAACTTCTCCCCAAAACCTGTGTTTCGCCTTCGGTGCACACTTTCGGTGCATCACGAAGGTGCTTATCATAGCGTAATTAAAAAGCCAGTCCGTGGCATTTATGCTACGGATGGAAAATTAATTTCAACTATAAATTAGTCTAGGCAACCAAAGCGATATTTCGGGGACATACGTTACAAGCACGAGGAAACCGAGCATCGTGCACAACCATGGCAGCACGGCCACGGTCAACTCCGAAATGCCCATCTTGGTGATGCCCGACGCCACGTACAGGTTGAGGCCGACGGGCGGGTGGCACATGCCCACTTCCATGTTGACCACGATGAGTATGCCAAAGTGGATCGGGTCGATGCCGAGCTTCATCGCCACCGGGAACAGGATGGGCGCCATGATCAGCACGATCGACGACGGCTCCATGACATTACCTGCAAGCAACAACATTAGGTTTACCACGAGCAAGAAGGTGACGACACCCATGCCCTGCCCCGTGATCCATTCGGCCATCGCCTGCGGGATCCCCTCGCTCGTCATCACGAACGAGAACAGCACCGCGTTGGCGATGATGTAGAGCAACATCGCCGACAGCGAGGCCGAATCGAGCAGCACCTTGAACACCTGGCGCGGCTTGAGGTCCTTGTACACGAACACGGCGATGATGAACGCGTACACGGCGGCCATCGCGGCCGCTTCGGTCGGCGTGAACTTGCCCGAATAGATGCCGCCCATGACGATGACGATCAGCGCCAGGCCCCAGGCGCTCTTGCGGAAGGCGGTCCAGCGCTCGGCCCAAGTCGCCTTCGCCATGCGCGGGTAGCCATGCTTGCGCGCCAGGAACCAGGTGGTCAGGCCCAGCAGAAAAGCGAGCATGATGCCCGGCACCACGCCGGCCATGAACAATTGCCCGACCGAGGTGTTGGTCGTGACCGAATACATGACCATCACGATCGACGGCGGGATCAGGATGCCGAGCGCGCCCGAGGTCGTGATCACGCCGGCGCCGAAACGCTTCGGATAGCCTTGGGCGACCATTGCCGGCAGGATGATAGAGCCGATCGCGACCACGGTGGCCGGGCTCGAGCCCGAGACCGCCGCGAACAGCGCACAGGCAAGCACGCCGGCCAGCGCGAGGCCGCCATGCCAGTGCCCGACCATCGAGGTGGCGAAATTGATCATGCGTTTGGCGACCCCGCCACTGGTCAGGAAACTGCCCGCGAGAATGAAGAACGGGATCGCCATGATCTCGAATTTTTCGATGCCGGTGAACAGCTTGTGCGCCACCGATTGGATCGGCACGTCCGTCATGACGAACAAGAAGGTCAGCACGGTCAGGCCGAGTGAAATCGAGATCGGCATGCCCGTGAGAATGAGCAAAACGAGCAGGGTGAAAATGATCAAGGTGTTCATACGGCACCGCCCTTGGCGACGGCGATCTCGTCTTCGAGTCCGGCGACATGGCTGTGATCATGCTTGGGCAATTCGCCGGTGCGCACGAACGCGACCATGACCTGCAAAAAGCGGAAGCACATCAGGTAGGAACCGAGCGGGATCGCGAGGTAGACGATCCACATGGGGATTTCGAGGTCGGACGAGGTCTGCTCGGTTTGCGACATATGCCAGACGAATTCGGCGCCGAGCGTGCCGATGATGCCGGTGAAGGCGGCGCCGGCGAGCAGGCCGAAGATGATGAACTTGGCGCGCCAGCGTTCGCTCAGGCGCAGGATGACGACATCGACGCCGACGTGGATGCCGGTGCGCACGCCGTAAGCGGCGCCGAATTTTGCCATCCATACGAACATATAGATGCACAACTCCTGGGCCCAGCTCGAATTGAGCGAGATGAGCGCGTCCTGCACATGGGGGATCGGCAGGCCGGACAGGTAGCGGTGCAACACGGCCATGAAGATGATCAGCGTGGCGGCCGCCATCAGGAACGCGATGATCCACTCTTCGAGGTGGTCGAGGTATTTCATGGGGACTCCGGGAGGTGCGACGCAGAAATCGTGTGGCTAAAACCTAGTCAACATCGTCCTCGCGAAGGCGGGGACCCATGCTGAGTGTGCGGCTACGCGCCGCTGCACGTATAGGCGCACTCAGCATGGGTCCCCGCATGCGCGAGGACGACGGGGGGGGTGTGCGGACGACGGCGGGTGGTGCGAGCGCTTCGGGTTTAAGCCAAGCGCTTTTTTACTTCGCCGCTTGCTTGCTGCTTGCTTGCTTGCTTCGCCGCTTGCTTGCTTACTTCGCCGCCTCCTTGGCCATCGCCGCGATCAGCTCCTTGCCGATGCGGCCCTCCATCTCCTTGTGCACGGGCAGCAAGGCCTTGCGCCAGTCGGCCTGCTCCTTCGCGCTGAGCTCGTACACGGCCGTCTTGCCCGCCTTTTTGATCGCCGCCATGGCCAGGTCGTTGTCGCGCTGCGCGATCGCCTTCTCGTACGTGGTCGCGTCCGCCATGGCCGCCTCGAGGCTAGTGCGCACATCGGCCGGCAAGCCGTCCCAGAATTTCTTGTTGACGATCACGGCATACCCCAGATACCCGTGGTTCGACATCGTCACGTGCTTTTGCACCTCGTGCATTTTTTGCGTGTACATATTCGACGGCGGATTCTCGGTGCCGTCGACCACGCCGTTCTGCAGCGCCATATACACCTCGGAAAACGCGAGCATCTGCGGATTGGCGCCGAGCGCGCGCATCTGGGCGTCGAGCACCTTGGACGACTGGATCCGCATCTTCACGCCCTTGAAGTCGTTTGGTGAGCGCAGCGCCTTGTTGGCCGACATGACCTTGAAGCCGTTGTCCCAGTACGCCAGCCCCGTGATGCCCTTCGGCTGCAACTTGTCGAGCAAGCCCTTGCCGATCGGCCCCTCGGTCACGCGGTACAGCGCGGCCTTGTTGGGAAACATATAGGGCAGGTCGAACGCCTCAAACTCCTTGACCCCGAGCGGCCCGAACTTGGCCAGCGACGGCGCCAGCATCTGCACCGCGCCCAGCTGCAGCGCCTCGAGCTCCTCCTTGTCCTTGTACAACTGGCTGTTCGGGAACACCTCGACCTTGACCCTGCCCTTGCTCAGTTTTTCGGCCATCATCTTGAAACGCTCGGCCGCCTGCCCCTTCGGCGTGTCGACCGCGACCACATGGCTGAACTTGATGACGATGGGCGCCTGGGCCCACGCGTTGAGGCTGGTGGCTGCGGCGAGCGCCATGATCAGGGTCTTGATGTGCATAATGTCTCCGGTCTTTGAAACGCGGTTCGCGTTGTATATTATTTGTCAGGGCAGTCTGACGGTGTCCATTTTGCACCGCTATTGCGGATATCCACAATAGGCCTGCGGCTAAATTTGTGTCATCGTATCGCATGGAGAATCCTATCCCCCCCTCCCGGACGCCGCCGCGGATGGCGCCGCACCCGCGCTCGGCCCTGCACCTGCGCTGGCTCCTGCCCGTGCTGCTGGTGCTGCTGTTCCTCGCCGTGCTGCTGTGGCTGCCGTGGCAGGCGCGCCAGATGGAGGCCAACGAGCGCCAGGAGCAACTCATCGCCGACACGCTGTGGGTCGAGCAGGCGGTGCGCTTCCAGCTCTCGCGCAACGAAGAACAGCTCGCCATCCTGCGCAGCGACATCCTCGCCGGCAGCGTCGGCGCGGCCCAGTTGCAGGCGCGCCTCGACCACCTGCCCAAGAGCGCGCACGAAATCACGCGCGTGCGCTGGATCGCCGCCGAGGCCGCCGAGGCGCCCGTGGGCGCGGCCGCCGACTTCGCCCGCAAGACCGGCCAGGCCCGCTACAGCGAGGCCGCGGCCCACGCGCCCGAAATGGAATACCACCTGCCCGTGTTCCGCGACAAGTTCTATCTCGGCAGCCTGGTCGCGACCTACCAGCTCAAGCACCTGCTCGACGAAACCGTGCCCTGGTGGTTCGCCCAGGACAACGCGATCTCGCTCGTCGACGGCGACGACAAGGTCGTCGCCCAGCGCGCGGCCGCCGGCCCGGGCCGCGGCGTGTACACCCACAAACGCGCGCTCGACCTGCCCGGCACCACGCTGCGGCTGGCCACCGACAGCGTCAAGGGCGCGCCGCGGCTGATGCCGAACCTGCTCGTCGGCTCGGTCGTCGCGCTCGCGCTCGGCCTGCTCGCCAGTTTGGTCGCGCTGTGGCGCCACATCGCGCGCCGCCTCGCCGCCGAGGACGCGCTGCGCCAGCAAATGGCGTTCCGCACGGCGATGGAGGATTCGCTCGTGACGGGACTGCGCGCGCGCGACCTCGAGGGGCGCGTCACCTACGTCAACCCGGCGTTCTGCCAGATCGTCGGGCGCGCACCGGACGAACTGGTGGGCCGGGCGCCGCCGATGCCCTACTGGGCGCCCGAGGCGATGGACGAATACCAGCAGCGCTTCGCCGCCGTGTTGGCCGGCAACGCCACGCCCCAGTTCGAGACCGTGTTCCTGCGCCCCGACGGCGAACGGGTGCCGGTGCTGATCTTCGAGGCGCCTTTGATCGGCAGCGACGGCCGCCAGACCGGCTGGATGGGCTCGATCCTCGACATCTCGGACCGCAAGCGCGCCGAGGACCTGAACCGCCAGCAGCAAGAAAAACTGCAGGCCGGCGCGCGCCTGAACACGATGGGCGAGATCGCCTCGACCCTCGCGCACGAACTCAACCAGCCGCTGGCCGCGATCTCGAGCTACACCACCGGCGCGCTCAACATGCTGGCGCGCTCGGTGGCCGACGGCAGCGCGGTCGACGCCAAGCTGCTCAAGGGCGCGCTCGAGCAGGCCAGCGGGCAGGCCCAGCGCGCCGGCCAGGTGATCCGCAGCGTGCACGCGTTCGTCAAGAAACGCGAGCCCGAGCGCCAGCAGATCGACATGCAACATTTGGTCGACGGCATCCGCGCGCTGATCGAGCTTCAGGCGCGCAAATTCTTTGTCGCGATCCAGCTCCAGATCGCGCCGCAGCTGCCTCCCGTCAACGCCGACCGCATGATGCTCGAGCAAGTGTTGCTGAACCTGACGCGCAACGCGATCGAGGCGATGCAGGACGTGGCGCCCGAACAACGGATCCTGCGCATCCAGGGCGCGCTGGTCGACGGCAAGGTCGCGCTGTCGGTGTGCGACCGCGGCCACGGCATCGCGCCCGAGGTCGCCGAGCGCCTGTTCTCGCCGTTTTTTTCGACCAAGGCCGAGGGCATGGGCATGGGCCTGTCGATCTGCCGCAGCGCCATCGAGTTCCACGGCGGCACCCTGAACCACGCGCCCAATCCCGGCGGCGGCACCATCTTCACCTTCACGCTGCCGGCCCACGGCGCGCCCGCGCCGGCCGAGCGCGCCACCCCAAAAACATAAAAACCACCGGAGACCAGCATGCTGCATATCGTTGACGACGAAGAAGTCATTCGCGACTCGCTCGCCTGGCTGGCGCGCTCGCGCGCGATCGACGCCTGCACCTACGCGAGCGCCCAGCAATTCCTCGACGCCGCCGGCGCGCGCTTCGACCCGCACGGCGACTGCGTGCTGCTCGACGTGCGCATGCCGGTCATCAACGGCGTGGCCGTGTTCGACCAGCTCGGCGCGCGCGGCCTGGTCGCGCGCATGCCCGTAATCTTCCTGACCGGACACGGCGACGTGCCGATGGCGGTCGACACGCTCAAGCGCGGCGCCTTCGATTTCTTCGAAAAACCGTTCAACGACAACCTGCTGATGGACCGCGTCGAGCAGGCGCTGGCGCAGTCGCGCGGGGCCGGCGACGCGGCGCTCGTGCAGGCGCGCCTGGCAACGCTTTCCGCACGCGAACGGGAGGTGCTCGACCTGATTTTGGCGGGTAAAATGAACAAGGTCGTGGCCGACAAGCTTGGCATCAGCATGCGTACCGTCGAGGTGCACCGCGCCAACATTCTTGACAAGATGCAGGTCAAGACCGCGGTCGAGCTGGCCGGGCTGCTCAAGTAGGAGGTATCCCCAAATGCAACCGAAATCCATCGCCGAAAAAATGCTGCTCATGAGCGCGCGCTCGCTCGCGATCGTCAACGGCGCGGTCCATCCGAAGGTGGTCGCGCAAATGCCGGCGCAACTGATCGACGCGGCCCAGAACGCGGCCGCGGGCGCGGCCGACGTGGTGCTGCTGTTCTCGCTCAACCGCAAGGAGCTCGAACGGCTGATCCCCGAAGCCGAGGCCAGGCTCGCCACCAAGGGCGCGCTGTGGGTCGCGTTTCAAAAAGGCCCGGCCGCGCGCCTCACCGACCTCAACCGCGACGCGATCGACGCCTGCGTGCAGCCGCGCGGGCTGGCCGGGGTCGGCACGATCGCGCTCGACAAATACTGGTCGGCCTTGCGCCTGCGCCGGGTTCAGGACCCGGCGCCGGCGCCGTGACGCGCGAGCGCCCATTCAACATGCTCGCGCACCAGCGCTGACGGATGTTGCGCGCGCGCTTGCAGGGCGGCCACGATGGTGGCGTCGCCCCGCTTCTGCCCGGCCGCGTTGCCAAGGCCGACGGCGAGGTTGCGCAGCCAGCGTTCGTGGCCGATGCGCCGGATCGGGCTGCCTTCGAGGCGGCTGTCGAACTCGACTTCGGTCCAGCCGAACAACGCCACCATGCCAACGCCGCCGAGCGCGTTGCGCTCGTCGAAGTCGGGCACCACCGCGCGCTGCGCGAATTTATTCCACGGGCAGGCCGTCTGGCAATCGTCGCAGCCGTACACGCGGTTGCCGATCAAAGGGCGCAGCTCGGTCGGGATGCTGCCCTTAAGCTCGATCGTGAGGTAGGAGATGCAGCGCCGCGCGTCGAGCCGGCCGGGCCCGACGATCGCCTGCGTCGGGCACACGTCGATGCAGGCGCGGCACTGGCCGCAATGGGCGCTTGCGGGCGCGTCCACCGGCAGCGGCAGGTCGACCAGGATTTCGCCCAAGAAAAACATCGAACCGGCCTCGCGGTTCAGCAGCAAGGTGTGCTTGCCGCGCCAGCCGAGGCCCGCCTTTTCGGCCAGCGGCAGCTCCATCACGGGCGCCGAATCGGTGAACACGCGGTAGCCGAATTCGCCGGCGGCGGCCTCGATGCGCGCGGCCAGTTGCTGCAGGCGGGCGCGCAACACCTTGTGGTAGTCGCGCCCGCGGGCATACAGCGAGATCACGGCGGCGTCGGGGTCGGCCAGGCGCGCCGCCTCGCGTTCGCGCCAGTCGTCCGGGGTGGCGCGCGGCAGGTAATCCATGCGCGCGCTGATCACGCGCACGGTGCCGGGCACCAGCTCGGCCGGCCGCGCGCGCTTGAGGCCGTGGCTTGCCATATAATCCATTTCGCCGTGGCGGCCCTCGGCCAGCCAGGCCAGTAAACCCGGTTCGGCGTGTGCGAGGTCGGCGTCGGCGATGCCGACAGCGGCAAAGCCGAGCTCGGCGCCCCACTGTTTGATGGCGCGCGCGAGGGCGTCGAGGTCGGATTGGACTGCTGGCATGCTGGGACCGGGTTAGAATAAGCGGCAAACGAAATAAGCGGCACTGTAAGCTGAAATTCAAGCTGAAATTCAAGCTGAAATTCAAGCCGAAGTACAAGCCGAAGTACAAGCCGAAGTACAAGCTGAAACACAAGCGGCAAATTACACCGCTACATGCGCACCGGTCGGCCGCGCGCATGCATGAACCTAAGGTCACATTCTATTCGATGCAGCATTTCAAAGCCCACCTCCACGACGAAGCCGGCACCGCCGCACTGGGCGCCGCGCTCGCGCGCGCGCTCGTGCCGGGCCTGGCGATCCACCTGCACGGCGACCTCGGCGCCGGCAAGACCGCCCTCACGCGCGCCCTGCTGCACGCGGCCGGCCACGTCGGCCACGTCAAGAGCCCGACCTACACCCTGTCGGAACCGTACCGCGTCATGCTCGACGGCGCGGCCGTCGACGTGATCCATTTCGACCTGTACCGGATGGCGAGCGCCGAGGAGTTCCTCGACGCGGGCTTCCGCGAAGACTTCAACGGCAAAAACATCTGCATCGTCGAATGGCCCGAAAAAGCCGAGCCCGTGCTGCCCGCGCCCGACCTGAACGTGTTCCTCAGCGTGGCCGGCGAAGGTCGTGATGTAGAATTGCAAGCGTTGTCCGACCTGGGTTTGCTATGCCTCGACCGCCTCAAATTCGCACCGAACCTCTGATCGCCGGCGCGCCCACGCGCCGCACCGTGCTCAAGGCCGGCGCCACGCTGCTGCTGTCGGTGATTGCGCCGCTGCCGGCGCTGGCCGCGCAAATCCTCGCGGTGCGGGTCTGGCCGGCGGCCGACTACACCCGCGTCACGCTCGAAAACGACAGCAACCTCAAGGCGACCCACTTCACCGTGCCCAATCCGGAGCGGCTCGTGGTCGACATCGAAGGGCTCGAACTCAATCCGACGCTCAAGGGGCTGGTGGCCAAGATCCAGTCCGGAGACCCGTACATCAAGCAGGTGCGCGTGGGGCAGAACCGGCCCAACGTGGTGCGCCTCGTGTTCGACCTTAAAGAGCAGATCCGGCCGCAGGTGTTTACGCTCGCGCCGGTCGGCGAGTACAAACACCGCCTGATCTTCGACCTGTACCCGATCAAGCCGGTCGACCCGATCGCCAACATGATCGAAAAAGGCGAATGGTCGCCGCCGGGTGCACCCGCCGGCATCCCGGCGCCGCCGGCCCTGCCACCGACGGCGCCCGGCGCGCTGGTGACCGCGCCCGTGACCCCGCCCGCGGGCGCACCCGCCACCCCGGCCGAGGCGGCGGTGGCGGCCGCGCAGCCGGAACCGAAGCCCCAGCCAAGGCCGCCCGAACTCGCCCGGGCCGATCCGAAGCCGGGCGCGCCGCAAAAAGTGGCGCGCCTGATCACCATCGCGATCGATCCCGGCCACGGCGGCGAGGACCCGGGCGCGGTCGGCGCGCTGGGCACGCGCGAAAAAGACATCGTGCTCGCCATCGCCAAGCGCCTCAAGGCCAAGATTGAGCAGCAACCGAACATGCGCGTGATGCTCACGCGCGACGGCGACTACTTCGTGCCGCTCGGCGTGCGCGTCGAAAAGGCGCGCCAGGTGCAGGCCGACCTGTTCGTGTCGCTGCACGCCGACGCCTTCATCAAACCGAGCGCGCGCGGCTCGTCGGTGTTCGTGCTGTCGGAAAAGGGCGCCAGCTCGACCGCGGCGCGCTGGCTCGCGAAAAAAGAAAACCTGGCCGACGCCATCGGCGGGGTCAACATCAAGGTCCAGGACCAGCAGCTCGCGAGCGTGCTGTTCGACCTGTCGACGACGGCCCAGATCAACGACAGCCTCAAGCTAGGCCAGGCCGTGCTCGGCGAAATCGGCAGCATCGCGCGCCTGCACAAGGGCGAGGTCGAGCATGCCGGCTTTGCCGTGCTCAAGGCGCCCGACATCCCGTCGATCCTGATCGAGACCGCGTTCATCTCGAACCCCGAAGAGGAAGCCAAACTGCGCGACAACGGCTACCAGGACGAGATCGCGAGCGCCGTCATGAAGGGCATCAAGCGCTATTTCGCGCGCAATCCACCACTGGCCAAGGGCCGCTTGAGTTAAAGGCATGCAATGAGCGACATCACGATGGTGCAATTCGGCCAGCTGCCGGCGCTGCGCCTGCGCGCGCCCGACGGCGCCCTGGCCACCGTCACCCTGTACGGCGCCCACCTGGTATCGTGGATCGGCAAGGACGGCCGGGAGCGCCTGTTCTGCAGCGCCAAGTCGGCGCTCGACGGCAGCCGCGCGATCCGCGGCGGCGTGCCCGTGATCTTCCCGCAGTTCGCCGCGCGCGGCGACGGCATGCGCCACGGCTTTGCGCGCGTGAGCAACTGGCGCGTGGCCGACAGCGGCATCGAAGGCGACACGGCGTTCGCACTGTTCACCCTTGCCGACACCGACCTGGCGGCCGAAGTGGCGCGCGCCTGGCCGCACGCGTTCACGCTCGAACTACGCGTGGCGGTGCGCGCCAACGAACTGTCGATCGCGCTCGAGGTGGTCAACACGGGCGCGGCGGCGCTGTCGTTCGCCTGCGCGCTGCATACGTATTACCTAATCGACGATATCGACCTCGTGCGCGTGGGCGGGGTGCAGGACGGCGCGCTCGCCGTCGGCGACAAACTGGACCGGATATTCCCCGACGTGGCCGGCCCGCTCGCATTGACCGCGGGCGCGGCGGCGCTGCACCTCGAGCAAGGCGGCTTTACCGACGCGGTGGTGTGGAATCCGGGCGCGCTGGACGCCGCCGGGCTGGACGACCTTGGCGATGACGAATACCGGCGCTTCGTGTGCATCGAGCCGGCGCTGGTCGACCCGGTCGCGCTGGCCGCCGGCGCGCGCTGGCGCGGCTGGCAGCGGGTTATCGCGCTAGATTAATTCGATTCCTTGATGATGCGGCCCGAGGCGGGCTGCACCGGCCGCGCATTGAGCGGATACAGGCGGCTGAACACGGCCAGTTGTTCGGGCGACGCCTGCACCGGCTGCTTCATGACGATCCACAGCACTTCCTCGCTGCATGGCGGCGTCGTCAGCGAGCCCATATACGTGTAGTACTCGCGCTGGCGCGGCAGCATCTGGCCCGCGTCGAGCACCACCGACGGCGCCAGGGTCACGTTCTTCTCGAGCGGCAGGTTGCCCCAGACGGTAGCGATGGTCTCCTGCTCGCGGCCGCGCTCAAGCAGCAGCGCCACCACCGCGAGCTTGCCGGCGACATCCTTGTGCACCAGGTGCACCACCATCTCGAAGCTCTTGCCGTTGACGCGTTCTTCGGCCGGACGGTGGAAATGGAACTGCAACAGCTCGTAGCGCCTGCCCTGCGCCGTCAGGTAGTTGCCGGGCCCGACGGCGACCTGCACCGTGTGGCCGTTGTCGACCACCGTGAACGGCGAAGGGCTGTATTCGAAGGCGACCTTCTCGAGATTGACCTTCATGCCGTCGCGGATGTCGATCGGCGACTGGCGCTTGCCGATGCCGCACTGGGCCCACGCGGGATTGATCCTGCCCCAATTTTCGGGGCCGTTTGCGCCCTCGTACGACCAATGCGTGCCGTGGGGGAGCGCGGCCGCGGCGGCCGCCTGCCTCGGGGGCGCCGCCTTGCGCTGCCTGGCGGCGGCGGCGGCACGCGCATCCTGGTTGGCGCGCAGGATGGCCAGCCGGCTGGCGATCTTGGCCGCGAGCGCGGCTTCGGCCTGGTCGTCGGCCGCGGCCTGGGCCGCTTCGGACAGGGGCGCCGCCGGCACCGGCCGGCTGGGCGCCGGCCGCGTCGGCAAGGACGGCAAAAATGCGGGCTTGGCGGACTTGGCCGGCTGGGCCGTTGTTGTGGCTGGCGCATCGGCCGCCCCCGCGCTCCCCGCCAGGGCGAGACTGCAAACGGACAGGGCGATCAGGGTGCGCATGGGGTTCCTGGGAGGGGTGCTGTTTAGCGACTCATCAACTTACGGCCGTACTTCCACAAACTGCCCAGCACCACCGGCACCACGGCCGCTCCAACGCCGACGAGCACGATGGCGGTCAGGTTTTCGCGGACGATCGGGATGTTGCCGAAGAAATAACCGGCCGTCACCAGACTGAGCACCCAGAACAGCGCGCCTGCGAAGTTGTAGGCCTGAAACGCCGTGTGGGGCATCGCGGTTACGCCCGCGACGAATGGCGCAAAAGTGCGCACCACCGGCACGAAACGCGCGAGCACGATGGTCTTGCCGCCGTGCTTGTCGAAGAAGGTCCGCGTCTTATTGAGCGCGTCACGGTTGATCCAGCGGTAGTCGTGGGTGAACACGCGCTGCCCGATCGCCCTGCCTATCCAGTAATTGGTCGTGTTGCCCAGCACGGCGGCCACAATCAGCAGCAGCGACAGCAGGGCGAAGTCCATCTCGCCGGTCGCGCAGAAGGCGCCCGCGATGAACAGCAAGGTGTCGCCGGGGAAGAAAAACAGCACCACGACGCCGGTTTCGGCAAACACGATGGCGAACAGCACCACGTAAACATACACGCCGTACTTGGCCAACAAATCGCCGAGCGTTGCGTCGACATGCAAGATCATGTCAAAAAACTGCATCAGATCCATAAATTTCCTTAGTAATTTAGCCGCATCATACCATTGCCCGGGGCCTTTTATTGGCCTCGGATGCAAGCTTGCGGCCCGCTTTTAGGGGCCGCAAGGGAAGTTTCCTCATGTCCGCTTTTACGGTTTACAATTCCCGCTCACGGGGCGCGGGCCACCCCGGCCGACACGACACCAGGAGACGAGACGATGCGAGCACGACCGAACCGGAAGCAGCAGATTGGCCGCGCCGCCGCGCTGGCGTGCGCGCTGGCGATGACGGGGGCGCTGGCCGCCCCGGCCGCGCCCGCAGCCAAGGAACTGGCGCCGAAAAAATCGCTCAGCGAAGTCATCGCCGCCTCGGGCGCGGGCGACTGGCGCCCGCTGGACCTCAACAACACCCTCTACATGGAGTTGCCGGGCGGACGCGTGGTGATCGAACTGGCGCCGCCGTTCGCGCCGAACCACGCCGAGAACATCAAGACGCTGGTGCGCGACAACTACTTCGACGGCCTCGTCGTGTTGCGCTCGCAAGACAACTTCGTGGTGCAGTGGGGCGACCCGGACGAAAAGAACCCGCGCCCGTTCAAGAACGCCAAGGCGAAGCTGAAGGCGGAATTCACGGTGCCGATGGCCAACGACACCAACTTCACGCGCCTGCGCGACCGCGACGGCTATGCGGCGCAGGTGGGGCACTCGAACGGTTTCCCGTCGGCGCGCGACCCCAAGACCGGGCGCGCGTGGCTGGCGCACTGCTACGGCATGGTCGGCGTGGGCCGCGACAACGAGGCCGACAGCGGCGGCGGCTCGTCCCTGTATGTGGTGAGCGGGCACGCGCCGCGCCACCTCGACCGCAACATCACGGTGGTGGGGCGGGTGGTGTCGGGCATGCCGCTGCTGGCGTCGGTGCCGCGCGGACCGGCGCCGATGGGGTTTTACGCCGATCCTGGGCAGAATATTCCGATTACTTCGGTGAGGCTGGCGGCGGACGTGCCGGCCGAGCAGCGCAGTAATTTTGAGGTGATGCGCACCGACAGCGCGACTTACCAGAAAGCGGTGGAGGCGCAGAGGAACCGCGGCGGGCCGTGGACCAAGGTGGCGGCCGGGCATGTTGAACTGTGCAATGCGCCGATACCGGTGCGCCCGCAAAAATAAATATCCCAAAATCACCCCACATCGTCCTCGCGCATGCGGGGACCCATAGAACCTTAGCTCTAAGCAACTGTTCTATGGGTCCCCGCCTCCGCGAGGACGATGTGGTGGTGGGGGTATTTCGCATCAACTGGTGGCGAATGCTCTAATTTCGCAGTTAAGCAATAAATCGACGTACTATGGCGCGGGTATAATTTGCGCCATGAATGCACCCACCACGCCACACCGCCCGATCCAGGCCCTGCCCGACCAGCTTATCTCGCAAATTGCCGCCGGAGAGGTCGTGGAACGCCCCTCCGCCGTCGTCAAGGAATTGCTCGAAAACGCCCTCGACGCCGGCTCGACGCAGATCACCGTGCGGCTCGAAGAGGGTGGCGTCAAACGCATCGCCATCACCGACAACGGGCGCGGCATCGCGCCCGAGCAACTGCCGCTCGCGCTCGCGCGCCATGCGACCTCCAAAATCGCCTCCCTGACCGACCTCGAAAACGTCGCCACGCTCGGCTTTCGCGGCGAGGCGCTCGCGTCGATCGCCGCCGTCGCCGCCGTCTCGGTGACCTCGCGCACCGCCGACGCCGCCCACGCATGGGAAATCGTCGGCTCGCACCTCGGCACCGTGGCGCCGTCGTCGGGCGCGCATGGCACCACCATCGACGTGCAGGACCTTTATTTCAATACGCCGGCTCGGCGCAAATTCCTTAAGTCGGAGCAGACCGAATACGGCCACTGCGCCGAAGTCGTGCGCCGCATCGCGCTCGCGCGCCCCGATGTCTCGTTCAGCCTGACCCACAACGGCCGCACCATCGACCATTGGAACGTGACCGAAATGGCCAAGCGCAGTGCGCACATCCTCGGCAGCGATTTCGCCGAAGCGCGCCTGCCGATCGACGAGTCGGCCGGCCCCTTGCGCCTGCACGGCTTCGCCGGCCTGCCGACCGCTTCCAAGGCGCGCGCCGACGGCCAGTTCTTTTATGTGAACGGACGCTTCGTGCGCGACAAGCTGCTGGTGCACGCGGTGCGCGCCGCCTACCAGGACGTGCTGCACGGCGACCGCTTCCCCGCCTACGTGCTCGCGCTCGACCTCGACCCCGCGCTGGTCGACGTCAATGTGCACCCGTCCAAGATCGAAGTGCGTTTTCGCGACAGCCGCGCGGTCCACCAGTTCGTGTTCCACGCGGTGCAGCGCGCGCTCGCGCTGACCTCGGCCACTTCGCACGGCAGCGTGCCCGGCCCGCAGGCGGCCGCCGAGATGGGCGGCGCCGGCGCCACCTGGCGCCCGCAGGAGCAGACCACGTTCGGCGCGCAGTTCTCGTCGACCTACTCGCCGTCGCCCTACCCGCCCGCGCGCCGCCCCGACGAGATGGGCGTGGCGCAAACGTCCGACAACTACGGCGCCCTGTTCGCGGCCGGCTACAGCGCCTCGACCGCGCCCGTCACGCCCTATACCGCGCCGGCGCACACGATGTCGAACGACGAGTATCCGCTCGGCTTCGCGCTGGCCCAGCTGCACGGCATCTACATCCTCGCGCAGAACACCAAGGGGCTGGTGCTGGTCGACATGCACGCCGCGCACGAGCGCATCCTGTACGAGCAGCTCAAGAACGCGCTCGACGCCCAGGTCGACGGCCAGGAGATGCAGGTGCAGGCGCTGCTGATCCCGGTGACCTTCTTCGCCGACGCCGTCGAAGTGGGCACCGCGCAGGAGAACCAGGACACGCTGACCGCGCTCGGCTTCGACATCGCCGCCCTGTCGCCGACCACGCTGGCGGTGCGCTCGGTGCCGACCCTGCTCAAGGGCGCCGACGCGCAGACGCTCGCGCGCGACGTGCTGCGCGACGTGCGCGAATTTGGAGGCTCGCGCGTGCTCATCGAGCGCCGCAACGAACTGCTCGGCACCCTCGCCTGCCACACGGCGGTGCGCGCCAACCGCATCCTGTCGGTGCCCGAAATGAACGCGCTGCTGCGCCAGATGGAAAGCACCGAGCGCGCCGACCAGTGCAACCACGGCCGCCCGACCTGGGTCCAGCTCGACATCTCCTCGCTCGACAAACTGTTCTTGCGGGGCCAATGATGGCGCAGCACCCGAAGCAGCTCGCGCCGCTGCCCGAGTACGCGCACGCGCCGATCCTGCTGCTGATCTGCAGCTTCCTGATGCTGCAGCCGCTTTCGACCGACCTGTACCTCGCCTCGCTGCCAAGCCTGGCCACGGTGTTCAACGTGCCCGCGTCGACCGTGCAGCTGACGCTGTCGATGTTCGTGATCGCCTTCGGCGGCGCGCAGCTCGTGGTCGGCCCGCTGTCGGACCGCTACGGCCGCCGGCCCGTGCTGTTGTGGGGCTTGTCGCTGTACGTGCTGGCCAGCGTGCTGTGCGCGCTCGCGCCCAACATCGAACTGCTGATCGTGGCGCGCTTTCTGCAGGCGCTCGGCTGCTGCTCGGCCATCATCATCGCGCGCGCGATCGTGCGCGACGCCTATGCGCCGGCCGACAGCGCGCTCGTGATCGCGCGCGCCAGTACCTGGCTCTCGCTCGCGCCGCTGCTCGGCCCCATCCTCGGCTCTTACCTGCAGGTGGCGTTCGGCTGGCGCGCGGCGTTCGTCGCGCTGTCGATTTTGTCGAGCTGCGTGCTGGCCGCCGTAATCCTGCGCCTGCCCGAGACCAATGTGCACAAGAACCCGCGCGCCACCGAACTGCGCGGCCTGCTGGCCAACTACAAGCTGGTGCTCGGCTCGCGCGCGTTCTGGTCGCACGCGCTGCCGGGCGCGCTCTCCTACGGCTCGATCTTCGCGTTCATCTCGGGCTCCTCGCTGGTGCTGATCCGCGTGCTGCAGGTGCCGACCGAATGGTTCGGCTACTGCTTCGCGTTCGGCGTGTCGGGCTATATGGCGGGCACCATCGTGTGCCGCCGCCTGATCACCCGCTTCGGCGCCGACGCCACCCTGCGCATCGGCAGCACGCTGTCGCTGGTCGCCGGCGCGAGCTTTTTGTCGCTGGTCGCCGCCGGCGTGGCGCATTGGGCGCTGGTGCTGGGCGCGATGTTCCTGACCATGTGCGCGCACGGGATCAACTTCCCGGTCGCGCAAAACGGCTCGGTGACGCCGTTCCCGCAGCAGGCCGGCACCGCCGCCGGCTTGATGGGCGCGCTGTACATGAGCGTCGCCTTCGTGGTCGGCACGGCGGTAGGCGCCAGCTTCGACGGCACCCTGCTGCCGCTGGCGCTGATCGCGTGCACGCTCGGCGTCAGCATCTTCGCCTCGGTGCGGCTGACGCGCGGCAAAGCCGTGGCGGTGGCGCCGTGAAGCCGCTGGCGGTAGCGATCATGGGCCCGACCGCGTCGGGCAAAACGGCGGCCGCGCTGGCGATAGCGCGCACGCGGCCGGCCGAAATCATCTCGGTCGATTCGGCCCTGGTGTACCGCGGCATGGACATCGGCAGCGCCAAGCCGAGCGCCGAGGAGCTGGCCAGCGTGCCGCACCACCTGATCGACATCATCGACCCGACCGAGGCATATTCCGTCGCCCAGTTCCGCGCCGACACCTTGCGCCTCGTGGCCGAGATCAGCGCGCGTGGCAAACTGGCCCTGCTCGTGGGCGGCACGATGATGTACTTCAAGGGGCTGACGGATGGCCTTGACGAGCTGCCTGCGGCCGACCCGGCACTGCGCATGCTGCTCGATGCCGAGGCCGCGCGCATCGGCTGGCCAGGCATGCACGACAAGCTGCGCGCGCTCGACCCGGAGACGGCGGCGCGGCTCGCGCCCAACGACGCCCAGCGCATCAACCGCGCGCTCGAGATCATCGAACTGACGGGCCAGCCGATGTCGGCGCTGCTGAGCGGGCGCACCAAGCTGGAGCTGCCGTTCGAGCTGCTCTCGTTCGCGCTCGAGCCGTCGGACCGCGCGGTGCTGCACGCGCGCATCGCGACCCGCTTCGACCAGATGCTCGGCGCCAGCGACGACGGCGGCATCGTGGCCGAAGTGGCCGGCCTGCGCGCGCGCGGCGACCTGCACACGGGCCTGCCGTCGATGCGCTGCGTCGGCTACCGGCAGGCTTGGGACTACCTCGACGGAAACATCGACCGCGCCGCGCTGCGCGAGACGGGCATCATCGCCACGCGCCAACTGGCCAAGCGGCAGCTGACCTGGCTGCGCGCGATGCCCGACCGGGTGGTGATCGATTGCCTCGTGCCGGACCCTGCGGCAGCGATGCTGGCGCATTTGGACGGGCTCGGGAAATAGCTTTCGCAGGCGTGCTTGCAGGAATTTTCAAACGAGATGTTGGGACATCCTTGACAGATCCGCCGAAAGCCCGGATAATGCTCGGCTGTTGGGTGATATAGCTCAGTTGGTTAGAGCACAGCATTCATAATGCTGGGGTCGGTGGTTCAAGTCCACCTATCACCACCAAAGACATGGCAAACGTCACAATGTCTGCCCGGAAGCCCCTAAGAGTTCAAATGCTTAGGGGATTTTTTGCGTCTGCCGCTTAAGCTAGTTTCACTTCGGCGGCTGGCTGAGCGGCAACGACGAGCATATGTCCGTTTGTCGGCACTGAGGTGCCACGGATTTCCGGGACGGGTTAATGGCGGACACGAAACTGCGCCTCACTTCGACCCCGGCCTAGCTAAGCCGTAAAGAAGTCATGCGGAGTCATTGGCGGACGGGACCTTGGCCATCGCCGCGTATCGGGTTTAGCAAGCTTGGTTTTCTGCTATTTGCGCCGATCGCACACTGGGCACTTTCGATTGCATGAGCTAGCTTTGTTCAGTTGCTCCCATGCTAGACTAATTCCCATGGACACTACCCGCTCCCCTGCTGTTGCCAGCAAGCGTACCCATTGGATGGTGCTGATTAACTATCGCATGCGCACATCGTCCTTTTTCGGCTCCTTTGTCGCCCTTGGCCTGCACCTGTACACGGTGGACGCCGGCGTCGTGATGTGGCTGCTTCTGGCGCTGCAGTTCCTGGTGTATCCGCATGTGCTTTACTGGCGCGCGATCCATGCCCCCAATCCGCAAAAAGCCGAACACAATAATATGCTGCTCGATTGCTTCCTGTTCGGCATGTGGGTCGCCGCCCTGCATTTCCCCCTGTGGCCGACCTTTTCCATGTGGATCGGCGCATCGCTGAACGTCACAATGACCTCCGGCTGGAAGGGAACATTGCGCTCCTTTTTCGCCTTCACGCCCGGGGTGCTGTTGTCGATTTTGCTGTTCGGCTTCGATTTTCATCCGGACACCGGATGGCCGACCATCGCCATTTGCATGATCGGCACCTCAATCTACCTGATCGCCATCTGCAATACCTCGTACAGCCGCAACCAGCAATTGCGCTCGACGCGCGAGAAACTCAAGCAGGGCGAGCAGGCCCTGCAGCACACCATCAGCGAAGTACGCAGCAGCACCGCGACGATCGCCTCGGCGTCCAGCGAAATCGCGACCGGCAACATGGATTTGTCGAGCCGGACCGAGGCCCAGGCATCGAGCCTGGAGCAAACCGCCGCCGCCATGGAAGAGCTCACTGCGACCGTCAGGCAGAACGCCGAAAACGCCATCCAGGCCAACCAGCTCGTCACGGTCGCCTCGGCCCATGCGGTCAAGGGGGGCGAGGTGGTGGGCCAGGTGGTCAACACGATGAGCTCGATCACCGACAGCTCGCGCAAGATCTCCGACATCATCAGCGTAATCGACGGCATCGCTTTCCAGACCAATATCCTCGCGCTCAACGCCGCGGTCGAGGCGGCGCGCGCCGGCGAACAGGGGCGCGGCTTTGCGGTCGTCGCCAGCGAAGTGCGCAACCTGGCCCAGCGCAGCGCCGCGGCCGCCAAGGAAATCAAGACCCTGATCGGCGACTCGGTCAACAAGGTCGATACGGGTAGCCGGCTGGTCGACGAAGCCGGCAAGACCATGGGCCTGATCGTCTCCTCGGTCAAGCAGGTGGCCGACCTGATGAGCGAGATCGCCGCCGCCAGTTACGAGCAGAGCCAAGGCATCGGCCAGATCAACCAGTCGATCACGTCGATGGACGATGCCACCCAGCAGAATGCCGCGCTGGTCGAGCAGGCCGCCGCCGCCGCCACGTCGCTGCAAGACCAGGCGGCCCGCTTGGCCGAGGTGGTCCGCGCGTTCAAGCTCGACGAAAGCGAGATGCAGTAGGCCGCCGCGCCGCGTCCGCGCAGCGACAGGGGGCAGGCGCCAGCCGAAGGCGCAGCCGGTGGGGGAAGACTGGGAAGGGTTTAAGGGGAACGCGATGACAGCAATGACGTTGCGCCGATGTCCCTGATCTGTCGACAAAATCGACATGATTCTAGAACATGTTTAACAATCGAACGAAAATAGACACGCTTCTAGTTCGTGCTCAGGACATCAACTTCTTGCTAGCGACAATGAATCAGCAATCTTGGTGCTGATGAAGAAGCAGACGTGGTGCTTAGCGAAGTCGAGTTGGACGCCTTGCAGAAAGAGTGGCACCGATCGCTTAAGGAAATTTTTTTGATCGTGAACAGTATAAGGAGTTTATGAATCACGAAGAAGTCGTGTGGCTTCCCGCCAAATCTCATTCCAAATTTCCTCCTGCTCGGAAGTGAAATTTGCAAAATCAACCACCTTTCCGGATGATTTTATTTGCAACAATAATGTAGTTATATCTTCCGTTGTTTTTGAAGATTGGAGCTTACGGTGCAATAACTCAATATATTCAAACGCAATATTTCCCGACAATTCTAATTCACTTTCAAGAATTTCCAGTAGTTTTGAGACATTCGTTAGCTCTGTGTTCATATCGAAAACTTGCCTCCACACTAATGGCAGTAGCAATATTAAATCTCCGACTTAACGATTAACTTCGAAAAATTCATATTCTTGCCATCCAAGGTTTATCGTTCAATTTCGCAAAAATTCACGATTCAAATACAATAAATCTTTCAACCTATGGCCCTCTCCAAAAGTAATTTACTATTACCCTGCAGCACTGCGAACGTAAATCGACATTCACCGTAACTAGCCCCCAATCAAATTTAAAGTAATCAGCGCCGAGTGAAGTATCATCAACGTCTCGACCAAAAATTTTCGTTAGCATCTTTACCCACTGACGCTTTTCATTCAACAAATCCTGTTGCGTAGCATCGTATCCCAATTTATTCGCCGGCCCATCAATCCATACAATTTCGATGAGACGAATTTTTTTGCCATTGAATCGTATGGTGATCGCGCATTGTCGGTCAAACAATTTAAATCTGTCACCGCCAAACACACGAAATCCATTCACTTCGCCGCAATCTTCCAGTCCAATTATAGATCTCTTCTCTAGGTTTGCGGCAGTCTCATCTGGACCAATTATGAAGTCCGAATTTAATATTAATTTTCCATTGTCTTTATTAAGCATATTATATTCGACAGCGTTATTAAACAGAGGGCTTATGCAGCCAATAGGACGATCGCGATCAAAAATATGTTGCCAAGTGCAAAGCTTACAAGTTTCCACTAAAGCTGTCGCTCTGTTTCGATCCTACCGTCGCTGAAAATTTTTCATACATCAAGATCTAAATCCGTCATCGTTTTTCTATTGCCCGATCAAGTCGAAAACAACGCACCGATACATTTACTTTCGGAACAAAAAAATTGCCACTTCAGCAGATAGCGGATCGAACGTCACTTCAATTATAAATAGCTCTTTTTCCCATATACACTGCCTAACGCTTTTCCGATCCGGTTTTCGCTGCATTTGTGCTTCCACGAACTGAACGAGCAAAGTAAATTCCTCCTTTAGCTCTGCAAGTCCGAAATTATCTGATCGTCCTGCATTATTAAGACACTTCACTCGTCGCAGTGCAACAGTATCGATTCCACCCTTCCAGAATTTCAATATGCACTTCGTATTAACATTATTGCAATTTACATCATTTGATTCATAGAAATATACATCGCCTTTAACTGGATTAATTCTTTTTATATTATTCCTATTAACCCAACTTAAAATTACTTGACTAGTGGAAGAAAAATCTATTTTATCTGCCCCGCTGCAAATCTCACCACGAACTATGTTTATCATACCCTCGCCACCATTCCGTTCGCAAGCCTAACCCGCTCGCGCGTTCGCTTCTAACATTTATTCCAAGACACTCCCACATAAACCGTTGAGTCTTGAATCTGATATACAAGCTCGATCCTTCCCCAAAAAAAATCCCACCTATTAAAATATGGCCTTATTGAATGAACTTTATGGCCGAATTTACCCCTAAGCAAAGCGTCGAGATACTCGAACTCACCTCGAACTCTTTTGTCTACTTCCGCAGGATCATCGGATTCTGGCACGAGTAGATCAGATCGAACAAATTCGAGCTGTCGCAACGAATTTTCATTAAAAATTAGACAAGCCATAAATGAATTATCAAATAACTCTACAGACTCTTTCATGCAATATTTCGCGTCGCCTAGTTGGCCATAAATAATATTACTATCATGCAAAAATGTAGATTCAAATAATTCAAAATTAAAATTCGTCCCTACGGCCACTTGGCCTATTTCGACAATACCAGCTCTGTTATCTATAAGTGCTTTAATCATATTTTCCTAGTTTTCATAGATGGCGTAAGCTTTCCAGCCTCGCTAGGCGACACGAAATACTGCGTCGCACCGCCTGACCCGTGTGTGCGGGGATTTTGCGAAAGCGCCTTACCCTTGGCTACACATACATCTTCATTGACTCGATACACCCTTACCTCTGTTCGCAACGATCGCGGTAATTTTGTTGCTGGATCGACACCAGGTACAACCTGAGTTAGTTCGTGAAATTTTTTGGAATCTCCTCCAGCCTTGATTAAAGTATGGTTAGTAACAGAGAAACCGGGCTTCCCTCCTGGAGCAAGAGAGTACAAAATGGTTCCCTTTTTCAAGACCATATTCACATAACTGTCAATTCCTGGATAGTCGCCTGAACCTTGCCACGACTGAGCTTCTGCAGTTGGATTTTTCCCGCAGCATGGATCGCAACCGCCTCTACCTTTTGCCAATCCTCGAGGATCAATCCACAAAATTGGATTGGGCGCATATTGATAGCTATTTGCACCACCAAGTAAACCAATTGGGTCCGGCGTTAAATATCTAGCAGAATCTGGATCATAGTATCGGTGACGATTGTAGTGTAGTCCAGTTTCAGCGTCATGGTACTGCCCTTGAAATCGCAGGGGTTGATTGACTTCGCCGCTGATTGAATTCGAGCTCCGAAAGACTCCTTCACCTGGCAACATTCTTCCCCACGCGTGGAACTGTGCGCTCCAAACCAAACGCCCTGTGCGATCCACCAACTCACGTGGAGTGCCCAAATGATCACAGTTGTAATGCCAGATTCGGTCGTCTTCAGCTTTATTCTCGGCTGTAGTTTTACATGCATCCCAAGCCAGAATGTGCCGGTTCTCGCCTTCGTTAGCGCGCGCCTTCGAGTCAACTTCGTTGCTTGCAGCACGTATTTTCCACTGTTTGATTTCAGTTAGGTATCCAAGACCGTTGGTGGTAAATACAGATTTATCATGGGATTCGCTAGTCGCATTCCCTTCCTGATCATAACCATCAGCAGATTCGATACGACACAAAGGCACAAAGCCATCAGGCTCGTACAGATAAGTGACCGCTATAAATTTTCCCAGTTCCTGGGCAAGCATGTCACCATCCCACACGAACAGCGTTAGCATGCTACTACGATAAGGTTCGCGGTCGGGCTCTCGTCCTCGAGGTCCCCATTTCTCCTCTGTTACCTGCTTCGCTATTCGCCGACCAAAGGCGTCATAATAATAATTTGCTACGTTTCGGCTTTCGTACTTGGTATAAACCGCGCTGACCAAGCGATTTTCTGAATCGTAGCTGAGCTCTAAATCCCTCGTCAATGTTGGGACACTTTGGCGCTCAAAGTGCTTGATGCTAACGTTGCCTTGCGAATCGTACGTGTAGTGGGTGTCTTGATAGGACTTGAGTAAGTTTTGCGCGACGGGCGCGATAGGCGCGCTTGGTGATGGCGGCGCAACGACCAAGTCAGTGTCCGGCAGTGGTTGCCCTACGTTTAGCAAATTTCCAGCTGGATCAAACGCGAATGTTTCAGTTAAGCCAGGCTGAACTGCCTTGAGTAACTGCCCTAGCGGATCGTAGCTATAGCGTAGCGTGCTTTCCGTCACATCCGGTGCTCTCGGAACTTGTGCGATCTCAACTAAATTGCCTACGATGTCGTACTTAAAATTACGCTCACGTAATGCATGCTCAGCCGTGTCGCTGTTGGACCGCAAGGTCATTCTCGATAGCCTTGACTGCGAATCGTATTGGCGCCGCGCCGATACCGTTCCCGAAATATCAATTCGGCGCAGCGTCTCACGATGTAGCTTGTCGCGTTCAATATCGACAAGCGTCGTTCCTTGCCACAGCGTTCCGTGCCAGTGTCCGGAGCCATAGCGAAGCACATCTACGCGGCGGCCATTAGGCAAAATTGACTGGATACGATTTCCCAACTCGTCATACCCATGAGTCATTACGAAACTCGCATCAGCACCCGACTCCCCTGCCGCGCCGACCACGGCCCCGCCCAAATAGTACGCGCTGCGTTCTTCGATCAACTGCCCCAACGCGTCGTAGGTAAAGCGCTGTTCCGCATGTGGCGCCGCTACCGCGGTCATGCGCCCAAGTGCGTCATATTCGTACCGATGCACGCCGTCGTCGGTCTGCTTTGCAAGCAACTGGCCGAGCATGTCGCGGCTCAAACTGGTGGACCGTCCAGCGCATTCAGTTCCGACGAGTTGTCCGCCTTTGTCGTAGCTATAGTTCGTGACTTTGCCGTCAAATCCCACCTCCGAAGTAAGCCGGCCTTCCGCGTCGTAGCACAAGCGGTAGCGATCCCCGTTGCCGTTGACTAGCTCGACAAGTTGCAAAATGGCGTCGTAGCGGTACTGCAGCGTCTGCCCGAGCGCGTCAATTCGCTCTATTGGCAGGCCATGTCCGTTGTAGCGATACTGCGTTTTGCTATTTGCGGCATCCGCATGAACGAGCAAACGGCCATCGGCATCATAAAAAAACTGTTCTTTTGACCCATCAGCTTGAGTGACCGCCGTAAGGCGACCGGACCGATCGTAGGCATAGCGAGTGACCTGATCGAGTGCGTCGACAACAGCGGTCAAGCGGCCTACCTCGTCGTATTCATACGCAGTGATATAGCCCGAGCAATCGGTGTAGCTGCTCAAACGGCCCGCGCTGTCGTAGAAAATCCGCTTGATGCCCCCTTTTGCGTCCTGCAACTCGATCATCCGTCCCTGCGTGTCGTAGCGGTAGCTGGTCACATGGCCAAGCGCATCCGTACGCTTGATCAGATTGCCAACGCCGTCATACTCAAGCCGCGTCACATGTCCTAGCGGGTCAGTAATAGACACCGGCTGGTTTTGCGAGTCGTAGTCGATGCGATTAATATGACCCAGCGCATCTGTGCTGCTGGTGAGGTTGCCCGCTCCGTCGTATTGATAACGCGTGGCGCGGCCAGCGGCATCAGTCTCTGCGATCAGCATGCCGTCGCGATCCCAGGTGCGTTGCCCAAGCGAAGTCACCGCACCCGCCGCGTCGACCCTGCGTACGTCAAGTGCCATCCAATTGGCGTCAAAGATGTATTCGAGCACGCCACCAATAGCGTCGGTGACACGCGTGGTGTCCGGATCAAGGTAGGCGATACGCACCGCGTCGAGGCCATCGGCGGTGTCGGTTGCCACGGCGCGTGCCTGATAGCTGTTGGTCGCACTTACAGGGAAGCGTTCGCTCAAGACGGTATCGGGCAACTCTGCGCCACTCCAGCGTTCGCGTAGGGCGGCAAGGCTGATCCATTCAAGCGTGTGCGCGAAGCCGGAGTAGCTTGTGTATTTGCACAGCAGATGATGTTTGTAGGCGTATGTCCTGGACTCGCCCGCTATATCGGTTTGTCGTGTCATATTGTGGCGGACGGGTAGGCCTGCGAGTGGATCGTCGGGCGCGACCGGGTCGTTCACTTCGACTTCGTACTCGTACCTAACATGGCAAATGCGTGTGCCGTCCGCACGCACCTCTTCGACGCGACCTATACGCGGCGGAATAGCCGGCCCCCTATTTCCGGTAAAACGACTCGGATGCACCATACCGTCTCGCATCGCTTCGAGCACTTGGCCATCGTCACTTCGCACGCGCAAGAGAAGCTCACCGGCTTTGGCATGTGCAAAGCGTTCGATGCTGATCCCGCGCCCGTCGCGCCCCTCACTGCGACTCAAGGGATAGCGCTCGGCCAGCTCAGGCAAGCCCGGACTGCGCATCGCATTGACGCCCTCATAACCATGGGGGAGCGGCACATCGGCAGCGGCATCACGCACAAAGGTTTCGGTACTGCCGTCACGCCAAACCAGCTTAAATTCTGACGAGCTAAATCTGGTCAACGCAAAGCCTTCCTTGCGGTTGTCGATCGTCACGCCAACCGCCAACACGGGCAGGCGCACGGCACGCCCGCTGTCATCGATATACACAATGCCTTTTCCGGAAACGGCTAGGCTGGCTGTGTACGGTGTCGCCCAGCGTGCACCGCACAATCCCCAATCCTCCGTCTCCGATCCGGACCGGTAACAACGCGTCCACTCGAGCGGGATCGGTCCATCGAGCACCACGTCGGTCTGATACAGGACCTCCTCGCCGGTCCCGAAATGAACAGGATGACGGCTCGATACAGGCTTCCCCCCAGGCGCCGCATTCTTGGGACAGCAACCCGAAGGCTTATCGGACTTCTTATCTTTTTTCTTGCTGGTTTTGCCGCCTTTTGGCTTATCGGGCATGCGCGGCGGGGGTGGTGACGCAATCGATTTTTTCCCCGGCGGCGTTTTGCTCTTGAACGGATTGCCAAGTTTTGGGAGCCGCTTGCGTAGCCAATCGGCGATGCCACGATATCTCCCCAACGCGCCGGCAGCAACGCCTTGCCCCACGTTCATGACGACGGTGAGCGGCGCGGGCGTCTTGCCCGTCAAAACATAGTCGGCGGCATGATCCAACACCGTCGCACCGGCGTCCGTGGCCGCGCCTACAGCAGTCACAACAGCCCCAACTGTGCCACCCGCCGCCGCGGTCACCTCCATAACCGCCGCCACCGGCGCCCCAATGATGGTGGAACCGACTGCCACACCCGCTGCAGCCAGTCCCCCGCTGCCAAGCATCACCTTGCCGCCCGCGTCCATTGCACCGGCGCCAAATTGGTGCACTGAGGGCGAGATATCGTCCTTGTATTCCTTGGCGGCGCCCTTCAAGGCTTCACGAGTCTCGGCGCTGGCCTCGGCCGCCTTCTCGGCGATCAGCGCATTAATCTGCTGCAATCGCGTGCGCGGCGCCACGCCGCCCCGCTCATAGATCTTTCCGATCGTGTTGCGGTTGTTCATCCAAACTTCGCAACCTTCTTGCACAGTGGCAGTCCCGTTGCCGTGGTAGGTCTTGCTCGCCGTTTTAGTCTCGACCCGCTTGCCGCAGGTGCCGCTCTTGATGCCGCCAGCCGTTCCGGGCTCATCGCCCTTTACCGTTGGAATAATGCTGCGCTGATGCAAAATCACCGGCTCGCTGCGCGACTTCACATTGGGAGAAACATCGGTGGCATCAGCGAATTCGCCAACCACGGAATACGGGATCGGCGGATTGGCTGGCCCGATCGGGGTCTTGCAAATATCCGGGGTCAGGCTGACGCAATAAAAGCGTTTTGATTTGGTGGCAGTCTCGTTGGCCATGGTTGATCACTCGCCCTTGCTATCGTCGGTTTCAGAGTCCGACCATTGATGGCGCACCAACTCGTCCAGCCTTGCCAATTGCTCGGCTTGAGTGATGTGCATCAGGCGCGAGGAAACGTTGTTGCCGTCGGCCCGTAGAAAGCCGCGCCAGACCAGGTCGATGCGGTTCGATTCGGGACTGACGACGACGGTGTCGATTGACAGCGGCAACACCGTCAATTCATCGGCGAGGTTGGCGGCCAGCACGAAGACGGCTTGCAGGGGCAGTGCGAAACGCAACACTGTGTTGCCACTTTTGTCCTTGCGCGTGGTGGGACTGTCGGGACTGCAGAGGTTCACCAGCACAAACCTTTCCTCGCCGTTCAGGTAGGCGCACTGCTGGTCGCGCGGCGCGCAGTTCCAATAGCCGAAGTCGAAATCCGCAGGCAGGCGAGGAACTTCATCCGCATCCCAGTTCTTCCTCTCTTCGATTCGCCCGATCAGTGCGCGACGTGGTTGCCAGGCCCGGCCTATCACGCCCAAGCCGGACGGTGCCTGCAATTCGCCGCCTCGGGCTCCTTTGGAGAAAAGTTTCGCACTGCACGCCGGGAAATCTGCACCGACTTGCGGTGCGGGAAGCCGTGACGTCCCCGCTGCCTTCAGGTACCACTGGCGTGTAAATCCCTTACCGATCGGGTTGGTCTCGCAAGCTTCGTGGGCGATTGCACATGGCACGCCAGGCGTTCCAGGGACGATACGGTGCTTTGCCTGCACGCGCTTGCTGGCGCGATCATCGCTGTCGATTCGGCACTCGCCTCCGAGCGCGAGCTCATAACGAACCGGCACACTTGTCATAGGCGCAGCTGCCGTCAAGCGCCAGGGATTTGGCCGCACAAGACCCAGAGTGGCGATCTTAAGGGGCCAATGCATTAGCCGTGTAACAGCCGTCTTCCTCACGAACCATCGTTCGCCGCAGACCACCAGCGTCTTGTCGATCAGCGCTGCCGATGTGCCCTCGTGGGCAAGGCCCGGCAAAACCGTTAGCCGCACCGGGAGCTTCTTCGCCGGCTTCTTGTCGGGCACATGCGCGACAGCATTGACGATGACGTCGCAGCGCGGCTTGTATGGGGAAAAGTCGCTTTCCTCAAGCACACTTGCGCAAGGATCGTCTTTGTGGTGACGGTCTTGTGTATTGAGTTCGGCGGGCGTGTCGAGCACCTTGAGCGTTGCCCAACCATCCTTGTCGCATGGGCCGATGGTATAGCCGATCTTTGCCACGAACACATGGAATGCGGCGTCGTGCTGGTCTACAGTATCAAACTGCGCCGCCGCGAACGGCGTCCTGTTATCGAAAAGCAGGTTTGGCACGGCAAACGCAGGGGCGCCGGAATCCTTGCCAGGCGGCGTTGCAGGTGCCGTGGCGGTAGCTGATTGTGCCATTATCATCCCGGGTTATGGTCGATGTCGTCGCCGTGGACTTCGACCTTCTTGCGCCCCTCGATCATGATTTCGTCGGCCACGAGGGATATACGCGTAGCCGTCATCGTTATCACCGAACTGCCGACGACCAGCTTGATCTCGTTCCCGGCTTGAAGCAGGCTTTCCATGCCGACGATAACCGTCTTCGACATGCCCACCTCCTCGGTTTGTGCAAGCGCGACGGTAGTGTTCATGAGGCCGCCGACGGAGATCTGATAGGCCGCCCCGATCGACAAGGCCTTGGCCAACAAGATGGTCTCGCTCTTGTAGCCATCGATATTGATTTTCTCGTTCCCGCCAACATGCTCGCTGCGGTTGTCGCCGATGTCGATGTCCTCGTTGTGGTCGACCCGTTCGCTGCGGTTGTTGCCCACCTTGATCTTCTCGTCGTGTCCTACCGTTTCTGTCCGGTCCCGCTTGACGTTGGTGGTCTCGTCGCGGTCGATGTTTTTGCGGCGGTCGTTGCCAACCCACTTGTCCTCGTCATTCTCGACTTCAGTCAGTTGGTCTTTCTCGGCGTGCAACCAGAGTTGTTCGTGGTCTTTCTTGTCTTCGAAACGGAGTGCGTTCGCGTGCGTGCCGCCACCTTTCGTCGTCGAGCGCGTCAAGATGCCGCTTTGCGTACTGTTTGCCGGCAAGGCCCAAGGCGGCATATTTCGTTGGTTATAGACGCTGCCGATGATGATTGGATGGTCCACATTTCCATCGACAAAGAACACCGCAACCTCCTGGCCGACCCGCGGCAGGCTGATATGGCCAAAATTGCTGCCCGCCCAACTCGTCATCACGCGCAAGAACGGGGAACTCGCGTCGTCAAATTTGCCCAACCGGTCCCAGTGAAACTGCACCTTCACGCGGCCGTAGCTATCGGTGTGGATTTCGGCGCCGGGTGGTCCCACCACTGTCGCCGTCTGCATGCCCGAAACCACGCATGGGACGCTGTTGAATCCACGTCCCGGGCGCCAGCGAATGCTCTGGCGGACACAAGTGAAAACGTTATCGTAGTGCGAGGGCGCCGCTTTACCCGCGTGGTAGTTGTTGCTGGCGGTGTGCACGGCCGACAAGATAAAGTAGGCGCGATTGCCTATTGGAACTGCGCCTGGCTCCCCACGCGGTATCCGGCTAAACTCGGCGCTGAAGTGCCCGCTCAGTTTGAAAGCGCGGCCCGGCTGAACGCAGCGGTCATTCCCTGCAGCCTCGAAATACTGGCCACGCGCCTCCTGCTCATCCATGCGACGCCCGGCCAACTGCGCTCCTTCGTTTACCGTTTTGAATCCATCAGCGCCGGCATCTTTGTAGTGTTCGTAATTCCAGACGCCACCCTGCGTCTTCATCAACCCGGCGGACGCGAGTTGCGGACGCGGATTCTTATAGTCGAAGCTCGCCAACGTAGTCATGGCCGAACCGAGTTCACGCACCGCCTGCCACGAGTGAATTGCATCGTCCTCGACCGAGCCGGATTTACTGCGGAATGGAATTTGTGCGCGATCGGCGTCCACGCCCGCATCGATCCGAGCAGCCAAGGTGCTGTCGTCGCTGATGCACAAGGTATGTCCATCGGCCCGGTGCTCATACCATGTGTACAAGCCGAGTTCTTCCCAGCGCCGATGCAGGTGGTTGTGATCGGTTTCGTTGTACTGGTTCGCGCAGACGATGGGCGGGTCCTCGTGCGCGATATTGATCTTCCAGTCGCGGCTATCGTAGTGGGCAAAGGTGGTCTGCGTGATTTCGGCAACTGTTTTTCCGAGGAAGGACATGCTGTTCGTGCGCAGGGTTGTGAAGGCGAGCCAGGGCCGCAACACCATCCCGTAATACACAAAGCCTCCATCGGCCTTGATCATGCGGAATGCGAACACGTAGCCGTTGAAGTAGCGAAGGCTGCCGTCCTCGCGCACCAGCGAGATCGTTACCATCTTGCCCATGATCTTCTTTAACGGGATTTGCGGGTTGTCGGAAAGTAGTTCGACGTCGAATTGAAAGTCGCGCGAAATTTCCTCGCGCGCCACGAGTTTATTCACCAAGATAACGGCGTCGGTCGGGCCGTCTTTGCGGGGGAAATCGATTGAGAGCAAACGATGGTGCTGAGGGTCATCACGCAGCTTGAGCAAGGCGGCAGCTGCGCCGTACGAGGCATTGGCCATCTATTATTCTCCATTCGCCGCAATTCCCGGAGGGGCAGTTGCGCGCTAGGTTTGAGGATGCAAGATGGAAACTTTATTGGATGGAAATGTAGCAGACGTTGATATTGAACAATCTATTGTGTACGGGGCGATAACGGCAATTGATGCTTCAATAGTTTTAATAGCGTTGACCAGTACGGTTCGATTCCTTGCCGATGTCGTCCAGGCGATCTGCGCGAACCAAGGTCGGTGCAATGAAAAGCACCTTGCGCAAGGTGTGCTGCGGTCCATGGGACTGCATGCGAAAGTGTCCGCGCCGCCAATGTGGGGAGACCTCGACACACGCGCCGTGAGAGCCGGTTAGACTTAGCGGGCCTAGCAAAATTTTGTCGTATAGTTTGGCCACTTGCCGCCGGAGCTTGGCCGCTTTCTTGGGGCCGATCCGCTTGAGTTGGATCAACGCGTCCGAATATTGCGCCTGCTTTTCTTGGCGCGCCTGTTCCACATTCCAATATAGGAATACCTTGGTACAAAGTTGCGCAAGGAATAGGTGATGTCCGGAGACCGGACCTGCCTGATCGCCGCATGCGCCTTTAATGACGTCGACAAGCCGCTCCTGTTCATCCTTGATGATCATGTCGATGGTGCTTACCGATAGTGTCGGCTGGTCGTCAACGGCCCATATTGCAACCAGAGCTAACGCGCGTTGTTCATCACGCGCCGCCTCGAACACATAAACGCCCACAACACGAGCGCGACCATGGTCTTCCGAGTGCGGCGGCACGACGGCGCACTGCATGTTAGCGCCGAATCGGATATAGCACGCGGGCAAGGGCGCCCGCAGCAGGCCGACCGGGATGTCGTCGCCCACGTCGGAATTGCCCAATAACTGCTCGAGCACCGGGGTGAGCTCGATCAATGCATGTGGGCGACGCCAGTACATCAGCGGCGCTGTCGCGAAGACGGCCGACGTGTCCAACTGTTGTTCGTCCGTTGCGGACGACCTGTTCTTCGTCCAGACCGGATCCATCCGCAAAGCGTCTTTGACGAGGTCCACACACATATCAAAGTTATTCCGCGTATTGGCTACGATGCGGTCCGCAACTGAACAGCCGTCGAGCGCTCCTTCCTGCCACGCGGTCCAACGTTGCCAAGCAGCTAGCAGATCGACATTGCGCGCGGTGACGGGATGAGGGAGCGCCGTGGCGCTGATGCAGTCATTCAACGCCGCTAGGAAGTGAAGCGCGGCAGGTGATTCCTTCGATGTCTTCTGTATTGTGGCGACTGTGCTCATCGAGAGCGCGGGCCGCACGCGCTGTACTGATTTCGCCATTGGCGCGTTCGACACTTGCTGCGGCTTGGCACTCATTAAGCAGACTCCCTTATCTTGCTTCGAAAAACGATGCGATCGGCGTGGCAAGTCGAGAACTTGCTTATTCTCATCGTGAAGTAGTGTGTGATTTGTGGAGAATCATGGTGTTGATGATCGTCAATTCGTCGCCTGTTCGTAAAAAGCCAGCGACGGGCCAAGCACCACAATTGCAACCAAAGGTGCCGGGGCCTGTTTGCCGGGTAGCGGGCGGCACGGTAGCGCCTTGCCGGCGGAACATTGCCAACGACACTACGGCAGAGTGGATTCGATTGCTAAATGCGGTAAATGAACGGACAATTTCCTTTCTCTACTTCATCTGTTGCATGCGCTGCCCCACGTGGCGAACCTTAGGACTTGAAATTATGAAACGATTTCTGACCCTCGCCGCATTGGCGGCAGTCGTCACGGCCTGCGGCGGTGGGGG
>JAZKIN010000025.1:0-4306 GCA_040384885.1 Pseudomonadota bacterium | reverse complement strand
ACTCTTCGGAACGGGCGACGCGGGGGAGATCACGTCTGAAAATCCCGCCGCCGCCACCGGCCAACATCGCTCCCGTGGCCAGCGTGGGGGCCGCGCAAAACGTGCTCATGGGGGCTGTGGTAACGCTCGACGGAACGGCCAGCTCCGACGCGAACAACGATTCGCTGACCTATGTCTGGACCCTGACCGGCAGACCGAATGGCAGCGCCGCCGAGCTCGCGGCCGCCACTTCGGCCAGGCCGACGTTAACGCCAGACGTGGCCGGCGGCTATGTGGCGTCCTTGGTCGTCAACGACGGCAAGGTCAATAGCGCCGCCGCCACCGTCTCCATCATGGCCACAGCACCGCCGCCGCCGCCAAACACCGCGCCGGTGGCCAACGCGGGTACCGCACAAAACGTGGCTCCCGGGGTGGTCGTCACGCTCAACGGAACCGGCAGTTCCGACGTGAACGGCGATCTGCTCACTTACAGCTGGACCTTGACCAGCAAACCACAAGGCAGTACGGCTGTGCTGGGCGCGGCCAATACTGCAAGGCCGATGTTCACGGCGGATCTGGCTGGCAGTTATGAAGCGACGCTGGTGGTCAATGATGGTAAAACCAATAGCACGACAGCAACCGTTGCCGTGGTCGCCACGGTCGCAAATTCGGCCCCGGTTGCCAATCCGGGCCCCGGACAAAACGTGATCGCCGGCGCCCCTGTTTCCTTAAACGGTAGCGCCAGTTCGGACGTCAATGGCGACCCGCTGAGCTATCTATGGACGCTCGAAAAGCCATCTGGCAGCAATGCCGTCCTGACCGCTGCCAATACGGCGACGCCAAGCTTTGTGACCGACCTGGTCGGTTTTTACGTCGTGACGCTGCACGTCAACGATGGCAAGGGCTCCAGTACCTCGGCCACGGTAACGATTGCGGCGACTCCGGCCGCCCAAGGCAACGGCACTTGGACGACAACGCTCAAACCCCGCGATTTCAACGGCGACGGCCAGATCGACGCCTACTACGACACCGTGCTGAACCTCTTGTGGCTGGCAAACGCGAATGCCGCCGCCGGAACCTCCTTTGACACGAATTCGAATTTGCAAGGTCCGCTCACGACGGGCACCGACGGCTTGTTGATCTGGAAAGACGCAAAAGCTTGGGCTGCAGCCCTGAACGTGCATGGTGTGACGGGTTGGCGCCTGCCGACCATGTTCACCGAGACGGGCGCTGCGGGCACGCCGCCTCCTCCAAGCACGTCCGAAATGGCCTTCATGTTCTACACGACCTTGGGCAACACTGTAAGTGCGCCTGCCAACAGAGGACCGTTCGTCAACCTGCGGTCTGCCAGCTATTGGACCGACACCGCGTATTCGAATTATCTCTTGGATTGTTGGAATTTCGATTTCTCAAGCGGGATTCAACGCAGCAGTCAGTGCGGGCTCCACTTTGGTTACGGAAACGCGTTCTCGGCGTGGGCTGTCCGTGTGGGCGATGTGCCCGCGGTAGTCCAGACGCTTGCGCCCAAGCCAAATTGAGACGGGGACGAGGACCCGGGGGTCTGGCCCTGGCAGCCATACAAGCACGGCGTGAGTTTCGAACGTCTGTTCGGACTGCTCAAACAGACGGTTGTGCCGGCCTCGGCGCGCTCTTACCTGCTTCGATGGGCAATCCTACAACTCTTGCTTGGCAACAGCGACGCTCATGGGAAAAACATCTCATTCTTCGTTAGACCGGCCGGGTTGGTGCCCGCGCCAATGTATGACCTGGTTTCCGTGAACGCATATGGAGATCACGTCGAGCGAGAAATGGCCCTAGCCTACGGGGATGTGTTTATACCTGAGGAAATAACTCCGACCGCTCTTGCCGACTTCGCACATCGGACCGGCACGCAACCAGCTCAGCTGACGCGTGAAGTCACATTGATAGCACGCAGTGTGCTGCACCTGGCGCCGGAGCAAGCGGCCATGGACATCTACATCGGCGACGAGCGTGCGCTTGTTGCTCAGATTGCCGAGTACATTTGCGCCCAGGCCAACCGGCTTCTGGCTATTGCACGCGAAGTTCCCAAGGTTGACCGGTCATTGTTCAAAGATCTCGCAGGTGCGCCACGTTAGGAAATTAGTGCTAAGTCGAGGCCGACGCCGAATTACCACCACTGAACGACCCGGGGCAGCGCGCGCTTTTTTCCGTTCCCTCCGCTAAGGCGAGCTTGTTTTCTGGTTCAGTCTCATGCTCTAACGCGTTCGCAGCGTTCCCCCGCCCTTTCACCCCGCCCTACTCCCCACTCGCCACACTTATCACCATGTCCGTTTGAAGCGCACTTAATATTGCCACTCCAAACACGATCTCACCCAGCGAAAGCGGCCATCATGAAAAGAAGAACCTTCCTCTCCTCGCTCGCCGGCGCCGCCGGATTGCTCATGCTCAACCCGGCGCTGGCCGCCAAGGCCATGTTCCGCCGCGTGCGGCCAGGCGATAAGAATTGGCCCTCGCTGGCGGCCTGGCGGCAATTGCGCGATGCTGTCGGCGGCAATTTGGTCGAGGTGGCGTCGCCGCTGGCGGGCTGCAACAAGCAAGCGGCCGGCGCCGCGTGCGCCGGTGCCATGGACGCGCTCAAAAACCCTTACTACATCCGCGATTCCGTCGCGCTGACACAATCGCTCGGCTGGGCCGATGCATGGACCACCCAACCGAGCCGTTACGCGGTCGCCTGCAGCAATACCCAGGACGTCGTCGCTGCGGTCAACTTTGCACGCGAGCACAAGCTGCGCCTCGTCGTCAAAGGCGGCGGCCACAGCTATCAGGGAAGCTCCAACGCGCCCGACTCCTTGCTCATCTGGACGCGCCACATGGACAAGATCGTGATGCACGACGGCTTCGTCGGCCAGGGTTGCGCGGGCACGCAGGCGCCCTCGCCCGCCGTCACGGTCGATGCAGGGGCGATCTGGATGCACACCTACAATGCCGTCACGACCAAGGGTGGGCGCTATGTGCAAGGCGGCGGTTGCGCCACGGTCGGCGTGGCCGGCCTGATCCAGAGCGGCGGCTTCGGCAGCTTTTCCAAAAACTATGGCATGGCCTCGGCCAGCCTGCTCGAAGCCGAAATCGTCACGGCCGACGGCGTGGTGCGCATCGCCAACGCGTGCGCCAACCCCGAGTTGTTCTGGGCGCTCAAGGGCGGCGGCGGCGGCAGCCTCGGCGTGGTGACCAAGGTCACCTTGCGCACCCATGCATTGCCCGAGCACTTCGGCGTGGTGCGCTTCGAAGTGTTCGCCAAGTCGGACGATGCCTACCGGCGCCTGATCGACCAGATCCTCGCTTACTACAGCGCCAATTTGTTCAATCCGCACTGGGGCGAAAAACTGGTTTTTGAGACAGGCAACACGCTCAGCGTCGACATGCTATTCCAAGGCCTCGACAAGGAGCAAGCCACGGCGGCCTGGCAAGGTTTCCTGGACTGGCTCAAAGAGTACCCGGCCGATTTCAGCCTGAACGCGGCGCCGCTCGTGCTCGCCGTGCCGGCGCGCAAGCTGTGGGACCCGGCCTTTCTTAAAATGCTGCCGGGCGTCACCCTTGCGGACGGACGGCCCGGTGCGCCGCCCGAGAACCTGTTCTGGTCGGATAACGTGCAAGAGGCCGGGCAATTCCTGCAGGGCTACCAGTCGACCTGGGTGCCTGCCAGTTTGCTCGAAGCGGGCCGGCGCAAGCTGCTCGCCAACGCGCTTTTCACGGCGACGCGTTCGTGGGAGGTGGCGCTGCATCTGAACAAGGGACTGGCCGGCGCGCCGGCCGAGGCGATCACGGCGGCGCGCGACACGGCGACCAATCCGGTGTTGCTCGAATCGTTTGCGCTGGCCATTTGTGCCGGCGAGCAGGAGCTCAGGCACCCCCATGTCGCCGGTTACGAGCCGGACATGGCAAAGGCGCGCGAGGCGGGGCGCGCCATTACCCGCGCGACGCAGGCGTTGCGGGCGGTGGTTCCGAATGTCGGCTCGTATGTCTCGGAGAGCGACTACTTCGAAAAGAACTGGCAGAGCGCGTTTTGGGGCACGAACTATCCGAGGTTACTGGCGGCGAAGCAGAAGTACGACCGCGATGGTTTGTTTTTTGTGCGCCATGGGGTCGGCAGCGAGGCGTGGAGTGAGGATGGGTTTACCAAGCTACGCTGAGGGCTATGCGTTTTTGTATATCGAGCACGGGAGCAATACAAAATTGCATAGTCAGACGGCTGTAGCAGTAGCAAAGATCGCAACCGTAAAACAAGCACCCCATCGTCCTCGCGCATGGCTCGGCGCCCCCGCGTTGATCCATAGAACAGTTGCTA
>JAZKIN010000024.1:0-80731 GCA_040384885.1 Pseudomonadota bacterium | reverse complement strand
AAACCAACATCGTCCTCGCGCATGCGGGGACCCATAGAACAGCGGCTCAAAGCAACTGTTCTATGGGTCCCCGCCGCCGCGAGGACGATGTTGGTTCAGATCTTTACTGAAGGTCTCATACGGCGCGATTTCTGCCGCATCAAGTACCGTTATCCTACGGCGCCCGCCTTATGTATGCGGCAGCAGCACCAGGAACACCAGAGCGCAACCGGCCAGCAGCGCCGCTTGCAGCGCAAACACAATCGCGGGGATTTTGAGTTCGTCGGGGATTTTCATGGGGCGCTTTCAGTTGGCTGGCGGCGGGACACTCCATCTTAAGTGTCTGCGGCGCGCCTTTAAGTTCCACCCATGCGTTACAACAGGTCGCGCGCCACCCGGAAGCCGATGATGTCCTTGCCCTGCGCGGCCGCGAAGCCGTTGCGCACGGCCGAGCGCAGGTAATGCGGCGCATACGACCAGGCGCCGCCGCGCAAAATGCGCCGGCCCGGGTCGCCCCCCTCCTCCCACGCGCGGCCCGTGGCCGGCGCGCCGAGGTAGCTCTCGTGCACCACGTCCTGCACCCACTCCCACACATTGCCATGCATGTCGAACAGGCCCCACGGATTGGGCGGGTACTCGCCCACCGGCGTGCTGCCCTGGTGGCGCGCGCCCTTCGGACCGCCGTCGTAGCTGTAGCCGCCGTCGTAGTTGGCCAGCGCCGGGCTGATCGCCTCGCCGAAGCCGAACGCCGTGCGGGTGCCGGCGCGGCAGCCGTACTCCCATTCGGCCTCGCTGGGCAGGCGGTATGGCTGGCCGCTTTGCGCGCTGAGCCACTGCACGTAGCGTTGCGCGTCGTCCCACGCGACGCCGACCACGGGATGCTCGTCGGTCTGGGCGAAGCCGGGGGCGTCCCAGCGCAGCGCGCCGCCGCGCCAATCGGTCGCGCGCACGAACTGGCGCCACTCGCCGACCGTGACCGGGTAGCGCCCCAGCGCGAACGACTGCTCGATGCCGACCCAGTGCTGGGGCGTCTCGCGCGCGAGCCAGGATTCCTGCGAGCCGGCCGCGATCGCCTTGTCGCGCTCATGCTGCGCAGAGCCCATCTGGAAGCGGCCGGTCGGTATCAGCACCAGTTCGGGGCCCTTGCCGGCGCCATCGAGAAAAGCGTCGCGCAGCACGCCGTCGCTGTCGGCGCTCAAGGCCTCGAGCCCGTGCATGCCGGTCGCCAGCCGGGCCGCCAGCCGCGTCGCATTGCGCACCGACTGCGCCTTGCGCGCGCGCTGCTGCTCGTCGCGGTACGCGGCGGCGGCCCTGGCCTGCGCGGCCAGGCGCTGCTGCTCCTGCTCCTGGCGCGTCTTGGCGGCGTCGCTTTTGCGCCGCTCGTGCAATTGCAGCAGCAGCGCCTCTTTGCGCACGCGTTTTTCCTCGGCCGTGCGCGCGCTCGCGAGCGCCTCCTGTTCCCTGCGCGCGCGCTCGGCACGCAGGCGCAGCGCGGCCGCCTCGGCGTCAGCCATGCGCCTGTGCGCCATCTCGGCGGCGTGCCGCGCCTCGGCCTCGCGCGCCTGCCGCTGCGCCACTTCGATCGCATCGGGGGCCGATGCCACGCGCAGCGCCGCGAGCAGCGCGGCGACGGTCGCCGGGCGCGCCGCCGGGTCGATGCTAAAGCCCTGCTGCAGCGCCTCCCACTGGGGCGCGGTCAGCGCGCTTGGACGCGGCGGCGTTTGGCCGGCGCGGCCCGCCGCACGCACGCCCTCGAACGGCAGTTTGCCCGCGGCCATCAGGTAGACCATGACCGCCACCGCGTACACGTCTAGCGCCTGGCCCGGCTGCTGCTGGCGCGCGCCCGCCTCGGGGGCGCGGTAGCCCGACGTGCCCGAACTGGCAGGCGCTTCGAGTCCCACCGCGCCGAAGCTGCCGCGCGCGCGCGCGGCGATGCCGAAGTCGAGCAGTTTGACTTCGCCCGCCTTGGTCAGGAACACATTGCCCGGCTTGATGTCGCGGTGCACCAGCCGGTGTTTGTCCCAGGCATACGCGAGCGCCTCGCCGACCGGCGTAAGAAGTTGGTCGATGCGCGCCAGCGACAGCGCTCCGGAACGCGCGAGCAGGCTCTCGAGGTCCTCGCCGTCGAGGCACTCCATGATCAGGAAGTAGCTCGCCGTGGCCGGATCCTGGGCCCACTCGTAGACCCGTACGATGTGCTCGTGCGCGAGGCGGCGCGCCTGGGTCGCCTCCTCGATGAGCAGCCGCGCATGGGTCGCGCTCTGGGTCAGCTGCGGCGGCAGGATCTTGAGCGCCACGGTGGCACTGTGACCGAGTTCTGCATGCGTGGCCAGGTCCATCGCCTGCCACACCTGGCCCATGCCGCCCTCGGCGATCAGGCGCTCGAGCCGGTAACGCCGGTTCTGCGGCCCGATCTCCTGGCCGGCCATGAGTCCGAGCTCGGTGCCACGGCTGGCAGGGGCCGGCGTGGCAGCGCCACCCGGCGGGGAGTACGCGGCGTCGAGGATCGCGTTTTTGCGGCGCTCGAACTCCTGCAGGCTCAGCAAGCCGTCCTCGTGCAGCGCGCGCAGTTCGCGCAATTTATCCCGGGCTGTATGCATCGGTGCTCGTTGTGGTGCCTGATGTGGTGCCTGAATTGTTACCCAAGCTCGTACTCGATATGGCGCTCAAGCTAGGCGAGCGCGGCGCCGCAGCGCGCGCAGAAACGGTCGCCCGCGCCGGCGGCGTGGCCGTTGGCGCAGACCCGGGCCACAAGCTGCTGCGCGCCGGCCTGCGCCACGCCCAGCTGTGCCTGCGCCGCCAGCGCCGCTTTATTGACATCGTTTTGCAGCGCCATGAGCTCGCGCTGGTGGCGCCGGTCCTTGTCGACCTCGGCGTCGCGCTGTGCGCGCTCCTGCGCCGCCCTTTGATCCGCCATCAGCGCGGCGGCGGCCGCTGTGACGCCGTTGGTGGCGGCCACCACGCCCGACAGCGCCGTCAACTGCTCGGGGCTCATGCCGGCATGGATGCCGGTTTTCAGGTAGTCGGCCAGTTGCGCCGCATTCGGCGCCGCCGCCAACGCGAGCTTGGCCGTGTCGCTCATGGCGCCGAGGCTCTCCATGCGCGCCAACTCGAGGCGCGCCAGTTCGGCCACATGCGCGAGCTGGGCGAAGCGCTCTTCGCGCTCGTGCTCGAGCCGGCGCAGCTCCTGCTGCCACAGCGCCTCCTGCGCCGCGCGCTGCATGGCGCCGCGCTGCTGCTCGCCCTCGAGCGCGATCTGTTGCTCCTGGCGCGCAAGGGCGGCGTCGGCCTCGATCGTGCGCAGCAGTTTTTCGTGCTGGCCGAGGGCGTCGGCCTTGCCGCCGCTGCGCTGCAGGTCGCGCTGGCGCGCGAGCGCGACCTGGTCTTCCCATTCCTGGATCCGCTCGGCGCCGCGCCGCTCGGCGCCGTTGGCCAGCGACAGCGCCTGCCATGCGGCATGGTGCCGTTCCTGCTCGAGCGCGAGCAGGTTGCGCGCGGCCGCCTCCTGGCTTTGATGCAGCAGCTGCATCTGGGCGCGCTTGCGGGCCTCGTCCTCGATGCCCAGCGCCTGGCCGATCTTGTTCTCTATCTGCTGCTGCAGCAACTGGTGCGCGAAGCGCTGCTGCGCCAACTGGCGCGCCTCGAGCCCGGCCTGCTGCTCGATCTCGAGCGCGGTGCGCATTTTGAGCTGCGCCAGCGCGCGCAGGTGCGCCCATTCTCCGGCCTCGTCCCCGCGCAGGGCGTCTTTTTTGGCCAGCGCGTGGTCGAGTTCGGCCAACAGCTCGCCGGCACCGCGCGCGATCGCCTGCTTGCGCGAATCGGCGTCGGCTATCTTGCCATACAGCTCGATTTCACGCGCGCGGATCGCCTGCAGGCGCTCGGCGCTGGCCAGCTTGAGTTCGGCGCGCTCGCCGGTGGCGTCGTGCCGCAGTTCGTCCTGGCGCAACTGCAGGCGCGTCTCCTGCTCCTGGCGCCAGATGCGCTGCCATTCCTGCTCGTTGTACAGCGCGTCGAGCTGCTTGGCGTGTTCGAGCGCGACGTGGCCCTCGTCCACGGCCAGCCACAAGGTGCCGACGCTTTTGCGGTTGGCGTCGAATTTCTCGTGCCGCAGCGCGAGCGTGTCGACGCGCGCCACGGCCAGCCCGAACTGCGCCAGCCGCAGCCCGAGCCCGCTTTGCAGGCGCTCGTCGAGCTCGGCCCGCAGCTTGGTGTTGCCGGCCATGTCGCGCAGCGATTGGCAGGCGATGAATTCGGCGGCCAGCTGGCGCACCGACGGCGCGAGCAGTTCGCGCAGGTGCACATCGGTGACGGTGCCCGGCATGGTCATGAAGTAGCGCGCGAAGGTCGGCACGTCGTCGATCAATATGCCCACGCTGAAGCGCGCGTCGAGCGCCAGGTGCTCGGCGCTGTGCAGCGCGTCGAACGCGAACTCGACCGCCATCGGCGTGCTGCGCGTGATCAGGATCTCGCCGTGCTGGTCGCGCAGCACATTGCCCAGCCGCGCGAAGAAGCCTTCGATCTCGTAGTCTCCCTGCGGCACCTCGCTCGCCTTGTCTGCCTGCAGCACGAAGGCGCGCGTGGTGGCCGGCACGTGCAGCTTTTTGCCGAACAGGCCCGACAAGGCGCGCACGCCGAAGAACACGGCCAGCTCGTTGGGACCGGGGATCCAGCGGTTGTCGCTGAGCACCGGCACATTGCGCGGCGCGCCCAGCGTGATGCCGCAGGCGGCGCAATAGCCCGCCTGGTCGGCGTTGTGGTGCGCGCAGCGCGGGCAATCGAGGCCGCCAAAACCGAACATCTGGAACATATCCCACTCCTTGTCAATGCAATCGGGGCGTCGTGCGGACCCGCCTTCTCGTCAAAATGATGCCACACAAGGGCGGCCGGCCAGGCCCGCTTGAAGCCGCTGTTTACCCTTCTATTCGAGCGCTCGACGGCGCCCGGCCGCGGCCGCAAGCGGGCCCGGACGTGGCGCGCTTTATCGCCGTTATCGGCAGCTCGATCCGGCCAATCGGCCACCCGTCGCAATCCGATGGCCGCTGTCCGCGTGCGTCTTTAGAGTGACTCCATCGACCACCCACCTCTAAAAGGAAGCATCATGAACGTACTTAAACACATGGAAGCGATCTTCGTTGTGTCGCTCGGCGTGGCCCTGGTGGCCGTCAATCTCCCGCACGGCGCCGCGCAGACCAGCGTTCCCGCGGCCTACACCGCCAGCGCCAGCACCGCCACGCCGGCCCCGATGGCCGTCGTCGTGGTCACGGCCAAGCGGCTCACCGCGGAGGAAAAACAACAACTTTCTCGCGCCGAAAGCACCATCGCCAGCGTGCGCGGGCGGGCCGCAGACAAGGGCTAGAAGCCGGGCTAGGTGCGCTTGCAGTCTGTGCGGTAACGAACTCAAGCGTAATATGTTTATTTCAATTGTAAGCACATGAATCATTTCTCCCGTGCGCGAAAACCCATTGCTATAGTGAATCGTACGCTTTTACAAGGAGACGTAAAAATGAAACGCACACTTACTATAGCAACCCTGATCACCCTCGCCGCGGCATCCTATATGCCAATGCAGGCCGTGGCCCAAAACGGCTACAACGTCATCGTCACCAACGCGCCGCCGGCGCCACGCTACGAAAGCGTGCCTGCCGCACGTGCCGGCTATGTCTGGGCGCCGGGCTACTGGAACTGGGAAGGCAACCGCCACGTCTGGACCGCCGGCCGCTGGGAAGCGGAACGCCGCGGCTACCGTTATCAGCGCACCGAATGGGTCCGCGATAACAACGGCTACCGCTTGCAGCAAGGCGGCTGGCAGCAGATCGCACTGGCCGCGGCGCTCGCCACCGGCGGCGTGCAAATCGCGCCACCTGCCCCGCGCTACGAGCGGACCCCACGCGCCCGCCGCGGCTACATCTGGGCCCCCGGTCACTGGGAATGGCGCAACAACCGCCACCAGTGGGTACGCGGCCAGTACGTACGCGAACGCCAGGGCTACCGTTACATGCAGCCGACCTGGGTCCAGCGCGACGGACAATGGTATCTCGAGCAGTCACGCTGGTCGTCCTCGCGTGATGGCCGCGACCGTGACCGCGACGGCGTGCCAGACCGCTACGAAGGTGGCCGCGACCGCGACCGCGATGGCGTGCCGGACCGCCTCGAAGGCGGCGCCGACCGCGACCGCGATGGCGTGCCCGACCGCCTGGAGCGCCGCGACAACGACCGCGACGGCGTGCCTGATGCCCAGGACCGCGACCGTGACAACGACGGCGTGCGCAACCGCAACGACGGCGACCGCGACGGCGACGGCATCCCGAACGACCGCGATCGCTATCCTGACGACCGCACCCGTCGTTAATCGCGCTTGATAGAAGGCGCCATCACGAGATGATCCGTGATGGCGCCTTTTTTCGTTTACGCGCCTTTTTTCGTTTACGCGCCTTTTTTCGATCACAGGCCCTTTTCGCTTATGCTGGCGCCCATGACCGATCACGCCAACCTTCTTGCGCTTTCCTTTAATGCCGAACGCGCGGCCGCGCGCCGTCTCGCCGGCGCCACCGGCGTTTCGCCCGAACAGGCGCTGCGCCAGATCCTGACCGGCAGCGCCGGCAACGCCGGACTCGATGTCCTGCTCGCCGGCCGCGCCGCCGCACAGGCGGCCGATCTGGCGCGCAAGGCAGCGCGCGCGGCGCAGCGCGCAAGCGCCGAACAAACCAGGCAGGCACGCCATGCGGGCGAGCCGAGCGCGTGGCGCGGCTGGTTCGACGGTTCGGCGCACCCGAATCCGGGGCGCTGCGGCATCGGCGCGCTGCTCATCGGCCCCGCCGGCGAGCAGGTCGAAATTGCGCAATCGGCAGGTTTCGGCAACAGCAGCGAGGCCGAATACCTGGCCCTGATCGCGCTGCTGCGGGCGGCGGTGGCGGCCGGCGCGCACCCGCTCACCATTTACGGGGACAGCCAGGTGGTCATCGGGGATGTCCACGCGCCAAACGGCGCCGGGGCCGCGAGCCTGGCGCCGCACCGGGCGGCCGCCCTCGCCCTGATCGCCCAATTGCCGGCGCTGAGCTTGCGCTGGGTCCCGCGCCACCGCAATTGCGCCGCCGACGCGCTCTCGCAACGCGGCGCCGCCATGCCCTGACCGGCAGTGCCGCTCGGCCGCGCTGCGCCGGGCACGACGATGCGATAAGATAGCAGCTTCCCATCGCCCCCACGCCCCCAGCACCACCCAATGACATCGACGCCCACAGTCCCGCAAGCCCCCGCATCGAGCGGCAAACTCAATTTCATTTTGGTGTGCGTGTTCATCGACATGCTCGGCATCGGCCTGATCATCCCGGTGCTGCCGCCGCTGGTGGGCAAATTCGTCAGCGGCCGCGCCGACCAGGCGCTGTGGTTCGGCATCCTCACGACCGTGTTCGGCCTCATGCAGTTCCTGTTCATGCCGATGCTCGGCGCAATCAGCGACCGCGTCGGGCGCCGCCCCGTCTTGCTGTACTCGATGGCGGGCATGAGCATCAACTTCCTGGCCACGGCCCTGGCGCCAAGCCTGGCCTTTCTGTTCATCGGCCGCGTTATCGGGGGCATGTCCTCGGCCAGCATTTCGGTGGCATCGGCGTACGCCTCCGACATCACGAGCCCCGAAAACCGCGCGAAGAGCTTCGGCAAGGTCGGCGCCGCGCTCGGCCTCGGATTCATCTTCGGGCCGATGCTCGGCGGCCTGCTCGGCGACAAAGACCCGCACCTGCCGTTCTACGCGGCGGCGGCGCTGTCGGCGTCCAATCTGGTGTACGGCTATTTTTTCGTGCCCGAATCGCTGCCCAAGGCGCTGCGCTCGCCGCTCTCTTTCTCCAGGATGAACCCGTTCGCGGCCCTGTTCAACCTGTTTGCGCGCGTCGAGATCCGCGGCCTCGTGATCGTCTATATGCTGATGTCCTTCGCGCACATCATCCTGCATACGACCTGGGTCCTGTACACCACCTTCCGTTTCGCCTGGAGCCCGCTCGAAAACGGCATCGCGATGTTCTGCGTCGGCCTGTCGGCGGCGGTGGTGCAGGCCGGCCTGCTCGGCATCCTGGTCAAGCGCCTCGGCGAAGTGCGGCTCGCGATCGTCGGACTCGCCTCCGGCTCCATCACCTACATCCTGTATGGCCTGGCGACCCAAGGGTGGATGATGTACGTCCTCATTCTGTGCAACCTGCTCGCCTTCGCCGCAGGTCCGGCGCTGCAGGCGATCATCTCGAAATCGACGCCTGCCAACGCGCAAGGCAAGCTGATGGGTTCGCTCGCCTCGATCACCAGCCTGGCGACCATCCTGGTGCCGATCGCCGGCACCAGCCTGCTGGGCATGGTCAGCGAACTGCCGGCCAACGACTGGCGCCTCGGCAGCACGTTCTTTGTCGGCTCGCTGCTGCAGTTGGCGGCCATCGGCGTCGCCATCGCCTATTTCAAGTCGCACCACATGCAAATGCACGCCAAAGCCTGACGCCGCGGAAGCGGGATCAGGCGTGGGATCAAAATTTGGTCTCGAGCACCGCGCGCACCTGCATCAGGCCGGGGTTGACCGTGCTGCGCAGCGCCAGTCCCCTCGCGTCGGTGTAGCTGTTGTCGGCGATCGCGTCGACTACGAGCAGGCTGCTCGCCGTCACGCGCAACTGGCTCGCCTTGCTCAGCTTCCAAAGCACATATAAATCGAGGTCGCGCCGGTCGTTGCTGTCGCTGCGTTCCTCGACCGAGTTGCGCATCGGTCCGCCCTGGCGGTACACCAAGCTGCCGCCGCCCGACAGCACGGCGCCCTTGTAGTCGGCGCCAAGCGTGGCCGAAAGCGGCGTTTGCTGGTCGAGCCGGTTGTCCGGCCCCGGCACCGATTCGACCGACGACCAGTTGCGGCTCACGCTCGCGCGCAGGTCGATCGCCGGCGCCGTGCACAGCACCGCCTTGAGCGGGAATTTTGCTTCGAGCTCGAGGCCGCGCGTGTTGGCGCGGCCGGCGTTGACCGGCTGCGCGAACCAGCGCAGGTCGGCGCCGCGGGTCAACGCGACCCGGTTGTAGTCGTCGATGCGGCGCACCGAGGCGCTCACCGACAGCAGCGCGCCCTCGGCCCAATAATGCTCGAACGAGGCGTCCACACCGGACGCGAGTTCGGGCCGCAGCGCCGGATTGCCGAGCGTGTCGGGCTCGAATTCGGAGTTGGCGGCGGTGACCACGCGGCGCGGAATCAGGCGCGCGGCCGCGGGCGCCTTGTAGGTGCGCGTGACGGCCAGCCGCAGTTGGTCGGCCTTGGTGCCGGGTAGCTTGTACAGGGTCTGGAACACCGGGCTCCAGACGCTGGTGCGCGAATCGAACGGCGCAAAGGCGGCCGCGCCGGTGCCGCTGCTGCGCGTGTCGATGCCCTCCCAGCGCGCGCCCAGATACACCGACCAGCGCGGCGTGACGTTCCACTCGTCCTGCGCGAACAGGGCGATGCGGCGCACCGAGGCGACAAACCCCTGTGTGACCGGGGTCGCCGGAATCGCCGGACGGCCGCTCGGCAGGGCCGGATACGGCGCGATCGCCGGCGTGCCGCCAAACGCCGAGTCGCGCGTCTCGTCGCGCTCGGAACGGCCGCCGTCCCAGCCGGCCGCCAGCACATGCCCCGCGAACACGGGCGTCGTGTACTTGCCGGTGCTGCTGTAGCCCAGTTCCTCGGCCTTGGTCGCGACCAGCCGCTTGAGCGAATTGACGCCTGAAGGCGTGAATCCGAGCTGGATCGAATCGTTCGCGTTCGAGAACCAGGCCGCGCCGATCTTGGCATCGAGCCTGGCGCCGGCGCCGAATTTGTGTACCCAGTTAAGGTCGCTGCGCGCCGTTTCGCCGCGGTTGCTGGTGCTGGCGTCGAGATCCGGGAAGATCGACGCCGGCCCGAGCGCATAGTCCGAGCGCGTCGCCATCGCACCCTTGTGCCGGGTCAGCGCGAGCAAGGACTGCGAGGTCAGCGTGTCGCCGCCGGGCAGCATCAGGTTCAGGCGCGGCGCCAGTTGGAGCTGGCGGAAGTGGCTTTCGGTCGCGGATGCCGAGTTGACCAGCACCGTGCGGCCACCCGCCGGATTGAAGCGCTGGTCGACATAGCTGGCCTCGGTCTCGGCGTCGCTCATGAGCGCGTTGAGCGCCAGCGCATACGACAGCGGCCCCTTGCGGTCCGCCAGTTGCAGGCTGGCCCCGGGCGCGAACAAGCCCTTGGCCATGCCCGCGCCGATCTTGAGCTCGCGCTGGCCCTTGCCGATCGCCTTTTTTAGCACCAGGTTGATGGTGCCCGCGATCGACTGGGTGCTGAACTCGGCGCTGGCCGCGCGCAGCACCTCGATCCGCTCGATCAGCTCGGGCGCGAGCGCGTCGAGCGTAAAACCTGCCGGGGCGCGCTCGCCGTTGATCAGGATCTGGGTGAAACCGTTGCCAAGGCCGCGCAGGCGCACGTCGGCGCCGCGCGCGGTCACGCCGGGCAGCCGCTTGAGCACGTCGACGATACTGGTGTCGCCGTATTTGACGATCTCTTCGTGGTTGATGACGATCTTGCTGGCCGTGTCGTCGCGCCGCGCATCGTAGCCCGAGGCCGTGCCGCGCACCTCGACCTGGTCCAGCGTTGCGGCTGCGGCGCCGGCGGCCGGCTTGGTCTGTTGCGCCCGCGCCGGTGACATGGCGATGGCGGCGGCTGCGGCGATCAGGGTCAGGCGCAGGGGATGGCGGCTATGCATGGAAATTAAAAAAAGTGACAATGTGCGACTATTGTCGGTCAAATTTATGCGCCAGTGATATCCGAAGTGTAATTATTCCCATGCGGCGCCACGGCCCGCCCCCGAAAACGGCACGCGGCGCCGTGCCCCGTTATAATTCGGCATCGTCTTTGCCTGGGGCTCCCATCGTGTCAGATCGCATCAAGGTTTTACCGCAATATCTCATGCCGAAGCAGGCCCTGACCATGCTGGCCGGCCGCATCGCGGGCGTGCAGGGCGGCGCCTTGACGACGCGCCTGATCGATATGTTCGTGCGCCAGTACGGCGTCAACATGGCCGAGGCGGAAAATCCCGACACGGCCAGCTACAAGAGCTTCAACGAATTCTTCTCGCGCCCGCTGCGTGCCGGCGCGCGCCCGCTCGCCAAAGCCGATTTCGTGTGCCCGGTCGACGGCGCCATCAGCCAGGTCGGCGAGATCGTCGACCACCAGATCTTCCAGGCCAAGGGCCACCACTTCACGACCGAGGCGCTGGTCGGCGGCGACGCCACGCTGGCCGCCCACTTCCAGCATGGCAGCTTCGCCAACCTGTACCTGAGCCCGAAAGACTACCACCGCATCCACATGCCGTGCGACGGCCGCCTGACGCGCATGATCTATGTGCCGGGCGCGCTGTTCTCGGTCAATCCGCTGACCGCGCGCGGCATCCCCGGCCTGTTCGCCCGCAACGAGCGCGTGGTCTGCGTGTTCGAATCAAACAAGCACGGCACCTTCGTGATGACGCTGGTGGGCGCGACCATCGTCGGCAGCATGGCCACGGCCTGGCACGGCCTGGTCAACCCGCCGCGCGCCGGAAAACTGCTCGAGTGGGATTACAAGGACAAGAACATCGTGCTCAAAAAAGGCGACGAGATGGGCCGCTTCTTGCTCGGCTCGACCGTCGTGATGCTGTTCCAGCAGAACCGGATCAAATTCAATTCGGGCTGGACCGCGGCCGGCGGCGTGCGCCTGGGGGAACTGATGGGCAACGCGCCCAAGTAAGCCAGCACAGGTAATCAGGCGGCGCCCTCGAACAGTTTGTTGCGCGCCTCCTCGCAGCACATCTCCTCCATCATATCGAGGAACACACGGGTCTTGGCCGGCATCAGGCGCCGGCCCGGAAACACCGCCCATCCTGTCACCTCCGGCAAGTCCCATTCGGGCAGCACGCGCACCAACTCGCCCTTGAGCAGGTGCGGGCGCGCGAACATGGTCGAACTGCCCGCGATCCCCGCGCCCGTGCAGGCGATGCGGGCCAAAAAATCCGGCGAATTGGCGGTCATCTTGGCCGGCAGCTCGCGCTCCCAACGCACCTTGCCGCGCGTGAGGACCCACGGTTGGGAACCACCCGTGCGGCTGAGCAGGCACAAAAGGTCGTGCTTGAGCAGGTCGTCGGGGTGCTCGGGCAGGCCGCGCCTGGCGATATACGAGGGCGACGCGTACAGGGCCAGTTTTTCGAGCGCCACCCGGCGCGCCGCGAGCGAGGAGTCGTCCGGCAGGTCACCCATGCGGATGGCGACGTCGAAGTTCTCGGCCACGAGGTCGACCCGGCGCGGCGACATGTCGAGTTCGAGCGTGATCGCGGGGTAGCGCTGCATGAACACCGACAGCACCTGGGTCAGGCTCAGGTTGGCGAAGTCGGCCGGCAGCGAAATGCGCAGCCGCCCGCTCGGCGCCAACTGCCGGTGCTGCACCAGCGCGCCGGCCGCCTCGACCTCTTCGACCACCTTGCGCGCGTGCTCGAGCAGGCTGGCGCCGAACTCGGTGAGCATCAGTTTGCGCGTGGTGCGCTGGAGCAGGCGCTCGCCGAGCTTGGCCTCGAGCAGCGCGATGCGGCGCGAGACGGTCGACTTGGGCAGGTCGACCCGCCGGGCCGCCATGCTGAAGCTGCCGCTCTCGACGATCCGGGCGAACAGCAGCAAATCATTTGGTTCGACATCCATGCTCATTGTCCCATCAGGCGAATAATGTTATCCATTCTAGCGCCTTCTGGATTGTTTTTGGAACTGCTAAAGTGAATCATCGCAGTTCAACTTAAACGAAGGGAACAAAATGAACATCCTGCAAATCAATTCCAGCGCCCGCAGCAGCGGTTCCGAATCGACCCGGATGGCCGACGCGGTCGTCGCAAAACTGATCGCCGCCGCCCCGCACGCGCAACTGATCCGCCGCGACCTGGCCAGCGAGCCGCATCCGGCGATCGACGAGCCGACCCTGCAGGCGCTGTTCACGCCGGCCGACCAGCGCACCGAAGCCCAGGCCGCCCGCGTGGCCCTCGACGACGCATTGATCGCCCAGGTGCAGGCGGCCGACACCATCGTGATCGGCGCGCCGATGTACAATTTCGGCATGACGACCCAGCTCAAAAGCTGGTTCGACGCGATCGCCCGCGCCGGCGTCACGTTCCGCTACACGGCCACCGGCCCCGAAGGCCTGCTCAAGGATAAAAAAGTGTACGTCACGCTGGCCCGCGGCGGCATGTACCGCGACGGCCCGAACGACGTGCAACTGCCGCACCTGAAGGCGCTGCTGGGCTTTTTGGGCCTGACCGACGTCACCTTCCTGTATTCGGAGGGACTGGGACTGGGCCCCGAATCGGTGGCGCGCGCCCAGGCGCAGGCCGACGCCGACATCAACGCAGTGCTGGTATGAGTCAAGCGCCATCGGCGCAGGGAGAAAATCGTGGCTGAACAACTGTTGGAACAAACGTTGGAACAAAGGCTTGAACAAAAGGTGGCGCGCGCACGCACGGTCGAACGGGTCGTCAACGGCCAGTTCGTGATGGACGGCGCCGGCGTGCGGATCAACCGCGTGCTCACGCAAACGCTGCAACGCCGGCTCGACCCGTTCCTTATGCTCGACGCCTTTGGCAGCGACAAGCCGGGCGACTACATCGCCGGCTTCCCCTCGCATCCGCACCGCGGCTTCGAGACCGTCTCGTACATGATCCACGGCCGTATGCGCCACAAGGACAGCGCCGGCCACGAGGGCCTGATCACCGACGGCGGCGTGCAGTGGATGACGGCCGGGCGCGGCGTGATCCATTCCGAGATGCCCGAGCAGCAGGACGGCCTGATGGAAGGCTTCCAGCTGTGGCTCAACCTGGCCGGCAAGGACAAGATGGGCGCGCCGTGGTACCGCGACATCCCGCGCGAGGAAATCGCGCGCTTCACCACCAGTCTTGGGGCGACCGTGCAGGTGATCGCCGGCAGCAGCCATGGGGTGGCCGGCGCGGTGCAGCGCGAGGTGACCGAGCCGATCTACCTCGACGTCACGCTGCCCGCTGGCGCGAGCTTCGAGCAGCCGCTGCCGCCCGGCCACAACGCGTTCATCTATGTCTTCCGCGGCGAGGTCGAAGTCGACGGCAAAGGCGTGCCATCGTCGCGCATGGCGATCCTGGCCAACAGCCCTGACGCCGACGGCGTGCGCGTGAGCGCCGGCCAGCCCAGCCGCTTCCTGCTGATCGCCGGGCGCCCGTTGGGCGAGCCGATCGCGCAGCACGGGCCGTTCGTGATGAACACCCAGGCCGAACTGGTCCAGGCGATGGACGACTTCCGCAGCGGCCGGCTGGGCGCCTGACGGGGTATCGGGACCGGCTTGCGCGGTCCCGACCCGCTTGCGCTAAACTACCGGCATGAGACATTCATTCCGCCCGACCGCCGTCCATCGCCAAGGAGCATCACGCTGATGCCGGCCCTGATTCCCACCCTGCTCAAGGTCATGGCGACGGTCAGCCGCGTGTGCGGCTTCGAGACCGCCAGCAGCTTCCCGCCCGACCATGTCCATGCGCGCACGCGCTGGAAGGGGGCGTACTTCGACATCGCCTCCGACCGCAAGCCCGAGCAGATCGAGCGCGCCATGTGCGAGGCACTGGCGAACACCCCCTCCCTGTTCGAACTGATCGAAAACCCGACCCCGCGCATGCAGCTCACGCTGGTGGCGGCGATCGAATCGCGCATGCGCCGCTCGAGCAATATGCCGGACGACCTCGCCGTCCTGCTGATCAAGGCCTACGCCAGCCCGCACACGATGGAGGCCATCCCCGGCATGCGCGACGCCATCGAGCTAGGCGCCAAGGGCGGCGACATGCAGGAGTGCATCAGCGCCCTACTCGGCTTCATCCGCGCCAGGCCGTCTGTCTTCGACGGCGAGGTTATCGAGGCTGGGGCGCCGTTGCGGCTGGTGAATTGAGGTTGCTGGGCACGTAGCGCGCGCGCAGCGCCATGAACGGCGTCTCGACGAGGCGGAACAACAGCCACCCCGTGAGCACGCTCAGCGCGAGCATCACGGCCACCGCGAGCGGCATGTCGGGCGCGAGGCCCCATTCGCGCAGTTGCGCGTTGGCGAGGATGCACACCTGCTTGTGCAGCACGTAGATCGCGTACGACCACAGGGCCAGGCTGGCCGCGCCGGGCACGCGCGTCTCGCGCAGCACCGAGCCGGGGCTCAGCGCCGACACCAGCAACAGCCCGAACGAGAGCGCGAGCAGCGGGTAGCCGAACACGGTCACGCCGTAGCCATAGCGGTCGTTCAAAAACAGGGTGAAGGTCAGCGCCGACAGCGCCACGCCGAGCGCGAGCGCGAGGTTGCCGTGCGCGGTCAGGCGCTGCCACAGCCCCGCGTGGTACTGCCTGAGCAGGGCCAGCGCGACGCCGGCGATCAGTTCGTCGAGGCGGCACAGGGTCGAATAATAGATATACGTGAAGAATTGGCCTGTGCCGCCGGCGTCGACCAGCTCGCGCCAGACGCTCGCGCGCCACAGCATGCCGCCGGCCAGCCCAAGGGCGAGCGCCGCCCAGGCCCACGTGAGCGAGCGGCGTAGCGAGGCAATCAGCAACGCCGCGGCCGGCAGCACGAGGTAGAACTGTTCTTCGATGCAAAGCGACCAGGCATGCGAGAACGCGGTGCCGGGCGTGAGGTTGATGTTTTGGGTGAAGCTCAGGAACTCCCACAGCGGCGGCGTCACCAGGCCGTTCCTGAAATAGGGCCAGCAGAAGTACAGGGCCAGCACAAAATAGAAGTTCGGCAGGGTGCGCAGCAGGCGGCGCGCATAAAAGCGCCACAGCGAGAGCCCCTGCTCGGTGCGCATCGCCGCGAACAGCTGGTTGCCGATCAGGTAGCCCGACAAGGCGAAGAACAAATCGACGCCGACCCAGCCGATGGTGCCGGCCCAGCCGAAGGTCTCTTCGCCGCTCACGAACAGCACGTAGTGGTGCAGCACGACGAACACGATGGCGATGGCGCGCAGTGTGTCGAGTCCGTGCACGCGGGAGGTTGCTTGTATGGGGGCCATGCGGGCAGCTTAAAACGAAAGCGCCGATCATGCCATGCGCCCTCCCCGCGCGCCAGCCATTTTTGAAGCAAATCAGGCCGGGCTGCAGCGCAGCCGGTATTGCGCCGGCGTCATCGCGGTGTGTGCCTTGAATTGCCGGCTGAAGGCGCTGTGGTCGGTGTAGCCGCACTCGTAGGCGATGTCGGCGATGCGCGCTTGCGGGCGCGCTTCGATCAGCGCCATCGCCGCCGCCAGCCTTGACTGCAGCAAGAGCTGGCGCGGCGAATGGTGGAACACGCGCTGGAACAGCCGTTCGACGCGCGACAGCGACAACCCGGCCTGGTCGGCCAGCGCCTGGATGCTCACGTTCTCGCGGTAGTGCTCCTGGATGTGCAGCACGATGGCGGCGATCTTGCCGTATTCGGGATGGAGCGCGTCGGGCAGGCCGAGGTCTTGCGAGGTTCCCATCAGGCCGATGACGTGGCCGGCGCCGTCGCGCAAAGGGGTCTTGTTGGTCAGGCACCAGCCGCGCGCGCGCCCCGGATACAAATGCAGCTCGAGGTGGTTCTGGACCGGCACGCCGCCCTCGATGACCCGGCGGTCCTGTGCCATATAGGTTTCGGCGAGCGGGCGCGGGAAGACGTCGAGCGCGAGCTTGCCGAGCAAATCGGCCTTGCTGCGCAAACCGCAGCGGCGCACCATCGTGTGGTTGATATTGAGGTAACGGCCATCGCGGTCCTTGATGAAGAACGCGACGTCGCTGAGCGCGTCGAACAGGGCTTCGACCGCGCCCGGGTCGACCGCGCCGACCGTGCTGGCAAACGTATCCATTGGCAGACTCCTTTGACCGCATTATAGCGGCGCCGGGACTATGCCGTTTTCGGCCCCGGCGTCCGCCGGGACTACCAAGAAAAGCGCCTGCTGCGGGCGTACCATGGGCACTTCGAAGGACCAACCCAGGGGACCAATATGTGGCAAGGCGTGATTCCGGCAGTGACCAGCAAATTTACCGAAGACGGCGGACTCGACTTTGCCGAGATGCGGCGCTGCTTCGCGCTCCAGATCGACGCCGGGGTCGACGGCCTGATCGCCTGCGGCTCGCTCGGCGAGGGGCCGATGCTGTCGCACGAGGAGCGCATCGGCGTGCTGCGCACCTGCATCGAGGTCGCCGGCGCCAAGCCAAGCCTGCTGACCGTGGCCGAGGCGTCCACGCGCGAGGCCTGCGCGCTGGCCGAAAAAGCCGCGCGCGCCGGCGCCGCCGGCCTGATGGTGGTCCCGAGCACGATCTACCACAGCGACCACCGCGAAACCGTGGCCACCCTGCGCGCCATCGCCGCCGCGGGCGACCTGCCGATCATGATTTATTCGAACCGCCTCGCCTACCGGGTCGACGTCACCGTCGAAATGATGGAGGAACTGGCCGACGATGCGCGCTTCGTCGCGGTCAAGGAGTCGTCCGACGACATCCGCCGCAGCACCGACATCATCAACCGCCTCGGAACGCGCTACGACCTGTTCACCGGCGTCGACAACCTCGCCTTCGAGGCCTTGGCGGTCGGCGCGGTCGGCTGGGTCGCCGGCCTGTGCCTGGCGTTCCCGCACGAGACCGTGGCGATCTACCGGCTCGTCAAGCTTGGCCGCTACGCCGAGGCGCTGTCGATCTACCGCTGGTTCCGCCCACTGCTCGACCTCGACGTCTCGACCTACCTGGTGCAGAACATCAAGCTGGCCGAGGCGCTGGCGATCCACTCGAACGAACGGGTGCGCGCTCCGCGCATGCCGCTGGCCGGCGAGCGCCGCGCCAAGGCCGAGCAAACCATCCGGCAGGCGATGGCGGCGCGGCCCGAACTGCCTAGCCTGGTGTGAGCGCGGCGCCGGACGTGATCGTCATCGGCGCCGGCATCGTCGGCGCTGCTTGCGCGCGCGAGCTGCAGGCGGCCGGCATGGCGGTGGCCGTGGTCGACGCATCAGAGCCCGGCGCCGGTGCCACGGGCGCCGGCATGGGCCACCTGGTCGCGCTCGACGAAACAGCGGACGAACTCGACCTTTGCCTGCTCTCGCTCGGGCTGTGGCGCGAATTTTTCGCCGCGCACCCGGGCGTCGGCGAACCGCACCACTGCGGCACCCTGTGGGTGGCCGAGGACGAGCACCAACTGGCGCATGCGCACGCGCGCGCCGAACGGCTCGCGGGCCGCGGCTGGGACGCAGTGGCCGTGACGCCGGCCGCACTGGCGCAGTTGGAACCGGCACTGCGGCGCGGCCTGTGCGGCGGCGTGCATGTGCGCGCCGACAGCGTGGTGTATCCGCCCGCCGTCGCGCGCGCGCTGATCGACCAGCTGGTCGCGCGCGGCGGCGTGTTCCACGCCCGGCGCCGGGTCGCGGCAATCGACGCCGGCTCGGTGCTGCTGCACGATGGCGCCCGCCTGCATGCGCGGCATATCGTGCTCGCCGCCGGCGCCACGGCCGCCGCATTGCTGCCGGAACTGCCGGTATTCCCGCGCAAGGGGCACCTTGCGATCAGCGACCGCTATCCCGGCACGCTGTCGCATCAGGTGGTGAGCATGGGCTACGGCCAAACCGCCGCCGGCGCCGACGCCCTCGCGGTCGCGGCCAATGTCCAGCCGCGTCCGACGGGACAATGGTTGATCGGTTCCTGCCGCCAGGATGGGGTCAACGAGAGCGCGGTCGACCCCGCGGTGCTGGCCAAGGTGCTGCAATCGGCGATCGCCCTGCTGCCCTGCCTGGCCGAAATGCGCATCATCCGGGCCTGGACCGGCATGCGACCGGCGACCCCGGACGGGCGCCCCCTGATTGGTCCGCATCCGGGGCGACCGGGCCTGTGGCTCGCGGCCGGACACGAAGGCCTTGGCGTTACGACCGCCTTCGGTACGGCACGGCTGCTGGCCGCGCAGCTGACCGGCGGGACGAGCGCCATCGACCACGTCCCGTATACGCCGTCACGATTCGCGGCACTGCACCGAGGCAGCGATGGACACTGATTGCACGGTTTACGTCGATGGCATCCCGGTGCGGGTGCCGGCGGGAGCGAGCGTGGTCGCCGCACTCGTCATCGGCCAACGATGGCGCACGCGCCTTTCGGTGAGCGGCGAAGCGCGCTTTGCGCTGTGCGGCATGGGCCACTGCCAGGAGTGCCGCGTGACCATCGACGCCCGCGCGCACCGCTTGGCATGCCAGGCGGTCTGCGTCGAAGGCATGGTCATCGAAACGGGGACGCCAACATGAACATACTGATTTTGGGCGCGGGTCCGGCAGGCTTGGCGGCGGCGCAAGCGGCGCTGGCACACGGCGCCAAGGTGACGCTGGTCGATGAGAACCACGGCCCCGGCGGGCAGATTTGGCGGGGAACGGCCAGGCTGGACGCACATCCCAAACTGACGTTCATTGGAGGAGCACGCGTGGTATCAAGTGCCGGCGGGTGCACCCTGCTACTCGAAACAGCCGGTGGCGCCCGCACGCTGGAGTGGGAGCGGCTAATCGTTTGCGCCGGCGCACGCGAGCTGCTGCTGCCGTTTCCTGGCTGGACCCTGCCCGGGGTGACCGGCGCAGGCGGATTACAGGCCTTGGTTAAAGGCGGCATGCCGGTGGCCGGCCAGCGCGTGGTCGTGGCCGGAAGCGGCCCGCTGCTGCTCGCCGTCGCCGCCAGCGTGCAGGCAGCCGGGGCCAAGCTCGTCGCGATCGCCGAGCAGCGCGGCACACGAGAACTGGCCCGGTTTGCGGGCGCACTCGCCCGGCACCATCGCGCCAAGTTGGGGCAAGCCGCCGCACTCGCATGGCGCCTGCGCGGCGTGCCCTATCTGCGCGGCGCCACGCTGGTCGAGGCCACCGGGGATACCCGGCTGCGCAGCGTCATGCTGCGGCACGCCAGCGGCGACATCAAGCTCGATTGCGATTTTCTGGCGGCCGGCTTCGGCCTGGTTCCCAACACCGAGCTTGGCGCCTTGCTCGGCTGCGCGACCGATGCGGGGCGCATCAGGGTCGACGCCGGCCAGCGCACCTCGGTCGACCAGGTGTGGGCCGCCGGCGAATGCACAGGCATCGGCGGGGTCGACAAATCTATCGCCGAGGGCCGCATCGCCGGATTATGTGCCAGCGGCGCGGCGCCAAAAGCGAGGGAGACTGCGGCCCGCGACCGTGCGCACGCCTTTGCGCAGCTGTTGACACACTCATTTGCGCCCACAAACGCCCTGCGCGACATGTGCCGGCCCACGACCATCGTGTGCCGCTGCGAAGACGTGAGCGCGGCGCGGCTGGCCGAACACGCCGAATGGCGCAACGCCAAACTGCAGACGCGGGTCGGCATGGGTGCGTGCCAGGGACGCATTTGCGGCAGCGCCTGCGAATTCCTGTACGGCTGGCAGGCGCCGGCTGCGCAGCATCCGATCTTTCCGGCGAACGCCGCCACGCTGGCCGGCGCCGTACCCTATGCCGGCATCAGCGCGAACGGGTCGTCGATGCTCAGCGCCGGTTCCGTGAACCATTTGGGACCGGACTCGGTCATGTAGAAATGGTCCTCGTGGCGGATCCCGAATTCGCCCGGAATGCAGATCATCGGCTCGTTCGAAAAGCACATCCCCACCTGCAGCGCGGTCTTGTTGCCGCCGACCAGATACGGCCACTCGTGGATATCCATGCCGATGCCATGGCCGGTGCGGTGCGGCAGTCCGGGCAGCTTGTAGCCGCCATCGAAACCGCTCGCCTCGAGCGAACGCCTGGCCGCGCGGTCGACCTCCTCGCACGCCACGCCCAGTTGCGCCGCCGCGAAAGCGGCCAGCTGCGCGGTTTTTTCGGCGTCCCACACGCTGCGCTGGCGCGCCGTCGGCGTGCCGAACACATAGGTGCGGGTGATGTCGGAGATGTAGTTATTGACCTTGCAGCCGGTGTCGATCAGGACCACGTCGCCGTCTTTGAGCGTCTGCACATAGCTCACGCCATGCGGATAGGCGGTGGCCTCGCCGAACAGCACGATGCAGAAATAGGAGCCGCTGGCGCCGACCTTGCGGTGCGCGCGTGCGATGAATTCCTCCACCTCGACGGTCGTGATCCCCTCGCGCAGGATGCTGGCGGCGGCGATATGGACGGCGAGCGTCATGTCCTTGGCGCGTTGCATGAGCGCGATTTCGGGCGCCGACTTGGTGATGCGGCAGAACGCGGTGACCTTGCTGGCGTTTTCGAGCGCATAGCCGTCGGCGAGCTGGCGGATGCCGTCGCCGATAAAAAAGGCGGCGCTTTCGTCGATGCCGATGCGCGGCGCCTGCGCCGGATCGGGTGCGATGCCCATGCGCGCCAGGACATCGATAAACAACTGGTACGGACTCTCGTGCTCCTCCCAGCAATTCACGTCGCCCTTGACCAGCATGAAGCCCTGCAGCGTGCATTCCTCGAAGCGCGGCGCGATATATTCGACCGCGCCGGTGGCAGGCAGGATGGCGCCGACCATGCGTTCGCTGGCATACCACTTGGTGCCGGTGAAGTAGGTCAGGTTGGTGCCGGCGTTGAGGTAGATCGCCGCGATGCCCTGTTCGCGCATGTAATGCTGGGCCTTGGCGATGCGCGCGAGGTGCTCCGGGGTGACGATCGGCAGCGCGCCGCCGGTCATGTCGGACAGGGTGTCGAGCGCCTGTTCCATCGTCTTGCCGCCAATAGTCATGTCATCACCTTAAATAAATCAAAAAAATGCCGCGCAGCGGCGGAAGTCAAATGCCGATAAAATAGTCCGCGCAATCGCCTTAGCACCCACTTTTCGAGGATAGCCCCAATAATGACGCCGACGCCAGACATGCAGTTCAAATCGATCAACTACACCGGACTGGCAAGCGGACCACGCCTGATCGTCACCGGCGCCGTGCACGGCAACGAGACCTGCGGCACCAAGGCGATCCGCCGCATTATGGACGAAATCGACAGCGGCAAACTGCATATCGCGGCCGGCAGCGTGACCTTCGTCCCGGTCACCAACCCGCTCGCCTATTTCAAAGAGCAGCGTTCGGGCGAGCGCAACCTCAATCGCAACCTGTTCCCCAACACCGATCCGCAGGACTTCGAAGACCAGATCGCCAACTGGCTGTGCCCCCTGCTCGCCAGCCACGACGTGCTGCTCGACCTGCACTCGTTTAACGCCGAGAGCCAGCCCTTCGTGATGGTCGGCCCGCAAAACAACGAAGGCACGCTGCAGCCGTTCAAACACGCCGAAAAAGAGCGCGCCCTCGCGCGCCGCCTCGGCGTGCGCCGCTTCGTCGACGGCTGGCTGGCCACCTACGGCCAGGGCGTGCAGCGCCGGATCGGCAGCGGCGACGCCGCGACGCTCGAACTGACGATGCGCTACGGGATGGGCACCACCGAATTCATGCGCAGCGCGGGCGGCTATGCGCTCACGCTCGAATGCGGCCAGCACAAAGACCCTGCCGCGCCGGACGTGGCCTACCGCGCCATCATGAACACGCTCGCCTTCCTCAAGGTGATCGACGCGCCCGAACCCGAAGCCATCGCGCTCGACCAGATGGAAGCGCTGTCGATGGTCGTGGTGCACGACAAAACCGCAGTGGGAGACCACTTCAGCCGCACCTGGTCCAGTTTCGACCCGGTCGCCAAGGGCGAGCAGATCGGCACACGCGCCGACGGCACCCCGGTCACCGCCGAATTCGATGCGCGCATCCTGTTCCCGGATGTGAACGCGGCCCCGAACCACGAGTGGTACTACCTGACGCGCACGAACACGGAGTTCGACAAATACAGCGTGTGAGTGCGGGCCGCGTTCATGGCGCGGCGATGCCCCAGGCGAAAGGATCGGCCTCGTCGACGATCAGCTGCGCCTGGGCGTTGACCCAGGCTTTGCCGCGGATCGACGGCATCAGCTGCCCGTCCTGATAGCGGTACGAGGCCTCGAACACGCTGCCGATGATGCTCTCCTGGCGCCACAGTGCGTGCTCGGCGAGCTTGCCGTCGGCCGCGAGGCATGCCAGCTTGGCGCTGGTGCCGGTGCCACAGGGCGAGCGGTCATAGGCCTTGCCGGGACAAAGCACGAAGTTCTGGCTGTCGGCGTCCGTGCGTGAAGGCGCGAACAGCTCGATATGGTCGATCAGGGCGCCGTCGTCGCCGGTAACGCCGGCCAGCGCCAGCGCTTTGCCGACTGCGACCGAGAATGCGGTCAGCTCCTCGAGGTTATCGACGGCCAGCGCCAGCGCGTGCCCTTCGACGAGAAAAAACCAGTTGCCGCCCCAAGCCACGTCGCCGGCCACGGCGCCGTAACCCTCGACCTGGACCAGCACGTTTTTGCGGGTGCGGTAGGCGGCGACGTTATTGACGGTGACGCTGCCGTCGCGATGCAGCTCGGCCTCGACGACGCCGACGGGCGTATCGACGCGGTGCCTGCCCGGGCCGATGCGTTTCAAAAAAGCGAGTGAGGCGACGAGGCCGATCATGCCGTGCCCACACATGCCGAGATAGCCCACATTGTTAAAAAAGATAACCCCGGCCACGCAATCCGGGGCGTGCGGCGCGCACAGGAGCGCGCCGACGAGCACATCGGAGCCGCGCGGCTCGCACACGACGGCGCGGCGCACATGGTCGAACTGGCTGCGAAACAAGGCGAGGCGCTGCGCGAGCGGCCCGTCGCCGAGCTCGGGGCCACCTTCGACAACGAGCCGGGTCGGCTCGCCGCCGGTGTGGGAGTCAATGATAGCGATGGTTTTCATAGCGGCAGCGTAGCGCCGGCCCAATCGATTGTCTTGCCAAAAACGGCCCGTGGGCAAGCCGAAACTGGCATAGCCCCAAGTGCCCGCATTCGCTGCGGCGCGCAAGGGCCGCACACAAATGTTTCGCAATCGGGGTCAGACCCGGGTCTGACCCCGGTCTGTCCCCGGTCTGTCCCCAGTCTGTCCCCGATTGTAAATTTCACGCAGAATTTGGGCGTTCGGTGCCAATCCAAGGGCTAATTTGTGACTTTTGCATGCAATGTTCCGCTATCGGGGTCAGACCCCGATAGCGGAATTATTTCGCGGGGAAATGGCCTGTTTTGCCGTTGGCTATGCATTTTTGTATGGCAGAGCGGCTGGCTATACAAAAACAAATAGTGCTTCGGTATCGTTCAGGCGGGCGTGAGCAACTTCAGGCCGATGATGCCGGCGATGATCAGCGCGATGCAGCCGAGGCGCATCGCGCCTGCGGGCTCGCCCAACATTACCATGCCGAAAATCGCCGTGCCCACCGTGCCGATGCCGGTCCAGACCGCGTAGGCGGTGCCGAGCGGCAGGCTGCGCAGCGCCAGCCCTAGCAGCGCGATGCTGCCCGCCATCGCCGCCAGCGTCAGCACCGAGGGCGTCAGCCGCGTGAAGCCGTGCGTGTACTTGAGGCCGACCGCCCAGGCGATCTCGAGCAATCCGGCCAGAAAAAGAATGAACCAAGTCATATGACCCTCCGTGGTGGCAAGGTCGTCCATGCCCGGCCCCGTCTGTGGCGGGGTCGTCCCCGCCGGGGCGAAAAATGCGCGACAAGTATAACAGCGCCCCGCTCCCACCGCCCGGCCCGCCATTTTCACCCCCCTTATTTTCAATCCCTCAATGTTGGGGGTATTGACGTTTTGGCGGGCGTGAAATGATCCACCTCCCATTAATAAATATTGTTTAAAAGAGCATTCCAACCGTCCGAAAATCTATCTGAGGAGAACGAACTATGAGTGCACCAAAGTTGGTACTAAGCATCGAACCTTCCGAGTCCGGCGCCGTCGTCTATCTGCCCTTGTCGCCCAAAGTGGCCGGCGGCGAGGCGTCCGGCCATCTCGCACTGAAGATTTCTGTCAAGAATAACGAAGGCCAGCCGGTCACCCTCAAGAACCTCGTCGTCGCCTTCATCGGCAGCCCCACCCTTGCCGCCGTGAGCATCCCGGTCGTCGCCGGCGGCAACAAACTCCAGATCGGCGCCAACGCCACCGCGTCCTGGTTCTTCCAGCCGGACAACAACATTTCGCTGCCGATGCCCGCCCCCGGCCAGATCAAATTGAGCCTGAGCGCCGACGGTTTCGCCGATCCGGTGGTCGTCATCATGCCGCTCAAACCGCACCAGAGCCCGGTCGCCGGCGGCAGCTACGACTTCCCGGCCAAGGCCCACGATTTCCGGATCGGCGAGTACTGGTCCGGCCGCGGCGAGTCGCATGCGGCCGCCGGCGATGGCAGCCAGTTGTTTGCCTACGACATGGGCGTGATGGCTTTCGACCAGGGCAGCAATGGCTGGAACGACAAGCTGCCCGGCAAGGATGGCAGCCAGAACAACCATTTCCGCATCTGGGGCAAGCCGATCTACGCGATGGCCGACGGCACCGTCATCGGTTTTAAGAACGACATGCCCAACAACACCAAAATGGGCAAGCAGTCGCCCACCCCGAGCCCGGTCGAGGGCAACCACTTCTGGCTCCAGCACGGCGACGAGGCCGTCGTGTACGCGCACATGCAGCCGAACTCGCTCAACTCGAAGTTCACCAAGATCGGCGCGGCCATCAAGCGCGGCGACTTTTTGGGCCTCGCCGGTAACTCGGGCAATTCGACCGCGCCCCATCTGCACATCCATGCGATCGAGGCGACCAAGCCGTGGGGCGGCCCGCTGCGCCCCCTCCCTTTCCGCAACACGTACGTGATCGACCGCAGCGCCCTGACCCCGCCCAATCCCGCAGGGAAATGGGTCAAGGCCGAGGACCAGGGTTTTTCCGAGACGCCGATGGCGATCTGGCCGGCGACGAGCGCGCCCGCATGGTATCCGCCGGGCTGGGGCGAGGTGACGCGCAACGGCATTCCCGAGGCGAATTACCAGGCCGAGTTCGACCGCGCCACCAGTTCGGGCTACCGTCCGGTCTGGATCGACGGCTACGATGTCAACGGCAAGGTGTATTTCAACGCGATCTTCCATCCGAACGATGGCAACGCCTGGGCCGCGCGGCACGGCATGACCGGCGCCCAGTACCAGGCCGAATTCGACAGCCGCACGGGCCAGGGCTTCCATTTGCACCAGATCGAGAGCTATTTGAGCGGCAACGAAGTGCGCTACGCGAGCATCTTCATCAAATCCGCCGCAAGCGCCAGGACCGCCTACCACGGCCTGAGCCGCGAGCAGCACCAGCAAAAGTTCGACACGCTCACCGCCGCCGGCTGGCGCCCGCTCAACCTGAGCGTGGTCTCGCCCAACAACAAGCTCAGCTATGCGGGGCTGTACGAGAAGCACGACGTCGGCGCCTTTTTTGCGAAAAGCTTCCTCAACGCGATCGAGTACCAGGCCCAGTTCACGACCAACACGGGCGCCGGCCGCAAGCTCGCGTACCTGAACGCGTACACCCATGCGGGCGCGCCCCACTTCACCGCGATTTGGCAGGAAAAAGCGCCGTCCGTGCTCGCGCGCCACGGGCAGAACGCGGCGCAGTTCCAGGAGGAATTCAACAAGCAGCTCTCGAGCGGCTGCATGACGCGCTTCCTGACCGGGTATGAGGAGAACGACGGCCACCGCTTCGGGGCGGCCTGGGCTTAACGGGGAAATCCGGCGGCGTCGCACGCGGCGGCGCCACCGTCCTCAGGCGAGCGCCGCCTCGCCCGCGACCTTGCGGCCCACGCGCATGAGGCGGTGGATGTGCTCGATCATCACGGATTCGGGATACGGCTTGCCTAGCAGTACGTCCACGCCCGCCTCCGCCGCCTTTTCCCCGTAACTTTCGGCTCCGGTGATCATGATGATCGGAATGTGCGCGGTCAGCGGGCTCTCGCGCAGTTGCCGGGTCAGTTCGAAGCCGTCGAGCCCGGGCATTTCGACGTCGGTGATGATGATGTCGGGCAGGCGGTCGGCGATTTGCTTGGCCGCGTCGAGGCCGTCCTCGGCGAGCAACACCTGGAATTGATTGTTGACCAGCAAGCGGTTGGTCTTGATGCGCACGACCTTCGAATCGTCGGCCAGCAGCACGACCGTGTCGGCCGCCGTTTTTGGCGCGGCTTGCTTGACGGGCGCGACGGCGACGGCGCACGCGGCGGCCAGCGCCGCAGCTTCGAGCGCGGCCGTCGCGAGTTTCTCGGCTTCGGCCAGCGCCGCAGCTTCGAGCACGGCCGTCGCGATTTTCCCGGCTTCGGCCAGCTTGGCCGCTTCGAGCGCCGCGGTCGCGATTCTTTCGGCTTCGGCCAGCGCGGCCGCCTCGTCGGCGATGCGCGCCGCTTCGAGCCGGGCGGCATCTGCTTGCGCGATGCGTGCCGCCTCCAGACGCGCGGCGTTGGCTTCGGCGATGCGCGCGGCCTTGGCCAGCGCTGCGCTCTCGGCAGCAATGAGCATGGCCTCGACCCGCGCGGCATCCTCGGCGGCTTGGCGCTCCGCTGCCAGTCGTGCAAGCCGTTCGGCCTCGACCCGAGCCGCCTCGAGGCGCGCACTGGCCTCTGCGGCAATCCTTTCGAGCGCCTGTTGCGCGGCCGCCTCGGCCGCGATCTGTTCGGCCTCGACCCGCAGCGCCTCCTCAAAGGCAATCCGCTCCGCCTTCAGGCGCGCCGCTTCGGCCAGAGCACCCACGCGGGCAGCTTCCTCTGCTGCGGCAAGCGCCGCTTCCACCCGGGCGGCCTCTTCCGCCGCGAGGCGCTGCGCAAGGAAAAACGCGTTCCTGGCGGCGATGCGCTCCGCCTCCAGCCGTTCGACGTTCACTGCGGCGATGCGTTCCGCTTCCAGCCGTTCGGCGGTCATCGCGGCGATGCGTTCCGCCTCCAGCCGCTCGGCGTCCCCGGCGGCCCGGCGCTGCGCCTCGGCCCGTGCCTGCTCCTCCTGTTGCGCGAGCGCAGCGGCGGCACGCGCGGCCTGCACTTGTCCGGCCACCAGCCGCGCCGCTTGCTCGGCGGCCAGACGGTTGGCCTCAAGCCGCGCCGTCTCCTCGGCGGCCAGGCGGTTTGCCTCGCGCCGCGCCGTTTCCTCGGCTGCGAGGCGGCTGGCCTCCAGTAGGGCCGCGTCTTCAGCTGCGAGGCGGCCAAGCCCTTGCCGGGCCGCGTCTTTTATTGCCCCATCTGCCAGTTCGTGCGCGCTGCCCTCGTCCCGCCCTTCAAGCGCCGCGGCCTCCGCGGCATCGGCGGCAATACGCATAGCCACCAACTGCGCGGCCTCTGCCTCGGCCATCTCGGCCTCGATCCGCTCGGTCTCCGCGCGGGCGGCCTCGACCACATATTCGGCCTTGATGCGCGCGATTTCGTCGGCCGCGAGTTTGGCCGCGTCGCGGCTTCGGGCGCGTGCCGCGGCTCGGCGCATCAACAGGAACGCCGACAGCGCGATGGCGACGATCAGTAACGCAGTCAGGATTAGTTCTGGTTTCAGCACGGCGACACTCCATCGGGGATTAATTCGTTTCAGAATCTTACACCGCCGCGAGCAACATTTGTTGCCCTTATGGAATATTTAAATCAACACTGACAAGATTGGGGCGACTGGCGCGCTGAACGTCCACAAATTGCATCAGTTCGGGGAAAAATTCGTCGAAGCCGGCCGCGATCGGACCGTAGTTGTCACGCAGATCGCCAAGGCCGTCGCGCAGCAGGTGCCCGTTCCGGCTCAGCCTTTGCGAAATGCGGCGCACCGCCAACTCCACGCCCGACAGTTCCTCATACGAGCCGAGCCAGTCCTGTTCGATCATCATGTGCATGATGCCGCGCAGCCGCTCCGGCAACATGGACTCGTGCGCTGCCAGCGCGCGGTAAAAGCGCGCGACGAATTCCCGCTGCGGCAGAACGCTGTAGGCGGCCCAGCGCCGCGTCAGCATGTGGTCGTAGAACACGTCGAGGATGATGCCCGCAAAGCGCCGGTGCGGCGCGGCAAAGCTGTTGAGCGCCGCCCTGACGATCGGATGGCTGTCGGTGAAGCGGTCGATTTGCCGGTGCAGCATGATCTCTTGCGCGACCTCGGGCGGATACAGCGCGCTGACATCGGCCTTGGCAAAGTCGCCCAGCAAGGCGCCGACCATCGCGGCATCGCTGTGGCGGGCAAGATAAACATGGGCCAGATAATTCATCCGATCATTCTAACCGAGCCGCCGCCAGCAAGCTTTTGAAACATATCGTAGAATAACGATTCTTGAATCAGAACTTAACGATATTAGCTTCGCGAAGCTGCGATATACGAGACCGCCATGCAAATCGACGCGATCCACAAGGCCCTGGCCAACCCGGTGCGCCGCCAGATCCTCAACTGGCTGCGCGAGCCGCAGACGCATTTCGCCCAGCAGGACCACCCGCTCGATATCGGCGTCTGCGCCGGCCTGATCAATTCACGCGCGGGCTTGTCGCAATCGACCGTCTCGGCCCACCTCGCCGTGCTGCAGGCGGCCGACCTGGTCAGCTCGCGCCGCGTGGGCCAATGGATTTTTTTCAAGCGCAACGAGGAGACCATCCAGGCCTTCCTCGACCATATGAACAACGCACTCTAGGAGTACCGCATGCCCAGCTTATTTGATCCGATCACCATTGGCGAGCTCGAACTGCCCAACCGCGTCATCATGGCGCCGCTCACGCGCGCGCGCGCCGTCGGCGCTGCCCGCGTGCCGAACGCCCTCATGGCCGAGTACTACACCCAGCGCGCCTCGGCCGGCCTGATCCTGTCGGAGGCGACCGCCGTCACGCCGCAGGGCGTCGGTTACGCCGACACCCCCGGCATCTGGTCGGACGAACAGGTCGCCGGCTGGAGCGCCGTGACCGCGGCCGTGCACCAGGCGGGCGGCCGGATCTTTTTGCAGCTGTGGCATGTGGGCCGCATTTCGGACCCCGTGTTTTTGGACGGCGCCGCGCCGGTCGCCCCGAGCGCGATCGCGGCCAAGGGCCATGTGAGCCTGGTGCGCCCGGTGCGCGAGTACCCCACCCCGCGCGCGCTCGACACGGCCGAACTGGCCGGCGTGGTCGCGGCCTTCCGCAAGGGCGCCGCGAACGCCAAGCTGGCCGGCTTCGACGGCGTCGAAATCCATGGCGCGAACGGCTACCTGCTCGACCAGTTCCTGCAAGACGGCAGCAACACGCGCGAGGACCACTACGGCGGTTCGATCGAAAACCGCGCACGCCTGATGCTCGAGGTGACCGACGCCTGCATCGAGGTCTGGGGCGCCGGCCGCGTCGGCATGCACCTGGCGCCGCGGCGCGACGCGCACGACATGGGCGACTCCGACCCGCTGGCCACCTTCGGCCACGTTGCGCGCGAATTAAAACAGCGCGGCATCGCGTTCATCTGCGCGCGCGAAGGCCTGGGCGACGACCGCCTCGGACCGGAACTCAAAAAGGCGTTCGGCGGCGTCTACATCGCCAACGAGAAGATGACCGCCGAAACGGCGCAACAGCTGCTGGCGGGCGGCGAAGCCGACGCGGTCGCATTCGGCCAGTGGTTCATCGCCAATCCGGACCTGCCGCACCGCCTGCAAACGGGCGCCGCGCTCAACCCGGTGCGCGCCGACCGCTTTTACGGCGCCACGGCCGAAGGCTACACCGACTACCCCGCGCTGTCGGCGTAAGCGCCCTGCCTCAGCCGGCCTTGAGGCTGGCGAGGTAGAGCGCGTATTGGTCGTACATGCCGCCGAAGCCGTCCTGCATCGACGCATGGCCGGCCAAAAACGCCTCGCGCTCGAGTTCGCTCGCGCCGATCGGGGCCGAGCTCATGGTCATCGTGGTCTGCCCGCCCTGCGCGGTCAAGACCGTGGTGTTGAGCACTTCGAGCGGCCACACCGGACTCATCGGATTGGGAATCGAATTGCCCTGCGGGTCGGCGAAACCGTTGACCCACACCAGGCGCTCGGGCGAGATCTCGCGGTAGACGAACTTGCCCCACATCTCGATGCCGGGCGCAAAGCTCATGCAGTAATGAAACACCCCTCCAGGCTTGAGCTCGTGTTGCGCGACCACGATCTGACAGCCCTTCGGGCCCCACCAGCGCGCCAGGTGCGCCGTTTCGGTCATGGTTTGAAACACCAGCTCGCGCGGGGCGTCGAACACCCGCACTACGACAAGATCGACATTCAATGCGGCAATGGCCATGGCAAGCTCCTTGGTGGACGAAGTCGCCCAGTATATTAGAAGCGCCAGCGCAGCGAGGTCGTCACACTGCTTTCGACTTGATGTGGCGCATCGCCAAACAGGGCGCGCGCGGGCCGGTCGCTGCGTACGGCGAGCGCCTCTGCCACCAGGGTCAGCTTGGGCGTGAGCGGAAGCGCGTAGGCCAGCGCGAGCGCGTTGCCGTGTTCGCCGTTGGGGTCGGACGGCACGATGTCGTCCTCGCGCAACTTGAAGCGGTCGTAGCGCAGCGACACCTTGCCGACGCCGACCCGGTGGCTCGCCAGCATGAACCAGGCGCGGAAGTCGACGCCGGCGCCGGGCGCGCCCATCCAGGTTTCGCCATCCATCGCCTGGAACAGTACTTCCCAGCCCTGGGCCCGCACGCGCGCGCTGACATGCTCGAAGCGCACGCGCCAGGCGTATTGGCCGTCTTCGACGACCGTCGGGTTGGCGCGGTTGTCGTATTTGGTGGCGGCCAGCTCGAGCCAGCCGCCGTAGCCGTACGTGGCGCCGAGCTGGTAGCCGATCCGGTCGTCGATCTCCCTGAACACATGGATCGAGCGCGATTGCCGCTTGAGCCGGCCGTCGTGCCGGTACACGGGCAGGTCGGCCATGCGCAGCGGCTCGCGCAGGCCCGTGATGCGGTCGGAGATGCTCCAGCCGCGCCAGGTCAGCAGGGAGCCGGCCGCGTCGTTGCCGTCGAACACACTCGCGCTGAAGCCGACATCGTGCGGCTGGCCGAGCATGCGGCCGCGCCGCATTACGCTGAGCTCGATGCCGCGCGTGCGCAGCTCCTCGCCGATCCAGCTATTGATGGCCGAGGTCGAGATGGTGCGGGTCGGGGTCCATCCAATGCCGTCGTTCTCGAGGCTCATCGGCGAGAAAAACGCGCCGGCGCGGACGCTGGTTTTCCATGGCCCCGACGGCAGCGGCGACCAGCGCAGCCACGCCTCGGTGACGTCGACGATGCCGCTGCGGTCGTCCTCTGCGCTCAGTACGAGGGTGGCGCCGACGGTGTCGGCCAGTTCGGCCTGCCCGCGCAGCATCGCCTGCCCGAGGCGGACGCCGTCGTTGGAACCGTCGTAGCGCAGTTTGCCGAGGCCGTCGCGGGTCCAGCTCTGGTCCGCGCGCGCGGCCACCGCGCGCAGGTCGACCACGCCGCTCCAATCGACCGCGCAAGCGGGCAAACAAAGGGACGCGAGCGAGGCGCCGATAACGGCCCGCACGGCCGCGCGATTAATAGTATCCATAAGGCATTATGGCGCAAAGCCAATGCTGCCCGGGATAAAAATCGTGAAATTGGAAATGCGCCCAAATAGCACTTAAAACGCTTCAGAAATCGTACCGGGAAAAACACAAAAACCTAAACCAACGTCGTCCTCGCGGAGGCGGGGACCCATAGAACAGTTGCTTAGAGCTAAGGTTCTATGGGTCCCCGCAGTCGCGAGGACGATGTTGGTTCTTGCTATTTAAGTTTCACCCGCACGATTCCGGCAGCACTCAATGCGAGCCCCCATCAAGCCCGGCCCACACCCTCGCGCGATTCTTCCTTGCGCGCGGCATCACAGCGCTCGCTATACCGGTCCACCAGATAGTCGCTGCGTTCGCGCACCAGCAAGGTGAACTTAAACAGCTCCTCCATCACATCGACCAGCCGCTCGTAGTAAGGCGACGGCTTCATGCGCCCCGCCTCGTCGAACTGTTCATACGCCTTGGGCACCGACGACTGGTTCGGGATCGTCACCATCCGCATCCAGCGCCCCAGCAAGCGCAAGGTATTGACCGTATTGAACGACTGCGATCCACCCGACACCTGCATCACCGCCAGCGTGCGCCCCTGGGTCGGGCGGGTCGAGCCCACCTCGAGCGGAATCCAGTCGATCTGGTTCTTCATGACCGAGGTGATGGCGCCATGCCGCTCCGGGCTGCACCACACCTGCCCCTCCGACCAGAACGACAGCGCGCGCAGTTCGGCCACCTTCGGATGCGTGTTCGGCACGCTGTCGGTCATCGGCAGCCCGTGCGGATCGAAGATGCGCACCTCGGCGCCGAAACGCGTGAGGATGCGCGCCGCCTCCTGCGTCAGGAAGCGGCTGAACGAGCGTTCGCGCAGCGAACCATACAACAGCAGGATGCGCGGCGGATGGTCGTAGCGCTCGGCCGGCTCGAGCCGGGCGGCGCTGGGAACGGCAAACTGCGCCTCGCGCAGGTTGGGCAGCGTGACGTCGTTCATTTGAGGCGCTTGCCCTCGGCGTCGACCACCTTCTCGCCGTCCTCCTTGGTGAACGCGCCCTGTTGTGGCGCCGGCAGAATATCGAGCACCAGCTCCGACGGCCGGCACAGGCGCACGCCGAGCGGCGTGACCACGAACGGCCGGTTGATCAGTATCGGGTGGGCCAGCATGGCGTCGAGCAGCGCTTCGTCGCCAAGCTCGGCAGCGCCCAGTAGCAGCTCCCCGAACACGGCCTCTTTGCTGCGCATCGCCTCGCGCACCGTCAGGCCGGCCTTGGCGATCATGTCGCGCAGCGTTTCGCGCGAAGGCGGCTGCTCGAGGTAGGCGACCACGGTCGGCTCCAGGCCCGCGTTGCGGATCATCTCAAGCGTGTTGCGCGAGGTGCCGCAGCGCTGGTTATGGTAAATCGTGATGTCCATGTCGTTTCCTTAGTCGTTTGGTGTCGTTGAAAAGTCGCCCGGCGCGACCGTGCCGGCCACGGTCGCGTCCTTGGGGGCGGCCGGATACAGCCAGCAAAACAGCAGCGTCGCGCAGGCGGCTCCCAGCAACTGGGCGGCGATGAAGCCGGGCGCGTCTTGCGGCCGGATGCCGGCGAAGGTGTTGCTGGCGGCGCGCGCGAGCGTGACCGCCGGGTTGGCGAACGAGGTCGAGGCCGTGAACCAGTAGGCCGCCGTGATGTAGGCCGCCACCGCGAACGGCGTCAGGGCCGGCCGGCTGCGCGAGCAGCCGATGATCACGCCGAGCAGGCCGAAGGTGGCCACGAATTCGCTCCACCATTGCGAGGGCCCGCTGCGCACATGCCCGGAGGCGAAAAAGAGCGGCAGGTCGAACATCAGGTGCGCGCAAGCGGCGCCGGCGAACGCGCCAAGCACCTGGACGGCGATATACGGCGCCACCTCGGACGCCGGCATATTCTTTTGCCAGGCCTCGGACAAGGTCACCGCCGGATTGAAGTGCGCGCCCGAGATGGTGCCGAACATCAGAATCAGCGCGACCAGGCCGGCGCCGGTGGCGATGGTGTTGGCCAGCAGCGCGATGGCGAGGTTGCCGCCCGCGAGATTTTGCGCCATCACGCCCGAGCCGACCACCACCGCCAGCAGCATGGCCGTGCCCAGCCCTTCGGCCACCAGCCGGCGCGCGCGCGTCACGCGGGCACCGCGCAGCCGCCGCTTGCGGCGCAGGGTGCGCCGCCGCAGCAGTTCTCGGTCAAAAAGCCGAGCAAGGCGTTCATGGTCTCGAAATTGGCGCTGTAAATCATGAACCTGCCCTCGTGTTTTTGGATCACCAGGCCGGCCTGCGCAAGGTGCTTTAGATGGAACGAGAGCGACGATGGCGCGATGCCGAGTTGCTCCGCGATGCGGGTGGCGGCCATGCCGCCGGGACCGGTGCGGACCAGCAGGCGGAACACGGCGAGCCGCGATTCCTGTGCGACCGCGGTGAGCGCGGCCAGCGCGTATTTTGTTTCCATGATGGTCGGGCGGCCCGTCGATTGAATACTTCGATAATACTGGAAGCGTCGAATTGATGCAAATAACTTTGCTGTTCTTTCGCCCGGACGCGCTATAGAATGCGTACGCATTGAATTCCATACGGCAATTTTCTTTGTTGTGGAATTAAAAAAGACAGAGCAGACCCGCGCACGCGGGCGCGAAGGAGACGACATGGACGAGTATTTACTGAGCACGGCGACCCTGCCCACCTTCGGCCAGCGCAGCGCGCTGCGTGTGCTGCGGCTGTTCGGCTGGCGCGTGCGATTCAAGCCGCTGCCGGGACCGCGCGGGGTGGCCGTGGTCTACCCGCACACGTCCAACTGGGATTTTTTCCTCGGCCTGTTCGGCAAATGGGCGATCGGCGTCCCCTTCCGCTGGCTCGGCAAAGAGGCGCTGTTCGAAGGCGCGTTCGGAAAAATCTTCGGCTCCATGCTGCGCTCGTGGGGCGGCGTCCCGGTCGAACGCGGCGCGTCCACCGGCGCCACGCGGCGCCTCGCCGACACGATGCTGGCGGCCGACTGGTTCTGGCTCGCGCTCGCGCCGGAGGGCACGCGCAGCTACCGCGAGACCTGGCGCAGCGGCTTCTACCACCTGGCCGTGATGGCCAAGGTGCCGCTGCGGATCGTCTACTTCGACTACCCGAACAAGGAGATCGGCCTGATCGACACGCTCACCCTCAGCGGCGACCCGGCGCAGGACATGGCCGCGATCGCCGCGGCCTACCACGGCCACCTGGGGCTGCATCCCGAACTGGCCGCGCCGATCGCGCTCGCGCCGGCACGTCAGGAGCAGCGGCGCGAGGACCCCGCATCCGTTTGACAGGCGTGCACGGGCCAAGGATACTGTTGTGTGAGTTTTTCAAATTGGTTCGTCAATACGCATAAAGGAAACGCCGTGGCAGACGACAATCCGGTCCCGATGGCTTGGGATGAAGCGAGCCGGCTCGATGCGCTGCAGGCGCTGCGGCTGCTCGACACGCCCCCCGAATGGCGCTTCGACCGCCTCACCAAAATGGTCAGCGAGACGCTCAAGGCGCCGATCGTGCTGGTCAGCCTGGTCGACAAAAACCGCCAGTGGTTCAAGTCGCGCCAGGGGCTCGACGCGCTCGAGACGCCGCGCAATATCTCGTTTTGCACCCACGCGATCCTGCAAGACGATATCTTCGTGGTCGAAGACGCGCTCGCCGACCCGCAGTTCGCCGACAATCCGCTCGTCACCGGCGCGCCCTTCATCCGCTTTTACGCGGGCAAGCCGCTGTACACGGCCGAAGGCAAAAAAATCGGCACCCTGTGCGTGATCGACACCGAGCCGCGCGCGCTCAAGCCGGCCGACCGCGACAAACTGAATAATTTCGCGGCGTGGGCCGAGCGCGAGGTCAATGTGTATTCGGCCGAAGCCGAATCGCTAAGCCGCCTCGAGAACCGCCTGCGCCTGGCCCACCTGCTCGAACACGCGGCCGAGGGCATGCTCAGCGCAAAACTCGACGGCACCATCGACACCGTCAACCCGGCCGCCTGCACCATCTTCCGCTACACGGCCGACCAGCTGGTCGGCATGAAGATCGAGGACCTGGTGCCGCCGTCCGAGCGCCCCAAGCACCGCGCCTTCATCGCCTACCTGCAATCGGAGGGCGCCCAGCCCTCGCACAGCGGGCTCGAGGCGACCGGCTTGCGCAAGGGCGGCGAGCAGTTTCCGATGGAGGTGTCGTTCAAGATGCTCGACGTCGGCTCGCACAAATCGTTCACCGGCATCGTGCGCGACATCACCGAGCGCAAACACCAGGAGCGCATCAAAAGCGAATTCATCGCCAGCGTCAGCCACGAACTGCGCACCCCGCTGACCTCCATCCTCGGCGCGCTCGGCATGCTGCAAGACGAGGGCGACGCGCTCACCGCGGCCGAGACGGGCAAACTGGTCGGCATCGCCTATTCCAACGGGCGCCGCCTCAACGCGCTCATCAACGATGTGCTCGACGTCGAAAAGCTCGACGCCGGCATGGTCAACTTCGACAGCGAACAGCTCGACGTGGCCAAGCTGCTCGACGAGGTGTGCAGCCTTAATCTGCCGTACGCGGCCAAGCTGTCGGTGCGCCTCGAATGCGTGCCGCCGGCCGCGCCGATGCGCGTCAGGGCCGACGAATCGCGCCTGCTGCAGGTCCTGACCAACCTGATCTCGAACGCCTGCAAATTCTCGCCGGCCGAGGCCAGCGTGCAGGTCTCGGCCGAGCGCGACGGCCAGTGGGTGCGCATCAACGTGCTCGACCACGGCAGCGGCATCCCGGACGAATTCAGGCCGAGCATTTTCCAGCGCTTCGCCCAGGCGCAGGCGTCGCGCCACAACAAAAAAGTCGGCACCGGACTCGGCCTGAGCCTGTCGAAGTCGATGATCGAAAAAATGGGCGGCCGCATCGACTTCGAGTCGATCGAAGGCCAAGGCGCCCGATTCTACGTCGAACTTCCGCTGTCGAGCTAACACCACACAACCGATCCCACCCGAGAGCCTATGGACACATCTATCATCTACACCAAGACCGCCAAGGGCGTGTTGGAACTCAAGGCCGGCGCCAAGTCGCTGTCCGGGCCGGTCGCGGCAATGCTCAACCGGATCGATGGCCGCTCCTCGGTCGCCGGCTTGCTGCTGGGCCGCTCCGAAACCGAGCGCGGCGTGTCCCAGAAGGCGCTCGCCACGCTCGAGGCCCAACAGTTGATCAAGGTCTTCACGCGCGCGGCGCCGCCCAAGGAACTGGAACTCGAACTGGAGCCGTCGGCGCTGGAGATGACCGACGAGCACACCGCACACGAAAGCGCGTCGCTGCCATTGCCCGAGATCGCCGAGCTGAGCGCCGAAGAAGGCGTGCTGGCCTGGGCCGAGGCGCGCCGCGGCGCGCGCACCCTGGTGCAGACCGGGTTTTACACCACCGGCACCCGCATGGCCGGCATGTTGCGGGCCGGCGACGAGTCGCTCACCCTTGGCCAGTTGCTCATCGTCGAGGACGACGAGGCGATTTCGGAACTGATGCAGGCTTACCTGACCCGGCGCGGGTACACCGTGCGCGCGGTCGCGGACGGCAAGCAGGCGCTCGACATCCTGGACCGGCTGCCGATCCCCGACCTGGTCCTGCTCGACGTCAACCTGCCCTATGTGAACGGTTTCGACATCCTCGCCTACATGCGCAACCATTCGCTGCTCAAGCAGATTCCGGCGATCATGGTGACCGCGCAGGTCAGCGACGCCGACGTGCTGCGCGGCCTCAAGGGCGGCGCCGACGGCTATGTGTTCAAGCCGTTCGAGTGGCCGGTCCTGAACGACTGCATCAAGCGCGTGCTGGCCAGCGCCGGCTGCTCGCCCACATAAAGCCGGGCCGCCCGCGTCACTGCGGCGGCAGCTCGAAGCGGTAACCGACCCCGTACACCGACTGCAGGCAATCGGCCTGCGGCAGCCGCGCGGCCAGCTTGCGCCGGATGTTCTTGATGTGCGAATCGACCGTGCGGTCGTTGATGTCGCGCTGGTCCTCGTGCGCGAAATCGAGCAACTGCTGGCGCGAATAGACCCGGTCCGGATTGTCGACCAGTTCGGCCAGCAGGCGGAATTCGACCGCCGTCAGCGGCAAGGCCAACCCGTCGACGACCACCCGCATGGTGGCGCGCTCGACCACGATGGCCTGCCCGGCCGGCGCCGCCGGCGCACCCGCGGCGAGGCTGGCGCGGCGCAGGTGCGCCCGCACACGCGCCACCACCTCGCGCGGGCTGAAGGGTTTGCACACGTAGTCGTCGGCGCCGATGTCGAGCCCCATCAGGCGGTCGACCTCGTCGACGCGCGCGGTCAGCATGATGATCGGCACCTGCGAGAACAGGCGCACCGCCTTGCACACGGCGATGCCGTCGAGTTCCGGCAGCATCAGGTCGAGCACCATCAGGTCGGCCGGCGCCGAGCGCATGAGCTCGAGCGCGCTGCGGCCGTCGCCGATGCAGGTCTGGCGATAGCCGGCCGCCTCGAAATAATCGGCCAGCAGCGCGGCGATCTTGGGATCGTCTTCGACGATGAGGATATGGGCCGGGTTTTGCATAGTGCTTGATCCTCAGTGGGTGGAGTCGAGTGGAATGCGCACCAGCATGCGCAGCCCGCCCAGTGGCGAAGCCGACGCGGCGATGCTGCCGCCATGCGCCTCGAGCAGCGCCTTGCAGATCGCCAGTCCGAGTCCGCTGCCGCCACTTGCCGGCGTGGTGCGGGCGCGCGCGCTGTCGACCCGGTACAGGCGCTCGAACAGGCGCTCGTGGACGCCGTCCGGCACCCCCGGCGCGCTGTCCTCGACCACCAATTCGGCGGCCCCGTGCAATTTGGTGAGCGTGACGACGATGGCGCCGCCCCCGCTGGTATAGCGCACGCTGTTCTCGAGCAGGTTGACCAGTATTTGCGACAGGCGGCCCGAGTCGGCCTGCAGCACGACGTCGTTGGCCAGAGTCCAACTCAGGTCAAGGCCCGCCGCTTGCGCACGCGGGCGGTAGCGTTTAAGCAGCGGCAAGGCGAGCGCGCCGAGGTCGAGGCGCTGCCAGTCGTAGCGTAGTTCGCCGGCGTCGGCCAGGGTCAGCTGGTGCAGGTCGTCGACCAGCTGGTTGACCCGCAACACCTGCTCGTGCAGCGATTCGAGCGCGCCGGTGTCGGTGGCGCGGATCCCGTCGAGCAGCGCTTCAAGTTCGCCCCGCACGACCGTCAGCGGGGTGCGCAATTCGTGTGCGATATCGGCCAGCATCTTGCGGCGCTGCTGCTCGCTTTTCTGGAGCGCCTGCGCCATCTCGTTGACGTGCACGGCCAGTTCGGCCAATTCGTCGCGCGAGACCAGCGGCGCGCGCGCGTCGAACTCGCCGCGCGCGAGCCTGGCGGTGACGTCGCGCAGCGAGGCCATGGGGCGCAGCAGATGGCGCGCGAGCCAGATCGACAGCAAAATGGCGCCCAAGCCGAGCAGCGCGGCCAACCACAAGATGTCGTGCAACTGCTTGCGCAGAAAGCCGCTGGCGCCGGAATCGGCCCCGGCGGCCTGGCGCAGCGGGCTCAGGCCGATGCGGCCGACCGTTTTGCCATCGACCACGATCGGCAGCGCGCCGCCCGCAGGGAGCTCGCGCGGCCCGATCACGGGCGCGCCGTCGGCGTCGACGATCGAAATGCGCGGGGCGATGCCCATCGGGTCGCGCGCGCCCGGCGGATGCGGCGGCGGTCCGCGCTCGCGGCCGCCGGCCTCGCCGCCGCGCTCCGGGCCGCGCTCGTCGCCGCGCTCCTGGCCGCGCTCGTCGAATGCCGCCGGGCGCGCTGCACGAGGGTCGTCGGGTGGCGCCGGCCGGCTCCCGAATTCGTCGTCCGGCGGGCGTGGCCTGCGCGGCTGGGGCGCCGCATGGATCTGCGGGTTCAATTGATCCAACAGCTCGCGCAGGGCGCGCGGGCGCCGCCGCAACCATTCGAAATCGCCCTCGCGCCGGTAGCGTTCCTGTACCAGGTCGCGCAGTTGCTCGAGGTCCTTCGCCTGCATCTCGTTGAGGTAGGCGATAAAGCCGCGCTGCAGGTTGGAGGTCGTGACCCAGGCCATCGTCCCGACGCACAACACCACGATCGCGATCACCGCCAGCGCAATCTTGCGCGCTATCGTCAAACGCATACCGCGCTTCTGTGGTTCGGCTTCATTGCTGCCCTCTCGCTTTTAACGGTCTCGCCATCATACCCGCCAAATGTGCACCAATAATGGAGGCGAGCCATCATTTGCGGCCTTCTTCGGCCTCCATTTTTCCTGCACAATCGTGCCCCAGCATCGCTCCATCATCCCTCGAAGGAGCATCAAAATGAAGAACACCACGCCGGGAAAGCTGCCTGCCCCACTGCCTGTGTCAATGCTAGTCCCGCTGCTTGTCCCCCTGCTCGCCGCAATGCTGTCGGCTTGTGGCGGCGGGGGCGGCGCCGCCACGACGGCGCCGGTTTCGCTTCCGACCGTGACCACCGGACCGGCACCAACCCCGACACCGACACCGACGCCGACGCCAGCCCCGACCCCGGCGGCACCCTTGGCACAGGCGAATCAGGACGGCAGCGCCCTGACCGCGACCGCGGCCGGCTTCATCGACGCCACCAATCCATTTTTTAAGCCGCTCGGGAACGGGCGCTCCTGCGCGAGCTGCCACGCCGAAGCCGAAGGCTGGAGCATCACCCCGCCGGCGCTGGCGGCGCGCTTTGCGAACAGCAACGGCAACGATCCCGTGTTCCGCCTGATCGACGGCGCCAATTCGCCCAACGCGCTCGCCGTCACGCTCGACCAGAAGCGGCTCGCGTACAGCATGCTGCTCACCAAAGGCGTGATCCGGATCGGACTGCCGATTCCGGCCGGCGCCGAGTTCACCCTGGTCCGCGCCGACGACCCGTATGGTTTTGCGAGCGCCACCGAGTTGTCGCTGTTCCGGCGCCCGTTGGCGAGCACCAACCTGAAGTTCGCCAGCAGCGTGATGTGGGATAACCGCGAAACCACGCTCGCCCCCACGTCGACGCTGTGCATCCGCGGCGCGGCGCCTGCGCCCTGCTTCGGGCCGATCGACAGCGACCTGCTGCACCAGGCCAACGGCGCGGTGCGCGGCCATGCCGAGGCGGCGCAGGACCTGAGCGCGGCCGAGCAACGCGCCATCGTCGACTTCGAAAAATCCCTGTTCACGGCCCAGCTGACAAGCACCACGGCCGGCGACCTGACGGCGGCGGGCGCGCTCGGCGGCCCGGCCATCCTGTCGCAGAACGCCTTCCATTGGGGGATCAACGACATCGACGTCGGCGATTACCTCAGCGGCCTGCCATTCACACCCGCGGCAATGACCCTGTTCGGCGCGTGGCGCAACGCGGCGGCCGGGCCGAATCCAACGGCACAAAATGTGGCGCGCGCGTCGATCGCCCGTGGCGAGCAATTGTTCAACACGCGTCCGATGAATATTGTGGGAGTGGCCGGCTTCAGCGACACCTTGCGCCAGCCGCTGCAGCGCGGCACCTGCACCAGCTGCCACAATGCGCCCAACGCCGGCTCGCATTCGGTGGCGCGCCAGTTCGACACCGGGGTCTCGGCCGCCAACCTGCGCACGCCCGACATGCCGCTCTACACGCTACGCAATATCCTCACCGGCGAAGTCGTCGATACGACCGACCCCGGCCGCGCGCTTGTCAGCGGCCGGTGGAGCGACATCGGTAAGATGAAGACCCCGGCGCTGCGCGGGCTGGCCGCGCGCGCGCCGTACTTCCACAACGGCTCGGCCGCCACGCTCGAGGACACGGTGCGCTTTTACGACCGCCGTTTCAGGATGGGTCTGTCGCCGCAAGACATCGCGGACATGGGCGCGTTCCTGAAGGCGCTGTAAAGCGGTTCGCGCCGGTCAGATTTTGACCGGCGCGGCGTGCCAGATCTCGCTCGCGTATTCGGCGATCGTGCGGTCCGACGAAAAGCTTCCCATCCCGGCCACGTTGAGGATCGCCTTGCGCGCCCATTCCTGCGGCTGGCGGTATAGCGCGTCGACCTGGTCCTGGGTCGCGACGTAGCTCGCATAGTCGGCCAGCAGCAGGTAGTGGTCGCCCCAGTTGACCAGCACATCGTAAATCGACTGGAAGCGCCCCTTTTCGTCGGGCGAGAACACGCCGTCGCGGATCTGGTCGAGCGCCAGGCGCAGCTCGGCGTCCTGTTCGTAATAGCGGCGCGACTGGTAGCCGGCGGCGCGCAGTTGCGCCACCTGCACCGCGTCGTTCCCGAAGATGAAGAAATTGTCCGCCCCGACCGCGTCGCGCATCTCCACGTTGGCGCCGTCGAGCGTGCCGATGGTGAGCGCGCCGTTGAGCGCGAATTTCATGTTGCCCGTGCCAGAAGCCTCGGTGCCGGCGGTCGACACCTGCTCCGACAGGTCGGCCGCCGGAATGATCATCTCGGCCAGGCTGACGCTGTAGTTCGGGATGAACACGACCTTGAGCTTGCCCTTGATGCGCGCATCGTTGTTGACCACCGCCGCGACATCGTTGATCAGTTTGATGATCTGCTTGGCCATGTGGTAGGCCGACGCCGCCTTGCCGGCGAAGACCACCGTGCGCGGCACCCAGTCGGCGTCGGGCTTGGCGAGGATCCGGTTGTAGCGCGTGACCACGTGCAGCAGGTTGAGCAACTGGCGCTTGTATTCGTGGATGCGCTTGACCTGGACGTCGAACAGCGAGTCCGGATCGAGCCGCACGCCCATGTTCTGCGCGACCCACTTGGCCAGGCGCTCCTTGTTGGCGCGCTTGGCGCCGCGGAAGGCGTCGACAAAGCCGGCTTGCACGGCCAGCGGGCGCAGTTGCGTCAGCTGGTCGAGTTCGCGCCGCCAGTCGCGTCCGATGTGGGCGTCGATCAGGCCGGCCAGCGGCGGGTTCGCCTGCGCCAGCCAGCGGCGCGGCGTCACGCCGTTGGTCTTGTTGGTGAAGCGTTCGGGGAACACGCGCGCGAAATCGGCAAAGATCGATTGCTTCATCAGTTCCGAATGCAGCGCCGAGACGCCGTTGATCTTATGGCTCGCCACGACCGCGAGGTAGGCCATGCGCACGCGGCGCCCGCCGCCCTCGTCGATCAGCGAAACGCGGCGCGCGAGCTCGGCATCGCTGCCGTGGCGCTCGACCAGGCCGGCCATGAAATGGGCGTTGATCTCGAAGATGATGCTCAGGTGGCGCGGCAGCACCCGCCCGAGCATCTCGACCGGCCAGGTCTCGAGCGCCTCGTGCATCAGGGTGTGGTTGGTGTACGAGAAAACGCGTTGCGCCAGCGCCCACGCCCGATCCCACTCGAGCTGGTGTTCGTCGATCAGGATGCGCATCAATTCGGGGATCGCCAGCACCGGGTGGGTGTCGTTGAGGTGGATCGCGACCTGGTCGGGCAGCTCGTCGAAGCCTTCGTGCGTTTGCAGGTAGCGCCGCACCAGGTCCTGCAGGCTGGCGGCGACAAAAAAGTACTCCTGGCGCAGGCGCAGCTCGCGCCCCGACGATGTCGAGTCGTCCGGATACAGCACGCGCGAGACGTTCTCGGAGTTGTTCTTGTCGGCGACCGCCACGAAATAGTCGCCCTGGTTGAAGGCGCCCAGGTTGATCTCGCTGGCGGCCTTGGCCGACCACAGGCGCAGCGTGTTGGTCGCCGCCGTCGCGTAGCCCGGAATGATGATGTCGAAGGCCATCGCCAGCACATCCTCGGTGTCGACCCATTCGACCCGATCGCCGCGTTGTTCGGTGCGCCCGCCGAAGCGGACCCGGTACTGCACTTCGGGACGCGGGAATTCCCACGGGTGGCCGCCGGCCATCCAATAGTCGGGCGTCTCGACCTGGCTGCCGTCGACGATCTGCTGGCGGAACATGCCATAGTCGTAGCGGATGCCATAGCCGAAGCCGGCGATGCCGAGCGTCGCCATCGAATCGAGGAAGCATGCCGCGAGCCGGCCGAGGCCGCCGTTGCCGAGCGCCGCGTCGTGTTCGAGTTCGGCCATCTGCGCGATGTCGACGCCAAGCTCGCCGAGCGCCTGCCCGACCTGCTCGCCGATTTCGAGCGCCAGCAAGGCGTTGGTGAAGCTGCGCCCGATCAGGAATTCCATCGACAGGTAGTAGACCCGCTTGGCCTTTTGCTCGTACTGGGCGCGCGTGGTCTTCATCCAGCGCTCGACCAGGCGGTCGCGCACGGCGAGCGCGGTCGCATGCAGCCAGTCGGCCGGCTGCGCCGCCACCGGGTCTTTGCCGACGCGGTACACGAGTTGGTTGGCGATGGCGCGCTTGAGGTGGGCCACGTCGTTGAGTTGGGGGTCGTACTCGAAATCTGCTTGCGACATATTATTGCGCCTTGATGGCGATCTGCTGGTAAAGGGTTGAGAACTGGGCGGCCGGGACCTCCCAGCCGAATTGCTGGGCCATCGCGCGCGTCTGCACCTTGCGCCATTCGGCGGCCCGGCGGTACAGCGCGAACACGCGCCGCACCGCGGCATCGATGCCCTGGGCGTCGAACTGGTCGAATACAAAGCCGGTCGCGAGCGCGTCGTCGAGGTTTTCGAGCGAGGCGTCGTGCACCGTGTCGGCCAAGCCGCCCACGCGCCGCACCAGCGGCAGCGTGCCGTACTTGAGCCCATAGAGCTGGGTCAGCCCGCATGGTTCGAAGCGCGAGGGAACCAGGATCACGTCGCTGCCGGCGATCAGGCCGTGCGCGTAGGCCTCGTCGTAGCCGATGCGCACCGCCACAGACTGGGGATTGGCCGCCGCCAGTGCGCTGAACGCTTCCTCGAGCGCGGCATCACCGCTGCCGAGCAGCGCAAGCTGCCCGCCGGCGGCCACGATGCGCGCCACGCTGGCCAGCACCAGGTGCAAGCCTTTCTGTTCGGTCAGCCGGCTGACCACGCAGAACAGCGGCGCGTCCGGCACCTGCGCCAGCCCGCAGTCGCGCTGCAATTGCGCCTTGCAGCGCGCCTTGCCGTCCATCGCCGCCGACGAATAGGTCGAGGCGATCGAGGCATCGGTGGCCGGGTTCCAGACCCTGTCGTCGACCCCGTTGAGGATGCCGGCCAGGTCGCCGGCGCGCGCGCGCAGCAGGCCGTCCAGGCCGCAGCCCTGCTCTTCGCCCTGGATCTCGCGGGCATAGGTCGGGCTGACCGTGGTGATCTTGTCGGCGTAATGCAGGCCGGCCTTGAGGAACGACACCTGTCCGTGGAACTCGGCGCCCTCGATGCCGAAATAGGCGGGCGGCAGTCCCAGCTCGGGGAACACCTCGGGCGGGAACACCCCCTGGTAGGCCAGGTTGTGCACCGTGATCACCGAGCCGGCCAGGTGTTTTCCGCTCGCCTCGCGCGCCGCCCTCAGGTAGGCCGGCGCCAGACCCGCATGCCAGTCGTGGCAATGCAGGATGTCGGGCGTCCATTCGGCATCAAGCCCCTGCGCCATCTGCGCCGCGACCCAGCCCAACAGCGCGAAGCGCCGGTAGTTGTCGGGATAGGCGCGGTGCTGCGCGTCCGAATACGGATTGCCGGGCCGGTCGAACAATGCGGGCGCGTGGATCACGTAGGCTTGGACGCCCCCATCGGGCAGCAGGCCCCGGTACAGGCGGATGCCGTCGACGCCGAAGCGCGGCGCCAGCTCGGCCACCAGCTGCTTGTCGACGACGCCGGCCATCAGCGCCGGAAAGCCCGGCACCAGCACCCGCGCGTCGAGGCCCGCCGCCACCTGCGCCACCGGCAGGGCGCCGGCGACATCGGCCAGGCCGCCGGTCTTGAGCAGCGGGTAGATCTCGGTGCTTACATGAAGTACGCGCATGGCCGCCCTTACAATGCCGCCAGCATCGCCGCGGTGACCAGCACCACGCCGGTCTCGCTGCGGTGGAAGCGCTTGGCGTCAAGCTCGGCGTCCTCGCCGATGATCATCCCGGCCGGGATCTTGCAGTCGCGGTCGACGACGACCTTGCGCAAGGTGCAGCCGACGCCGAGGGTGGTGCCGGGCAGCAGCACGGCCTGGTCGACCGTGCAGAACGAGGCCACCCGCACGTTCGAGAACAGCACCGAACTCTGGACGTGCGAGCCCTCGATGATGCAGCCGCCCGAGACCAGCGTGTTGACGGCGACGCCCTGCTGGCCGTTTTGGTCGAACACGAATTTGGCCGGCGGCAGCTGCTCCTGGTAGGTCCAGATCGGCCAGTCGCGGTCGTACAGGTTCAGTTCGGGCGAGATCGAGGCCAGGTCCAGGTTGGCCGACCAGAAGGCGTCGACGGTGCCGACGTCGCGCCAGTAGGCGGTGCCGTCTTCGCTCGAGGGCACGCACGACATCCCGAACGGGTGGGCGATCGCGTTGCCCTCCCCGACCACGCGCGGGATGATGTCCTTGCCGAAGTCGTGCGAGGAGTTCGGGTTGGCGATGTCCTCGTCGAGCAGTTTGTACAGGTATTGGGCGTTGAAGATGTAGATGCCCATCGAGGCCAGCGTGGTGTCGGGACGGCCCGGTATGGTCGGCGGATCCGCCGGTTTCTCGACAAAGGCGGTGACCTTGCGCGCGCCGTCGACGGCCATCACGCCGAAGGCGGAGGCTTCGGCCTTGGGCACCTCGATGCAGCCGACGGTGCAGCCCATGCCGCTCTTGGCATGGTCGAGCAGCATCAGCGAGTAGTCCATCTTGTAGATATGGTCGCCGGCCAGCACCAGCACGTATTCGGGCTTGTACGAGCGCAGGATGTCGAGGTTCTGGTAGACCGCGTCGGCGGTGCCGCGGTACCAGTGCTCCTCGTCGACGCGCTGCTGGGCCGGCAGCAGGTCGATGAACTCATTGAGTTCGCCGCGCAAAAAGCTCCAGCCGCGCTGCAGGTGGCGCAGCAGCGAGTGCGATTTGTACTGGGTGACGACGCCGATGCGGCGGATGCCCGAGTTGAGGCAGTTCGACAGCACGAAGTCGATGATCCGGAATTTGCCGCCGAAGTAGACCGCCGGCTTGGTGCGGCGGTCGGTCAGCTGCAGCAGGCGCGAGCCGCGGCCGCCGGCCAGCACCAGCGCCACGGTGCGTTTGGGAAGTTGGCGTGCCAGCGTGGCGTTGTTCCGTTCTTGCGTTACATCCATGTTGTCTCTCCCGGGTTATTGTTGGTGTCGTCGTGTGAACTTGCGAGCAGCAGCGCGTGCGGCGGAACCGCGGCGCGCCCCTGCAGGATGTGGGGCGGCGCGCCAGGGTCGGCACTGTCGAGCAGCACCCGCCAGGCGCCGGGCGGCAGCGTGAAGGCGACCGCCTTGGAGGTTGCGTTGACCAGCAACAGGCAGGCGTCGACCTCGACGCCGAGTAAAATCGCGATGCTGCGCCCGGCCCCGCTGTGCCAGTCGGCGCCGTCGAGCGGCGCGCCGTCGGCGCGCGTCCAGCCGATCGGACAGTGCCAGGTCGCGCGCCGCAGCGCGGGCAGGCGCTTGCGCAGATCGACCAGCCGCGCCACGTAGTCGCGCAGCTCGAGGTCGGCCCCGGCCCAGTCGATCCACGAGATCGCGTTGTCCTGGCAGTAGGCGTTGTTGTTGCCGCCCTGCGAATGGCCAAGATCGTCGCCGGCCAGCAGCATCGGCGTGCCCTGCGAGAACACCAATGTGGCAAGCAGCGCGCGCTGCAGCCGCGCGCGCAGCGCCAGCACGGCCGGGTCGTCGCTCTCGCCTTCGACCCCGCAGTTGGTGCCGAGGTTGTGGTTGTGGCCGTCGCGGTTGCCTTCGCCGTTCGCTTCGTTCCGTTTGTGCTGGTAGCTGAGCAGGTCGCGCAGCGTGAAGCCGTCGTGCGCGCAGATGAAATTGACGCTCGCCGCCGGCGCGCGCGCATGGTGCTCGAACAGGTCGCTCGAGCCGGCGAAGCGCCGTCCGAACTGCCCCAGCGTGGCCTCGCCGCCGAGCCAGAAGGCGCGCATGGTGTCGCGGTATTTGTCGTTCCATTCGAGCCAGCCGTCGGGGAAGTTCCCGAGCTGGTAGCCGCCCGGGCCGATGTCCCAGGGTTCGGCGATCAGCTTGACCTGGGCCAGCACCGGGTCCTGCGCGAGCGCCGCCAGGAACGCCGCGCGCGGCGAAAAACCCTGTTCGTAGCGCGCCAGCGACGGCGCCAGGTCGAAGCGGAAGCCGTCGACGTGGAACTCCTGCACCCAGTAGCGCAGCGAATCCATCACCAGTTGCAGCACCCGCGGCTCGGACAGGTTCAGGGTGTTGCCGCAGCCGGTCCAGTTCTCGTACAGGGCGCGGTTGCCCGGCCGCAGGTGGTAGTACAGCGCGTTGTCGATCCCGCGCAGCGAGAGCGTCGGCCCCGCCTCGTCGAGCTCCGCGCTGTGGTTGTAGACCACGTCGAGGATCACCTCGATGCCGCGCGCGTGCAGGGCCTTGACCATGTCGCGCAGTTCGCCCGCCGCGCTGGTGCCGGCCCGGCCCGACCAGTAGCGCGTCTCGGGGGCGAAAAAGCCGAGCGTCGAATAGCCCCAGTAATTGGACAGGCCCGCCTGCGCCAGGCGCGCCTCGTCGGCGCGCCGTTGCAGCGGCAGCAGGCTGACGGCGGTCACGCCGAGCCGGCCCAGGTGGTCGAGCGCGGCCGGATGCGCCAGCCCTGCATAGCTGCCGCGCAGCGCCTCGGGCACGCCCCCGAGCAGGCGCGTGAAACCCTTCACGTGCAGCTCGTACAAGATGGTGTCTTCGGGCGCCGTGCGCGGCGCGCGGTCCTCGCCCCAGTCGTAGGCCTCGTCGACCACCCTGCCCCTGAACGCGTCGTCGACACCGTCCTGGCCGCCGAGCACGTCGCGCGCATACGGGTCGAGCAGCACGCGGTCGGGATTGAAGCGGTGGCCGCGCTCGGGATCGAACGGCCCATACACGCGGTATCCGTAGACCTGGCCCGCGGCGCAGCCTTGCAGGCGGCCGTGCCAGACGCCGCTGGTCTTGGCCGGCAGCGCGATGCACGTGCGCTGGAGCACGCCATCGGCCTCGAACAGGCACAACTCGACGCGGTCGGCGTTCGGCGCCACCAGCGCGAAGTTGACCGCGCCGTCGCGCACACTGGCGCCAAGCGGATAGGCGGCGCCGGCGGTCAGGGTCATTGCTGCTTGCACCGGCATCAGCTCTCCAGCACCAGCATCAGGGTCGCCAGCGGCGGCAGCGTGAGCGCGAGCGACTGCGCGCGCCCATGCATGCCGCTCGCCTCGGTCGCCAGCACGCCGTTGCCGACGCCGCTGCCGCCATACTGCAGCTGGTCGGTGTTGATCAATTCGCGGTAGCGCCCCGCCGCCGGCACGCCGATGCGGTAGCCGGGCCGGCACACGGGCGTGAAGTTGCAGACCACAAGCACGCAGCTGCCGTCGTCGGCGCGGCGTACGAACGAGAGCACCGAGTTTTCGCGGTCCTCGTGCGAAATCCATTCGAAGCCGCGCTGCTCGAAGTCGACCTGGTGCAGCGCCGGATAGGCGCGCAGCACATTGTTAAGGTCGCGCACGAGGCGCTGGACCCCCGCGTGCGCCGGGTCGTCGAGCAGGTGCCAGTCGAGGCTCGCATCGGCGTTCCACTCCTTGGCCTGGGCGAACTCGCAGCCCATGAACAGCAGCTTCTTGCCCGGATGGCCCCACATGAAACCGTAGTAGGCGCGCAGGTTGGCGAAGCGCTGCCAGTCGTCGCCGGGCATGCGCGCCAGGATCGAGCCTTTGCCGTGCACCACCTCGTCGTGCGAGAGCGGCAGCACGAAGTTCTCGCTGAACGCGTACACGATGCCGAAACTGATTTTGTCGTGGTGGTGCTTGCGGTTGACCGGGTCCTCCTGCATATAGCGCAGGGTGTCGTTCATCCATCCCATATTCCATTTGTAATGGAAGCCGAGCCCGCCCATCTCGAGCGGGCGCGACACGTTAGGGAAGCTGGTCGACTCCTCGGCCATCGTGATCGCCTCGGGGCGCTGCGAACAAACCAGCTCGTTCATGCGCCGCAAAAAGGAGATCGCCTCCAGGTTCTCGCGTCCGCCGTGGATGTTGGGCACCCATTCGCCCTCTTTGCGGCTGTAGTCGCGGTAGAGCATCGAGGCCACCGCGTCGACACGCAGGCCGTCGATGCCGTAGCGTTCGATCCAGTACAGGGCGTTGGCGGCGAGGAAGTCGCGCACCTCCTGCCGGCCGTAGTTGTAGATCAGCGTGTTCCAGTCCTGGTGGAAGCCCTCCTTCGGATCGGCGTGCTCGTACAGGTGGGTGCCGTCGAAGCCGGCCAGCGCGAACGCGTCGGTCGGAAAATGCCCGGGCACCCAGTCGAGCAGCACGCCGATGCCGGCCGCGTGCGCGCTCTCGACCAGGAAGCGGAAGTCCTCGGGGCTGCCGAAGCGCGAGGTCGGCGCGTACAGGCCGGTCGGCTGGTAACCCCACGAGCCGTCGAACGGGTGCTCCTGCACCGGCAGCAGCTCGATGTGGGTGAAGCCCATCCGCTGCACGTAGGGCAGCAGTTGATCGGCCAGTTCGCGGTAGTTCAGCCAACGTTGCCCATGGTCGGCGCGGCGCCACGAGCCCAGGTGCACCTCGTAGATGCTGACCGCCGAATTCAAGGCGTTGGCCTGCCTGCGTCCCGGCGGCGCCGGCACCACGGCCGGCAGCGCATGCACGACCGAGGCGGTCTCGGGGCGCAGCTGCGCGCGGAAGGCGTACGGGTCGGCCTTGAGCAGGGTGGCGCCGGCGGCGGTCTTGATTTCGAATTTATACAATTCGCCGGGGCCGATCTGCGGGATGAAAATCTCCCACACGCCGCGCTGCGGATGCAGGCGCATGCCGTGGCGCCGGCCGTCCCAGCTGTTAAAGGCGCCGACCAGCGCGACGCGCCGCGCATTCGGCGCCCAGACCACGAAGTTGACGCCTTCGATGCCGTCGACCCGGGTCGGATGCGCGCCCATGCTCTCGTAGGGGCGCCCGCCATGGTCGCCCGTGAGCAGCGATGCAAAGCGGTAGGCGTCCTCGTGCTCGTGGAGCGTGCCGTGCCAGTCGACGCGCAGGCGGTAGGCGAAAGGCGCGCTGCGCCCCGGGATCGCGGCGGCGAACAGCGCGCTGCCGCCACAGCGTTCGAGCGCGGCGAGCGTGGCGCCGTCGGCCGCGTCGAGCACCCACACCCGCTCGGCCCCCGGCAGCAAGGCACGCACCACCAGCGCGCCGTGTTCCGCATGCATCCCGAGTACCGCAAACGGATCGGCATGCTCGCCCGCCATCAGGGCATCGACCATGGCAGTGTTGAATATCATTTAGAGCGCCTTTGCTATTCAGATATTGACGTGTAAGCATTGCGCCTTGTCACTACTTGTAGCAAAATAACACTATCGTTTTACCCTGTCAATCGCCGCCTTCGGTATATACAAGCTGTTAATGTAGTCAAACAACAGAATTAATACGGCATGCCGAGCACCGCTTCAAAACGCCGGCGCTGGGCGCGCGACGCGTTTGGGGCGGGCAAAAGGAAGGTCTCGAGCAGCGGATACTGCTCCAATTGTAGTCCGATGTCGGCAAACACCGGGCGCTGGTCCTCCAATCCTTCGCTCGAAATGATGCGCTGCAACAACGGCGCCACGTCTTCGCCGCTGAGCTGCCGGCTCACGCGCACGAGGTCGTCGAGATCGAAGCGCTTGCCGGGCAGCGCAAACTGCGCGTACAGCACCTTCATCACTTCGGGCAGCCCGGTCCTGCCGCCCGTGGCGCGGCGCAGGTGGACGTCGAGGGCCAGCGCGGCGCGGCTGCCGCCGCCATACACGAGCAGCCAGTTCTTATGCTTGTCCTTGGCCGCGTCGCGCACCGTCCCCTTGAGTCCCATGCCCATGCGCGCGACCAGCTGGCCTCGCGCCAGGTTCTCGAGGAACTGCATCAGGTAGGCGCGGCCGACCAGGCCATTGCGCGCCATGGTCGTCACGGCCAGGTAGTCGGTCACGCCCTCCTTGAACCACTCCTCGCGCTCGTCGGCCGGCACCATCGACAGGCCGTTCCAGAAGTGCAGCAGCTCGTGCGCGACGACGCGGCCCCAGATCGGGCGCGTGGCGCGGTCGCCATCGCCGCGCAGGAACTGGCTGAAACTGCCCGCGAACGCGCCGCCGTCGCCGCTCTCGTGCTGGTTGACGATGATCAGGTAGCGTTCGGCGAGCGGCGCCTTGCCGAACAGCGCCAGGTAGCTGGCGAGCTGGCGCTCGATCAATTCCATGAACACGGCGCGCTGCGGCCAGTAGCGTTTGCCCATCACGAGCGAGAGCGTGATGCCGCCGGACTTGAAGGTCTCCGCGCGCGCGGTCCCGAGGAACAGCGCGTTGTTGACCAGCTCGCGCCGCGTCCCGACCTCGAAGCTGCCCGGCGCCGCGCCCGCGCGCCAAGGCGTGTGCGCCTTCCAGCCGGCCGGCAGCACGAAGCGGACCTCGGTTTTGCCGGGCATGCCCGCGCCGGGCACGAGGAACAGCGCGTAGCCGGTCGCCATCAGCCCTTCGTCGGTGCGGTACGAGACCTCCTCGGCGCCGGCGGGCCAAGTGTAGTTGCCGTGCTCGAGCCGCACCGCGTAGCTCAGGCGCACGCGGCGGTCCCCTTGGAGTTCGTATTCGCCCTCGCCCTTGTCCTTGAGCTCGACCGTGGCGCCCGCCATGTCGCGCACCACGATCTGCTCGAGGAAGTCGGCCTGCCCGTTCTTGTGCTGTTCGGTGGGACTGACGCCGAACAGCACCAGTTCCTTGCCTTCGACAAAAACGTCGGCCTCGACCTGGGCCCTGGTGGCGTCGGCGTTGAGCGTGACGCGGTAGTGGTTGGCCTGGCCGTCGAAGGCGTGGGCGGCGTTGACGGCGAGCAGCAGCATGGCGGCGGCGCAGGTTTTCTTGAACATCGGGGGCTCCGTGGATGGCAGATTGCGATCCCGAAACTATAAATGACTTGTGCAGAGTAAATACGCCGCCGGCGACGAAATACCGTTTTTTGGCGACGAAGGCTGGCGCCGGCCCGTGCTCAAGCCCGCTTGGCGACCCAGCGCTCGAGCAATTCGCCGTCCTCGTCGACGTAGCTGTCTTCTCGCTCGAAGGCGAGTTTTTGCACCACGCGCAGCGAGGCCAGGTTCTGGGGATTGATTTCGGCGACGACGCGGGTCGCGCCGCCGTCGAACGCGCGCGACAACAGTTGCCGTACCGCTTGCGTGGCGGCGCCCTGCCCGCGGCTGGTAGGGGCGATCGCGTAGCCGATTTCGACTTTGCCGTCGTCGGGCCCGCCTTTGAAGCCGCAGCCGCCGATGAGCATTTTGTCGCCCTGCCTGAGCACGTAGAAGGTGGCGCACCAGCGCTCGGCCCCGCCGCGCCCGATCAGGTCGAGCGCCCGCGCGGCCACGAACGCGGGCGGCAAGGCGCCGGGCTCGCCCGCGTAACCGAGCGTGGGCGGGACCCTGCCCTCGGCCAGGGCGCGCAGGTGATCCATGGGAATTGGTATCAGGACGATCGACATTCTGCTTTTGCAACGCAATGTTGCAACCCTTAACAAAAGCAGGACTATATACTACGCGCCGTGCCCGAAACCCTGATCGAGCCGCCCGCCCCGGACGCGATCTCGGCGCGCAGGCGCGAGCGCATGCCCATGTCCTCGCCCTGGATGATGTCGATGGCGCCGCCGTGCGGCCAGCCGAGCTCGCGCAGATAGCCCGCGAACGCCGCCGCGGCCGCGCCCGTGGCGGGGTCTTCGTAGACGCCGCCCGAGGCGAACGGATTGCGGGCATGGAACAAGCGCGCGTTTTCGGCGAAGGCGAGCATGACGGTCACGAGTCCCGCGCGCGCCATCAGGGCGCGTCCGGCGCCGAGTTCGTAGCGCATGGCGGCGAGCGCCGCACGGCTGTCGAGGCACAGCACGAGGTGGTCGGCGCCGCCGTGCGCGAGCGCGGGCGGGATGCGCGGATCGAGCTGCGCGGCCGTGTAGCCGAACAGGCTGAGCGCGTCCGCGACGAGCGCGGGCGCGGCCGGCGCGCTGTGCGTGGGCGGCGATTGCAGCGCGGCGTTGAGCACGCCGTCGCGCCAACTCCCCTCGACCGTGATGCTTGCGTGGTTCAGTTGCAGCTTGAAGACGCCGGCGCCGCAGGTGCGCGCCAGCACCGCGCCGAGCGCGATGGTCGCGTGGCCACAGAACGGCACCTCGGATTCGGGCGAAAAATAGCGCACGCGCCAGACCCCGCCCTCGTTGACGGCGAACGCGGTCTCGGAGTAACCGACCTCGGCCGCGATGGCTTGCATCCGGGCGGCGGCCGGATGGGCATCGCCGAGCCAGACGCCGGCCGGATTGCCGCCCGCGTCGCCGTCGGAGAACGCCGCAACACGCGCGATTTGCGAGAGCTCGGCGCTCACGCCGCGAACGCGTGCTGGAGTTGCTTGATATCGCGTTTTTTCATATCTAGAAAGGATTGGTCTGAAGGCATTGCATGGTCGGCACTCCCGGGCGGGGCTTACAAGGTCTTGGCTTTTTTGTTCTTTTTGACGGGGCGCTGCTTGGGCGCGAGCATGGTGCCGCTGCAGCCCGGCGCGCCGCAGTGGCAGGCGAAGGCGGCCTTGATTGCGCGCGTGTGCGGGCCGTCGTAGATCAGCGGATAGCTATAGTTGAGCTCGGCGCCGGCCGCGATCTCCTGCATCGCGTAGATGAAGACCTGCCCGTCCTCCTCGAAGGCCTCGCAATTGGGCTCGCAGGAGTGGTTGATCAGGCGCGACTCGTTGCCGCCGCTGCCGCCGTCGATGACGCGCCCGTCCTCGAGGCTGAAGTAAAAGGTGTGGTTGACCGGCCCGCCGTTTTGCGCCGAGCGCCGGATCGCCTCGTCCCATTCGATGCGCTCGCCCGTGTATTCGATGATGCGCTCGCCAGCGTGCAGGTCGCGGCTCGCGAAGACGCCCTGTCCGTGCACGGGGGAGTTTCTGGCGACGCAGGCGGGGGCGGCGTCGGGTGGTGTTGGCGTGTCGGTCATTGGCGCATTTTGGTAAGGAAACGATGGGCGGAGCGCCCGGATCAAGCCTCCTAGCTTACACGGTTCGCCCTTTTTGAACAGCGGCATGCCGAAATTTTAGCCTGCGCGCTCATTTTTTCACCCACCCGCTATCGGGCGGCGGGCAATTGACTTCCCTGGGGCGCGCCTTGCCGCCCATGTAACAAACGGCGCGCCCGCCCCGGGTCAGGCGCGTGTACGAGACGCCGTCGGGCGAGCTGTAGGTGTCGATGCCCAGCGCGCTCGAGCGGTCGATGTACGCACCGGCCATCAGGCGTTCGAAGCGCGCGACCGGGGTGTCGGGACGGTTGGCCGGCACCCCCGACTTGCCCGCGCGCAGCGCACGGTCGATGCGGCCCACATCGCGCAGTGCGCGTTCGACCACGAGCGTCGGGCCCGGCGTGGGTTTGATCCGCAGCTCGTCGATTTCGGCGGCGGGCGCCGCGGGAGCGGCTTGGGCGCGCTCGGGGGGCCGCGCCTCGGCTTGGGTCGGGATTGGTATCGCGGTCGGCTTATGCGCCGGGAGTGTCGCCTCGATGCGTGCCCGTTTTTTCGGTGGCGGTTTCAGCGGCGGCACGGCAGGCGCGGCGCGGCGCTTGGGGGCCGACTTCGCGGGCGCGGCAAACAGCAGCATCACCACGCGTTCGGCGCCCGGGCGCGCGCCGCTTGCCGGTTTGGCGCGCGCGGCGACGAGCCAGCCGCCGATCAGCAGCACATGCAGCAGCAGCGTGAGCATCAACGGCAGGACGCGCGCGCGCCCGTCCCCGCCGCCCCAGTCGATGGCGTGGCTCAAATCTGCGGGCAAAGATTGTCGGAGCGGGCGTCTTGCGCGAGCGCGTCGCTCGCCATGACCGTGCTCAGATACAGGCGTCCGCTCAATTGGTCGAGCAGCTCGCTCTCCTTGAGGCGGTCGAGCACGGGCCCCTTGACCTCGGCCAGATGCAGGTCGATGCCGCGCTGCTTGAGCGCCGGATTGAGTTCCTTGAGCGCGAACAGGGCCGTGGTGTCGATCGAATTGACCGCCGACATGACCAGCACGAGGTGGCGCACCGCGGGCCGGATCTGCAACTCGTCCTCGATGTGCGCGTTGACCGCGTCCACATTGCCGAAGAACAGGTTGGCGTCGATGCGCAGCATGAGGATTTCGGGAACGGTCTCGGCCGGATAGCGCTTGATGTTGCGGAAATGCTCGGTGCCGGCGATGCGCCCGAGCACCGCGATGTGGGGCCGGCTCGCGCGCCAGATCAGCGTGCCCATCGACAGCATCACGCCGATCACCACGCCCGCCTCCACGCCCATCGCGAGCACGCCGCCGGCGGTGGCGAGCAAGGCGAGCGCGTCGCCGCGGTCGTAGCGCCAGGCGGTGCGCAGGGTGGCCAGGTCGAGCATGCCGAGCACGGCCACGATGATGGTCGCCGCCAGCGCCGGCAAGGGCATCAGCGCCAGCCAGCCGGTCGGCGCGACCAGTGCCAGCGCGAGCAGCACTGCGCTGATGATGCTCGCCAGCGGCGTTTGCGCACCGGCCGAAAAATTGACGGCGGAACGCGAAATGCTGCCCGTGACGGGCAGCGCGCCCGTGAGCGCGCCGCCGATATTGGCCACGCCCAGGCCGATCAGCTCATAGTTGCTGTTGAGTTTTTCGTGGCGCTTCAGGGCCAGCGTTTGCGCGGCCGACATGCTGATCAAGAAAATCATGAAGCCGATCAACAAGGCCGGCTCGAGCAGCGCACGCCAATGCCCGTGCGAGAGCGCCAGGTTCAGGCCCGGCAGCCCCGACGGCACATCGCCGGTGACCGCGACGCCGGCCGCGTGCAGGCCGAGCAGCGGCACCAAAACGGTCGCGCCGACCACCACGACCATCGGCGCCAGGCGTGCGCCGGTGTCGGCCGCGCCCGCGCGCATGCCCAGGCGCACCAGCAGCGGCGCGAGGAACTGGCGCGCCAGCAACAGCAGCGCGAGCGAGCCGAGGCCCAGCGCCGCGCTCGGCATGTGCAGGCCCGGAAGCTCGGCGCCGATGAGCGGCTTGATCTGCCCGTGGGCGATCAGCAGCGCGGCGCCGATCGTGAAGCCGCTCATCACCGGTCGCGAGAAGAAATTGGCGACAAAGCCGAGACGCAACAGGCCGCACGCGAGCAGCACCACGCCCGAGACCAGCGCCAGCTGCGCGGCCAGCACCATATATAGTCCCGAGCCGGCCGCCGCCAGCGGCGCCAGCGCGGTGGCCGTCATCAGCGAAATGATGACCATCGGCCCGACCGATTGCGTCATGCTCGATCCAAACAGGGCGTACAGGATCGGCGGCAGGATGCCGGCGTACAGGCCGACCACCGGCGGCAGCCCCGCCACCAGGGCGTAGGCCATGCCCTGCGGGATCAACATCATCGCGACCACGATGCCGGCGCCTATGTCGCCGGCAAGCAGTTCGCGACGGTACTGCCTGAGCCATTGCAGCATGTGAGTTCCGTGCAAAAAGCGCAAGCCTACCATGCGCGCCCCGGGCGGCGCGATTATGCTTTCGCCCGCCCAATTGTTGACCCACCGGATGGGGCGCTTGTGTGTGCGTGCGCACGGTGCGGCGAACCGGCATTGCCAATACTGGTCGAACAGACGAAACCCGAAGCAGGAGGCGGCGATGTCGAACCCCGCGGACGTAAGCGGTTCCAATAGCACCGTCGATGACGTTGCAGAAATTCAAAAGGCGATCCAGAGCCGGCAAGACCAGCTGGACGCGCAAGGCAGCCCGCCCCCAAGCGCGGCGGCGGTGCAAACGGGCGCGCAGGAGCAGCCCGCGCCGCCATTGCCCCGTCAGCACCTGAGCAAGCCCGGGCACGAGCACGCGATGGAGCTGCGGCCCGCGTTCATGGCGCCGCTGTATAAGGGCAGCGGCAAGCTGCAGGGCCAGGTCGCGATCGTCACCGGCGGCGACTCGGGCATCGGGCGCGCCGTGGCGGTCCTGTTCGCGCGCGAGGGCGCCGACGTCGCGATCTTCTACCTCAACGAGCACGAAGACGCGGCCGAAACCGCGCGTTGCGTCGAGGCCGAGGGCCAGCGCTGCCTCGGCGTCGCCGGCGACGTCAAAGACATGTCCTTCTGCCAAGAGGCGGTCGACAAGGTCGTCGCCAAGTGGGGCCGGCTCGACGTGCTGGTCAACAATGCCGCGTTCCAGGAGCACGCGCCGTCCCTGCTCGACCTCAGCGAGGAACGCTTCGACGAGACCATGCGCACCAATATCTACGGCTACTTCCACATGGCCAAGGCGTCCCTGCCCTATCTCAAGCGCGGCGCGTCGATTATCAACACCGGCTCGGTGACCGGACTCAAAGGCTCGGGCCACCTGCTCGACTATTCCGCGACCAAGGGCGCGATCCACGCGTTCACGATGTCGCTCGCGGCCAACCTGATCGACCAGGGCGTGCGCGTGAACGCGATTGCGCCGGGCCCGGTCTGGACGCCGCTCAATCCGGCCGACCAGTCGCCCGAAAAAATCGCCAATTTCGGCAAAGACACGAGCATGCGGCGGCCCGCGCAGCCCGAAGAACTCTCACCGGCCTATGTGTTTTTGGCCTCGTCGGTGTGTTCGAGCTATATCACGGGCGTGGTCCTGCCCATCACCGGCACTGTGGGACAATAATGGCACGTAGTTTATGGAAAGGGGCCATCAGCTTCGGGCTGGTGCATATCCCCGTCGAAATGTATCCGGCCGTGCGCGACAGCGGGCTCGACCTCACCATGCTCGACCGGCGCGACTTCTCGCCCGTCGGCTTCAAGCGCTACAACAAAAGCAACAACAAAGAGGTGACCTGGGACGACATCGTCAAGGGCTACGAATATTCCGACGGCGAATACGTCGTGTTGTCCGAGGAAGACCTGCGCCAGGCCAACCCCGAGGCGACCCAGACGATCGACATCCTCGCCTTTGTCGACGCCGCCGACGTGCCCCTGCTGTACTACGAGCAACCCTACTACCTCACGCCCGGCAAGGGCGGCGACAAGGTCTACGCCTTGCTGCGCGAAACCCTGCGCGAAACCGGCAAGGTCGGCATCGCCAAGGTCGTGATCCGGGTCAAGCAGCACCTCGCCGCGCTGCTGTGCGTGGACGACGCCATCGTGCTCAACACCTTGCGCTTCGCCGACGAGATCCGCGCCACCGACGAACTCAAGATTCCAGCCTCGAACGCCAAGGCCGTCGGCCTCAACGACAAAGAGCTGCAGATGGCCAAGGCGCTGGTCGAGGGCATGAGCGAGCAATGGGAGCCGGCGCAATACCACGACAGCTACCGCGAAGACGTGCTCGCGCTGATCGAAAAAAAGGTCAAGGCCAAGGAAACCAAAATCATCACGATGCCCGGCAAGGAGGCGCCGCGCGCGGCCAGCAGCAATGTCGTCGACCTCGTCGCCCTGCTGCAGCAAAGCATCGGCAAAAAGCCCGGCAAGGCGGCGGCGGCCAACGACAGCGACGACGACGCCCCCGCGCCCAAGGGCCGCAAGGGCGCGGCGCCGGCCAAACGCGCCAAGCCCGCCGATAAGGCGGCCGCTGCCAAAAGCGCGACGCCGCCCAAGGCCACACCGGCGCCACGGCGCAAATCCGCATGAGTGCTGCGCGCGCCGCGGGCGATCGATGAGCGCGTTTCTCGACTTCCTGCAATGGCCGGCGATGGTCGTCACGCTGCTCGCGTCGTGGATGCTCGGCTCAAAGCAGGCGAAGCGGCGCATGCAGGGCTTCTGGATGTTCCTGCTCAGTAATGTGATGTGGATCGCCTGGGGCTGGGACGACGGCGCTTATGCGCTGATCGCGCTGCAGCTCGGGCTGATTGTCATGAACGTGCGCGGGATTTTGAAGAACGAGGACGCGAATTGATTAAAACCCCACACCCTAATAAACGCCCCTGATGGAACTTGCAAAATCAATATTAAATGTGACAGAAATCGCGAATTGGATATTTATAAAAACCTAAATCAACATCGTCCCCGCCTTCGCGAGGACGATGTTGGTCCTTGATATTGAAGTGTTTCTCGAAGCGATTTACGGACAGCAGTGCGGTAAATGTCCCGTCCAGGTATCGTCGTGGCGACTACAGCGCCTAATACAATCGCGCCTGCTCGACCCGGTTGCGTCCCATGCGTTTGGCCATCAGCAAGACCGCATCGGCCTCCTCGGTCAAACCGGCCGAGGTGTCGCGCAAGGGGAACGAGGCGATCCCCGCGCTGAAAGTCGCGCACAGCGCGCCGCCCGGATGCGCATGCGGCATCGCGGAAAAGTCGTGCCGGATGCGGTCGATCACGCTGTACGCCTGCTCCGGGCTGACGTCGGGCAAGGCGATCAGGAACTCCTCGCCGCCGTAGCGGCCGATCAGGTCGAGCGAACGCAAGCGTCCCTTGAGCAGCCAGGCCAGTCCGCGGATGACCTGGTCGCCCACGGGGTGGCCATAGGTATCGTTGATCGCCTTGAAGTAATCGATGTCGATCATGGCCACGGTCAGCGTGCCGTGCGGCTGCAGTTGCGACACCATCGCATTCAGGCGCGACTTCGTCGCCGTATGGTTGAGCAAACCGGTCAGGCCGTCGAGCACGGTCGAACGCTGGATCTTGCGGAAGCGTTCGATCTTGGTCTTGACGATGGCGGCCAGCAAGACCGGATTGAACGGCTTGATCAGGAATTGGTCGCCGCCAAGGCGCAGCGCCTCGACCTGCATGCCGACGTCGGACTCGCCCGACAGGTAGACGATCGGCAGCGAACCGTAGGCGGCCATCTGGCGCAGCACGCGGGTCGCCTCGACGCCGTCGAACCGGGGCATGTACATGTCCATCAGGATCAGGTCGGGCTTGTAGCTCTCGAGGCGGTCGAGCAAGTCGCCCGGATCGCTGATCGCGTGCGTGTCGATCCCGTGCTGGCCCAGCGTGCGCTCGATCAGCGCCACCGCCACGCGCGAGTCTTCGACCACGAGCACGCGGTACTGCTCCTGCTTGTTGGTCTGGACCAGGTCGAGGATGTGGTTGAGCACCATCGAAGGCTGTTCGCGCGCGGGCACGGTCATGTCGATGCCGGCGCGCATCAGGGCGACGATCGGCTCGATGTGCGAATCGACCCCGATGTAAAACAACTGGCTGCCGGGGCAACCCGCGCGGATCGCGGCGATGCGCGTGAATTCCATCGGCTGGGTCGTTGGCTTGGCCGGCAGGAACAGCACGGCGAGCGGCATGTCGTCGGGCGGGGTATCGTTTTCCCAGTCCAGCTCCATGATCAGAAAGCCGAAAAAGCGCAACTGGCGCGCCAGGGCGTCGGACATGTCGTGCTTTTCGGGCGCGGCGATGATCCAGACCGAGCGCGGCTTGATCCAGTCGATGTCCGGTATCGGCACCGGGGTGGCGCGCTCGTCGGTGCGGCGCACCGGCGGCGCCGGCCGCACGATCGTGACCGCGCCGCTCAGCGTGTCGATCTGGCGCGTCAGCGAAATGATGTCGGTCTGGGCCAGCGGATGGGTCGTGTGGTCGCCGAATTTATTGAGCGCCGCGACTTCGAGCCCTTCGCACAGGCGGACCAGGCCGGGCATGCGCAAACGTGTGAAGTATTCGGCCAAGCTGTTGACGGCGACCGTGAATTCGATGAATTGATCGAACTGTCCTTCGGCGACGTAGGACTCCCAGCGCCGGCGCAGCACGTATAAGTGATCGTCTATCGAATTCGGAGAGCTTTGAGTCATGACCAACGCAATCGGGAGCGAGCCGCTATTATCATTGATATTTATTTAAGGGGCAATGCAATTTTAATATCGTCGGGTGGATTCAATAACAGTCCCTTAATCGGCGGCGGTGATCTCGTCGATGTCGCCCATGAGCGAGGCGAGCGCCCGGTCGAACAAGGGCGAATCCTCGAGCGGGCGGATGTGTCCGTCGTGAAGCGCCTTGAGCATCGAGGTGCACGAGTAGATATGGGGCGCGCCCGCCGCCGCCCGGACCGAGAACATGAACAGGCAGCCGTGCGGGCTCGTCGCGCTCAGGCATGCCGGCACCTCCTTGCCGTCGATCCGCAGCATGACGGCGGTGCCGACGCGCATCTGGCGCAGCCAGGCGGCGTCCTTCGGCATCGGCGGATATTGCTCGTAGCTTAGAACGAGCGCGAGCGTGTTGGCAGCGACATCGCGCCGGCCGAGCGCGGTGCGCAGTGCGAGCGGCCGCACCAGGATCGGACGGCCGTCGGGCCCGGCGCAGGCATTCGGATCGAGCGCGAGGCTGTGGAAGCGGCCGTGCAACTGTTCCAAGGTCATCACGCGCTTGCCGAAAGCCGGCGCGCCCTGCTTGCCGCGCAACACGTCGGCATGGACCGCGACGAGCTGGTCCATGGCCTGTTTGGCCCGTTCCTGGTCGAGGCCGGTCAACTCGAAACCCTTGCGGATGCGCGCGACGAGGCCCGGCAGCATGGCCGCCAATTCGGCTCGTTCGCGCGTCGTCTTTTTTTCTTGTGAGCTCCACAGCAATTCGGGCAACAGCTCGCCGTGGCGCAGCGCCTCGTGCGTCTCGGGTCCGCGCAATTGCGGATTCCAGCTCAGGGGATGGACCATGACCTCGAGCCACGGCCCCGTGACGAAATCGTGGACGCGCTCGTCGATCGCGAGCGGCCCGAGGTAATCGAGCAGGGCCAGCGTGGTGTTGAAAGCGACCGCGGCGCACCCCTCGGCCTCGTCGATCGCCTCGCCGCACAGCGAGGTGAGCGTGTCCTGGTGGCGCAGTTGGCGCCCGAGATAGGCTTCGAACTGGGTCAGGCAAACCTTGAACACGCTGCTGTCGCCGTTAAAGCGGCTCAGCAATTGTCCGATGAGCTGCTCGATGCGCGTGGCCATCGACTGGTCGGCCGTTTGATCGGCGCCCATGCCGATCGCCACCGCGGCGATCCGGTTGCACAGTTCGCGCGCCGGATGGCCCGGCTCGTGCATCAGGTCGGGCTCGGCCGAGAACGCGCTCAGGAACGGCGATTTGAGGCGGGCAAGCTGCGGGCGCATGCCCGGCGCGATCAGCTTGTCCTGGGCGATAAAGTCGAACAACAAGTCGACCAAACCCTCCATCAATTTGTCTTGGTGGGAAGGTTCGGCGCCGGCCGCTTGCGGCGCGCGCGCCTTGAGCAAGCCCGGCTGGTGCAGCACGCGCCAGACGAAATCGTACAAGGCGGGGCTGAGGTCGGACGGCGACATCAGGCAGCCCTCCGCTCAAGGCGCTGGCCAAAACGGGGACATGCCGGGCACGGCGGGGCCGATCGCGGGGGGGCCATTCGGGTCATTGCTTGGTTCTGTCGCATTCCACCCTCCTGGATCACGGTCCGGTTGGTATATCAGCAAAAAATTGACTACGTTCGCATCTTAACGCAAGAAGCAACATATTGGCATACGGCATGCATCAGTCCGGTTCGACGGCCGCCGGGCGCATCCACATGATTTCCCAGACATCGCCGTCGGGGTCCAGGAAACCGTGCGCGTCCATGCAAGCGACCGCATGGCGCACGGGACCGGGTTCAGGCGGCCGGTTTGAAGCCCAGCTGCTTCATCGCCACGCCGAGCGCGCGCGCGCTGCGGGCGAAGCCGTCCCAGGGCGCATTGCCGCGGTCGAGCCGCGTATGCGCGTTGCGCACATGCCACTGGTCGCCCGACTTGACGCTCATCAGCTCGTCCCAGGCGAGCGGCACCGAGATGCCGAGCCCGGGGCGGGCGCGGGCCGACCACGCGCACACCGTGGTCGCGCCCTGCCCGTTGCGCAGGTAATCGATGAAGATCTTGCCGACCCGGTTGCGCGGCCCGCTTTTGAAGGCGAAGCGCTCGGGCAGCGTCGAGGACAGGTGCAGCACGATGGCCTGCGAGAAATCCTTGACCGTGTCCCAGTCGAGCGCCGGCTTGATCGGCACGACCACGTGCAGTCCCTTGCCGCCGCTTGTTTTAAGGAAGGATGGCAGGCCGAGCTGGTCGAGGAAGGCATGCATCAGTTGCGCCGCCTCCTGCATGGTGTGCCATTCGACGCCGTCGCCGGGGTCGAGGTCGAACACCATGCGGTTGGGCGTCTGGTAGGCCTTGGCGACCGCGTTCTGCGTGTGGAACTCGACCACATTCCATTGCGCCGCCGACAATATCCCGCCCTCGCTGGCGATCTCGAGCATCGGCGGATGGCCGGCGTCGAGCGCCGCGTCGAGCTGGCGCACGCCGGGCAGCTTGTCGACCTCGCTGTGCTTTTGAAAAAACAATTGCGCGCCGACGCCGGCCGGCGCGCGCACCAGCGACACGGGGCGCGCCTTCAGGTGCGGCATCATGAGCTCGCCGACGAGCGCGTAATAACGCACGAGCTCGATCTTGGTCGTGCCGCTGGCGGCATCGATGACGCGCTCGCCGTTGCTGACCTTCAAGCCAGCGGGGAGCTTGCCTTCGGAAGGCGCCGGCGCGGCGGCGCGCCCCGTGCTGGCGGGTGCGGCGACGGGTGCGGCTTCGCGCCCGATCTGCGCGGGGAGTTTGTCGTCGCGCAGGCCATGGAACACGGCGTGGCGGACCGCGCCGCTGTTGGTCCATTCGGCAAAACTGACCTCGGCGACGAGCTCGGGCCGGACCCAGTGGTGCTTGCGCCCGGCCACCGCCTTAGGAGGGAACGGGCTTTGCTCGGTCTCGAGCGCGGCGAGCCGGGCTTTAAGATCGCGCAGGGTGGCCTCGTTGAAGCCGGAGCCGACATTGCCCGCGTATTTGAGCAGTCCGTCCTCTCCCTGTATCCCGAGCAACAAGGCGCCGATGCCGGTGCGCGCGCCTTGCGGATCGGTGTAGCCGCCGATCACGAACTCCTGGCGCTGCCCGCACTTGAGCTTGATCCAGTCGGCCGAACGGCGCGTGACGTAGCGCGCATCGCGCCGCTTGCCGATCACGCCCTCGAGCCCCATTTTGCAGGCCGCAGCGACGAGCTCGTGCGGATCGTGGCCGAACTCCTCGCTAAAGCGCACCGCCGGCGACGGCGTTTTCAAGTTGCCGAGCGTGGCCTGGAGCAAGGCGCGGCGCGCCTCGAGCGGCACCGCGCGCAAATCGTGTCGGTTGAAATAAGGGATGTCGAACAGGAAATAGACGATGTCGGCCTTGCCGGCGCTGTCGAACGCGAGCTGCAGCAAGCCGAAATTGGGGCGCCCGTTCTGGTCGTGGACCACGATCTCGCCATCGTACCAGCCGTCGGGCAGCATCAAGTCGGCGAGCTCGGCGCGCAACGTTTCGAGCTTGTGCGTCCAGTCATTGCCATTGCGCGTGAACAGCTTGATCTGTTTGCCCTCGATGCGCGCGAGCATGCGGTAGCCGTCGAACTTGATCTCGAAGATCCACTCCTCGGGCGCGGCCGGGGGCTGGTCGACCAGCGTGGCGAGCTCGGGCGCCAGAGTGGCCGGCAGGTCGGCCTTGACCGCCGCCGCCGGGAAAGACGCTTTTGCCTGCTTGGGCGCCGCTTTTGTTGGCGCAACTTTTTTTGGCGCCGCTTTTTTTGGGACCGCTTGCGCGGGCGCCGTTTGTTTGGACGCCGTTTTTTTGGCTGCGGCCGATGGCGGCGCCCGCTCCGCCACACTGTCGGGAAATTCGTCGACGACCGAAAACTCGGCCGCGGCGCGCGCGAAGTCGTCCTTTTCCTTGATCAGCAACCAGGGTTCCTGTTTCTCGCCCCTGCCCTTCATGCGCACCAACACCCACTTGCCGCGCATCTTATGTCCATGTAGCACAAACTTAAGATTGCCGTCCCGATAAGCTTGCTTCGGATCGTCGAGCGCCTGCCAGGTGCCTTTGTCCCAGACGATGACCTTGCCCGCGCCATATTCGCGCTCAGGGATGGTGCCTTCGAAGCTCGCGTAGGCGATCGGGTGGTCCTCGACATGGACTGCCATGCGCTTGTCTTTGGGATCGTAACTGGGGCCCTTGGGCACGGCCCAGCTTTTCATGGTGCCGTCGAGTTCGAGCCGGAGGTCGTAATGCAGGCGGCTGGCCCAGTGCTTCTGGATCACGAAAATGGGCGCATCGGCGGCCGCCTCCCCGCCGTCGGCCGGTTCGGACGTGACGGCGAAATTGCGTTTGGCTTTATAGGCTTTGAGGGCGTCGGACATCGAAGGCATTTGGTTTGATCGCGGCACACGAGTCTAAAACGCGCGCTTCGGGCTGACTGTGCGCCATTTCACGGCACCGGCCTATATTTCGCATTCTGCATAAAATCATGTCAACCGGAATGATTTGACCCACGTTTGTGCTGGAGTACCAACGACGTGTCTTGCTCCACCAACCAGCCCAAGGAAATACCATGAAAAAAGTCATCGCCACCCTGATCGCCGGCCTGTTCGCTACTTCCGTATTTGCCCAAACCGCAGCGACGCCGGCCACGCCTGCGACGCCAGCCGCGCCAGCGGTCAAAGCCGCCAAGGCCGAGCTGAAAGAGACCAAAGCCGTCGTCAAAGCCGATGCCAAGGAAACCAAAGCAGTCGCGAAGGCCGACGCCAAGGTAGAGAAAGCGGAAGCGACCGCTGAAGCCGACAAGGCAGTCGCGGCCGCCGACGCGAAAAAGACCAAAGCCGTAGCCCGCAAAAAAGCGGCCAAAGCAAAAGCTGAAGCCAAGGCCGACGCCAAAGTCGACGCGGCAGGCGCCAAAGCCGATGCCAAAGTCGACGCAGCGAGCGCCAAAGCCGCCGCCAGCGCGCCAGCCGCAAAATAATCGTCCGCAACGGCCGTAAAAAAAGACAGGGTGCGCCCTGTCTTTTTTCATTTCCGCCCCACAAAGGGGGACACAGCGGGGACAGACCGGGGACAGACCGGGGTCAGACCCGGGTCTGACCCCGGTCACAAATCGCAAGCACTGTTTAACAATCGGGGGCAGACCCCAGTCACAAAACATTTCGCCAGACCCAGTCGCGCTCATTCTCGCTGATACCAACAATTTGCCGAAATTTCGTAACTGGGGTCTGACCCCGGTTTAGGAATTTTGTCAACATTGGATTTGCGGGCGGGGACACGATCTTTCGGTTTGCTATGGAATCTCGCTCAGTTCCAGGCGCCGCCCAGGGAGCGGATCAGGGCCACCGTCGTCACCGCCTGGCTGCCGCGCAGCTGCACCGCGTTGCGTTCGATGCTCGCCAGGTTGCGCTGGGCGTCGAGCAGGTCGAGGTAGCTCGAGCGGCCCGCGCGGTGCAGTTTGTCGGCCAGCTCGGCCGAGCGGCGCGCCGAAACCACCGCCGCGTCGATCTGCTCGGCCTGCCCGGCCAGGATGCGCAGCCCCGCGAGGTTGTCTTCGACCTCGGCGAACGCGACCAGCACGCTTTGGCGGTAGGACGCCACCGATTCCTCGAGCACCGCTTCGCTGCGGCTGATGTTGGCCTTGTTGCGCCCGCCGTCGAGCAGCGGCATGTTCAACAGCGCGCCCAACATCCACGAGCGGCTGCTCCATTTGAACAGGTTCGACAAGCCCTCCGAGGCGCCGCCGCCGTCCGCCGTCAACAGCAGCGAGGGGAACATCGCCGACTTGGCCACGCCGATGCGCGCGTTGGCCGCGACCATCGCGTTTTGCGCCGCCGCGATGTCGGGCCGGCGCTCCAACAGCGTCGACGGCAGGCCGGCAGGTATCTGCGGCAGCGCCAGCACGTCCGGCAGTGCCTTGGTCTCGAGCGCGAACATCGACGCCGGCGCCCCCAGCAGCACGGCCAGCGCATGCTCGCCCTGCACCCGCTTGCGCTGCGCCCCGATCGCTTCGGCCCGCGCGCTCGACAATTCGGTCTTGGCGCGCGCCAGGTCGAATTCGCCGATGTCGCCGTTGTCGTAGCGGCTCTGGTTGACCTTCACGCTTTGCTGGCGCAACTCCACCGTGCGGTTCAGGGTCGCCAGTTCGGCGTCGGTCTCGCGCAGCCGGAAGTAGGTTTGCGCGACGTCGGCCTGGAGCGCGAGCAGCACCGATTTGTAGGTCGCGCCGGCGGCCTCGGCGTCGGCCCGCGCCGCGCCCACATTGGCGCCCACGCGCCCGAACAGGTCAAGCTCGTAGCTCGCGCCCAGGCTCGCCTGCCATGCGCTGCCCGCGGCCACCGGGCTGCCTTCGGGCAGTCCCAGCGCGAGCGCCGACGGGCGGCTGCGCGATACGCCCAGGCCGGCGCCCAGTTGCACGCCGCGATCCGCCTGCGCGGTGCCGGCCAGCGCCCTCGCCTGCTTGACGCGCGCCGCCGCCACGGCCAGGTTGGCGTTGGCGCGCGTCGCCTCGTGCACCAGCGCCGTCAGCGCCGGGTCGTTGAAGGCGAGCCACCATTCTCCGCGCGCCCGGGCCTCGGCCGGCTGCGCCAGCTTCCACTCTTTGCCGTCGGCGCTTTGCCGCGGCGCCGCCGCCTCCTTAAAGGCGAGCGGCATTTCGATCTGCGGCGCCTTGAGCTCGGGCACAGTCGAGCAGGCGGCCAGCACCAGCGCCGCGAGCATCGGGGTCAGTTTCATTGCGAGCGTTTTCATGCTGCTTTTCCTTCCAGTTGTGCGGCCACGGCCACATCGGTTTTTTTGCCCAGTCCCTTGGCGAAAGTGCGCAGCAGGACGTAGAACAGGGGCGTGAGGAACAGGCCGAAGAAGGTCACGCCGAGCATGCCGCCAAACACCGCCACGCCCATCGCGTGCCGCATCTCGGATCCGGCGCCGCTCGAGAACACCAGCGGCACCACACCCATGATGAAGGCGATCGAGGTCATCAAGATCGGACGCAGGCGCAGGCGCGACGCTTCGAGCGCCGCCTGCACCACGGTGCGGCCGTGGTCTTCGAGCTCGCGCGCAAATTCGACGATCAGGATCGCGTTCTTCGACGCCAGCCCGACCAGCACGAATAGTGCGATCTGCGTGAAGATGTTGTTGTCGCCGCCGGTCAGTTTGACGCCGAGCAGCGCGCACAAAATCGACATCGGCACGATCAGGATCACCGCCAGCGGCAGCGTCCAGCTCTCGTACTGCGCCGCGAGCACCAGGAACACGAGCAGCACGCACAGCGGGAACACCAGCACCATCGTGTTACCCGACAAAATCTCCTGGTAGGTCAGGTCGGTCCATTCGAACGTCACGCCCTTGGGCAGCACTTCGTTGGCGATTTTTTCGAGCGCGGCCTGGGCCTGGCCCGACGACACGCCCGGCGCGGCGGCGCCGTTGATGTCGGCCGCGACGTAGGCGTTGTAACGCTCGACGCGGTCCGGTCCATAGCTGTTTTTGACCTGCATCAGCGACGACAAGGGGATCATCTCGCCCTTGTCGTTGCGGACCTTGAGCTGGGCGATCTGTTCGGCGTGCGAACGGAACGGGGCGTCGGCCTGCACCCGCACCTGGTAGGTGCGGCCGAACTGGTTGAAGTCGTTCACGTAGAGCGATCCGAGGTTGATCTGCAAGGTCTGGTAGATCGTCGCCAGCGGCACCCCGAGCTGTTTGGCCTTGGTGCGGTCGACGTCGGCGAACAACTGCGGCACGTTGATCTGGAAGCTCGAGAACACGCCGGCCAGCTGCGGGTCCTGCCATGCCTTGGCCTGCAGCGCCTGCACCGATTTGTACAACTCGTCGTAGCCGACGTTGCCGCGGTCCTCGACCATCATCTTGAAGCCGCCGATGGTGCCCAGTCCATTGACCGGCGGCGGCGGGAACACCATGATGAAGGCGTCCTGGATGGTGCCGAGCTGTTTGTTGATCTGCTCGGCGATCGCGGCGCCCGACTGCTCCTTGGCCTTGCGCTGGTCGAACGGCTTGAGCGTGACGAACACGATGCCGGCGTTGGGCGCGTTGGTGAAGCCGTTGATCGACAGGCCCGGGAAGGCGATCGACGATTCGACGCCGGGGATCTTGCTGGCGATGTCGGACATGCGGCGGATCACGGTTTCGGTGCGGTCGAGCGAGGCGGCGTCGGGCAACTGGGCGAAGCCGATCAGGTACTGCTTATCCTGCGGCGGCACGAAGCCGCTCGGCACCGCCTTGAACATGAACACGGCGCCGATCGCCAGCAGCGCGTACACGGCCAGCGCCGCGCTCTTGCGCCGCAACACACCCTTGACGCCGGTCTCGTAGCGGGTCGAGGCGCGCCCGAAGAAGCGGTTGAAGCCCGTAAAAAAGCGGCCGAACAGTTTGTCCATCAGGCGTGTCAAGCCGTCTTTCGGGGCGTCGTGCGGCTTGAGCAGCGCGGCGGCCAAGGCCGGCGACAGCGTCAGCGAGCTAAATGCCGAGATCACGGTCGAAATGGCGATCGTCAGCGCGAACTGGCGGTAGAACTGGCCCGACAGGCCCGACACGAACGCGATCGGCACGAACACGGCGCACAGCACCAGGCCGATCGCGATGATCGGACCGCTCACCTCCTTCATCGCCTGCACCGTGGCGTCGCGCGGGCTCAAACCGTCGGCGATGTTGCGCTCGACGTTCTCGACCACCACGATGGCGTCGTCGACCACGATGCCGATCGCCAGCACCAATCCGAACAGCGACAGCGTGTTGATCGAAAATCCAAAGCCGAGCATGACGGCGAAGGTGCCCACGATCGACACCGGCACCGCGACCAGCGGGATGATCGAGGCGCGCCAGGTTTGCAGGAACACGATCACGACCAGCACCACCAGCGCCACCGCCTCGAGCAGCGTGACGATGACGGCCTTGATCGATTCGCGCACGAACTGGGTCGGGTCGTACACGACCTTGTATTCGACGCCCTGCGGGAACGACTTCTGCAGCTCTTCCATCTTGGCGCGCACGTCGGACGACAGTTGCAGCGCGTTGGCGCCGGGCGCCTCGAAAATGGCGATCGCGGCGGCCGACTTGTTGTTCAGGAGCGAACGCAGCGAGTACGAGTTCGAACCGAGTTCGAGCCGCGCCACGTCCTTCAGGCGCGTGAGCGCGCCGTCCTCGCCGGTGCGCACGATGATCGCGCCGAACTCCTCGATCGATGTCAGGCGCCCCTGCGTGTTGACGGTCAGCTGGAACTCGGCGTCCTTCGACGGCGAGCCGCCGACCACGCCGGCGGCGACCTGCACGTTCTGTTCGCGCACCGCGGCCACCACGTCGCCGGCGGTCATGCCGCGCTGCGCCACTTTTTGCGGGTCGAGCCAGATGCGCATCGCGTAGTCGCCGGCGCCGAACAACTGCACCTCGCCCATGCCCTGGATCCGCGCGAGCTGGTCTTTTACATTGAGCACCGCGTAGTTGCGCAGGTAGACGTCGTCGTAGCGGTTGTCGGGCGAGAGCAGGTGCACCACCATGGTCAGGTTGGGCGAGCTTTTGACGGCCGTCACGCCGATCTGGCGCACCTCTTCGGGCAGACGCGGCAAGGCGCGCTGGATCCGGTTCTGCACCTGCGACTCGGCCTGCTCGACGTCGGTGCCGACCTTGAAGGTGACGGTCAGCGCGAGCGAACCGTCCGAGGTCGATTGCGACGACATGTAGAGCATGTTCTCGGTGCCGTTGATCTGCTCCTCGAGCGGGGCGGCCACGGTTTCGGCGATCACTTTCGGGTTGGCGCCGGGGTACTGCGCGCGCACCACCACCGATGGCGGCACCACGTCGGGGTATTCGGACACCGGCAGCTTGAAAATTGACAGCAGGCCGGCCACGAAGATGATGATCGACAGGACGGCCGCAAAAATGGGCCGGTCGATGAAGAAGCGGGAGAAGTTCATATTATTGGCCCTTGTTGGTGTTGGCCGCGGCCGCCACTTTGACGGCGGCGGCCGGCGCCGGCGCCTTGCCGTCGCCCTCCATCGGCACCATCGCGGCCGTGATCGGCGCGCCCGGGCGCACCCGCTGCAGGCCGTTGACCACGATGTTCTCGCCCACTTTCAGGCCGTCGCGCACCACGCGCAAGCCCTCGAACGCGGGGCCGAGCTTGACCGGGCGGTATTCGGCGGTGCCGTCGGACTTGACCACATACACGAACTTGCGGTCCTGGTCGGTGCCGACGGCGCGCTCGTTGATCATTGTCACGCGCGTCTTGGCCGCCGCGCTGCCGCCCAATTGCACGCGCGCGAACAGGCCGGGCACCAGCAGGTTGTCGGCGTTGTCGAAGGTGGCGCGCATGCGCACGCTGCCGGTGTTGGCGTCGAGCCGGTTGTCGACGAAATCGAGCTTGCCCTCGTGCGGGAAGCCGGCCTCGTTGGCCAGGCCGATCTTGACCCCGACCGCCTCGCCCTTTTGCGCCACGCGGCCCACGCGCAGGTAGGTTTCCTCGTCGCCGTCGAAGCTCGCGTAGATCGGGTTGTTCGACACCACCGAGGTCAACACCACGGCGCCGTCGATCAGGTTCCCGGTGGTGAATTCGGCTTTCGAGACGCGCCCGTTGATCGGCGAGAGCACGCGCGTGTATCCGAGGTTGAGCTGGGCGGCGCGGTGGCTGGCCTGGGCCGCGCGCGCATTGGCGCCGAGCTCTTTGACGCTCGAGGCTTTTTCGTCGTATTCGCGCTGCGGGATCGCCTTGTCGGCCAACAGGCGTTCGGAGCGGGCCAGCTCGAGGCCGGCCAGTTCGGCCTTGGCGCGCGCCGAGCCGGAGGCGGCGTCGGCGCGGTCGGCTTCGGCCTGGTAGGGGCGCGGGTCGATCACGAACAGCACGTCGCCCTTGCGCACCAGGCTGCCCGGCTTGAAGTTGACCGAGGTGATGAAGCCGCCCACGCGGGCCCGGATCTCGACCCGTTCGACCGCTTCGAGGCGGCCCGAGAACTCCTGGGTCTCGTTGATCGATTTCTCGATCACGGTGGCGGCGGTGACCGGCGGGCCGGCCGGCGCGGCGTCGGGCGTTTTGCCGGTGGCCGGGTCGCAGCCGGTGAGGACAAGGGCGGCGAAGGCGGCGGCCGCCGCGGCCAGAACCGTTAATTTATTAGTTGGTTTCATTTTTTTCCTCTTATGGGTGAAAATTTTTAATCGAACAGCCGGCAGGCGGGCAAACAAAACGCCGACGCGCAAAGCGGCGGGCGAAAGGGGGCCCCGGACGCCGTCCGTGGGAGGCGTCGCAGGGTTGAAAACGGGGGTGCGGGGTGCTAGGAGGGGTCGCTATGGCCGTCGATGGCGCGCAAAAAGGCGCTCATCGCCGCCAGCGCGGGTCCTTCGCAGGCGCATTCGTTGCGCGCGTCGGGGTCTTGCTCGGGCACGGGTGCGAGCCGCTTGATGGTCGTGCTCACGCCGCAGCCGGCCAGTTTGGCGCCGTATTGCTCGGCCTCGTCGCGCAGCGGGTCGTCCTCGGCCGACAGGATCAGGGCCGGCGGCAGGCTGCGCAGGCGGCTCGATTGCAGCGGCGAGGCATACGGGTGGGTGCGGTCGGCCGCGTTGGGCAGGTAGTCGCGGTAGCTCGCCGCGCAGGTGTTGGCCATGCCGGCGGTGCCGGCGTCGGGCGGCAGTTCGCGCATCGAGCAGCTCGACAAGCCGGCATCGAGCATCGGCATCACCAGCATCTGGCCGGCCAGCGCCGGGCCGCCGCGGTCGCGCGCCATCAGCGCGGCGACCGCGGCCAGGTTGGCGCCGGCCTCGATCCCGGCCACCACCAGCCGCTTGCCGCTCCAACCCAGCTTGGCCTTGTTCTTCTTGGACCAGACCAGCACCGCGTGCGCGTCTTCGGCCGCGGCCGGAAACGGGCGCACGCCGGCCAGCGTGTAGCACGAGGCGAGCACCAGTTCGTCGGGGGCGCAGGCGGCCAGCCGGCGCAGGAAGACGTCGGCGTCGTCAAGGTCGCCGCCGACGAAGCCGCCGCTGTGGAAGAACACCACCAGACCGTCTTTTTTAGCGCCGGCGTCGCCGCCGGTGTACAGGCGCGCGGCCAGCGGGCCGGTCTCGCCGCGCACTTCGAGGTCGCGGATCTTGAGCGCGCATGTGCCATCCAACACGGGGCAGACGGCGGCCTTGGCGTTCATCAGTTCTGCTCCGGGGCGTTCGGCTGCGGCTGGCGGGCCGGGGCCACGCCGCCGAACACGGCATGTGCGAGTGCGTCAAAACCGACGCTTTCGGCGCGTGCCGCCTGCGGGAATTTGTCGGTGACGCCGACACCGGCGAGCGTGATGGCGCCAAGCAGGAATGCGACCACGGTGACCATTTCAATTTTGATGCGCATTTCACTGCCCTTTCTGTTCCGGTGGGGATCGACGTTTTTGATCCAGTACGGCCACTTTAAACTTGTTCTACAATCAGATAAAGATGGCAATAGCGAATTGATTGTTCATAAAATTGAACAATACGGAGATTTATGAATAAATTACAAGCGATGGAAGTGTTTGTGCAGGTGGTCGACGCGGGCGGCTTCACGCGCGCGGCCGAAAACATGCAACTGCCAAAGGCGACCGTCTCGACCCTGGTGCAGGCGCTCGAACTGGCGCTGACGGTCAAGCTGCTGCACCGCACCACGCGCCAGGTCAGCGTGACGGCCGACGGCGCCGCCTACTACGAGCGCTGCCTGCGCATTCTGTCGGACGTGCGCGAGGCCGAGGAGTCGCTCTCGCGCAACCGCGCGAACCCGGGCGGACGGCTGCGGGTCGACGTCTCGACCAGCATCGCCAACACCGTGATCATCCCCGCCCTGCCCGGTTTTTTCGCGCGCTACCCCGACATCCTCCTCGAACTCGGGTGCAGCGACCGCCCGGTCGACCTGATCGAGGAAGGCGTCGATTGCGCCGTGCGCGGCGGCGAGCTGGCCGATTCGAGCCTGATCGCGCGCCGCATCGGGGTGCTCCAATTCGTCACCTGCGCGACCCCGGGCTACCTCGACCTGCACGGGCGCCCGGGCCACCCGACCGAGCTCGCGGCGCACCGCTGCATCAACTTCTTCTCGTCCAAGACGGGCAAGATCCACGACTGGGACTTCGCGCGCGGCGACGAGGTCGTCACGTTGCCGGTGCCCTCGAGCCTGGCCGTGAACGACTCGACCGCCTATATGTGCGCCGGCCTGGCCGGCCTCGGCATCCTGCAGATGTCGAGCTACCTGATCGACCCGCTGGTCGCCGCCGGCACCATGGAGCGGGTGCTGCCCGGCTGGACCACTTCGCCGCTGCCGGTGCACGTCGTGTACCCGCAAAACCGCCACCTGTCGGCCAAGGTGCGCGTGTTCGTCGAATGGGTCGCCGACCTGTTTTTGCAGCACCCGGGATTGCAAATGGCGCCCGCGCGCCAGCCACAACACGAAGGAGCCTGAGATGCCCGAGCAAACGCACGCGAACCTGCCCAAGATCGTCTTCCTCGACCGCGACAGCCTGCTGGCCGAGGTGCGCCGCCCGGCCTTCGCGCACGAGTGGGTCGAGTACGCGGCGTCGAGCCGGTCCGAGGTGGTCGAACGCCTGCGCGGGGCCACCGTCGCGATCACCAACAAGGTGCCGCTGCGCGCGGCCGAACTGGCGCAGCTGCCCGACCTGCGCATGGTCGCGGTGGCCGCCACCGGCACCGACAATGTCGATCTGGCGGCATGCCGCGAGCGCGGCATCGTGGTGTCGAACATCCGCGATTACTCGCTCGTATCGGTGCCGGAGCACTGCTTCGCGCTGATCCTGGCGCTACGGCGCAACCTGCGCGCCTACATGGCCGACGTCGAGGCCGGGCGCTGGCAGCAGTCGAGCCGCTTCTGCCTGCTCGACCACCCGATCGCCGACCTCGCCGGCAGCCGCCTCGGCATCGTCGGCTACGGCGCGCTCGGGCGCCGCGTCGCGCAGCTCGGGCGCGCGTTCGGGATGCGCGTGTGCGTGGCCACGCGCAGCGCGCTCGACGAGCCCGACGTCGAATCGATGCCGCTGGCAGAACTGCTGCGCACGGCCGACGTGGTCAGCCTGCACCTGCCGCTGACCGACGCCACGCGCAACATGATCGGCGCGGCCGAACTAGCGTGCATGAAGCGCGGCGCGCTGCTGATCAACACCGCGCGCGGCGGGCTGGTCGACGAGGCCGCGCTGGCGCAGGCTTTGCGCGACGGCGTGATCGGCGGCGCCGCCTTCGATGTGCTCGACGGCGAGCCGCCGGCGCCGGACAATGCGCTGCTGGCGCTGAACTTGCCGAACTTCATCCTCACGCCGCATGTGGCCTGGGCCAGCGCGGGGGCGATGCAGACGCTGGCCGATATGCTAGTCGATAATATCGAGGCGTGGGCGGCGGGGGCGCCGCGCAATGTGGTCGGCGGCGCATAAGGCGGCGCATAAGGCGGCGCATAATTTTGAACACTACAAGCGAAAACCAACATCGTCCTCGCGCATGCGGGGACCCATAGAACGCTGGCACATAGCAACCGTTCTATGGGTCCCCGCCTTCGCGAGGACGATGTAGGTTTGGGTTTTGGTTCTCGACTTTAAGCGCGTCAAATCGCCGGATCGGCCGCCGGCACCACCAGCGGCAAATCGAGGATGAACGCGGTCCCCTTGCCAAGCACGCTCTCGACCCGGATCTGGCCGCCCAGCAGCTGGGTCACGATGTTGTAGGTGATGTTGAGCCCCAGCCCCGAGCCGCCGAAACCGAGCTTGGTCGTGAAGAACGGATCGAAAATGCGCGCCAGATGGTCCGGCGGGATGCCGGCGCCGTCGTCGCGGAACACCAGGCGCACCATGCGCGGCGCCGGCAGCGTGGCCGACAGGCGCATGGTGCCGCCCGGGCGGTCGTCGAACGCGTGCAGCGCCGCGTTGTTGATGAAGTTGATGATGACCTGCCCGAGCGGGCCCGGAAAACTGTCCATCATGATCTCGCCCGGAATGTCGAGTTCGAGCTTGTGGCCGTCCTTGCGCACCTGGTTCATCATGGTCGCGGTGATCTCGCCGACGGCCTGCTCGAGGTTGAAGCGGCGCCGGTGCGCGCTGGCCTGGTCGACCGCGACCTGCTTGAAACTGTTGACCAGGTCGGCCGCGCTGAGCAGGCTGCGCATGATCAGGCTCGAGGCCTCCTTGGCCTCGCCGATGAAATTGGCCAGGTCCGACTTGCGCAGGTTCGCCTCGTCGAATTTCTCGGCGATGTAGCTGGTCTTTTGCTGCAGCGTGCTGGCCATCAGGAGGCTGTTGCCGATCGGCGTGTTCAGTTCGTGCGCGACCCCGGCCACGAGCGAGCCGAGCGCGGCCAGCTTCTCCTGCACCATCAGCTGCTCCTGCGTGTCCTTGAGCTGGCGGTAGGCGCCGGCATTGTCGAAGGCGACGCCGACATACGCGGCCAGCGTGCGCAGCATGTCGAGGTGGATCCGCTCGTAGGCGTGGCGGCGGTAGCTGTGCACCGTGACCACGCCGAGCATGCGCCCGTTGACCGAGATCGGCACGTACAGCATCGAGCGCGGCGCGATCGGCAGCGTGCCGTCGTCGAGCGTGCCGAGGCTGTCGGGGCCCGAGGTCAGCGTCAGGTCGGCGATGTAGTTGCCGAATTCGGCCTCGAGGTCGTTGATGAACACCTCGCGCTCGTTGGCGATGCACCACACGGCCAGCTGGTTCGGCTCGCGCATGCTGCGCGAGTACGGCGCGTAGCGCTTGCCGCCCTCCATCGCGAACGGGTAGTCGATCATCTCGCGCTCGGGCCGGTAGACGCCGATGCCGAACACGCTCGCCTCCATGAGCTCGTTGACGTGGTCGTACAGCATTAGCATGATCGATTCGCTGTCGAGTTTGGCCGTGATCTTGCGCCCGATCTCGCTCAGCTTGGCGATGTTGCGGTGCGCCAGCTCGACCGTCTCCTTCTGGCGCTCGACCGACTCCTTCTGCAGCACCAGTTCGGCGGTGCGCGCGCTGACCTGTTGTTCGAGCTGGCTTTGCTGCTGCATCAGCGCGCGCACCCGCGCGCGCAGGCCGAAATAGGCGGTGCCGGCGACCAGCGCCACCGTCAGCAGGCGGAACCACCAGGTCTTCCACAGCGGCGGCGTGATCGTGATTTCGAGCTCGGCCGGGGTCTCGCTCCAGACCCCGTCCTTGTTGCTGGCCTTGACCCGGAACAGGTAGCGCCCCGGGTCGAGGTTGGTGTAGGTCGCGAAGCGCTTGCCGGCGTCGGTGTCGACCCAGCCCTGGTCGAAGCCGACCAGCTGGTAGCTGTAGCGGTTGCGCTGCGGGTCGGCGAAATGCAGGGCCGCGAATTCGAGCGAGAGCACCGAGTCGCGGTACGTCAGCGCGACGCGCCTGGCGTCCTGGATCGGCTCCTGCAGCGGCCCCGGCGCGCCCGGCGCGGCCTGGCGCAGCGACTGGTTGAACACGAGGAAATCGGTGATCACGACCTGCGGCGCGGTCGGGTTCTCCTGGATTTGCGCGGGCCGGAACGAGGTCATGCCGTTGACGCCGCCGTAATGGAGCTGGCCGTCCGGCGCGGCGAAGCCGGCGCCGATGAAGTACGAGCCGTCGACCAGCCCGTCCTTCGAGGTGTAGTTCTTGAACTGGCCCGAGAGCGGGTCGAGCCGCGTCATGCCCGAGGTGGTGCTGACCCACAGGCGCCCGCGCTCGTCCTCGAGGGTGGCGCCGACCGGTTCGGCCGCGCGCCCGAGGTTGATCGGGTAGAAGCGGAAGCGCAGCGCGCCGTCGGCCCCGAACACGGCCTTGTGCAGGCCGCCCGCGGTGCCGACCCAGAACTCGCCCTTCTTCGATTCGAACAGGTCGTGCACGCGGCCGTGGCGCAGGCTGGTCGGGTCGGCCGGGTCGTGCCGGAAGTGGGTGAAGCGCCCGCTCGCGCGGTCGAACCGGTCGAGCCCGTTTTCGGTGCCGATCCACAGCGCGCCGTCGCGCGTCTCGCCGAGCGCGAACCCGAAGTCGTCGCCGAGGCTGTCGCGCACGCGCGCGTCGTGGCGCCAGCTTTTGAGCGGCCCGCCCTTGGGGTCGACCCGGTGCAGGCCGCCGCGCGTGAGCACCCACAGCATGCCGGCGCGGTCGAGCATGAGGCGCTGGATGTAGTTGGCGTTGGTCTCGACCCCGAGCGGCACGCGCGTGAAACGCCCGCCGGCCGGGTCGCGCCAGCTCAAGCCGCTCGGCGAGCCGACCCACAGCCGGTCGGCGCCGGCCGCGAGCGCCGTGATGAAATTGTCGGGCAGGCTGCCGGGCCGGTCCGGGTCGTGCAGCGTGCGCTGCGCCTTGCCGCTGGCGACGTCGAACAGGTTCAGGCCCATGCCCATGGTGCCGATCCACAACTGGCCGGGCCCGGCGCCGACCACGGCGCGCGTCTTGCTGCTGCTGATCGTGGCCGGGTCGTCGGCCGAATTGGTGATCCGCGTGAAGCCGCCGCTGGCGAGGTCGGCGCGGCTGACGCCGCCGAACCAGCCGCCGACCCACAAGGTGCCGCTGCGGTCGACCGACACGGCCACCACCTGGTTGTCGCGCAGGCTGTAGCGGTCCATCGGTTCGTGCCGGTAGCTGGCGAAGGTTTTGGCGCCCGGCGCCATCCATTTGAGGCCGGCGTTGTCGGTGCCGGCCCACAGGTTGCCGCGCTGGTCGTGGTACAGCGAGAGCACGCGCATCGCGCCGATGCCGTCGGCCGCGCCGAACACGCGCCGCCGGTCCGGCGCCGCGCCCGCCCCCCACGCCTGCAGCCCGTTGGCGGTGCCGATCCACAGCGTGCGCCCGGGGCCGAGCGAGAGCGAATGGATGTGGTTGGAGGCGCTGTTGGGCGCGCCGGGCGCGAAATGGACGAAGCCGCCGGCGCCGGCGTCGAGCCGGTCGAGCCCGTTGGAGGTGCCGACCCACAGGGTGCCGTCGCGCTCGAGCGCGAGCGCGTTGACGCGGTCGTCGCAGAGGCTGGCCGGGTTGGCGGCGTCGTGGCGCAGCGCGCTGAAGCGCCCGGTTTTGGGGTCGACGTGGCGCAGCCCGACGCTGGTGCCGATCCACAGCCCGCCGCGGCCGTCGGAGGCGATCGCGCTCACGGTCCGGTTGGCGCCGAGCGCGGCCTGCGAATCGGCGCCGTCGTAGCGGATGAAATTTTCGTTCTTCGGATCGTAGCGCGTCAGGCCGCCCTTGGTGCCGAACCACAGGGTGCCGTCGGCGTCCTCGAACGAGGCGGTGACGTAGCCGTCGACGAGGCTGCGCGGGTCGGACGGGTCGTTCTTGAACACCTTGATGCGGTAGCCGTCGTAGCGGCTCAGGCCGGCCTGGGTGCCGAACCACATGAAGCCCTTGCGGTCCTGCAAAATGTTACTCACGGTTTCCTGCGCCAGCCCCTGCTCCATGCCGATGTGCTCGAAGCGCAGGCTGCGCTGGGCCGCGTGGGCGCCCGCGAAGGCGAACGCGAGCAGCAGGCCCAGCCCGAGTCGCGGCCAGTTTCTGTAGGCCCCCGTCAACACACCCAGCATGTTTAGTTACTCCTGATCCAGATTGCACTAATCTACCAGATGCTTGCTAATCAATGAAAATTACTTAGTGGGAATAACAGCGGGCCGAGAAGGACTGGACAAGCGCGGGCTGCCCCCCTATAATGCTGCTTCTTCGGCGGGGCAAGCCCCTCCGGTAGCGCAAAACCGGCCCGCATGGCGGTCGTGCTACGAAAGCGGGGACGTGATGATGACGCAAAGCGCGCAAGCACTTTCGGAAACAAAGCGGAGCTGCTACAATGCTTGCTTTCGCGGCTGTAGCTCAGTTGGATAGAGTACTTGGCTACGAACCAAGGGG